>NZ_KB891585.1 GCF_000373485.1 Dasania marina DSM 21967
AAAGGACTCAACCGCTTCTCGTTGCGCAGCAAAGCCAAGGTGCAGGGCCAATGGCGTTTATTCTGCATGGTACACAATATCGAAAAGGTGATGCGTTACGGTGAAATGGAAAAAGAAAGAGCCCAAAAGGTGGCCTAAAGGGCAACTAATACGCGCTGACTGCGCATAATATGGCATTATGTCAAATAGATGTGGGTGGTTTCTACACAGTCTAGAATCATCCCATAAAACCAATAGAAGAGAGCTATGGACAGACGATTTTTCCCGAAACGTTTTTCTACAAGCTCGTTATGTGACAGAGGATTAAAAACCTTGGAACAACTTGAAATAGTGAAAAGGTATCTTCAAAGAATTGAAGCAATATATGAAGGGACACCATTGTTGCGAGGTAGCAATAAAAAATATTACGACGATGACGTCATATCTTTTTTCATTCATTGCTACCATGTCAGGGATTGGATTATTCACCTGAGTAATCGTGGTGTAAGTTCGAAAGAAATAGATAAATATATAGATAAAAACAGAGCATTAAGTATATGTGCTGATTTGGCAAATGGGTCAAAGCATTGCCAGCTAACACGTGCAACTCGAACTGAAGATCAGCCGCATGTAAGTGGGCGAGAAAGATACACCTCAAGATATGGCGATGAGGCAAGTATTATGAAATGCAAATATCGAATTATGAGTAATAAAAAAACACTTGATGCGTTAGAGTTAGCAAAAGAATGTGTCGCATTATGGGATGAGTACCTTGTTCAAATCAAAACAAACACATAACAAGCCGCTCAAATTCGTTCCGGCCACAAAAAAGCATGGCCTCCACCGGACTCGCTAATGCTCGCCGTTTAGCGGGGCGTTATATTTTTCACTAGAGGGTATATATGAAATTTGTAGTTATTATATTAATAGCTTTGTGTTCAGCTTGTACGGCATGTTAATAAGACACCCACCCTAAAAATAAACCAATAACCCAAGCCAGCCTACGACCTATTCCTCCCATCCCTCAAAGTGTTTCAACAAATAATCGACGGCCAAGCGAGCACGCATAGGCAGAAAGCGTCGATTTTGATAGACCAACCAGCTGCCAGAGCCTCGGCTCCAATAGGGCTCTAATATAGGGCTGAGTTCTCCCATTTTTACCGACTGTAAAAAATTAATTTTTGGCATATAGGCAATGCCTAGGTGTTGTTTGGATGCGCTAATAACTGCGTGTGCGTTATTACTTTTCCAGCGGCCGTTAACTTTTACCTCTTGGGTAATGCCTTCATGTTCAAACTGCCAGTGGTTGTTATTTGAAATGATACAGTTGTGGTTTTTTAACTGCTCTGGGCGAGTAGGGCTGCCGTGGTGCTGTAAATACTCTGCGCTGGCTACCGCCATTAATGGGCGGTCTAATAGTTTTCGTGCTACCAGCCCAGAATCTTCTAATTTGCCGTAGCGAATGGCAAAGTCGATGCCGTCTTCAACAAAATTGACTTTGCGACTGTTAAAGTCGATATCGACGGTTAGCTCTGGGTGCTGCTGTGCAAATGTTATTAATGCTGGGATGACATATTCCTCGGCAAAGGTGCCTGCCGCGCTTACCCGTAATGTGCCGTTTAGCTGAACTTGTTGGGAGTTGAGTTGTTCGTTGGCTTGTTGCAGGCCGTCCACTAAATCGCGGCATTGCTTATAGTAAGCTAGCCCGGCCTGAGTCAGGCTTACGCTGCGTGTGGTACGGGCCAGTAAGGCACTGCCTAGGCGCGCCTCAAGCCGTGAAACCTGCCGGCTGACATGGCTGGTGCTGCAGCCCATTTGTTTGGCTGCGGCTGAGAAACCCTGGCTTTCCGCCACGGCGACAAATTCTAGTATGCCTTCAAAATTATCCATAAGCTCTTATTGTTGCTGTTTGGCAATAGTAATTTGTCATATTACCGTATTGTTGCCATAAGTGTATGTCACTAAGATGATTGTAAGCGTAAGAAAAGACACTCAATTCATCACTACAGGGTAAGCATCATGAAAAAAATACTGATTCCAGTTACCAACCACGCAACATTAGGCGAAACCGACCAGGCTAACGGCACCTATGCTCCCGAGCTTAGCCATGCCTTGCAGGTGTTTTTAGACGCAGGCTTGGGTTACGACATCGCTTCTATTAAAGGTGGCAAAGCGCCTGTTTATGGGACTGATATTGAGGGTGACGCCGTAAACGAAGCCATTGTAAATAGCAGCGAATTTCAAAACCGTATTAACAATACTATCCCGGTTTCTCAAATCAATATCGATGACTATGACGCTGTGTATTATCCCGGTGGCTTTGGTTTGTTATCTGACCTAGTCAGCAATAAGGATTTTGCCCAGCTCAGTGCTAGCCATTATGAAAAGGGCGGTATCCTATCGTCGGTTTGTCACGGCCCAGCAGGGCTGTTACCCATTACCCTTAGTACGGGCGAAAAGCTACTTGCTAATAAATCCGTTACCGGTTTCACCCGTGAAGAAGAAATAGATTACGGCACCATAGGCGATATTCCCTTTTTGCTGGAAGAGTCTCTGGCGCGTAATGCTGCTCGTTATAGCAAGGTTCAACCTTGGAACGTGTTTGTTATTGAGGACGATAGGGTAATCACCGGGCAAAATCCTGCTAGCGCTCATGCGGTTGCTGAGGCTGTTGTTAAATTACTGGTGGGATGAGCTGATTACTAACTGTGCTGAAAAGAGGGCCATGCTAAAGGGTTGAATAAAGTGATCAACCCTTGGGCTGGCTGTCATGATAGGAGCTTGCTTGGGGTGGCTGTCATTATAGACGCTTGATAGCGGGCTTCTGGTTTATGGCTGCCTACTCTTACCTTGTCTTACATTTTTGAGGTGTAATAAGCAGATTTGCGTACAGTCTAGGCCTAGCTATTGCTTTATAATGGAGCTCTCAATCGCTTATAAATACCGTACGGCCCTCTAGCCTAAAGCCAGTACAAGGAGAACCCAATGTCTGATCGCCTTCGTGGTGATTTATTACTGGTGCTAGTTACTTTAATTGCTGCTGCAGGTTGGATTTTCTCCAAAAACGCTTTAGCGGTAGTGCCACCCTTTCTCTTTATTGCTATTCGCTTTCTCATGGCGGCCTGTTTGTTGATGCTGTTTTATCGACGACGCTTAATGTTACTCGGTAGGCAGCATTGGTGGTCTGCTATTAAAACCGGTGTGCTCTTTGCCATAGCCTTACTGTTATGGATTCAGGGTTTATTTCATAGCACTCACCTCGGTGAGGCCGCATTTATTTCTAGCCTAGCGGTAATATTTATCCCTTTAATGGGGCGGGTTGTTTACGGCCATCGAATTTCTAAGCAGCTACTATTGCCTATGTTACTGGCGGTATTAGGGCTTGCGGCTCTCACACTGCAAGGTGAAATCCACTTAGAGGTATCGCAACTTTATTTGCTACTAGGGGCGATATTTTTTGCGCTGCAATTTGTTGTTACTACGGTTCACGCGGCAAAAATGCCAGCCCTAACATTAGCCGCAATACAAATGGCTACTGTCGGCATCGTTGCTCTTATGGCGGCATTTTATACTGAACCCGTAACTTTCAATTGGAGCCTAGGTATTTGGGGCTGGGTATTAGCCAGCGCCTTAATCGCTTCGCTACTGCGCTTTAGCCTGCAAACCTATGCGCTGAGCATAAGTACTGCCAACAATGCCGGTATGGTAATGATATTAGAGCCCGTTTGGGTAACTATTCTAGGTGCTTATTTTATGTCGGAAACCTTAGCGGCAAACCAATGGCTAGGTTGTGGTTTGATTTTATTGGCGATGATTGTGTATCAACTTACCCGAATGAGGCTGTGGCGATACCGTTAAGCTGGAATTTAAGAATTGCAGGGGTTGGTGAATTCGGTTGATTACTTTTAAGGGCCTTGACAAGATAGTTTTAAGTTATTCATGTCAGTTTTTATTTTAATCGACTTACTCTGAATTTTTCATAGCTCAATGAGATCTGCGTCACAATACGGTGAATCGCTATAATTTAACGAAGTTACGAGATTCTATGAAATATTTCAGGTGTAAAATGTGAGGTATGAATTAGTCTATTTTTCTCGAAAAGTGATTGTTTTGGAAGTTATTAATGATTTTTATTCAATTATTTTAAAAAAATATTAACTGTTTTTTTTCACTTAAATATTTTTTATAAGAGAGACTATATGGCTATATAGTAGTCTTATTTGCATTTCGGTATCTATTTAACGTGCTTAGTTAATTGGTTGAAAGTACTTCCACTTTTAATATGACCCACCTATTTGTTGTTATTTGGCGCATAATGGCATCTGCCCTCCCGTCTAAGGCCTGCTTATAGACGAAACAAATGCTAAAAATTCGCACCTTACTCGTAATTAAAACAACAGCTCTCTTGTGGCATAAAGAAACGCCAGGTGAATACGAATATATAGTCCTCAGATAAGAGTAAAGCTCTTATCGTCAAAAAAATTGCAGCTCGTTTTTTCTACGATGAGCTCTTTTAATGGATATAAATAATGAAGACAATAGCCAGATTTGGAAATAGAAAAATATGGTTGACGACATTCATTCTCAGTACTTTATTAGTCGGCTGCGGAGGTAGTAACAGTAACCACGGTGGTACGGTTACCTATACTGCACCTACGGTTAGCTCAACAGCCCCTGCTGACTCTGCAACGTCGGTTGCGCTAAACAGCAGAGTGGTTGCCAGCTTTGACAAGGTGATGGACGCAAACAGTATTGATACGTTAAGTTTTACTGTGCAGGGTGCAGACGAACCCGCGCTCACAGGTACGGTAAGCTATGATGCCGGAAGTAAGACGGCGAGTTTTAGCCCAGGTAGTAATTTCAGCAGCAGTACTTTATACACTGCGACTCTCACTACCGCGGTAACTAGCGCGTCATCTGTAGGGTTGACCAGCGATTACGTTTGGAGTTTTACTAGTGGCACTACCGTTGATTCAACTGCGCCAACAGTAGTTTCTACTGACCCACAAAATGCTGCAACGGGGTTTGCACTCAATCACAGTATTACTGCTGTTTTTAGTGAAGATCTACAACCAGCAAGTGTTAACAGTGACAGTTTTAAATTGACTACAAACGGCGGTGCCGTTGTCGTTACTGGCTCTGTAAGCTACCAAGACAGATTGGTAAGTTTCACTCCTGATGATCAGCTAGCCCCTAGCACACTTTATACCGTTACTTTTACCACGGCGGTTACTGACCTTGCGGCAAATGCGCTGGCAGCAAACTATAGCTGGACTTTCACGACGGGTACTGAAATTGCTGAAGGCCCTGGCCCTATTAAACTGAGAACGGCTGGGGATTTTGTGGTGCTGACTAAAACGGGCATTACTAATGTTCATACCTCTGCTATTACCGGTAATATAGGCGCAAGCCCTATTACCGCTGCGGCGATGGACAATGTATTTTGTACGGAAATTACCGGTACTATCTATGGTGCAGACAATGCTTATACCGGTAGTGGCGCTGTAGGTTGTTTTGCGGGTTCAGCATCCGATAACACCTTAGTTGCTAATGCGGTACTCGATATGGAAACTGCCTATACCGATGCGGCGGGAAGAACAACGCCTGATTTTACCGAGTTATATGCGGGTGATATTAGTGGTCGCACCTTGGTGCCAGGTCTTTATAAGTGGGGTACCGATGTTTTGATTAACACCGATGTAACGCTTAATGGTAGTGCGAACGATGTTTGGATTTTTCAAATATCGGGTGACCTTATTCAGGCAAGTGCTACAAGTGTTTTCTTGACAGGCGGAGCGCTAGCCAAAAACGTATTTTGGCAGGTAGGTGGCGGTACCGGTGTCGCACTGGATACCACGGCACACTTTGAAGGTGTAGTGCTCGCAATAAAAGGCATTACCGTCAATACCAGTGCTTCTGTTAATGGCAGGCTGCTATCACAGACCGCAGTAACTTTAGATATGAACACGGTTACTCAGCCCGCACCCTAAAACAATTACTTCAATATAACCAAAGCCCGCCTCGCCAGATGCGGGCTTTTTTTTGTTTTAAAAAAGTCTACTAGGGCGGCACAAGGTGTGGAGAATATACGGACAAGGTCATAATGGGTAAAGAGCAGCACAGGTAATTCTGTAGGCAATTATGTAGGTGTCTTGATAGAAGAGGCGTTGTATGTTTTGGCGGCAATATTAAATACTAAGCTGTACTGCCAAGCATGACGCTGTATAGGCGTAGGAGTGTCGCCGTTAATGTTCTGTGTTTTTCTAAGCCGCGTAATACTAATCTCACGTGATTATGGTATACAGCTGTTACTGATATCGAGTTTACAATGCGGATTATTACTCACACATAAAACTTTAGCTTTCTGAGATGTTTACAGTATGCAGGCCAACGAATCATTAAGCGCTAGCCAAGGTAGTGTTGCTGAAGTCTTTAAAACTTTTCTTATTTTAGGCTTGACGTCTTTTGGTGGGCCGGTGGCGCATATTGCTTATTTTCGTAAAGAGTTAATAGTGCGGCGGGGCTGGGTGGGAGAGGCGCAGTTCAGTCAGCTATTGGCGATTTGCCAATTTATCCCTGGTCCGGCTAGCAGCCAGCTGGGTTTTGCTCTGGGCTTGTTACGGGCGGGGTGGCTGGGTGCTGTCGCGGCGTTTCTGGCGTTTACACTGCCATCGGTGTTGTTGCTGCTGGCTTTTGTTTATGCGCTGCCGGTTTTGTCGGGGCCGGTGGCTGAGTTGGCGATACACGGCCTTAAGTTGCTAGCCTGTGTGGTGGTGGCCGATGCGGTGCTGGCCATGGCGAAAAAGTTGTGCTCGGATCTTTATAGACAGAGTTTGGCCCTGTTGGCGGCTAGTGTTTTGTTGTTGTTGGATACATCTTGGGCTCAGATTGTGGTTATCGTGGCGGGCGCGGTTGCGGGTATGCTTTTTTGTCGTGTGACTGGCGATGAGGTTAGCGCTGAGAGCGGGGCTGAAATTCGGCTGCCCTATGGCAGGGGGCTGGGCTTAACGCTGTTCGCGGTGTTTTTATCGCTGCTATTTATTTTGGCTTGGGCGCCCAGTGAACTTGGCCTTTACTCGTTGACACAGGCGTTTTATAACGCTGGCGCTATGGTGTTTGGTGGTGGCCATGTGGTGTTGCCGCTGCTGGAGGAGTCGGTGGTGGCCAGTGGCTGGCTAACTAGCGAAGCCTTTTTGGCGGGTTATGGTGCGGCGCAGGCTGTACCGGGCCCGCTATTTTCCTTTGCGGCTTATCTGGGCGCTATAATCCCCACTACTTACGGGCCATGGTTGGGGGTACTCACAGCGGTGTTTTTCATCTTTCTGCCGGGCTTTCTTTTGTTGGCGGCAGCGCTGCCTGTGTGGCAGAGCATTGCCCATAACCCACTGGCGGCCAATGCGGTAGCCGGTGTTAATGCGGTGGTGGTGGGTGTTTTGGCGGCGGCGCTTTATGACCCTATAGTCACCTCTAGCATTATCACGGGGCTGGATGTCGTTATAGTCGCTGTTGGTTTTGCGCAATTAGCCCTGTGGCGACTCTCGCCGCTGTATGTGCTGCTTTGGTGTGTGCTGGCTAGCCTGCTGCCTGTTTGGTGGTGAGTTTAGGTCGAGGCAGCCCAGTCATATCGGCTGCTTGTTAATTGTTCTATTTGCCTGTATTTCAACCCATAGTCTAGTGTTACAAAAATCCCAAAAAACCTGTATTTCAACGTAGAGCTTAGGCGCTAAAAGCATTACACTGGCCACTAATTTTACGCTGTGCGGGCGTTGCCGCTGGCACTGTTGTTATATTGTAAAAAATATAATAAATACAAGACGTTATCTGAATAAGCTAAAGTAATATGCGACTTAAATCTATCAAGCTGGCGGGGTTCAAATCCTTCGTTGACCCTACAACTGTAAACTTTCCTAGCAATCTGGGCTGCGTGGTTGGTCCTAATGGCTGTGGTAAATCGAATATTATCGATGCGGTACGTTGGGTAATGGGTGAAAGCTCGGCCAAAAACCTACGTGGCGAAAACATGACCGACGTTATTTTTAACGGCTCGGTTAACCGCAAGCCCGTAGGCCAGGCTACTATTGAATTGGTGTTTGATAATAGCGACGGCACCTTGGGTGGTGAGTACTCCCGCTTTGGCGAAATAGCGATTAAGCGCCGAGTGACCCGTGAAGCGGTTTCTGATTACTTTTTAAACGGCGCTAAATGCCGCCGCCGCGACATTACCGATATCTTTTTAGGCACCGGCTTGGGCCCACGTAGTTACTCTATTATCGAACAGGGTATGATCTCGCGCTTGATTGAGTCCAAGCCCGAAGAGCTGCGGGTATTCATCGAAGAAGCTGCTGGCATTTCCAAATACAAAGAGCGCCGCCGCGAAACCGAAAACCGCATGCGCCGTACCATGGAAAACTTGGAGCGCTTGACTGACTTGCGCGATGAGATGGAGCGCCAGCTAGAAACCTTAAAGCGTCAGGCCCAAGCCGCCGAACGCTACGCCGAGCTGAAAAAAGAAGAGCGGGTATACACCGCGCAATTGCAGGCGCTGCAATGGCAGTGCCTAGATGGCGACGTTAAAAAGCGCGAGCAGGCGATACGCGATGCAGAGGTCAAACTAGAGGCGGTGATTGCCGAGCAACGCGCCATTGATGCCAGCATAGAAAAATACCGTGATGCCCACACCGAAGCTATGGATACTTTTAACGAGGTACAGGCCCGTTTTTACACCTTGGGCGGTGAAGTGACTCGCTTAGAGCAAAGCATTAAACACCAGCAAGATCGCAGCCGTCAGTTGCGTGATGACTTGCAGCAAACCGAACAAAACTACCAGCAAGCGCAGTCGCATTTACAGTCTGATAACCAAAATATGTCGCGCTGGTCTGAAGAGCTAGAGCAAATTGAGCCCGAGCTAGAGATGGCGCAAGCCTCCGAAGAGGAAACCGCCGAAACGCTACAAACCGCCGAAGAAGCCATGCAGCAATGGCAGCAGCAGTGGGATGAGTTCAACCTAGAGGCCAGCCAACCGCGCCAGCGCGCCGAAGTGCAGCAGTCGCGCATACAGCAATTTGAGCAAGTGCTCAGCCGTATGCAGGATAGGGTGGAAAAGTTAGAGCATGAACAGCAAGGCCTTAGCGCTGGCCCGGTAGAGGATGAAATTAATCTTTTGGCTGAGCAGCAAGCCGAACTGGATATGCAGCTGGAAGAGCAACAGCAGCGCATAGACGAACAAGCCGAGCTTATTAACGAGCAGCGCGATAGCAATAACGAAAGCAGCTCAGCGCTGGATGTAGCGCGCAACAAATTTCAAAGCCTACGCGGTAGGCAGGCCTCCTTAGAAGCGCTGCAGCAAGCAGCTTTGGGTCAGCAGGGCGGTGCTATCAATGAATGGCTAAGCAAAAATAGCTTGGCCGGTCAGGCTAGGTTGGCCGAGAATATTAAAGTTGCCAGCGGTTGGGAAACAGCGGTAGAGGCCGTGTTAGGTGAGCATCTGCAAGCGGTGTGTGTCGATGGCCTAGATGCTATCGCCGCTTTAACTGCGCAGCTACAAAAAGGCAGCATTACTTTATTAGACACAGCTACCGCCAGCCTTCACAACGGCAGCGCCGTGGCCGATACCCTAGCCAGTAAGGTAGAGGGCACGCAAGCGGCCAGCTTATTGGCCGGTGTATACGTGGCCGATGATTTACCCGCTGCGTTAGCCTTGCGCAATAAGTTAGAGGCTCATGAGTCGGTGGTAACTGCCGAAGGTTTATGGATAGGCCCCAACTGGTTGCGGGTTGCCAAAGACAGCGATGCCCAAGCCGGTGTGCTAAACCGCCAGCAAGAGTTAGAGTCGTTGAGCGCCGACATTGCCGAGTTAGAAATCAAAGTAGACGCGCTAGAAACTGAAATCAGCACTGGCCGCGACGCCTTAAAAACCGCTGAAACTTTGCGCGAGCAATTGCAGCGCGATTTGCAAGACGTCAACAAAAAACATACCGAGCTGCGCTCAGAGTTAAGTGGTAAGCAGGTGCAGGTAGAGCAAATTAGCGTGCGCCGCGAGCGCATTAATAGTGAGCTCACCGAAAGCCGTGAGCAATTCCAAGTTGAGCAAGAAGGCTTAGGCGAAGCGCGTATTATTTTGCAAGAAGCCATAGAGGCTATGGAGCAAGATGCCAATGAGCGTGAACGTCTATTGGCGGTGCGCGATGAAAGCCGCAGCAAACTAGACCAAGCTAGGCAAAGTGCTAGGCACGATAAAGATTCGGCCCATCAGTTGGCCATGCGCTATCAATCGCTGCGCGCGCAATTAGACTCTATGAATCAAAATATAGAGCGCACCCGCAGCCAAGTGGAACAGTTAGAAGAGCGCCGGGCCACCTTACAAGAAGGTATAGAAGGTGCCGACGAGCCCATAGAAGAATTGAAAATGGAGCTGGAGGCACAGTTGGAAGGCCGCTTAATGGTAGAGGAAGAGTTAACTACCGAGCGCGCTAAAGTTGATGAGTTTGAGCATGCCTTGCGCCAAGCCGAGCAGGGCCGCAGTGCGGTAGAGCAGCGCGCGCAAATCGTGCGTTCGGAGCTGGAATCACTGCGGGTGAATGTGCAGGGTTTGCAGGTTAGCCGTCGCGCTTTAGAAGAGCAGTTGATTGCCACCCAGTTTGATTTAGAAAACGTGTTGGCCAACTTGCCCGAAGAGGCTAGCGAGCCAGCTTGGCGTGAAGAGCTAGACTCTTTAGGTCGAAAAATTGCCCGTTTGGGTAATATCAATATGGCGGCGATAGACGACTACAAATCGCAGTCTGAGCGTAAGGTCTATTTAGATGCGCAAAATGATGATTTGATGGAAGCGCTGCAAACCTTAGAAAACGCCATTGCCAAAATTGATAAAGAAACGCGTCAACGTTTTAAAGATACCTTCGATACCGTCAATGTTGGTTTGCAAGAGTTGTTCCCGAAAGTGTTTGGTGGCGGTACCGCTTATTTAGAAATGACTGGCGATGATTTGCTCGATACCGGTATCGCTATTATGGCGCGGCCACCGGGCAAGCGTAACAGCACCATACATTTATTATCGGGTGGTGAAAAAGCACTCACCGCCATCGCCTTGGTATTTTCTATCTTCCGCCTCAACCCAGCGCCATTCTGTATGCTGGATGAGGTGGATGCACCACTTGATGATGCCAACGTAGGCCGCTATGCTCGTTTGGTAAAAGAAATGTCCAAGTCTGTACAGTTTATCTACATAACCCATAATAAAATTGCCATGGAAATGGCAGAACAATTATTAGGTGTTACCATGCACGAGCCAGGGGTTTCGCGTCTGGTAACGGTAGATGTAGATGAGGCCGCCGAACTGGCTGCCTTATAGCAATACGCATTATTGATAACATTATTAACAACAATATTCTTTGATAAAGGTAAAAGGGTAAAACAGCAATGGAGCTCGGTGTACGCGACTGGATGATAATTGTTGGCATACTGCTAATTGCGGTAGTCCTTTTTGATGGTTTTCGCCGCATGCGTAATGACCGGCGTGGCAAAATACGCATGTCGTTAAATAAAAACTTCGTTAACTCCAGTGGCGATATTGATGAGCCGGTTAATAAAGAAGTTTTAGGCGGCCCTAGAGTGATACCGCGTAAACCCGGTGACGCTATGGCTAAGCCTGCGTATGCTGACGATGACCTACAGCTGGATGAGGATGTGCCTATGCTGATGGAATCGATCAGTGCCACCGACTTTAGCGATGAAGAAGTGCTGGCGGGGGATGCATTTGAATCTGTGACCGAACTCGACACTGAATCTGAACTAGGCTCTGAATTAGATTCTGAATTAGGTTCTGAGCTAGGCCCTGAATTTGAGGCTGAGCCCGAAGCTGACTATGAAGTGGCAGCGCAAGAGCAAGAGTCGTTAGAGCCTGTCTATGAGGGTAATGATGACAATAGCTATGACGACGACAATGATCCCCTTTTTGCCAGCAATAAGCCGCAACAGCAAGAGCTAGATGTTATGCCCGCTGATGACAGCGATCAGGCTAACCGCAACCTAGGCCCGGAAGAAGTCATTATCATTAATGTCATGGCCAAAGGTAAGCCTTTTAAAGGCGCTGATTTGCTGCATATTTTATTGGCCTGCGATTGCCGTTTTGGCGATATGAATATTTTTCACCGTTATGAAAGTGCTAGTGGCATAGGCCCAGTACAGTTCAGTATAGTGAATAGTGTAGAGCCTGGAATTTTTGATTTAGATAATATCGAGCAGTTTTCTACTCCAGGTGTCTGCTTTTTTGTAAAAGTGCCTGGTCCGCAAAAGCCCATACAGGCCTTTGACTATATGGTAGAAACCGCCCAGTGCTTGGCAAAAAACCTCAACGGCGAATTGCGTGATGAAACCCGTAGCGTGATGACGGGGCAAACCCTAGAGCATTGCCGTAATCGCATACGCGAAATCGAGCGCAAGCAATTAACCCATGCCTAAGGGCGTACAGTTCCTCTATTATTACGGCTTACTATGTCGATGAGTTCTACTCCCGAGCAGCGTATCGCGCTGCTACGCCAAAGCATTAATCAACACAACTACCACTACTATGTTTTAGACGATGCCCGTGTTCCCGATGCGGAATACGATAGGCTAATGCGTGAGTTGCAAGCGCTGGAGTCAGAGCATCCGCTATTGATCAGTGCCGATTCGCCCACCCAGCGGGTGGGCGCCGAGCCTTTAGCGGCCTTTAAACAAGTGCAGCATGAACTGCCCATGTTATCGTTGGATAATGCTTTTAACGCCGATGACATGCGTGAGTTTGAAAAACGTTTATTGTCACGCTTGGATGAACCGCAAGCGCTATCGTACGTCTGCGAACCCAAACTCGACGGCATAGCAATTAGCCTATTATATAAAGACGGTGTGTTGCAGCGCGGTGCCACCCGCGGTGATGGCAATGTCGGTGAAGACATTACTCATAATGTACGTACCATCGCGTCCATACCCTTAAAGCTGGTCGGTGACGATTACCCAGCCATATTAGAAGTGCGCGGCGAAATCTATATGCCCAAGCGCAGCTTTGAAGCGTATAACGAACGTGCCTTGGCGGCAGATGAAAAGCCCTTTGCCAATCCGCGCAATGCTGCTGCCGGCACCTTGCGTCAGTTAGATCCCAAAATAGCCGCTCAGCGTCATTTGGAAATGTGCTGCTACGGCTATGGTTTGATTACCGATAGCGACGGTCAGCCACTGCAAATTGCTGACAAGCACAGCGAAATATTAAAGCAATGCCAACGCTGGGGTTTTCGTATTAATCCCGAAATGCGTGTGGTTAGCGGTGTCGCTGCCTGCTTGGAATACCACGACTACCTATTAGCAAAACGCCCCGAACTTAGTTACGACATAGACGGCATCGTCTTTAAAGTCGACGATGTAGAGCTGCAAAAACAATTGGGTTTTGTGTCGCGGGCACCGCGCTGGGCTATAGCCCATAAGTTTCCCGCCGAAGAAGAAATCACCCGCTTGTTAGGCGTGGATTTTCAAGTAGGCCGCACCGGCGCGATTACGCCAGTGGCTAGACTAGAGCCGGTATTTGTCGGCGGCGTAACGGTGAGTAATGCCACCTTGCATAACCGCGATGAAATAGCGCGCTTAGATGTACGCATTAACGATACCGTAATCGTGCGCAGAGCCGGTGATGTGATTCCGAAAGTGGTGAAGGTGGTATTAGAGCGCAGGCCTGACGATGCGAGCTTGATTGTGTTCCCTGAAAGCTGCCCGGTGTGTGAATCACCCATAGAGCGGGTAGAAGGTGAGGCGATTAGCCGCTGCACCGGTGCGGCAATTTGTGGCGCGCAGGTGAAAGAATCGATTAAGCACTTTGCCTCGCGCAAGGCTATGGATGTCGATGGCTTAGGCGATAAGCTGGTAGAGCAACTGGTAGATGAAGGCTTGATAAAATCAGTCGCCGATTTGTATACCTTAGAAGTAGAAAAGCTATGCACCTTAGAGCGTATGGCAGAAAAATCAGCTAACAACTTAGTCGCAGCCTTAGAGGCCTCTAAGCAAACGACCTTTGCGAAATTTTTATTTTCGCTGGGCATACGAGAAGTCGGTGAAGCTACTGCCAGCAACTTGGCGCAGCACTACGGTAATTTATCAGCCCTGCAACAAGCTGACGTTGAGTCGTTATTAAGTGTGGCCGATGTAGGGCCGGTGGGAGCGCAGCATGTGTATGATTTTTTTCACGCGCCTCACAGCCAAGAATTATTAGAAAGCCTGCAAGCTTGTGGTATTACGTGGCCCGACATAAAAGTGAAGTCGGAGGCCGAATTACCGCTTAAGGGCTTAACCTATGTGGTAACGGGTAGTTTGGAAACTATGGATAGATCCGATGCCAAGCAGCGTTTGCAAGATTTAGGTGCCAAGGTCGCTGGCAGTGTCTCTAAAAAAACCCATTGCGTGGTGGCGGGGCCGGGAGCGGGCTCAAAGTTAGCCAAGGCGCAGGAGCTGGGTGTTGAAATTTTAGATGAAAAAATGTTTTTATCCTTACTCGCCCAATACCAACAATAATAAAGCTATAGGCTTACTATGACAGCCCGCATTGCTATTCTGAGTTTACTCACCGGTTTGTTATTTCTGACTGGCTGTACTACTGCACCACCTAAAAACCTCGATAATGTCTGTGAAATATTTCGTGAAAAAGATGATTGGTATGAAGATGCTGCTGATGCTAGAGAGAACTGGGGTTCATCTATAGGCACGATGATGGCGATGATGCATCAGGAGTCGCGCTTTCGCGCTAAGGCGCAGCCACCAAGAGAATGGTTGTTAGGTATTATTCCTTGGTTTAGAGCCTCTAGCGCCTACGGTTATTCGCAGGCCAAAGATGGCACTTGGGAGGACTATCAGCGTGGCAGCGGTAATTACGGTGCTGATAGGGATGATTTTGACGATGCCATCGATTTTATCGGCTGGTATAACAGTGTCAGTATGCAGCGCTGTAATATTAAGCGCGATGATACCTACCATTTGTATCTGGCCTATCATGAAGGTCAAGGAGGGTTTAATCGGCGTACCTTTAAAAATAAAGGCTGGTTAAAAGTGGTGGCAAAAAAAGTCTCTGCTAGGGCGCGGCGCTATAATGGACAGCTCAGTGCTTGTGAGGAATCGTTAAAAGAACCGTGGTGGTATTTGTTTTAATGGAAGAGCAGCGATGTTGTTAGCGCTAAAGGGCTGGTGTTTATCGGCCTATACAAAAGATAGGGCGTTGATTTTTTTATTCGCGATTATTTTTATTTCTTGTGCGGCCAGTTATTATTTTGCTGATGATGAGCCGGCAAGCAATGTATCTGATAATGCCAGTAGTTTACTTAGGGATTATTATCGCTCACCGCTGAATATGTCTGATGCCTATCAGTACTGTGTGCAAGAGGCACAGACGCAATTGGGCGCATCCCTGCAGCGCTATGCTATGGATGATATTTCTACCCGCTATAAGCATGAACAGGGCGTTTTTTTTGTGGTGCTAAGAGTGGATGTGGGCAGTCTTAATGATTATCGCAAGGCGATGATTTATTGTGACGTTGATCCTAAAGTTTATAGGGTGAGTTACTATAAAGAGGTTTATCTGGGTGAGGATAGATCCATATTGTCACGCACTATAGAGTTTTTCTCTGATCTGTAATAACACCAATAAAACTACGTGTTTAGCGCCCTGCGGAGTTTATGCGTAGGCGCTATGTTTAGTTTACCATTGCCCTTGGTTGGGCATGGAGAGCCAAGGTTCTTGCGGTTGCTGCTGTTCACCTTTTTGTAGTAGCTCTATAGAAATGCCGTCGGGAGATAGAATAAACGCCATATAACCATCGCGAGGCGGGCGGTTAATGGTCACGCCTAGCTCTAGTAGTTGTTGGCAGGTTTGGTAAATATCATCCACGGCGTAGGCTAGGTGACCAAAGTTGCGGCCCTTGTCGTAGTCCTCGCTATCCCAGTTATAGGTGAGTTCTAGGCAGGGTCTATGTTCCTGTGTGGCTAAGGCGGCATCACCCGACGCTGCTAGAAAAATTAGGGTAAAACGACCTTGTTCGTGATCGGTACGTTTAACTTCTATCATATTGAGTTTATTGCAGTAAAAATCCAAACTGACGTCTAAATCTTTTACTCTAACCATGCTGTGTAAATACTGCATAGGATTTACTCCTGGGTCGCTGCGCGTTTTGCTATGATAACGCATATTTTTTAGAGATAGGGCTTATGTTGCTTTGCTATAGAATAGTTTTTTACTTTACTGCTGTCACAGTGCTGTCGCTATCCTTATTGTCCTTAGATGAGGATTTTATCAGTACCGGCTGGGATAAAACCAATCACTTATTAGCTTTTTTTGTATTGGCTGCGCTGATTGATAGCGCCTATCCTTTATGGGCCTACTGGCGCTGCAAGGTAATGCTGCTTATCGCCTTTGGCTTGTTGATAGAGGTGTTGCAGTTTTTTACCGGCTATCGATTATTCTCCTGGCTGGATTTGTTGGCTGATAGTTTGGCGTTGTGCCTGTTTTATCCCTTTAGAGGGTATTGGGCGGCCGGCCTGCGTTGGGGTGAGCGTTTAATAGGCAAAAGCAAATGAAAAAAATTCTGATTGTTTATCATAGTCAATCCGGTAATACCGCACAGTTGGCGCAGGCGGTATTAAAGGGCGCTAGTGCCGACGCTGAGGTGAGCTTACTGCCGGCTATGGAAGCGGGTGTGGCCGATTTACAGGCTTGCGATGCGGTAATCTTTGGCTCACCAGAGAACTTTGGTTATTTATCTGGGGGCTTAAAAGATTTTTTAGATAGAACTTTTTACCCCTTAGAGCCTTATCAATTGAATATCCCTTACGGCTGTTTTATTAGCGCAGGTAACGATGGCAGTGGTGCTGTTAGGCAGATCGAGCGTATTGCTAAAGGTTATCCGCTGCGTAAAGTCGCTGATCCGGTAATTGTTAAAGGCCAAGTTAGTGAGAGTGGTTTAAGCCGGTGTGAAGAATTGGGGGCGACCTTTGCCGCCGCATTGTCTATGGGTATTTTTTAAGCGCGGTTATAGGTGTTGTTTTAGGGTTAGCGATATTACTAACGCTGCTAACGTTTATAATTGCGTAATTAGAAACGCTATGCCCGCAAGTACTGCTGCCACTGTGCAAACGCATAGCGCGGTGATAATGGCATTTTTAATTTTTTTGCTTTGGTTGTAGTGATCGTTTTCGCTGCGGTTGCCGGGTGAAGTAGGCTTGGTTTTCCACTGTTTTTTGTCGGCGGGTATTTCTGGGATTAGGGGCTTGGGTTTCGCTTTGGGTAGTATCGCCGGCCTAATTCTGGTGGCGTTAATATCTTGCTGTTCACCGGGACCTTCTACGGAAAAGGTCAGCACATCAAATTGAATTTGATCGCCAGGTATTAGCTCGGCTTGGCTAACTTGCTTACCGTTAACAAAGGTACCGTTAGAGGAACCTAAGTCTTTAACCAATAATTTATTACCACTAATCGCAATTTCGGCGTGGCGGCGCGATAGGTGAGTGCCGGGTATGGTGATGTCGCAATCCGAGTCGCGGCCTAATACTGTATGTTGCGCCAGAGGAAACACTTGCCCTTTTAACCAATCGCCGTTGGCTACGAGTTGCCATTCTTTTTGATTATTCATAGCTATATTTTTGCTTTTATCGTGAGGTGGTTAATAAATATACGTGTACCGTTTGTGGCCCAGTACTAGCAGATTAGCGCAACTATTGGCTGAAAAAACAGTGCGACAAAAGTGCTAAGGCCCGTCTATACTTCAGCCAACACTTAGCATTTTAGCGCTAACTCCTTGAACTCGCACTATTAATTATCATTCTATGCAACTTGCCATCCAGCTCCCCGGATACAGTATTGCTGCGCCTTTAGGTAAAGGGGCGATGGCCACCGTTTATTTGGGGGAGCAATTATCCCTACACCGTGCGGTAGCCATTAAGGTGTTAGATGCCGCTTTGGTGGATGATGACACGGTGCAGGCGCAGTTTCAGCAAGAGTCTTTGCTGGTGGCCAGCTTAAATCATCCCAATATTATTCAGGTGATAGATCAGGGCGTGAGCGCTGATGGCCAGCCTTATTTTGTTATGCAGTATGTCAAAAGCGTTAACCTCAGCGCTGTGTTATCTCGGCCGGATGTGGCCCTTACCCGTAAAATCGACATCGTCATGCAAATCTGCAAGGCGCTCTCTTATGCGCACCGTAATGGCGTGGTGCATAGGGATATTAAGCCTGCCAACATTCTAGTCGATTACGACGGCCATGTGCGAGTGGTGGATTTTGGCATTGCCGGTTATTTTGCGCAACAGGCTGAGGACCAGGCCATTATGGGTACACCGGCCTATATGGCGCCCGAGCAGGCTGAGGGCAAGGTGGTGAATGCTCTAGCGGATTTATATGCCTTAGGTGTATTAATGCATGAGTTGTTTTACGGCGGCCAGCCCGGGCTCTGCTCGGCAACGAGCTCTGTACCTAAGGTGCTGGCGAGCTTGATCGATGAATGCCTTAGCCGCGAGCCTTTGCTGCGCCCTAAAAGCGCCGATGAGATACGCCAGCGTTTATTGTTGATTCTGCAAGGCAAGCATTTGAACGAACACCGCTGGGAGGGTGAGCAATCGCAAGAGGGCTTGCCCGCAGCTTATAAATTACTGGATGTTTTAAAAGAGAATCACTACGGCGCCACCTATTTGGTGAGCGACCCCAAGCGCAAGCGTTTGCTGGTGGTAAAAAAGCAAAAATGTGCCTACGAAGGTGAGGCTTACAATGTTAATAAAAACCTAACAGGACTAGAGCATCCCCATATCGCTAAGGTTTACGGCACCGCTAAAAATCAGCGGGCATTTATTTCGGTATTGGAGTATGTCGGCGGTGGCAGTTTGGAGGAGCGCTTAAGTCAGGCCTTTCCACTGGCGCATTGGTTATTATTGGCACAGCAAATGTGTGATGCCCTCAATTACGCCCACAGCAAAGGCATAGTGCATGGCAATTTGCGGCCCAGTAATCTGCTGTTGTATAAACCGGGCCAAATAAAGCTCAGCGATTTTGGTTATACCGATCACTCTGACAAGGCTAATGACTGGTATCAACCATCCGATGAAGAGAAGTCGCCACTCAGTGATATCTATTCAGCGGCGGCAGTGTTGTTCCATTTGCTAACCGGCCAGCCGGTAGCGATGCAGCAGGGCCAGTTGGTCAATGAGTCGCAGATGGCGATATTACCTTTGCCTCTGCAGGCGGTATTGAAAAAGATGCTGGCTATAGACCCCGGCCAGCGTTACCGCAACTGTGACGAGGTGAAGCAAGCCTTGCAGGCCTTTAGCAATGATCAGCAAACCCTCATCATACGCCCCAGAGTGGTGGCGCAAGCTGATGGCCATGACCAGCTGTCGCCACGGCCCAGCTCGCGTCGCAAGGCCTGGGCAGGTGCTGTGTTGCTAGTGTTGGTGATAGGGGCTGTGCTGGCCGAGTTGTGCTGGATGGCCAGCCAGGGTTATTTGGGCGAGCACTTGCAGCAGCAGGTAGCGCCGTTGCTAGCAAGGTTGTTGGCGCTATGGCCTTAGCCTAAACGGCGGTGTTCGTTTAGGGCGGCGACAAACGCTTGCGCGGCATTACTGAGGCTGCGGTTGGGGTGGTAGATGTAACCCAGCTTGCGGCTGAGGCTGAGGCCTGCAATGCTGATGGGGCTGAGCTGTTGATCTAGCATGGTTTTCGGTAACACGCTCCAGCCCAGCCCTATGGATACCATCATCTTTATTGTTTCCAAATAATTAGTAGCCATGCTGGTGTTGAGTTTGAGCTTATGCTGGCTAAATAGCTCGGCGACTATACGTCCTGTGTAGGTGTTTAAACCGGGCAAAATTGCATTGTATTTGCTGAGCATTTTCGGGGTAATGATGGCTTTGCTGGCCAGTGGGTGATCGGCGGCGACTACTAAGGTGAGTTCATCATCCCATACCTGATTGTGGCTGACTAAGCTATGGCCGGGGTCTAGGGTGACTACCCCCAGCTCAATCTGGCCGTGCATAACCTGCTCGTGAGCCTCTTCCGAATCCATAAAGTCTATCGCTAAGTGCACTTTTGGGTAGCGTTTGCTGTATGCCTGTAACACCGGCGGCAGCCTGTGCAGGCCTATGTGATGGCTAATACCTATGCTGAGGGTGCCGGCAACCGTACCACGCAGCTCACGCACGCTGCGTTCGGCTTCTTTCACATCTTGCAGAATTTGCAGCGCCTTGGGGTATAGCTCTCGGCCTGCTTCGGTAAGCTGGGTGCTGCGGCCTATGCGGTCAAACAGCTTGCAGTCTAGCTGTGACTCCAGCCCCGCTATGCGTTTGCTAACGGCGGGTTGGGTGAGGTGTAACTGCTCGGCGGTGACGGAGAAAGAGCCGCTGTCAGCCACGAGTATGAATGCTTGTAGGGATTGAGTGTCCATGGCTGCAGGCTAGAGTATTCCTTTTTGGAATGCAAACTATAAAAAATATGAATTTGTGTTATTCGTGCACCCTGCATACAATGCTTGGCATAGCTTATTTAATGCCAATTAAGGCTTCGTTAGTGAATATTTGAGGTGGGCTGATGTCTGCAACAACAAAGACTCTTTATGACAAATTGTGGGATTCCCACCTAGTTAAACAGCGTGATGACGGCTCGGCGCTTATTTATATCGATCGCCAGCTAGTGCACGAAGTCACCTCGCCGCAGGCCTTTGAAGGCTTGCGCTTGGCCGGCCGCCCCTTGTGGCGTGTCGATGCCAACTTGGCAACGCCCGATCATAATGTGCCTTCCGATGTAACTGAACGCGCGGGTGGCATCGCTGGCATAGTGGACGAGATCTCACGCATACAGGTGCAAACCCTAGATGATAACTGCGAGAGCTTTGGTGTTACCGAGTTTAAAATCAACGATGTGCGCCAAGGCATAGTGCATGTGGTTGGCCCCGAGCAGGGCGCAACCTTGCCCGGCATGACCGTGGTGTGTGGCGACTCTCATACTGCTACCCATGGTGCCTTAGGTGCCTTGGCCCACGGCATAGGGACTTCTGAGGTTGAGCACGTGATGGCCAGCCAGTGCCTAGTGCAGAAAAAAATGAAAAACATGTTGGTTAAGGTCGATGGCAAATTAGGTTTTGGCGTCACTCCTAAAGATGTGGTGTTGGCTGTGATTGGTAAAATTGGCACCTCTGGTGGCAACGGCCACGCCATAGAATTTGGCGGTGAAGTGTTTCGCAACATGTCTATAGAAGGCCGCATGACGGTGTGTAATATGGCCATAGAAGCTGGTGCTCGTGTGGGCATGGTAGCGGTAGATGACAAAACAATTGATTATGTTAAAGGCCGGCCTTTTGCGCCTACCGATGCACAGTGGGATGCCGCCGTTGCCCAGTGGCGCACCTTGCACAGCGATGAGGGTGCGCACTTTGATACCGTGGTCGAATTAAACGCCGATGACATTATTCCGCAGGTGACCTGGGGTACTTCGCCAGAGATGGTGGTGGCGGTTAACCAAACCGTACCCGCCCCCAGCGACTTTAGCGAGCCGGTAAAACAGACTGCCGCTAAGCGCGCCCTCGAATATATGGGGCTTACTGCAGGCATGGCGATTACCGATATTAAATTGGATAAAGTCTTTATAGGTTCATGCACCAACTCGCGTATAGAAGATTTACGCGCTGCTGCTGCGGTGGTTAAAGGTCGTAAAAAAGCTGATAGCGTGATTCAAGCTTTGGTCGTGCCTGGCTCAGGTTTAGTAAAAAAGCAGGCGGAAGAAGAGGGCTTGGATAAAATCTTTATCGAGGCTGGTTTGGAATGGCGTGACCCCAGCTGCTCCATGTGCTTGGCGATGAACTCCGATAAGTTAGGTGCCGGTGAGCATTGTGCCTCTACCTCTAACCGTAACTTTGAAGGGCGCCAAGGCTTCGGCGGCCGCACCCATTTGGTTAGTCCTGAAATGGCCGCGGCCGCTGCAATTGCAGGCCACTTTGTTGATGTACGCGACATGATGCGCGCGGAGGCTTAAGAATATTATGCAAAAATTTACAATAGAAACCGGTATTGCCGCACCCATGGATAGAGCCAATGTGGATACCGATATGATTATCCCCAAGCAGTTCTTGAAATCGATTAAGCGTACCGGCTTTGGCCCTAACTTATTTGATGAATTACGTTACACCGATGAAGGTGCGCCGGGCAAAGATTGCGCAACGCGGCCGTTAAACAAGGAATTTCCGCTTAATTTCGCCCGCTACCAAGGCGCCAGTGTTTTGTTGGCCAAGGAAAATTTTGGTTGTGGCTCTAGCCGCGAGCACGCACCTTGGGCGCTGGATGATTACGGTTTTCGTGCGGTAATCGCCCCCAGTTTTGCCGATATTTTTTATAATAACTGCTTTAAAAATGGTTTGCTGCCCATCGTGTTAAGTGATGAAGTTGTCGAGCAATTATTTGCCGAGATGTATGCGCAAGAGGGCTACCAATTAACGGTGGACCTAGAGCAGCAGCAAGTTCGCACTCCCAGTGGTGAGGCTTTTTCTTTTGAGGTTGAGGGCTACCGCAAAGACTGTTTGTTAAATGGCTTGGATGATATAGGCGTTACTTTACAAGATGCCGACGCCATCAAGGCTTTCGAAGCTAAGTGGCAGCAACAATCACCTTGGTTATTTGCCAAATCATAACATTGGAGTTAGCAGTGTCTAAAAAAGTTTTATTGATTGCCGGTGACGGTATAGGCCCAGAGATTAGTGTTGAGGCCAAGCGTGTGCTCGATATTATTAATCAACAATTTGATTTAGGTATCGAATACGATGAGGCACTATTGGGCGGTGCTGCTATTGATGCCACGGGTGTGCCATTACCTGATGAAACTTTAGCGAAAGCAAAAGCTTGTGATGCCATTCTGTTTGGCGCTATAGGCGGCCCCAAGTGGGATAACATCGATCGTGAAATACGGCCAGAAAAAGGCCTGTTAGGTTTGCGCTCGGGCTTAGAGTTGTTTGGCAATTTGCGGCCTGCGATTTTATATCCGCAATTAGCCGATGCCTCATCGCTAAAGCCGGAAGTGGTTTCCGGTTTAGATATTTTAATCGTGCGGGAATTAACCGGCGGTATTTATTTTGGTGAGCCTCGCGGCATACGCACTTTAGAAAATGGTGAGCGCGAAGGCTATAACACTTACAAATACAACGAAACAGAAATACGTCGCATCGCCAAAGTGGCCTTTGAGGCGGCGAAAAAGCGCGGCGGCAAGCTGTGCTCTGTTGACAAAGCCAATGTGTTAGAAGCGACAGTACTGTGGCGTGAAATCGTCCAAGACATGGCCAAGGACTACCCCGAGGTAGAACTTAGCCATATGTATGTGGATAACGCCGCTATGCAATTAGTGCGTGCACCCAAGCAGTTTGACGTGATCGTTACCGGCAATTTATTTGGTGATATATTGTCAGATGCGGCGGCCATGCTCACCGGCTCTATAGGCATGCTGCCTTCGGCCTCACTGGATAAAAACGGTCGCGGCATGTATGAACCCTGTCACGGTTCGGCACCCGATATTGCGGGTCAGGGTAAGGCTAATCCCTTAGCTATGGTACTATCGGCTGCCATGATGTTGCGTTACTCCTTAGGGGCAACGGCGGCGGCGGATGCTATAGAAGCGGCAGTGGGTAAGGTTTTGGATCAGGGTTATCGCACACCGGATATTTATACTGAAGGTACCAAGCTGGTTTCTACCAGTGAGATGGGCGATGCCCTAGTGGCTGCTTTAACTGAATAGCAGCGGCATTAACGACGTAATTTTTTCGCTGCGGCGAACGGACAGTATTGAGAGTAATTATGAATAGAGTAGGTTTTGTAGGTTGGCGTGGCATGGTCGGTTCCGTATTAATGGAACGTATGATGGCTGAAGGCGATTTTGCTGATATCAACGAACCGGTATTTTTCACCACCTCCAACGTAGGTGGCGCGGGCCCGGACATAGGTCGTGTTATAGCGCCGTTAAAAGATGCCAACGATATTGCTGCATTACAAAGCATGGATGTCATTGTTTCTTGTCAGGGTGGCGATTACACCAAGGCCGTATTTGGACCCTTGCGTGAGGCTGGCTGGCAGGGGTATTGGATAGATGCGGCTTCTAGCTTGCGCATGGCTGACGACGCGCTGATCATCCTAGACCCCGTTAATATGAACGTGATTAAAGACGGCCTAGCCAACGGCGTAAAAAACTTTATTGGCGGTAACTGTACCGTGAGCTTAATGCTAATGGCCATGGGCGGCTTGTTCCGCGAAGGCTTGGTGCAGTGGACAACGGCCATGACTTACCAAGCCGCTAGCGGTGCCGGCGCCCAAAATATGCGTGAGTTAATCTCGCAAATGGGTGCCATAGAAGCCGGCGTTGCCGAGCAACTGGCTGACCCTGCCAGTGCTATTTTAGAGATAGATCGCAAAGTGGCTGCCACTATGCGCGGTGCTGATTTCCCCACCGCCAACTTTGGTGCGCCTTTAGCGGGCAGCTTATTACCGTGGATAGATACGCAATTAGACAATGGCCAAAGCCGCGAAGAGTGGAAGGGTCAAGCGGAAACCAACAAAATATTGGGTTCATCGGCGCAGCCTGTACCCGTTGATGGTCTCTGTGTACGGGTGGGTGCTATGCGCTGCCACAGCCAGGCTTTAACGATAAAACTGACTAAGAATGTACCCATGGATGAGATACACTCCATCTTGGCGTCGGCTAACGATTGGGTAAAAGTAGTGCCCAATGAGCGCGAGGCCAGCTTGCAGCAGCTAACGCCTACGGCGGTAACCGGCACCTTGCAGGTACCTATAGGCCGTTTGCGCAAAATGAATATGGGCCCTGAATATTTGTCAGCCTTTACCGTAGGTGACCAATTGCTATGGGGTGCTGCTGAGCCTGTGCGCCGTATGCTGCGTATTTTGTTAGAGGCATAAGTCTGTATGGCTAACCCTTGATATCGCCGTAGAGGGTGCCGTGCTAGGGATATTGGCAGGGGTCAATCCCGCTGGCCAAGCGCTATGCCTTGGTCATCGCCTAATCGGCAAGGGATTCTAATATTTGCCAGCAGCTCCGCGATGATATAAAGCTAGTTTAACGTTGATTGTAGTCTGGTCTCTATCCCGCTGCTTTCTGTTGCTAGTCTATCGTGGCGTTAGCCGGTGAAGTGGTGGCCGGCTAGGGCTGTAGTTGATAGCGAACACATTGATGACGATTATGCTGCGGCATTGGCTGATGCTGTCGCTAACGAGACGGCGCTTGTTGCTTGGCTGCGGCAAGCTATTTTTCACCCTAACGCCCTTAATCTGTGGACTGTGTCAGATAATATGCCAAAAAGGCCTGTTTTAAGCCGTGTTCAGATTGTTGAAATCTTGCTAAAAAGCTATTTCTAATCAATACTTACGCCAACTAGTAAAGACCTATTCTAGGTTTTTTACCGTTTCGACATTCGGTTGCCTCAATAGCTTAATTATTGAGCAGTCGTAACCGTTACGGAACAATAAAGATAAAAAGCTGACAATAAAGCTCAAGATAGGGAAAGTAGCGATGATGGTGCGTAAAAAGCTTGCGGTAGTGGTAGCGGCATTGGGGGCATTGCAAACTGATGTAGCCAGTGCATTAGGGCTAGGAGAGCTCAGCCTGAGTTCTGCTCTAAACCAGCCGTTAGAGGCCGAAATCAGATTATTAGATACCGGTGAGCTAGACGCTACACAGGTGCTGGTAAAGCTTGGGGCCAGGGAAGACTTTGACCGTGCCGGTGTTAGCCGCGACTTCTTCCTCTCCAACTTAAAGTTTAAGGTAGAGGTGAATGAAAACGGTCACGGCGTGATTAAGATCAACACCCGTGAAAACGTTATTGAGCCTTACCTAGATTTTATTATTGAAGCTCGCTGGCCCAGTGGCCGCATATTGCGAGAATACACCGTTTTATTGGACTTACCCACTTACAGTGCAGTACCGGCTCCGACAGTGACCGCATCGGCAGTGACTAGCGCGGCTAAAATTGCTGATAGTAAGGTTATGGTACCCGCCCCAAAGCGTGCAGTGCCCCCACAGCCTCGTTCAACGGGCAGCTCTAGCCGGGAGAGTCTTAGGCAAGGCACCTTAAAACCGGGCGAAAGTTATCGTGTGCGTCGCGATGAAACCTTATGGGAAATCGCCGCTAAAAGCCGCCCCACGCCTAATACCTCTGTGCAGCAATCCATGCTGGGCATACAGCGTGCTAACCCTGAAGCTTTTATCAATGGCAATATTAACCGCTTAAAAGCGGGTTATGTATTGCGCATACCTACCCAAAATCAAATAGCAGACATTTCCGATAATTTGGCCACCAAAGAAGTGGCTAATCAGAATCGTGCTTGGAAAACCGGTGAACAAGCGCCATCGTTGCTGACCGAGGCGCCCTTGGATGCTTCGGCAACCACGGCTAAAACGGATAAAGCGGCTGCTGCTGATGCCCGTTTAAGTATTGCAGGTTCAGGTAGTAGTGATAAAGCAGGTAGCGACGGGGTGGGTAGTAATGCTAACGGCTCTGCCGCACTTAGCGAAGAACTAGCGGTAGCGGCAGAAGATTTAGAAAAAACCAAGCGCCACAATGACGAGCTCGCTGGGCGTTTAAGTGATATGGAAGCCAAAATGGCAACCTTACAGCGTTTGTTGGAGCTAAAAGAAGATCAGTTAGCGGCCTTACAATCCAGCAAAGGCCAGCCAGTCACTAGTGCTGAGCCTGCTAAGACACAAGCTGCCGCCGTTCCTAAAGCAGAGCCAAGTTTTGTTGATCAGCTATTAAGCCCACTCAATTTAGGGATTGCCGGTGGCTTAATCGCTTTGGCCGCTATTGTTGCGCTACTGCGTCGCCGTAAGCAGGCTGACCAAGAGCAGGAGATGGCCTCGGCCTTTGCTGAGCCAGAAGCAGAGGATTTAGATGAGTTATCCCTAGGTGATGAAGACTTAGGTGCAGAGCTAGATGAGCAGCTGGATGATAGCGATATCGACTTGGCAGAAGCCAATGTTGGTGACTTTGCCATCGAAGAGGAAATGGAAGCGGTGGTTGAAGAGCCTGCACCGGTGCAATCGGAAACGGGCGATGCTATTGCTGAGGCGGATATTTATATCGCCTATGGTCGTTTTCAGCAGGCTATGGATTTATTAAAAACCGCCCACAGCCAAGAGCCTCAACGCTCAGATATTTTAGTTAAGTTGTTGGAAGTGTGTTTGGAAGCTAGAGATAAGCCATCCTTCCAAGAGTTTTACGTCAAGTTGCAGGCCCTGGGTGACGAGTCTGCGGTTATTCAAGTGAAAGAAATGTTATCTAGCATCGATGGCGTTGCTGATTGGTTGGATGATTTACCCTCAACAGCCTTAGATATTAGCGATGCAGATATGGATGCTGAGCTTATCGATGGCGATGAATCTGAAGAGTCCTTGGAGTTAGAATCTGTTGACCTGGGTTTAGATGACGATGATCTCGAGCTGGACTTAGAGTTGGATTTAGAGGGTGACGACTTAGAGGATTTATCAGAAAGTCGCACTATGCAGTTCGATACCTCCTTGCTGGACCAGCAGTTAGGTGCTGATAGCGCTGAAGAGGATGGCGCTGCACTGGAATTGGATGAAGGTGAGCTGGACTTAGAGCTAGAGCTAGACGAAAGTGGGCTGGATGAAGCCTTGGCTGGTTTATCGCTGGAAGATGAATTAGAGCCGCTGGATGACGATAGTTTGGATCTAGATCTAGCCGATTTTGAGGCTGAGTTGGAGTCAGATGATGCACCTACTGTCGATAAGCTGGAGCTAGAGGAAGAGCACGACTTGGCGGCTGACTTAGAGTTGGCGGTGGACTTAGAATCTACTGATTCGGAAACAGAGCAAGAGCCCGAGTTGGAAGCGTTAAATTTTAGCGCTGATCTTGATGATCTCAACGCTGATTTAGATTCAGGCTTGGATTCTGATTTGGATTTAGAATCGCTCAGTCTTGATGAAGATAGCGATTCTTTTAGTGCAGAATTAGATGGCGATGATTTTGAATTATCCGAAGAGTTATCGGCTCTGGATAGTGAGCTAGAACTAACTGAGCAGCCCGCTACTGGCGAGAAATCCGCCGATGAGGGTGACTTGCCAGCCGACCCTAGCGAAGAGCTAGTCAGCTTAGATGAAGATTTGACTGAAGAAGACTTGGTCGAGCAGTTAGATGAGGCGGTGTCGGATCTGGGTGCCGACGCTCAACGTTTAGATCTAGATCTGACCGAAACCAACGAAAGTTTCGATGAGCCGGTGACAGTTGATGAGGATGACGATGAGTTTGATTTCTTATCTGATACCGATGAGGTAGCGACTAAATTGGACCTGGCTAGAGCCTACATCGATATGGGTGATACCGACGGCGCCAAAGATATACTGGACGAAGTCGTGCAGGAAGGTAGTGACGAGCAAAAGCAAGAGGCCAGTGCTTTGCTAGAGCGCGTCTAATCTAACAGCGTTGTAAAAAGCCTCGGTTTACCGGGGCTTTTTTATGTCTGGTGTTTGACTCATCGGGCCCCAGCTAGTGTTATGATACGCCTTTTTTACCGGTAGCTTTCGTAGCTGTCTGATTAAGAATCATGAAGTCGGCTTGTTCAGAGTTGAAAATGTTGGCCTAGATAAGTAATGAGTGTTACGCAATGAGTTTGCCAGAGTACGAAACCATTAACCCCGGCGATAGAGTGGCGGTAGCTATTAGCTATGACGGTAGCGCCTATCACGGTTGGCAAAGTCAGCTGAAGCCGCAGGTGCCCACCGTGCAAGAGGGTTTGGAACAAGCCTTAAGTTTCGTCGCCAATGGCCCCATCAAGGTGCATTGTGCCGGCCGCACCGATAGTGGTGTGCATGCCAGCCATCAGCTGGTTCACTTTGAAAGCCCGGTAGCGCGCAGCGAAAAAGCGTGGGTGCAAGGAGGTAATACCCGCTTGCCTGCAGGTATAGCCATACATTGGGCTAAGCCTGTGGCCGAGGATTTCCACGCCCGTTTTAGTGCTACGGCTAGGCGTTATCGCTATGTGATCTTAAACGATACAGTTAGGCCGGCCTTGCTGGCTAATGGCGTTACCTTTGCGAGCCGGCCGTTGAATGCCGAGCGTATGCATGCGGAGGCGCAATGTCTGTTGGGTGAATTGGATTTCACCTCTTTTAGGGCGGTAGCCTGCCAAGCCAATAGCCCAATGCGCAATGTCCATTTTATACGGGTGTATCGCCGCCAGCAGCTGGTAATTATCGATATACAGGCCAATGCTTTTTTGTATCACATGGTGCGCAATATTGCCGGCGCCTTAATGGACGTGGGCGTGGGTAAGCAGCCGGCGGGCTGGTTACAAGAGATTTTGCTGGCTAAAGATCGCAGTTTATCCAGCGCCACGGCGTCACCCAAGGGTTTGTATTTGGTGGATGTGGCGTATCCCCAGCACTTTAATTTACCCCCGGTGGCGGTGGGGCCGTACTTTGTTCCGGCCGATTGAATAAGCTGTGGCTTAGGCCTTGAATAATCACGCTTTTTCCGCCGCTACTAGCGACATGCAGGGGCGGTTGTTGCTAGAATGGTCGTTTTTTTAGAAGCATCCTTTTGGGCTTGGCGTAATAACGTGCAACGTACTCGAATAAAGATCTGCGGCATCACCTCTAAGCAAGATGCACAGCTAGCGATAGCGGCGGGTGCCGATGCTATAGGTTTGGTGTTTTATGCTGCCAGCCCAAGAGCCGTGGATATAGCGCAAGCACAAGTAATCTGTCAGGCCTTGCCCCCATTTGTTACAGTTGTGGCCTTGGTGGTTAACCCAGAGCAAGATTTTGTGACGGAGCTGATAGCCAAAGTACCGGTAGACTTATTGCAGTTTCACGGTGATGAGCCGGCAGAATTTTGCCAACAGTTTGGCAAGCCCTATCTGAAAGCCATAAGAATGCGGCCAGAGCTGGACTTAGCAGCCTGCTTTGACCAGTACGCAGGCGCTAGCGCACTGCTACTAGATGCCTATCGCAAAGACGTACCGGGCGGCACCGGCGAGTGTTTTGATTGGGCACGTATACCGGCACAGCGGCCCATGCCCATAGTCTTGGCGGGTGGTTTAGCGGCAGGTAATGTCGGCGCAGCCATAAAACAGGTCGCGCCGTATGCGGTAGATGTTAGCGGTGGTGTAGAGGCGCAACCTGGCCGCAAAAACAGCGCTAAAATAACGGCCTTTATACGGGCAGTAAACAGCGCCAACCGCGCTGATAAATTATGAATTCATTGGAATAGTGTGAGTAAGTATTGTGAGTAGTGATAAAGCGATTATTGATTATAAAGCGATGCCCGATAGCGATGGCCACTTCGGTATTTATGGTGGCAAGTTTGTATCGGAAACGCTAATGGCAGCGTTAACCGAGCTGACCGAGAGTTATGAAAAATTATCTAAAGATGCTGATTTCCAAGCAGAATTCGATAAAGACTTAGCCCACTATGTAGGCCGACCTTCGCCGTTGTATCACGCCGAACGTTGGAGTCGCGAATTGGGTGGCGCACAAATTTATTTAAAGCGTGAAGATCTCAACCACACCGGCGCACACAAAATAAACAACACCGTAGGCCAGGCCTTATTGGCCAAGTACTCCGGTAAAACCCGCATTATCGCTGAAACCGGCGCCGGCCAGCACGGCGTTGCCTCAGCCACCATCGCTGCGCGTTTGGGCATGGAATGCGTGGTGTATATGGGTGAAGAAGATGTACGCAGGCAGGCCTTAAATGTTTATCGCATGAAATTATTGGGCGCCACGGTGGTGCCGGTTACTTCTGGCTCTAAAACGTTAAAAGATGCCATGAACGAAGCCATGCGCGATTGGGTCACCAATGTCGACAATACCTTTTATATTATAGGCTCTGCCGCTGGCCCTCATCCTTACCCCAAATTAGTACGCGATTTTCAATCGGTGATAGGCCGTGAAGCGCGTGAGCAATCGTTAGCCATGACCGGTAAATTACCCGATGCTCTGGTAGCTTGTGTAGGCGGTGGCTCTAACGCCATCGGTTTATTTCACCCCTTTTTGAGCGACGCTAGCGTTGCCATGTATGGGGTAGAGGCTGGCGGTCATGGTGTGGAAACGGGCCAGCATGCAGCGCCGCTTAGTACGGGTAAGCCCGGCGTGTTGCACGGTAACCGCACTTATTTAATGCAAGATGAAGATGGCCAGATTTTACATACCCATTCAATATCAGCCGGCTTAGATTATCCCGGTGTGGGCCCTGAGCACTCGTGGTTAAAAGATATAGAACGGGTAAACTACGTAACTATTAATGACGACGAGGCCCTAGCGGCTTTCCATCATCTAACGCGCATAGAGGGCATAATGCCGGCGTTGGAGTCCAGTCACGCGCTGGCCTATGCTGAGAAGTTGGTTAAGACCCTTAGCCCCGAACAAACTATAATCGTCAATCTTTCTGGCCGTGGTGATAAAGATATACACACCGTGGCAGAGTTAGACGGCATTTCATTTTAATACCAGAGGATAAACTGTTGAGTCGTATTGCAGGCTGTTTTGAAAAGCTACAGCAACAAGGTCGCAAAGCCTTAATTCCCTATATTGTTGCGGGTGACCCCAGCCAAGAACTGACTGTGCCTTTAATGCATAAGTTGGTTGAGCAGGGTGCGAATATTATAGAAATAGGCGTGCCGTTCTCTGATCCTATGGCCGAAGGCCCAGTGATACAGTTGGCCCATGAGCGCGCCCTAGAAAGTCACACGGGTTTGCGTGGCATATTGGCCATGGTAACAACGTTTAGAGAAACCAATAACGATACCCCCGTGGTGTTAATGGGCTATGCTAATCCAGTAGAGCATATGGGTTATCAAGCTTTTGCCAGCGCCGCCCATGAGGCAGGTGTTGACGGGGTGTTGACGGTAGATATTCCGCCCGAAGAAGCTACGCCACTCAATACCGAACTAAAAAAATTCGCTATTGATCATATATTCTTAATTGCACCGACCACCGATGAGCAGCGCATTAAGCAAATTGCCGCGTTGGCCACGGGTTTTGTTTATTTTGTTTCCCTTAAAGGGGTGACTGGCGCAGGCCATTTGGACACCGCTATGGTTGAGCGAAAACTGACGAAAATAAAGGCCCATACTTCGCTGCCCATAGGTGTAGGTTTTGGTATTAAAGATGCCGATACCGCCGCGGCGATTGCTAAGCTAGCCGAAGGTGTGGTGGTAGGCAGTGCCTTGGTAGATGCGGTGCATCAACAAGTGCAGAAAAACACTGACGAACAAACACTATTAAATACAGCGACACAAATTATTGCTGATATGCGCTTAGCTATAGATGCGGTTTAAATAATTTTTATTTTTTAATGTGGATCATACTATGAGTTGGTTAGATAAAATTGTTCCATCAATGGTTCGTAAAAACGACGATGAGCGACGCACCTCAGTACCCGAAGGGCTTTGGAAAAAATGTCCTAAATGTGAGTCGGTATTATATCGCCCCGAATTAGAAAAGAACTTAGATGTATGCCCCAAGTGCGAACATCATATGCGCATAGGTGCGCGTCGCCGCTTGGCTAGTTTTTTAGATGAAGCTAATGCGGTAGAAGTGTTGGCTCACATAGAGCCAGTAGATCGTTTAAAGTTTAAAGACAAAAAGAAATATAAAGATCGCTTAATCGCGGCACAAAAAGCCACGGGTGAAAAAGATGCGTTAATTGCTATGCAAGGCACCTTAAAAGGCCTGCCTTTAGTGGCGGTGGCGTTTGAATTTAACTTCCACGGTGGCTCTATGGGCTCAGCGGTAGGTGAGAAATTCACCCAGGCTGCTAATATCGCCTTAAAAGAAAATATCCCTTTGGTGTGTTTCTCTGCTTCTGGCGGTGCGCGTATGCAAGAGGCTTTGATCTCGTTAATGCAAATGGCAAAAACCAGTGCTGTTATTGAGCGCATGCGTCAACAAGGCGTGCCTTATATCTCAGTAATGACTGATCCTATATACGGTGGCGTTTCCGCTAGCTTGGCCTTGTTAGGTGATGTGAATGTTGCCGAACCCGATGCTCGTGCCGGATTTGCTGGCCCGCAAATTATCGAACAAACCATTAGGCAAAAACTACCTGAGGGCTTCCAGCGCAGTGAGTTTTTATTAGAACACGGTGCTATCGATATGATAGTTGAACGCAAAAACATGCGTGATGAGCTGGCTAATTTATTAGCCAAAATGACTCATCAAAACTTACATTAATGCTTGGCGTAACAAACACTAATGCGTTTTGATACCTTGCAGGGCTGGCTATCGTGGATAGAGTCCTGTCACCCCTCCGAAATTGAACTTGGCCTAGAGCGTATGGGCCAAGTGTTTCAACGCTTACAAACCGACTTCAGCAAAACAAAAATTATTACCGTTGCCGGCACTAATGGCAAAGGCTCCTGTGTGGCGGCGTTAGAGCATTTACTGCTGAAGGCCGGTTTCAGTGTTGGCTGTTATACCTCACCACATTTTATACGTTATAACGAACGCATAAAGGTGAATGGCCAAGAGATAGATAATCAGGCTTTAATGCAAAGCTTTGAAAAAGTCGATCAACTGCGCGGCGAAATTTCGCTAACCTATTTTGAATACGGCACCTTGGCGGGGCTGGATCTATTTTCCACTCAGCAATTAGATGTAGTGATTATGGAAGTGGGCCTAGGTGGCCGCTTAGATGCTAGCAATATCGTTGATGCTGATATTGCCATAGTCACCAATATTGCTATAGATCATGTCGATTGGTTGGGTAGCAACAAAGAAGTGATAGGCCGTGAAAAAGCAGGCATATTCCGCGCAGGCAAAATTGCTTTATGTGGCGACCCGCAACCGCCAGCTTCGGTGCAGGCGGTAGCGCAAGAATTAGGCGCTATTTTTTATCAGCGCGATAAAGATTTTACGGTATCTGTACAGGGGCAGTATTTTGATTGGCAGGGGATAGGTACGCAGCCATCTGATAGGCCGCATATTAACGGTTTACCCCTTTGTCATTTACCTTTTGATAGTGTGGTAGTGGCGATACAGGCTTGCCAATTACTGGGGCTGCCTGCCGCTGCTGCGTTTTACCAAGGCTTGGCGCAGCTGCAACTGGCCGGTCGCTTTCAACGCTGCAGCTATCAAGGCAAAGAATTGGTGTTAGATGTGGCGCACAATCCCGCTGCTGCCGCACATTTAGCGCAGCGCTTGGCGCAAGAGCCTGCTCAGGGTAACAATTACGCTTTAGTGGCGATGATGGCAGATAAAGACATAGACGCTATTTTAGCGCCGCTGGCTAACAGCTTTGCCTCTTGGTTTGTGGCTGATTTACAGGCGAATCCACGTGCGTTAAAGGCCCAGGCTTTAGCTGCGCGCATAGCTGCGGTGGGTTGCGGTCCGGTGCAGCAATCGGCAACGATGAGCGAGGCCTTGCAAACAGCGCTGGCACTGATGGCAGCAGAAGACCGTTTGATCGTGTTTGGTTCGTTCTTCACGGTTGCTGAGATAGTTAAATTAATAGATGATTCGCAGCTAACAGACAATCGCAGGGGAGAGGCTTAATGCAGTCAGGTGTACGTCAACGTTTAGTCGGTGCGTTTGTGTTGATCTGCGTGGCCGCTATTTTATGGCCTGTGCTATTTTCTAAAAGCGTTAATCCAGTATTGGATAGGCGCAGTCAAATACCTGCCATCCCCGCCTTTGAAAAATACGAGATTAAAAAGCCTGTTAAGCCGGTTAATGTTAGCGAAGTGATGCGCTATCAGCCCGAGGCTGCAGACGATAGCTTAGAGCCTGAACCGGCTAAAGCTGAGAGTAAATCTAGCCCTGAGCCGCAGCCTGCTGCCAACACAGTTAATAACCTGCCACAAAAGCCGGCGTTTAGTGAGCAAGGCTTACCGGTGTATTGGACTTTACAGCTGGCCAGTTTTAGCCAGCAAGAGAAAGCCGATAAGCTTAAGCAGGCGCTGTTAGCCAAGGGTTATAAAGTGGATATGCAAACGGTTAAAACCAGCAAAGGCGATAGGGTGCGTGTGTATGTGGGCCCGAAGTTAGATAAGTCGGTGCTGGAGAAAATCAAACCTGCTATCGATAAAGAATTTAAGGTGAAATCCCTATTAGTGCAGTTTTCACCAAGATAATAGGCGACTGATGTTTAGGGATTATTTATAATGAGCGACGCTATGATGAATTGGGCCGACTGGATATTAGTGGGCATTATTGGAGTATCCTGCCTAATAAGCATTAAGCGCGGTTTTTTTAAAGAGGCTATATCCCTGGGTATATGGGCTTTGGCTTTTTTTGTGGCGGTGACTTTTCACGAGCAATTAGCGGTATTGTTACAGGGCAGTATAGCCTCGGCCTCCATACGTTATTTAGTGTCTTTTGGGCTGTTGTTTGGGGTAACGCTGATCGTCGGCTCTATGGTTAATTACCTTTTTTCTGAGTTGGTGAAAATGACTGGCTTATCTGGTACCGACAGAGCCTTAGGGGTCGTGTTTGGTTTGGCCAGAGGCGTGATCATCGTGATGGCCATACTTATTTTTACCCCTATGTTGGTACCCGTAAAGCAAGATGTTTGGTGGAACGAGTCGCTACTGATTCCACAATTTTTATTAATGGAAACCTGGTCGCGTGATACCTTTGCGCAACTGACTGGCTGGTTATCAGGTTTGCTGTAGCGCTATTTTAAAATTGCTCCGCAAGGATATGGAGTGAGTCGTTCAGGATGTCAATTTACACAATTTAATTATCTGGAGTCAGGGCAATGTGTGGCATAGCCGGTATAGTCGCAAAGTCCAATGTAAACCAAGCGTTATATGACGCGTTAACGGTTCTACAACATCGCGGTCAAGATGCAGCGGGTATTGTTACCTGCGAAGGTGGTCGTCTTAATCAGCGTAAGGCCAATGGATTGGTAAAAGATGTGTTTCACTTGCGCCACATGAAACACTTGCAAGGTAATATGGGGGTAGGTCATGTCCGCTACCCTACCGCAGGCAGCTCCAGTCCGGCATTGGCACAGCCTTTTTATGTTAATTCGCCTTACGGTATTAGCTTGGCGCACAATGGTAACCTTACCAATACCGCCGAGTTAGCCAAGGCCATTTATCAAGAAGATTTACGCCACTTAAATACTGATTCTGACTCTGAAGTGTTGCTGAATATTTTTGCCCATGAGCTGCAAAAACTAGGCAAGCTCACGCCCTCGGCCGACGATATTTTTACCGCTGTTAAAGGTGTGCACCGACGCTGTAAAGGTGGCTATGCAGTTATCGCTATGGTTGCGAACTATGGTTTAGTCGCCTTTAGAGATCCACACGGCATACGCCCTATAGTGTTTGGCGAGCGCGAGACCGAAGCCGGTACAGAATATATGGTGGCCTCTGAGAGTGTGGCGCTAGATGTAATCGGTTTTGACCTGACGCGTGATATTGCAGCCGGTGAAGCTATTTTTATCACCACTGAGGGTGAGGTGCATACCCAGCAATGTGTGGATAATCCGAAACTAACCCCTTGTATTTTTGAACATGTGTATTTCGCCAGGCCCGATTCTATTATGGATGGTGTGTCGGTGTATAAATCACGTCTGCGCCAGGGCGATAAATTAGCCGAGAAAGTTAAGCGCGAACGCCCCAATCACGATATAGACGTCATTATTCCCATACCCGATTCCAGCCGTATAGCTGCCCAAGCTATGGCTAGTGTCTTAGGGGTTAAATTTCGTGAAGGTTTGGTGAAAAACCGTTACATAGGCCGCACCTTTATTATGCCTGGCCAAAGCCAGCGTAAAAAATCGGTGCGCCAAAAACTCAATGCCATAGAGCTAGAGTTTAAAGATAAAAACGTAATGCTGGTAGATGACTCCATCGTCCGCGGCACTACCTGCCAACAAATTATTCAAATGGCTAGGGATGCCGGCGCGGCAAAAGTGTATTTTGCCTCGGCAGCACCGGCGGTACGTTATCCCAATGTGTACGGCATTGATATGCCTTCTGTCCATGAGCTAATTGCTCACGGCCGCAGCACCGAAGAAGTGTGCGAGAAAATAGGGGCCGACTGGTTGCTGTATCAAGATTTAGGCGACTTGATAGAGAGCTGTGCCGAAGGTAATCCTGCGATAGAACAATTTGATTGTTCGGTCTTCAACGGTGAATATATCACCGGCGATGTCGATGACAATTACTTAGGTGCTCTTGAGGCGGCCAGAAGTGATGCGTCTAAAAAAGCGCCGCAAACGGCTTTGTCGGATGAAATTATAGGCCTGCATAATGACGAGGCCGCACATTAAGCGCTGGGTTATTTAGTCCTAGCTATAGAGCAAGGTTAAGGTATGTCAGACAGGGAACAAAAATTACAACAGGCCTTATTAGAGGCAGAGCTGGATACCTTAGCTATACGTGCAGGGCAGTCGCGCAGCGCCGAAGGCGAACACTGCGAGTCTATAGTCACTACATCTAGCTATGTCTTTGACTCGGCCGCCCATGCAGCGGCGCGATTCTCAGGGGAAGAAGAAGGCAATGTCTACTCGCGTTATACCAACCCTACCGTGCGTACCTTTGAAAAGCGCATCGCGGCCATGGAAGGGGGCGAGGCTGCAGTAGCTACCTCATCCGGTATGGCGGCGATTTTAAGTACCTGCATGGCCTTACTTAGGTCTGGCGATCACGTGTTGTCATCGCGCAGCATCTTCGGTACCACTACGGCTTTATTTACTCGTTACTTGGCTAAGTTTGGGGTGGAGGTAACATTTGTGTCGCCGCTAAACGTAGCCGATTGGCAGGCCGCGATACAGCCCAATACCCGTTTATTGTTTGTTGAAACGCCGTCTAATCCGCTGGCAGAAATCGCTGATATTACCGCCTTGGCTAATTTGGCTAAACAGCATGATTGTTTGCTGGCGGTGGATAATTGTTTTTGCACGCCTGCCTTACAAAAACCTTTAGAGTTTGGTGCCGATTTAATCATACACTCCGCTACCAAATACCTAGATGGCCAAGGCCGTTGCATGGGTGGTGTAGTGGTGGGTGAAAAAGCGGTGATTACGGAAATCATTGGTTTCTTGCGTTCCTGTGGCCCCACTATGAGCCCCTTTAATGCTTGGATATTTTTAAAAGGTTTAGAAACCCTGCGCCTGCGTATGGATGCCCACAGTGCCAACGCCCTAGAGCTGGCGTTGTGGTTAGAGCAACAGCCCGGCATAGAGAAAGTTTTTTACGCGGGTTTACCTACGCATCCGCAACATGCTTTGGCGGCGAAACAGCAGCGCGCTTTTGGCGGGGTGTTGTCTTTTGCTGTGAGCGGCCAGCGGGCAGAGGCCTGGCGCTTTATTGATGCCACCGCTATTTGTTCGTTAACCGCAAACTTAGGTGATGTAAAAACCACTATCGTTCATCCCGCTACCACTACCCATGGCCGTTTAACTGACCAGCAAAGGACAGAGGCGGGTATTGGTGAAAACCTAATACGGCTGGCAGTAGGCCTTGAAGATATTAAAGATTTGAAAGCGGATATGGCTAGAGGTTTAGCCGCGCTATAACGTCAGCCGTTTTAAAAGCCGGGTACAATAATAAGGCGTTACTATGCATAAGCTGGTAGACCAGGCAGTTGCCGAAGTAGGCACTGTGTTATTGGGTAAAGAGCAGCAAGTGCGCTTAGCGCTATGCTGCTTGATTGCACAAGGGCATTTGCTGATAGAAGACTTGCCCGGCATGGGTAAAACCATACTCTCTAATGCCTTAGCCCGTGTCTTAGGTTTAGATTACCAACGGGTGCAATTCACCAGCGATTTACTACCTGCCGATGTCTTGGGTGTGTCGATTTTTAATAGGCAAGATTCCAGCTTCCGCTTTATGCCCGGGCCGATTTTTTCGCAGCTATTACTGGCCGATGAAATTAACCGCAGCACACCCAAAACCCAAAGCGCTTTGCTAGAGGCTATGGAAGAAGGGCAGGTGAGTATAGAAGGTAAAACCCGTGATCTCCCTACGCCTTTTTTTGTTATCGCCACTCAAAACCCTAGCAGCCAAGCCGGCACTTACCCCTTACCCGAATCACAACTTGATAGATTTTTAATGCGCATTAGCTTGGGTTATCCCAGCCGTGATGCCGAACGTAAATTATTATTGGGTGATGACAGCCGCCAAAAATTACCGTTGCTAAAAACCTGTGTCAGTAAAGAGCAATTATTTGCACTGCAAGCCGCCGTTAAAGACATACATTGCTCAGAAGACTTAATGGATTATCTGCAGCGCTTAATTGCCTTTAGCCGTAAACATAATGAGATAGCCTGTGGCCTGTCACCGCGTGGGGCTATAGCCTTGTTGCGCTGCGCTAAGGCTTGGGCCTTAATGCAGGGCCGCGGCCATGTGGTACCCGAGGATATACAAGTGGTTTTACCCGCCGTGGTCGAGCATCGCCTACAGCATGCGGCAGAATATCGTGGCGACACCGCTGGTTTATCGCAGCGTATGTTAGCCGAGGTAGCCGTACTTAACGCCTAAGCCTATACCCATAGAGTTATCATATGTTGCAAGCGCCACTGCAATCACTACAGCAATCATTGCGGCAACGTTTTCAGCGCTGGCTAGATAAACGGCTCCCCCCTAGCCGAGAGCATATGTTAAATCGGCGCACTATTTTTATTTTTCTTTCCCCTGCCGGTTATGGTTTTTGTGCGCTGTTATTACTGCTGTTTGTGGTGGCGGTTAACTATCAAAACAACATGGTGTTTGCGTTGTTGTTTATGTTATTTGGCCTGTTAATCGTAAGCTTATTTCATTGCTATATGAATTTGTCGGGGCTGCGCGTTAGCTACCAGCAGGCGGCCAATACGTTTGTCGGTGATAGCGTTCCCATACAGCTACTGTTTAGCAGCGATGCAAGTAGCTGCTTTGCAGTGCGTTGCCAGTGGCAACAAAGCGTGGCTGTAGTGAGTGTGGAACCCGGAGAAGGGGATTCCCTAGCAAAGGGTGCAGAGCAAAATATCACACTACACGTAACGGCGGATAAACGTGGTTGGTTAAAACCACCACGCTTATTAATAGAGAGTTATTATCCCTTAGGATTATTTCGCAGCTGGTCATGGCTGGCGGTAGAGGTACAGGCCTTAATCTATCCTGCGCCGCTAGCTAGCCCTCTAGGCGCTACCCTCAGCGACAATGATGGCGAAGGTGAAGCCATTAACGTACCCGGCAGTGATGATTTTTATGGTTTTCAAAGTTACCAACCCGGCCATTCGCTAAAGCATGTGCACTGGCAAAGTTTTGCCAAAGGCCAGCCGCTGCAAACCAAGGAATTCGCCGCGCAGAGCAGTCAAGCTTATGTTATCGACTGGGCTACTTTTAGTGGCACTAGCGAGCAGCGGCTAAGTGCCATGTGCTACTGGGTGCTGCAGTTTAGCCAGCAAGCCTGCGTGTATAGTTTGCTGTTGCCTAATACCCAATATGGGCCGGGCTCAGGCGAGGCTTTTAAGCAGCAGTTGTTGCGCGCCTTAGCCTTGTATCCGGCGAGTGGGGGCTGATGAAGAATACCGATTGGCAGTTACCCCGCAATGCCATGCTGTGGATGCTGGTGGCACAATTACTCGTGTTGCTGCCCCATCTTAGCCGTATACCGCTGTGGCTATTGTGCGCCTACGGCCTGTGTGTGTTGTGGCGTTATAAAGTGTATAGCGGCGCTTGGTCGGCACCGAAAATGTTTGTAAAAGCCTTTTTTCTTCTCGCGGTGTTTGCGGGTATTTATAGTAGCTATGGCCGTTTTTTAGGCTTAGAGCCTATGGTGTCGCTATTGCTGGCGGGCTTTGCGTTTAAATTGTTAGAAAGTTATAGCTTACGCGACTGCGTGCGTTTTATTTTTATCGGCTACTTTACTTTGGCAACCGTATTTTTATTCGACCAAGGGTTGTGGGTTTCGCTATATGTATTGGCGAGTTTACTATTACTAAGTACCGCCTTACTCAGCTTGCAGTTGGTTGATTTACCTAGTCGGGGCTTTATGCCTTTGAAAAAAACGGCCGTTATTTTTGCTCAAGCTTTACCGTTAACGCTGTTGTTTTTTTTATTATTCCCACGCTTAGATCCTTTTTGGCAGATTAAATTACCCAGCCATCATGCCAAAACTGGGGTAGGGGATGTGTTATCCCCCGGCTATATTAGTCAGCTCAGCAAAGATAGCTCACTGGCTTTTCGCGCCAATTTTACCGGCGAGTTACCGCCACGCTCGGCCCTGTATTGGCGTGGGGTAGTATTGTCTTATTTTGATGGTCGCGCTTGGCATTTAGGCACGTTTAACAAAAAAGCTAATGGTCACAATACACTAGAGTTTCCCGCTTCTACTTCCGAAGCCAGTGACACTAATAACTATCGCTATACGATTATACAAGAGCCCAGTTACCGGCCTTGGCTATACGCCATCGCGGTGGCCTCTAGTGATACCCCCAAAATATTGGCCACCAGCGATTACCGCTTGCAAGCGCAAGACGATATTTATGAGCGCATGGCCTACCAAGTGCAAAGCCATAGCCATGCCGTTATGGGTAGCCACTTAAGCGCTGCGCAATACCGCAAAGAAACCCTACTCAATGGCAATAACAACGTAAGGGCGCGTCAGTTTGCTCAGAAATTGTATGCCGCTAGCGAGAATGACGCGGCTTATATACAGGCTGTTCTCAATTATTATGCAGAACAAAACTTTATCTATTCTTTAAAATCGCCGCTGTTAGGGGCCAATAATATCGATGAGTTTTTATTTGATAGCCGTATCGGTTTTTGCGGCCACTATGCCAGCAGCTTTGCTTTTTTAATGCGCGCCGCGGGTATTCCGGCAAGAGTTATAGGCGGTTACCAAGGCGGCGAACTTAATCCCTTAACCGGTAGTGTGTTGGTGCATCAATTTGATGCTCACGCCTGGGCAGAAGTATGGCTGCCGCAAAAAGGTTGGCAGCGCTACGATCCCACTCTGCAAGTAGCCCCCGATAGAATAGCAAGCAGCGTACAAGATTTACCTGCTACCCAAAGCGATTTTTTTGACCAAGCAAAACTATCGGCACTTAAATTTAAGCACATAGCGCTGCTAAACAAACTGCGCTTGCGTTTAGATGCCTTAGATTACCATTGGGCCAATTGGGTGCTGCAATACAAAGGCGAAAAACAATGGTCGTTTATCAATCGTTGGTTGGGAGCTATTAGCTTTACTCGCATTATCAGCTTGCTGGCCATCGTTATCTCTCCCGTACTATTGTGGATGTTATGGCAACTGTATACACATCGTCGCCAACAACAAATAAAGCCGCATGATAGGGAGTACCAAAAACTTTGCGCTTTAATGGCTAAGTACTATTTACAGCGGGCGGATAACGAAGGGCCTATAGACTTTGCTAGGCGGGTGGAGTCAGGTGAAAATATAGAAAATGCAAAAGTTAAACAGCACTTTTTATCGGCAACCCGGTTGTATGTGGCCTTGGCTTATGAGCCTCAAGGTAGTGATAATACGGTTTTATTACAGCGGCAATTGCAGGTTGAGGTTAGGGTGTTGAGGAAGTTGTTTGGGTAGGCTGGCGTTGTTTGGGTGTTATTGCTTCAATAGGTATGACTTTAATATAACGTATAAGTGGTTATAAACGGGGTTTTACATAGAAAATATTGAGCGGTAATAGGGTTGTGGCTGCGTTTGAGTGTGACCTAATTGGGTGTATGGAATACTAACTATTATGAGATTATGGATTTAAGATGAGTGAGATAAAGCAAAAGATAGCCTTGTTTATAGATGCGGATAACGCACCAGCCAGCAAATTCGAAGTTGTTTTAAGCGAGGTTGCAAAATATGGGGTAGTGACTATCAGAAAAGCTTATGGCAACTGGAAGTCACCAACACTTAAAGCCTAGGAAGACCTGTTGCATGAGCATGCTATCCAGCCTGTACAGCAGTACGATTTGATTAAGGGGAAAAATGCCTCGGATATAGCTCTAGTTATAGATGCTATGGATGTTATGTATACGAAAGATATCGATGTTATGTGCTTTATTACATCCGATTGTGATTTTACGCCGATGGTGACTAGAGCCTTAGCTGAAGGCAAGGTCGTACTTGGATTTGGTGAGCGTAAAACACCGGCGCCTTTTGTCAATGCATGCTCAAAGTTTTTGTTTTTAGATCAGCCTGAAACTGCAGCAACAGAAGATATCTCTAAACCTAAAAATATAAAGTCCGATACTAAGTTGATTGGCTTATTACGTCAGACAATTGAAGCAACTGAAGATGATGACGGTTGGGCAGCTCTTGGCCCCGTTGGTGCAAACATATCCAATAGAACCTCCTTTGATTGTAGGAATTATGGTTTTAAAAATCTTAGCAGCTTGTTTAAGGCCATTGATTTATTTGAAATAAAGCGCAACCAAGATAAATCTTATGTGGTTAGGGACGCTAGAAAATACAAATAACGCTGATAATCGCTAATAAACCGCAAGCCCTAAGAAGATATCCACTTTAGCCTTAGCCCTAACCGCTAATAAGAACGCTAAAGAACGCTAATAAGAAGAACGCTAATAAGACAAAGCCCTAATAAGACATCCACTTTAAAAAGTTAAAGTAATACGTATTTTTGGTCAATAAAGGCCAAAGATACCTAAAGTTGTTTTATTAGATTCTTGAAATTCACGAGATTTAAGTTTTCTACGATTGTTCAGGGGGTCCCTAATAAGACATCCACTTTAAAAAGTTAAAGTAATACGTATTTTTGGTCAATAAAGGCCAAAGATGCCTAAAGTTGTTTTATTAGATTCTTGAAATTCACGAGATTTAAGTTTTCTACGATTGTTCAGGCAAAACTAAACCTACCGCTCCGGCATATATCATTTGAGATTAGGTTTTAGTTAAAACAAGACAGCACAGTTAGCCAGGCCAGGCGTACGTTGATAGCCCAGCACTTTCGCCATTTCTTTCAGTTTTTGTTTCGCCCCCACCAAACTTTTAAACCGGCTTTCAAATTGGGTGCTTAGCGTTAGCCATTGTTGTGGTTCTATCGCGAAACGCTCAAGTATAGGTGGTAACTGTTGGTTGATAGCCCCGCGTTTGTCGTTACGTATATCACGACCGGTCCAGTCGACCAGCTCTATATAGTCCTTTAGGTGAAAAGGAATGCCTTGTGGCATAGGTTCTCTGGGGTTGCCTATAAATCTAGCCAAGGCTTTGGGTTGGCACTGTTGTTGTTTTATTGCGTTTATGCGCTTTTTAATTGAGGTGTGCGGCGAATACTCAGGTGTTTTAGCCAGCTTGGCTCTAATGGGGTTGAGGTCTACATAGGCCATGCAGGAGAGCAGGGCTTTATCGTCCAATAAAGCCTGTGATTTAAAACGTGATTCCCAAAATCTGCCAGTGCATTTATCTTCCGTATTAGCTTGCCTAGCAATAGGTTCGTTTAATGCCCGCATAAACCAGCTGATATCGCAGAGCTGCTCGCGCCATAGCTGTAACTTGGTGTTAACGGCGGCCAGCTCAGCATTATTCAGCCTATCGCCTTTAGCATAACGCTGGGTGAGCAGGGTGCCTTGGTATAATTGATGCCAGCGTTGGCATATAGCTTCGTCGCTAAGCTGTTGAGACTGTTGTTTATTGATATGTAGCACCACATGATGGTGGTTACTCATAACAGTATAGGCACAGACATCAATAGTAAAGACGGAGGCTAACAATAAGATGCGATCTTCCACCCATTGGCGGCGGTGTTCGTAGCATTTGCCGGTAAAAGTATCGATGCCGCACAAAAATGCGCGCCGCACACAGCGCGAGGTACAGTGGTAATAGGGGGTAACGTCTAGTGAGACTAATTCCTTTCTAGGTTTGGGCATGATAACCGCTCCTTGGTTAACTATTAGTGTACTGTTTAAATATACAGCTAGTTGGCTTTGTGTCAACCCTTGTTATGGCTGTCTTGATAAGAAAGTTATAGAAGGGCGTCAATCCTTGTTATGGGTGTCTTGATAAGAAGATAATTATGGGTGTCTTGATAGGAAGGAAGGCGCCTTATCTAAAAACTGGTTAAATCAACAAAATTATATAAATTTTGATTGGGATGTCGTGTGGAAGATGTTCTTATGTTAAGCGTTATTATGCTTCTGGAATTGTGTTTTAAGCGTCGTGATTCTGGTAATTGATAGCTGTAATAATTGTTATGGTAATATTTGAGATCGTTTTTATTGCAAAATAGTTGCCTATAAGTTGGTTTTTTGTGAATTATTTACGTGTTTCTAGTAGTTTTCTTGGTTAGGCTAATTTCCGTCAAGTTTAATGGATTAACTTGAATGGGTGGCACTGTAAAAAATGTTGTGAAATATTTAGCCGCCTGATGTATTAGTGTTCTAAACAGGCATAAGGATGTGCTCTTATCGTTTTTATTTTTTCTCCTGTTTAATTTTTATAGTTGCTAGCGTAGCTGGCGATTAACTGTTTTTTATATGGAATGTATTACACAAGGATGTTTTTTTTACTACCTAGGATGACGTAGGAGATTAAGAATGGAATCGTTATATAAAATTGTTTTTCTATTAATATATTTATTGGGTTTTAATGCTGCGCAGGGCTCCTTGCTAGGGCCTGGAGATATTGCTTTTACCGGCTGGAATGCCGATAGCCGTGATGCTTTTTCTTTTGTGGCGTTAACAGATATTAACGCTGGTGAGAGCATAGTATTTACCGATAATGAGTGGAGTGGTACGGCTTTTACTAGTGGCGAAAGCGAATTGAGCTGGACTACCAGTAGCGGTTTGGCGGCGGGTACTATAGTGGCGATTACCGACAGCCACTCAGCCACTGATGTGGCAGCAAGCAGCGGTAGTGTTAGTGGCCGTGTTGCGCTTAATGCTTCCAATGAAGGGCTCTTTGCATTACTGGGCACTTTGGCTGCCCCTAGCCATTTTTTGACAGCTTTTTCTAGTGATGGTGCTGCAGGTTTTGGCTCTTTGTCGGGTACGGGTTTAACGGTGGGGCTAAACGCTATCGATTTCCATGGCACAGCGAGTCAAGATGATGATGTTTTTGCCTATGCCGGTATTAGGGCAGGTGAGTCGAGTTTTAGCGATTACCTAGGTTTGATTAATGATACCAATCATTGGTTGTCGCAGGGCGGCAGTGGTTCGCAACATAATGACGGTATAGTCCCAGATACCCCCTTTTCGACTATCCCTTTTGTTGTGCAGCCTGCTGCGGTTGTAGCGGAGCCTAGTAGCTTGTCGCTCTTGTTGTTAGCAATGATTGCCCTAGTTGGGCTGCGATGCCGATCAAGCGCAAATCATTTATCTATAGACTAGGCATATTTAGTGGCGGCAGCCTGGCCACTGCCGTTATGCTTGCGATGAATTAGTTTCTTTTGTCTAATAAGCTTTCACACTGTAATTGAATTTTCTGTGCAGTTTTTAGCGCTTGCTCTGCAGCTTTTTCTCTTGAGTGTTGATATTGCTCAATAATTTTCTGGCTAGCCTTCGCCATGAAATCCCTAGCTTCCATTTTTGCTAAATGAGTCTGTAAGGCTGAGCGATCAAGTACTGGCTGTGATTTATGTTTTACCGATTCGGTAAAACCAGAGAGGTGCTGCTGTAGATCATGCCAGTGATCACCGGCATCCATAGCCGCTAGGTGAGCTTGTAGCTGGGCTTCATCACTGTTGCTTTCTAAGTGTTGGTTAGCTTCAGCTAAACGTGCTTTTAGTTGTTTTAATTGTTTTTTAGAGCGCTGCCATAAATGCTGGCTTTGTTCGCTAAAGTGTTCTGCACCATCTTCTATATTGTCTGTGAGTTTTTCTAGCGCTTCTGCTGCATCTTTTATGGCGTGGTCTAGTTGTTTAAGCACGATTGTTTCCTTAAATAAAAGAATATGACGTATAGATAACAGCCTTAGTATAGTGTCTCTGAGGGAAATTTTTATTGATTAATATCATTAAAACTAAGAATTATTGCTCGCTTTTATAACAGATCAAGGTATCTCGGTTGATCAGAAAAGTCTGCTCGGAGTCATAAACAGCGCCAGATAGCGTTTTGCTGTTACAAATCGACAACATATCAGAAGTGAAGCTCACAAAAGCATCTATGTGTTTGGCCATAAGTTTTTTGTAGCTAGAATCCATATGTAGTAGTCACTTACGTTTGACGTTGAATTGCGCAATGTCTGTGCCAAACCAGCATGTTGGCTGTTAATCCTATAGTTTTGCCTCCTAGTTGGCGGAGGCTTTGCCTGCGAAGGTTCACCTGCACGCCAAAATACATAAACTTTGACGAGGGGTGGTTTGGGTCATGGGGAAGAGCAAAGGAGGCAGTTGGGGGGCAGAGGGCGATAAGCAATCTAGCTGGCGGGCTAAAAATAAATGAAAGGTTCTGCCTGTAGGCAAGTGCTATCTCTTAAGCTCTAGGCCTAATTGCTGGGCTTGCTGCATATTTAGTTATATCTCCCCTGTTTTGAGGGTGTATACAAGCCGTCTATGATAGCTGTCTGTCTGTACTGATCTGTAGTCACGATAATTTGGGGCATGCTAATCACTAATGGGCCAATAAAGCCCAGAACTAGTTCTTTTAGCGCCTTATCGGCATCTATCTTCCCCGCGGAGTTTTAGTTTTGCTGGGAGAGTTACAGTAGCTTTGCGGCCTCCATTATAAAAACATCGATATTAGCCCCCCTAGGGTGTTAGCGCATTTGTCATCCGTATGTTAAAAAGGGGATAATAATGAGCCTATGCCTGTCCATAGGTAAGCCATATTAATAAGTGGTTGTTTTTATTGGGGTTTTTATTGCCCTTTTGTGTAATAGATGAGGAATGAGAGATGATCGACGAGATGATCGCCAAGGCGAGAATAGCCCAAGCTGAGTATGCAACGTTCTCGCAAGAGCAGGTAGATGAAATAGTACGCGCTATCGGCAAGGTTATTTACGACAATGCCGAAGAGCTGGCCCGCAATGCCGTAGCAGAAACGCGCATGGGTAACGTTGAAGATAAGTTGGTCAAAAAATTAGGTAAGTCACGCGCTATTTGGAACAGCCTTAAAGGCAAGCGTTCTATAGGTGTGATAGAAGAACGTGATGAAGATGGTCTGGTTAAAATTGCCAAGCCAGTAGGTGTTGTTGGTGCGGTAACCCCCACCACTAACCCGGTAGTGACCCCTATGTGTAATGCTATGTTCGCCCTAAAAGGCGGCAATGCCATTATCATAGCGCCACACCCGCGTGCTAAAAAATGTAGCGCACAAGCGGTAGACCTAATGAATGGCGAAATTAAACGCCTAGGTGGCCCCGATAATTTAATTCAATGTATTACTGAGCCCAGCATTGCTGCTACCAATGAGTTAATGCAAAAAGTAGACGTACTTGTTGCCACCGGTGGCCCCGCTATGGTTACCGCAGCCTATAGCAGTGGCAAGCCCTCATTTGGTGTAGGGCCGGGTAACGTGCAGGTGATAATTGATACCGATGTCGATTACAACGATGCCGCTGCCAAGGTGGTTGCTGGCCGTAAATTTGACTACGGTATTATCTGCTCGGGTGAGCAATCAGTGATTGCCCAAAAAGATGATTACAACAAAGTGATAGAAGCTTTTAAAGCCAATGGCGCTCACTATGTAGAAGATCAAGAGACTGCGGATAAGCTGCGAGCTGCCATTTTTGAAGATGGTCATATAGCTGCTGATGCGGTAGGCCAAAGCCCACAGCGCATTGCTGAAATGGCGGGTATAAGCATTGCTGACGACGCTAAAGTTATTTTGATTAAATCAAATGGCCGCGACGACGATATACTACGCAAAGAAAAAATGTGTCCTGTGTTGGTTGCCCATGAATATAGTGACTTTGATAACGCTATCGCTATTGCGCAACAAAATTTGGGAGTAGAGGGTAAGGGTCACACCTGCGCGATACACTCAAACAACGACGAGCATATACGCCAAGCCGGTCTTGCCTTGCCTGTTAGCCGTTTAGTGGTTAACGAAGCTAGCTCACTTACCGCTGGTGGCAGTTTGAAAAATGGTTTTGCGCCTACCACTACATTAGGTTGTGGTTCTTGGGGTAATAACTCTATTTCTGAAAACTTAAACTATCACCACCTAATCAATGTGCATCGCACGGGTTATGCGCATGATAAGCCAGCACCTACTGACGAAGAAATTTGGTCCTAAGTTGTAGCAGCAAAAAAGGCCAACATAATGTTGGCCTTTTTTATGCGCGTTAATTGTATAAGTGAAGGGGATAAATAATGACAGACCATGTGCAAAAAGGCATGTTGCCCAGCGAATTACTATGCCCTAACTGCCAGCAAAAAGGTGTAATAAGTGGAAATAGTTGGCACTGTAAACGCTGCGATCAGCAGTATGGTTTTGCTATTTACTGCGATACCTGTAACGAGCCGGTGCAACGGTTAACCGGCTGCGGTAGTTCTGAACATTTTTATTGCCGTAGCTGTAAAACCCCTAAATCTCGCAAAGCGGTTTTATATACCATGACAGAAACATAGGCCTACAACTAAGCCTGTTATTAGACTTGGAACAACATGCAGCTTGATTATGTGCTGTGGTTCGTACATACAAGCAATTTGCATATACAGGGTGGGTAACATGGCCGCAGCTAGGATTAATGCAAAGCTGCATTGTAAAGGTTTGAGTGGGCAGAGTTTTTTCGTCAAGATAAAAGCGGCCATTATAGGTAATAGGGTATAGGAAAAACTTTCGTAAACACAGTGCTCGCGCTTACCCAGCATAGATGGCACTAGCGCCGGGCTGTATAAACCCCACACATGAAATCCCAACCATAGTGCAAGCAGTGTATAAGCACTTATTAATTGCATTTGGCTTAAATTACCTGGTATAGCGCTGTTAAACGCAGCCAAGCTTAAGGCGGTTATAGCCAGTAACCCTATAGCTGTTTCCAAAAAAATTGTGGTTGAGTGATAAGTTGTTGTAATGCGTTGCCGCGTATAGGGCCAAAACTATAGGTGAGGGCAATAACGACTAGTGTGCTGGCAGCTAGCCATAGCAAAGCTGTATATTTGACGCTGGGTGCAGCTGTCACCGGGGCTAAGTTATGGCTGAGCCTGTCGATTAATTGCAATCGTTTATTCATATGTGTCTTTCTCTAATGATTTTCTAAGTTGGCCTATGGCTCTGTGCACGCGCACTTTCAAAGCGCCTTCACTAATGCATAGCTCGCTGGCGGCTTCGGCGCTGCTTAGGTCAACAATCTTAGTGAGGGTAATGGCTTCTCGGTAGGCTGGTGCTAGGGCGGCAACTAGCTGCCCCTGTGCCATGTGCTCATCTTGGCTAGGCGCATGTTCTTGCTCGCTAAGTTGTTGCTGATTAAATGTTTGTTCTAGGTTATGGTAATAGCGTTTTTGTTTGCGCAGCGCATCAATTGCTTTATGCCTGACTATGGCAAATAACCAAGACCGAAATAAACGTTTACTGTCATAGCTGTGCCTAGCTTGATGTATGGCAATAAACGCGTCCTGCACACAGTCTTCTATAAAGTGTTGCGGCCCTAAGCGCTTAATTAAATAGTGATTAATGGCCTCGGCCAGTTCTGTTAGCAGCTCGCGATACTCTGCTTCATTGCCTTGCTGGGACTGGGCCATAAGCCCAGACCAGCGTTGCTCATCATATTGATGCTGTGCTGGCGTCGCTGTCATAAAAGTTTGGCCGCTGGTTTACAGCGGCAGCTAGTAATCACTGCATTACTTAGCCCTGTGTGGGTATTGTTGCTAATGAACGCGTTCGACTGTAACGATAGCCACCGAGTTCCGCCAGTCATAATGTTGCGGTTTTAGTATTTCATTACCCGCTTCATCATAATCCCCTAGGTCGTGAAAACCGTTGCTTATATGCACATAGCCTTCATCGGTTTCTGGGTTGGGATCGGATAAGGCTATACCGCCGCAGCGTGGGCCGGGTATGTTGGCGCAGTTTTGGTCGTTGTATTCCGTGCCGGCATCATAGAAACTGGCCATAATGGTTTTGCTGCCGCGTTTAGGTAGGCGTAATTTATTCACTGCGACAAAATTATCGTTAGTGGGGATCATCATCGCGGCGACACTTAAAAAACCTAAGTTGGGATGGCCCTTAACGGTCACTGTGGCGCTTTGGCCGGGGGATAATAAGGCAGGGATAACTTGGGCGTCATTAGCGCTGGTGCCTAATTGCTCGATCAAGGGGGCAGGGTTGCCGCTTTCTGCCAATATGGACAAGGCTGGGCTGGCGGGTTGGCCTAAGGTAAATAAGTGTACGGTTTTAGCATGGGTGACCACTAATTGCGGGGTAAAGCTTTGCCCTAGGGTGATATTCGTAATGGTCACTTCATAGCTGGCTGCTAACCAGCAGTAATAGACATATCAGGCTGTGTTTATACATGAGTATTCCTTCATGGTGGGGTAGTTGTGTTACTAGTACGTCATCTACTGCTAAAAGGTTACAGGGTAATAGTAAAAATTTAACAGTGGTTACTTTGGCTACTGTTAGTTTTTAAGTATGGCTATGTCATAAATACTTCATAAATCTGTCATCCGTCATTAACACGCTTCTTTTACGTTAAAGTCATGACAGTATTTGAAGGTATTACAAATTACGATAGGCGCATGTTGCTGTGGTGTAGCAAGTCGCGCTATTACCCCAGTGTCATTATGGGATTTAGGCTGTTGTCGCGCAGTGGTGATGGCTATATACAGATCTTATTGCCTTTGCTGTTACTGGCGTTTAATAACCCACAATACAATGTCTTTGTTAAAACCCTACTGCTGGCTTTTGCCATAGAGCGTGGCTTATATCTGCTGTTAAAAAATACTTTAAAGCGTCCGCGTCCTCCCGAGGCTATTGCTAGTTTTTATAGCTTAGTTAGAGCATCCGATCAGTTTAGTTTTCCCTCTGGCCATACCATGGCGGCTTTTTTATTAGCGGGGCTATGCTTTTTTCAGTTTTCATATATGGCAGCCCCTTTGTATCTATGGGCTTTGTTGGTGGGTGCGTCACGGGTGGTGATGGGTGTGCATTTTCCCAGCGATATTGTGGCGGGAGCATTTTTGGGGTCAGCCATTGCCTATGCAGTGACGGCGGCTGTTTAAATATAAAAACTATTTGAGAATAGACTATGAAAATATTATACGGCATACAGGGGACCGGTAATGGCCATATTTCTAGGGCTAGGATGATGGCCCATTGCTTTGCCGCTACAGGTGTAGAGGTAGACTATTTATTTTCTGGCCGCGCTAAAAAAGACTTTTTTGCTATGGAGGTTTTTGGTGATTACCAGTTGCGCAAAGGTTTGAGTTTTAATGTGTCAGAAGGGCAGGTGAATTATCTTAAAACCGCTAGAGATAATAAGCTGCTGCGCTTCTGCTATGACGTGCTGCGTTTAGATGTGTCGACCTATGATGTTATTATCAGTGACTTTGAGCCGGTCAGCGCCTGGGCGGGTAAATTAAAAAATAAGCCGGTGTTAGGTATAGGCCACCAATATGCCTTTGGTGATAAAACGCCTATGGCTGGCGACAATATTTTTACCCGCAATATTATGCATTACTTTGCGCCAGCAGATTTTCCGGTGGGTTTACACTGGGCCGCTTATAATGATTACACCTTGCCACCTATTATTAATACCGATTTATGCCGCGAAGCCAGCAATGGCAAAGTGGTGGTGTATCTCCCCTTTGAAAACCAACAACGGGTGACGCGGTTACTAAATCAGTTTCCACACACTCAGTTTATTCAATACTCCCCCCATGTAATTGAAGGAGAGGATTATAATGTTAGCCTTAAAAAAACTAGTTACGAAGGCTTTCAATATGATTTAAGCCGGGCCGCTGCGGTGATATGTAATGCCGGTTTTGAATTGGTTAGTGAATGTTTATATTTGGGATTACCTATATTGGTGAAGCCGGTTAATGGCCAAATGGAGCAGGCATCTAATGCCCGCGCCTTGCAGTCGCTGGGTTATGCCGATGTTATGGACGTGGTGAGCTTTACCGCTATAGCGACGTGGTTAAAGGCGATAAAAAGAGAGGGGGCGCTTAAACCCTTGCCCATACCTAATGTGGCAAAGGCTTTGGTGGGTTGGGTAGTGCAAGGGAGCTGGCATGATAAGCAGCGTTTAGTGCAGCAGCTGTGGCAGCCTTTGCAACAGGCACAGCGGCAAACGCCGCGCTATAGTTTTAGTCAACCACTGCATAATTATTGATAGCGCTGTTTACTTGCTATTGTGGTTGTTTTTTTTGCCGCGAAATTGTTGTGGCGTTAAGCCTGTCCAGTTTTTAAAGGCGCGGTTTAATGAGGCCGATTCAGAAAATCCCACTAGCTGTGCAATATCGGCAATGTTCATATTACTGCGGCTGAGTTTATCCATGGTGAGGTCACGGCGTATCAATTCTTTGAGGTGGCGATAGCTGGTGTTTTCGGCGGCCAGTTTTCGGCCTAATGAGGTGCGGCTCATATGTAATGAGTCGGCTAATTGCTCTAGGGTAGGGAATTTTAGCTGCTCTCTGGATTGCTTCAAAATTAAAATTTTGATACGCGTTTCTAAGCTTGAATCTTTGCCGGGTATGGATAAAAAATCATCAGGCAGGCGATTTAAAAAATCATACAGTTCGCTGCGTGAGCGCATAGGTTGCAAATCTTTAAAATCATCATTAAAAATTAGCGCGTTTCTTTCGCCATTAAAGTGTATGGGGCATTGAAACAATTCTTTATACACCGCTGAGTGGGCGGGCTCTGGGTAGGCAAATTCGGCATACAGCGGTTTTATTTTTTGATTACTAAACCAGCAGGCCAACCTATGCCAGTAGAATAAAATATATTCTATGCTGAAATGTTGCATATCGTGGTCGGGGGCGTGGTTGACTATGGTTAGCGCTTGCTTGTCTGCTACCGGCTCTAAGGACATGACTATGTCGCTGTCTACCAAGGTGTAAAAGCGTGTCATCTCCTTGAAAAAATGGGTGAAGTTGGCGCTGCGACGGGATAGCTTACAGGCGGTGGCAAAAGTACCGCGTTTACAGGGTCTTTGTGTGAAGCCTAAAAACTCATCATCTAGGGCGTCCCATAAGTAGCGCCACAGGGCGGAAAACTGCTGGTTGCTTACCGTGCTGTTGGGGTCGGCCAGTTTGGCATTATCAATATGGAGTGCCTCGCATATGGCTAGCGGCTGCAAACCTTGGCGCTGGGCGCTGGCGAGGGTGATATGAAAATAGTGAGCTGGGATATCAGACATTAACCTTTACGGCCCTGTGGTTGGATTAGCGCTAGGGATTATAAAGGGGTTTTAGCCAATATAAAAAGGGCAGCGTCGCTACCCTTAACATTGCAAGCAGTAGCTTACTTAAAAAGCCGCGCTATCCATGCTCATGATAGCGCTGTGATCGGCCATAATTTGCTGCTGCAAGCTCGCTATGCGCGGCAGCAAATTGCTGTAGTAAAACTCTGCCACTATCCGCTTGTTGCGGTGCAGTTCACTATCACTGCTAGCGGCAGCCGACATTTTTGCCCATAGATAGGCAAAGATCACATAGCCGATTAAATCCTGATAATAAACCGCAACGGCACCGATAAGCTCGGGCTGGCCTTGCGCTACGATATACTGGGTGCATTGCTGTAGGCTGTTGCAGGCATTTACTAGATCGGTTTTCATACTGGCGCTTAGCTCGGCGCTGTTGGCAAATTGCTGCGCTTCCTCTAACAGCGTCGTTACGCTGGCGCCTTGATTGGGCACTACTTTACGGCCTAATAAGTCCATGGCCTGTATGCCGTTAGTACCTTCATAAATTTGGGTGATGCGTACATCACGCACCAGTTGCTCTTGCCCCCACTCTCGTACGTAGCCGTGGCCGCCCAGCACTTGCTGCCCTAGCAGGCAGGCTTCTAAGCCGCGGTCGGTGCAGAAACTTTTTACGATAGGGGTCAGCAGAGCGACTTGTTCGGCAGCTTGCTGCTTGGCTTGCTCATCATCAGAGAACTTAGTGATATCTAGCAGGTTGGCGGCATAGGTGGTAAAGCAGCGGCTGGCCTCGGTAAAGGCGCGCATGGTTAGCAGCATACGGCGCACATCGGGGTGTACCAAAATACTCTCGGCCTGTTCGGGGCTTACCCCTTTGCGGCGGCCTTGCAGACGCTCGCGGGCATACTGGGAAGCACATTGATAGGAACGTTCAGCTGGGCCTATACCCTGTATGCCCACACCCACACGCTCGTAGTTCATCATGGTAAACATGGCCATGAGGCCGCGATTTTTCTCGCCGACTAAATAGCCGGTAGCGCCATCAAAGTTCATTACGCAGGTGGGGGAGGCTTTAATGCCCATTTTGTGTTCTATAGAGCCACAGCTAAGGCTATTGGCTGTGCCATCATCTAAAATTTTAGGGACTAAAAACAGCGAGATGCCCTTGGGACCAGCGGGGGCGTCAGGTAGCTTGGCCAGTACTAAATGAATGATATTGCCGCTGAGGTCATGCTCGCCGCAAGTAATAAAAATCTTGGTGCCGCTAATGGCGTAGCTGTCATCACCAAGTGGTTCTGCTTTGCTGCGAATTATACCTAAGTCTGAGCCGGCGTGCGGTTCGGTTAAGCACATGGAGCCGGACCATTCACCGCTATACATTTTAGCGAGGTATTTTTGTTTCAGTTCATCGCTGCCGTGTTCGTCTAAAGCGAAGCAGGCACCGGCGGTGAGCATGGGTAATAGCGAAAAGGCTAAGTCGGCGGAGGCAAACATTTCTTCGCAGTGTACGGTTAGTGCTTTGGGCATGCCCATAGCGCCAAATTCTGGGTTGCCGGTTAGGCCGCCCCAGCCACCTTCACTCACCGCTTGGTAAGCTGCTTTGTGGCTCTCGGTGGTGATGACTTTTCCCTCGGAGTATGTGCAGCCCTGTTCGTCGGATTCGCGGCTACCGGGCGCTATCATTTCACGGCTGAGCTTGGCGCATTCGGCTAGCATGGCGGCGGCGGTGTCAGCATCGACGCGCTCGGCTAGTATAGGATTGTCGGCCCATTGTTGAGGTAAGTTGAAAACCTCGTTAAGCAAAAAGGCAATATCGTCGATAGGAGGATTAAATTCTGACATGATGCTCACTTCCAATAGTAGTGTGGTTAGCTAAGTATTGTGTATTAGAGCTGGGCTTACTTGGCGGCTTTTCCCAGTTTTCATGGCTTTTCGGCTCTATATTGCCTTTAACGCAGTCTAAAGTCGCCGAATATGCTGTATTGACTATAGTGTAGGATGACGAAAACGTGCTTCATCGTGAATAACAATAAACAAAGTATTAAGGTGTAAGCCGTATGCGTAAAACCCTAAAACACGTGCTGTTAAGCGTGCTCGCCGTGCTGTTGCTGTTATTGTTGGCAATAAAGCTGTGGCTGGGGGCGGAATTTACCACCACCGCCAAAATCTTACTCAACACTATTAGCGGTTACAGCATAGCCAGCCCCAGCCAGCAGCAAATAGATCAGCGCTTTAAGGTGCCGCCCGGATTTAGGGCGACGGTTTATGCTAGTGACTTAGGCAAGGCGCGGATGCTGGCCATGAGTACGGCAGGTGACTTGCTGGTTAGCCAACCGCGCTTGGGTAGCGTGACCTTATTGCGGCGCGATAGTAACCATGATGGTCTACCCGATGGCCGCAGTGTGCTATTACAAGGTTTAACTCGCCCTCACGGCTTACAGTTACTGAACGGCTGGCTGTATGTGGCGGAGTCACAGCAAATAGGCCGCATAGCGTTTGATGAACGCTTGGGCGAGGTGCAGGGTCAATATCAAGTGCTGATTACTGGCCTCAGTGACAGCGGTAATCACTGGACCAAATCCCTGCGCGCCGGTGCCGATGGCTGGATATATGTGAGCTCCGGTTCCAGTTGTAATGTGTGTGTAGAAGACGATAAGCAGCGCGCCGCGATTAGTCGCTTCAACAGTAATGATGACCATCCTAAGTTAGCGTTATTTGCCAGCGGCCTGCGCAATAGCGTGGGCATGGATTGGTCACCTTGGCAGCAGGCCTTATACGCCACCGACAATGGCCGTGATTTGTTGGGTGATGATTATCCACCCTGTGAGCTAAACCGGATAGAGCAGGGCGGTTTTTACGGCTGGCCCTATATTAATGGTTTTGCCGATTTAGACCCAGATTTTGGCGCGGGCCAGCAGCATTTGTTAGCTACGGCTATATCACCGGTACACGGTTTTCGCGCCCATAACGCGCCTTTGGGGATGCGCTTTATTGATGGCCGCGACTGGCCAGCGCAGTATCACAAAACTGCTTTGGTGGCTTTACATGGATCTTGGAATCGCTCCACCCGCGATGGCTATAAGGTGGTGTCGTTACACTGGCAGCCCAATGGTAAGTTGTTAGAGCGGGATTTCATGACGGGTTTTCTAGCCTCGGATAGCGCACAACCACAGGGTGAATCGGTCATAGGGCGGCCAGTGGATATAGCTCAGGGCAGCGATGGCGCGGTGTATATTTCGGATGATTACTCAGGCACGATTTTTAAAGTGACCTATAGCGAAGAGGATGCAGTGGCCAGCAGCAATAGAGTTGCAGCTAAGCCCGTAGCCAGCAGCAACCCCGTCACTGTGGAATTGCAGCAGCAGGGTGCTACGGTATTTAAGCATTACGATTGCGGCAGTTGTCACGACCCGCGCCATGCCCGAGCCAATCGCCCAGTCAGGCCGCTAAAGGATTTGGCTAGCCGCTATAACAGTGCAAGCTTACAGGAGTTCTTTCTCAGCCCGACACCGCCTATGCCTCTCTACCCGCTAAGCGAACAGCAGCGGCAGGCCTTGGCGGCTTATCTGCTGAATAATCCTTAGGCGCTAGTTGCGAGCTGTGCGCATATAGGCTGGCGGTAACAGCTAGTTAAATGGTCATTAACCATGCCGGTGGCCTGCATAAAGGCATACATAATGGTGGGGCCTACAAAGTTAAAGCCGCGCTTTTTTAAGTCTTTACTCAGTTGCTCAGATACAGTGGTTGCCGCAGGCAAGTCTGTTACGCTGGTATAGCTGTTTTGTAAGGGTTGATGATTAACATAGCTCCATAAGAAATGATTCAAGGAACCAAATTCATTTTGTATGGCCATAACAGCCTTAGCATTATTGCGCACAGAATAAACTTTTAAGCGGTTGCGTATAATAGCGGGGTTGGTTAACAGCTTATCGAGTTTTTTATCGCTGTAGCCGGCGACTTTTTTGATATTGAAATCATCAAACAGTTGCTTATAGGCATCGCGTTTACGCAGTACGGTAATCCAGGCTAAACCTGCTTGGGCACCTTCCAGCGATAAAAACTCAAACAGGCTTTGATCATCGTGCAGGGGTACACCCCACTCATGATCATGATAATGTTGATACAATTCATCGCCGTGACACCAGTCGCAGCGAGATAAACTTTTATTTGTCATAACGAGTATCTTATAGTGGCTACACTGTAAGCACTTTAACGGAAAGCATAGGCTAAGAAAATATAAGACTAAGCAAATATAAGGCTAAGCAAACAAAACACTATGATCACCAGTAACAGCAAAGCAATAAAATGGGCACTGCCTGTCATCATTATCATCAGTGCCTATGTGTTGGTACAAGTCATGATAGCGGCAAAAGCTACGCCGGCTAAAAAACCAGCAAAAGCCAGTGCCGCCTTGGTGGAAGTAGCTACGGTTAATTTACAAGCGCTAAGCTTGGTTGTTAACTCTCAGGGCACGGTTAAACCCCAGCAACAAATCAATGTGCTCAGTGAAGTGGCCGGCACAGTGCTATCGGTGTCGCCACAGCTGGTCAATGGTGGCCGGGTGACTAAGGGCGATGTGTTACTGAAGATAGACCCCCTCAATTATGAAGTGGCTGTTGCTGAGGCGGCAGCCAATTTAGCGCAGACTGAGCTCAACCTCGCCGATGAGCAGGCCGAATATAAACGCGGCGCAGCCTATGGCATACAAAACAAGGTGGCTAGTAGCTCTTTGCGCAGCCGTAAGGTGGCGGTAGTTGAGGCTGAGCACAAAGCCAGCCAAGAGCGCCTGCGCTTAGCCCAGCAACAGTTAAGTAAAACCAATATTACCGCGCCCTTTGATGCCTTGATCAGCAGCAAAGCAGTAGATGTTGGTCAGTATGTAGCGGTGGGAAATAATTTGATGACGCTGTTAGGTACTGCGCTAGCCGAGATTCAATTACCCATTAGTTATAGCGAGCTGGCTTATTTGCCACAGCAGTTACCTGCGCCGGTAACCTTGCAGGCGCATCAGCAGCAATGGCAGGCGCAGTTACTGCGTGTGGATGGGCTAGTGGATGAGCAAACTCGAGTCGTCAATGTAGTCGCGCAAGTGCAGCAGCCTTATGCGTTGCAACCGCAGGCCTTAAGCATGGGCGTGTTTGTGCAGGCGCGTATACAGGGTAGGCAGCTTGAGCAGGCACTGAGGATCCCACTGTCAGCGATACATGGTGATGAAGTTTATGTGGTGGAAGAGGGGCGCTTGCAGCTACGCAAAGTGCATATTTATCGCCGTGAAAAACAACATGCAGTGATAGACAGCGGCTTAAACAACGGTGATCAAGTGGTGATGACCAAGCTCGATTTAATGATTGCGGGTATGGCAGTGAACACTAAGCTTAATCAAGCCTTACTGGCTGCACCGGTCGAGCCTGTAGAGGGCGCTAATTAATGTTGCACGAGCGCGGTGTTATCGCTTGGATGGCGCGCAATTCTGTTGCCGCTAATTTGTTGATGTGGATAGTGATAGCTGCGGGTGTTAATGCATTATTTACTATTACCAAAGAGGTGTTTCCCAGCTTTCCTTCGGAAGTGCTGACCATTACCGTGCCTTATCCGGGGTCCTCACCAGAGGAAGTGGAGCAGGGCATACTGATAAAAATCGAAGAACAAATTCAAGATTTAGTCGGTATAGACGAAATTATTTCTCGCGCTAGCGAAGGCAGCGGCGTGGTAACGGTGACGGTAGAGCCGGGTACCGATATCGCCACCTTTATGAACAAGGTGAAGCTGCGCATAGACGGTATTTCCTCCTTCCCTATAGATGCCGAGCCGGCAATTATAGAGGAGCGCCTACAGCGCACCCGCGCGATCAACCTCACCTTATACGGTGAGTTAAGTGAACATGAATTAAAAAAACTGGCCGATAAAATACGTGATGATTTATTAGCGGTAGAGGGTATTACCCAAATTGATATGGTGGGCAGCCGCGATTACGAGATCAGCATAGAAATATCTGATGCGGCCTTGCAACAATATGGCTTGAGTTTTGATCAAGTCGTCACCGCTATACGTAATCAATCGAAAGATTTACCCGGCGGTAAATTGCGCACCGATAATGCTGCGATTACCTTGCGCTCTATAGGCCAGGCCTATACTGCCGATGAGTTTTCGGTGCTTACGCTCATTAATCGCCCCGATGGCACGCGTATTACGCTAGGGGATGTGGCGCAGGTTAGAGACGGTTTTGAAGACCAGCCAGTACTCAGCGAATTAAACCAAGTGCATGGTATTAGCTTGCAAATAGACCGGGTAGGCGAGCAGGATGTGCTGGCCATTAGTGAGCAGGTTAAACGCTATGTGGCTGAACAGTCGCAATTACTACCTGCGGGGGTAGGCATTAGCTATTGGCAAGACCGCACCGAAATACTCAAAAGCCGTATTAATTTAATGTTGAGTTCAGCCTTTCAGGGCATGGTGTTGGTGTTGATCTCACTGGCCTTGTTGTTAGAACTGTCTTTAGCTATTTGGGTGGTGGTGGGCTTGCCCTTTTGCGTGCTGGGCACCATTTTTGTAATGGACTTAGCCTACGTTAATTTATCTATTAATATTGTTTCGTTGTTTGGCTTTATCTTGGTGCTGGGGATTTTGGTGGACGATGCCATTGTCACCGCTGAAAGTGCCTATACCCAGTTAGAGGAGGAAAACGAGGGGGTGGATAGCATTATCCGCGGCGTGAAGCGGGTGGCGGTGCCGACTACTTTTGGGGTGTTAACCACTATTTTTGCCTTTATGCCGTTGGTATTGGCCACCGAAGGCATCGCCCGTTTTTTTAGTGTGATGGCGCCGGTTATTATTGTTGCGCTGCTATTTTCTTTGTTAGAAACAAAATTAATTTTGCCTGCGCATTTACGTCATATCAAAATTCGTCGCAGCCATAAAGAGGGTGCAGATAAGGAGGCAGCTAAAGGCGCGATGGCGGTTTTTCGGCGGGCCCAGCATTATTGCAGCGGCAAGATGCAATCGTTTGCTGAGCAGCGCTATCAGCCGGCTTTAGAGTGGGCCTTGCGCTATCGCTATATAACCTTGGCTTTTTTTGTCGCGATATTAATACTGGCTTTGGGTTTGGTGCAATCGGGCATAGTACGGCAGGTTTTTTTCCCCTCGGTACCTTCCGACAGCATGTCAGTGACGATGACCCTGCCGCAGGGCAGCTCTTATAAATTAACCCACGACTACGCGTACCGTATAGAAAAGGCCGCCATGGCTTTGAATCAACATTACCACCAGATTAGTGGTAGTGATGTGGATGTGGTGAGGCAAATTTATACCTTGTCTGAGAGTGATACCCAAGCGGAGATTAGAGTAGAGCTGATTAATAGTACCGAGCGCAGTATTACCTCGGTGGAGATAGCCCGCTGGTGGCGCGAGAAAATTGGCGAGTTGCCGGGCATTAAATCTTTTACCATTGATGCCAATGCTGGCCATGCCGGCATTCCTATTGATATAGAGCTACAAAGTGCCGACTTAGAGCAACTGCGCCTAGCGTCGGAAGATATACGCAAGCAGTTGCTATTGTTTGATGGTGTGTTTGATGTGCGCGACACCTTTGATGCCGGCGGCCCAGAGATAGATGTGCAAGTCACCCCTGAAGGTGAGGCACTGGGCTTAGGCCAAGCTGAGTTGGCCAGACAAGTGCGGCAGGCTTTTTTTGGGGCTGAGGTGCAAAGAATACAGCGCGGCCGCCACGAGGTTAGAGTGTATGTGCGTTTTCCCGAGGACGAGCGCAATAGCTTAGAGACCCTGAGGCAGATGTGGGTGCAGTTGCCCGATGGTCGCAAAGTCCCCTTCGAGGTCGTGGGGCGTGCAATAGAGCGCAGCGGTGTTAGTGCCATCAATCGTATAGACCGACGCCGGGTGGTAAATGTACAAGCCGACGTCGACAAACTGAAAGTGTCGCCCGGTGATGTTATCGCTACCATTAACAGCGATATACTGCCCGAGGTGTTGCAGCGTTTCCCGGCGGTAAAATACCGTTTTACCGGTGAGGAAGAAGCCCGGGCTGAAAATATCGCCAGCTTAAGTACTGGTGTCTTGGTGATGCTAATGATTATTTATGCGGCGTTGGCTATACCGTTGCGTTCCTATGGCCTACCGCTCATTATTATGTCGGTAATCCCTTTTGGTGTAGTGGGGGCGATACTAGGGCACTTGCTGCTGGGGCAGGATGTCAGCATTATCTCTATAGTCGGTATTATCGCGCTTAGCGGCATAGTGGTGAACGATAGCCTAGTGCTGGTAGATTATATTAACCACCGCTATCGTAGTGGCAGTAGCTGGCATGAGGCGATAAAAGAGGCCGGCAAGCGCCGTTTTAGGGCGGTGATATTAACCTCGGTAACGACTTTTGCGGGCTTACTGCCGATACAATTGGAGCGTTCGATACAGGCACAGTTTTTAAAACCTATGGCGGTATCGGTAGCCTTTGGTGTGTTATTTGCTACCGTGGTTACTTTGATTTTAGTGCCCGTACTTTGCTATATCGCAGAGGATGTAAAGTTGTGGTTTAGGCGCTGCACGGGTAAATATAGCAAGCCGCTCAGTGAGTAGCAGGCTTAAATTTTTTGATTAATCGGTAATAAAACTAAGGATGACTATGTTAAAAAAAATACTATCTATGGCAGTGCTAATGGCTGCGGTAGGGCAGGCTGCAGCGCAAACGGCTTCACCGGCAGGGGCGATGGCGTATATTATTAGTCCCGTTGATGGTGCTGTGGTTAGTTCGCCGCTTACCGTTACCTTTGGCTTAAAAGGTATGGGGGTTGCTCCAGCGGGTACCGATAGGGCGAATACCGGGCACCACCATTTATTGGTTGATGCCAAGGGTCTGCCCGCGGTTGGCCAGCCTATGGGGGCAGATGTGATACATTTTGGTGGCGGCCAAACCGAAACCAGCTTGGCGTTAGCACCGGGCAAGCATACCCTGCAGCTTATTATGGGCGATATGGGGCATGTACCTCACCATCCGGTAGTGGTATCAAAAGTAGTAACGATTACAGTGAAGTAGGGCGGCTAAGAGCGGCGCTTAAACCATAGGTTTAGCGCCGTGGTGAGCGTGGTTAATGGTGCTGGTGGGCTTCTAGTTCTTGCAATAAGTTTTTTAGTGTTGCCAGTTCTTGCTCTTTATCTAGGCTAACTGCTCTGGTTTTTGCCACCAGCATATCGAGCTCTTCGGTGGTGATATGGTGGTGGGCTGCCTTATCTAAAATATCCTCTATTATGGTTTTCCTATTCATACCTACCTCTGTTACGGCTACTTCTGTCGATGGGCCACCGCGTTTACCCGGCAGCTAATTAATCTGCAGGGAAAACACTGGCCATAGCTATAGAGTAATGGAAATACACCGTTATATTAGAACAATGGGCTATTAAGGGAGCTTGCTTAAGCCTTATGTGGTGTTGACTGTGAGGTTTAGCCGGCGGCTTGGTCGTAGCGCTCGCTGAGGGTGTCGTAAAATTGATCGCGCACCGTGCTGAGTTCTTTTTTAAAGGCAGTGGTTTGCTCGCTGCTGTGATATCGACCGGGGTAAAATTGTTTTCTAAACTGCGCCATTTTACCGGTGTATAGCTTCATGGATTTTTGTAGGCGCTTTTCTCCAAGCAACAGCAGCTTGGCATCGGCGACAGAGACTTGTTCAAAGACGTCTACAAATTGACCGCTAAGCTCATCCAGCTCTTTTTGCTGTTTCAGCGACATGCGATCAGCCTTGGGGCCTATTTCATTAATAAGCGAGGCATATTTCGAATAGGTGTGAGTGACCTTGCCCAGATGCTCGGCCACTTCTTCCAGCAGCGTAGTGCGGCGCTGGGATTTGTGCTCACTGACTAGGCGTAGCTTTTCTTTCACTGAAAAGTGAACGCTGAAGCCACCAAATAGCGCCCCCAGTACAAGCATGGCAACGGTTTCTATAATTTCCATAATTATTAATTCGTTATTGTGATTATGATAAATGCCAGCGCTGGGGGCTCTTTAATAGCCTACCCACCGCTGAGTTTCACCTGATAGCCTTTGTCGGTTAACAGGGTTTTTATTAGTTCTCTTTGGTCGCCTTGAATTTCTACCACACCATCTTTAACCGCACCGCCGGTGCTGCAGCGCTGCTTAAGCTCTTTGGCCAAGATTTTTAGCTCCTTAGCGTTAAGGGGCAGGCCAGTAATTAGTGTCACGCCTTTACCTTTACGGCCTTTAGTCTCCCGCTGTATGCGTACTATGCCGTCACCTAGCGGGGTGCTATTTTTTAGCAGCTGACAACAGCATTGTTTAATGGGCTGTTGGCATTCGGGACAGATCTTACCGGCTTCAGTGGAGAATACCACACGCGTCATATTGAATTCCTGTTGGTTTATTGTTGCAGAAGATTATAATGGCGCCAGTGGCGATCCGGAACCCCTGGCGTTGTCATCCTTAAACAATAATGCATAAGGTCTATACTGTGACAGAGTCTACAAGTGATAACGAGGTACGTGAGCAATTGTATGAACTACAGTCGCAATTGGCATTTCAAGAGGATACTATTCATACGCTTAATCAGATTGTGACCGAGCAGCAGCAACAATTAGCGCGGCTTAATGAGATGATCAACCAAGTAAAATCGCAACTGGAGTCCTCTGCAGATAATCAAGCCGGCCCAGCCTCGCTAGAGCGGCCCCCGCATTATTGATTTTATTGATAATTCGGGTTGAACAGCGCACAGTCTGAGCTAAGCTTAGTCTTACTGTAGTCGCTTGACAGGCTAAATAACATTACAATAAGTACATAACAGCAAGTGCCACACAAAATTAATAATAGGGCGCTGTATATGGAGTTTTATGTCAGCTATAGCATTCAATGAAGATATCCGTGATGGCATACAAGAGGTAGCCAATATTGCTGTGGGTATGGCCGCCAAGAATATTGCCAAAAGTTTCTCTGCCTTTGTTGAGCTACCCATACCACAAGTACACCTGATTGAAGCCGTCGATATCCAAATGGCTTTGGGGGCGGTATTTAGTGGTGAGTCAGTTACCGCTGTAACACAGCCCTTTTATGCCAGTAATATTAGCGGCGAGGCTTTGTTACTATTTTCTGATACCAATATGGAAGCCTTATCAGCTCTTATGGGCTATGAGCCCGGCTATCAGCATAATGAGGTTGAGCTGGTGCTTGAAATGGCCTCGTTACTTAACGGCTCCTGTGTTACCGGGTTTTGTTCGCAGTTGGATATCAGCGTGTTACTTAAACACCCTGAGGTTTATGGTCGTAATACGTCACTGGCCAGCGTTTTACAGCAGCAAAACTTCCCTTGGAAACAGACTCTGGCTATAGAGCTTAACTACAGTTTCGAAGGCTATGATATTAGCTGCGACTTAATACTTTTGTTTCATGAAGATTCGCTGCCTAGTCTTTATGAAAGCGTACAATTTTTGATTGATTAAGAGCCCTCTTTCCTTATGGATACTTCAACCTTCCAAGAATTACACTGGCTATTGGATATCATCCAAAGTGCTGACATAGGCATAGTGGTTGTTGATAAAGATCTCAATATAGAAATCTTTAACCGCTTTATGCAGGTACATAGCAATATTGTGGCTGAAAAAACCATAGGGCAAAAAATCATTGAGGTTTTCCCTTATTTAAATGATGAGTGGTTTACCCGTAGGGTTAATTCCGTTTTTGAGCTGGGTATACCGGTATACACCACTTTCCAGCAGCGCGATAATTTATTTGATTTCCGCCTGCGCTTGCCTATACATCATGCCAATAGCCAGATGTATCAAAACACTACCTTTGTGCCTTTGCGTTCGTCTACTGATGTAGTGGAGAAAGTGGCCATTATTGTCTACGACGAAACCGCCATGGCTATTAGCCAGGGTAAGTTACATGAAGCTAAAGATGAGTTGTTAATACTTAGCCGCACCGATGCATTAACCACACTGAATAACCGCGGTTATTGGGAGGAGCGTTTAAAAGAAGAGTTTAAACGTAATAAGCGTTCTACTGAGCCTGTGTCCTTGGTTATTTTTGATATAGATCACTTTAAGCGAATTAACGATACCTATGGCCATTCTGTTGGTGATGATGCCATACGCTATATTGCCGAGGCATTACTCTATGAGACTAGGGAGGTGGATATTAGCGGTCGTTATGGTGGTGAGGAGTTTACCGTTATCTTGCCTAACACCGATATTGAGGGGGCAACAATCTTTTGTGAGCGCTTTCGCGAGCGAGTGGCGGCTAATGTGGTAAAAAGTGGTGGCCACGAGGTGAGTTTTACTATTAGTTTAGGGGTGTGTTTGTTAGGGGAGAGTATAGACAGCGCCCACAGCTGGCTGGTCAATGCCGATGCGGCCCTCTATGAAGCCAAAGAAAGCGGTAGAAATAAAACGGTTATCTACAAGCCTGCTGTAGCTGTTTAATCGATAATCAATCAAAAAAAATCCCGCAAAGGCGGGATTTTTTTTGATTGAAGCTAAGCGTTTAATTGATAGACGCTTAGTTTTTAGAGAGCGGCTCTACATCGTCAGCTTGTGGGCCTTTATCACCTTCAGATACTCTAAAGGATACGGTTTGGCCTTCATGTAAAATGCGGCGGCCCTTACCTTTGATGGAACGAAAGTGCACAAAAACATCATCGCCATTTTGGCGCGTGACAAAGCCATAGCCCTTGCTGACATTAAACCATTTTACCGTGCCTTCCTCTTTTGGTACTGAGGAAAACTCTATGCCGTCAAACAATGGGTTAACAAAGCTGGCAATAGCAAATAGTGCAAATAGTGTCCAGAACTCGCTGGCATTAAAGCTAAAGCTGTCCAGGTTACCTAGTTCGGCCAAATCAAAAATAACAGTCGCTAAAAAGGCCAATAAGGCGCTGAATACAAGTCGTAATAGTGGGATCATGATCGTCTTCTTATATAAATGGTCGTTAAAAAATAATTAATAGCCGCTCTTTAAAGAGAGCGATAGTAGGCTATTAAACGCGTTCGCGGCCAGTTTAACACGAGCTGAATTGAATAGGTATGCGCTAAGGGCGGCAATTAAAGATAATAAAATCAATGGCTAAGTGCATTAGCTATTGGCGTAAGCCCTACGGGCTTGCTAAGCTCAAACAAACTTAATACAGGTAAAATAATTGACTAACGGCGCTGTGATGGATGGCGCCGTACCGGCATAAATGAATAGGCAGGGAATGATTCAGTTTTTTGGTGCTACCGATAAAGGTAACCGCAAGCATAATGAAGATTGCTTTGCGGCAGATAATGAACTGGGCTTGGGCTTAGTGGCTGATGGCATGGGCGGCTATGCCTGTGGTGAGGTGGCCAGCGCCTTGGTGCGGGAAACCCTGGTGGATGCTTTAATACATCAGCAAGGCTTATCAGAGGCGATAGTGCGAGCCCACTACCTGATACGCAGTGAGTGCATTGAAGACCCTACTAAAAACGGCATGGGCTCTACTGTGGTGGCGGCAAAGTCACAGGGTAATGGCTATGAAATTGCTTGGGTAGGGGATAGCCGTGCGTATATATGGGACGGCGAGCTAAAGCAAATTACCCGTGATCATTCTTATGTGGAGTCTTTACTAGCGGCAGGCAGCATAAGCAGCGCAGAGGCTAAAGTGCATCCCAATCGTAATCTAATTACTCAGGCTGTGGGCGTTGCCGGCGAGGAGGGTTTAGAGGTTAGTGTGGTTAATGGCCAGCTGGCGGCGGGGCAGATGTTAGTGCTGTGCAGTGACGGCTTGGTTGACGAAGTCTCTGATGTGGAGATTGCCACCTTGCTCAATGAGAGCGATGACGGTCAGACTTTAGTGGATGTGTTGATACAGGCCGCGGTGGCGGCAGGTGGTCGCGACAATATCAGTGTTGTTATCGCCCAGGCCGATGCTATGTTGGCAGAGCATGACGATGATGCGATAGAGCCCTTTGTGGTGTGTACTACGCGTTTAGATGGTGTAACTCAGCGCCACCCTTTACCCGACGAGTTGGTGGCAAATAACTATAAGGGTATAGCGATAACTACTGATAGCGAAGAGCCCGAATATAGGGATAATGGCGCAGGCTTGAGGATCAATTATTTCCTCTTAGCGATAGGCGCAGCCGTATTGTTATGCGCAATCTTGCTATGGAAAGGCGTTTAAACGTAGTACTCCTTAATTCCTTACTGTACAGGGTTAATATGAAGCTCCCGAATTTCTCTATCAAGCAAAGCTTGATTTTTATTGCCGTAATCACCCTATTGGGTCTTAGCATCATAGCGGTAAGTACGCTTAAAACTCTTTCAGATATTAATAAGCTGCATCAAAGCCGGGTGTTATTGGATGAATATCATGCCAGCCTATTGACTTTGCGCCGCCATGAAAAAGATTTTCAAAGCCGCTTACAACTGCGTTATGTTCAGCATTTTAATCAAACCATGGCGCAGGCCTTACAGCAAAAGAGCAGCCTTGCTGGCTTGTTACGTACGCTGGATATAGATGCCCAGATACTAGATTCTCAAACAGCCTCCCTTAATGCCTATAGTGAGCAATTTGCCCGCTACGCCGCTTTACAGCAAACCATAGGTTTAGATTCGGAATCTGGTCTATATGGGAGATTGCGTGCAGCCATACATGGTGTAGAGCGCTTACTGGATTCGGAATCAGAGGCTAGAGCTGAAATGCTGATGTTAAGGCGGCATGAAAAAGATTTTATGCTGCGCCGGGATGTAAAGTATGTGGGAAAATTTGATAGCAGTCGCGAACAGTTCGCCACCTTACTAGCTGATAATAAAACGCTAATGCAAGGATTGGCCGTGTATGCCCAATCTTTTCATGCATTAGTCGATAAGGAGCAGGAAAAAGGGCTGGATGCCAACAGCGGTGCCAGTGGTAAAATGAGAGACGCCGTGCATCAGGTGGAAGAGGATTTTACCGTGATGCGCGAGTCTGTCGAACAGGCGGTGGAGCACGGTTTTGAACAGGCCCACAACACTATGTTAATGGCTTTATTGGCTATAGCTGTTGTGCTTTTAGTATTGGTGCTATTCGTGGCGCGCCGCATAGTCAGAGCCTTATCGCAATTTAATACAGAAATACTATCGATTATTGATGACAAGGATTTAACCCGTCAGGTTACCGTGCAGGGTGGTAGTGAAATCGCGCAGGTAGCCACGGCCTTTAATGCGTTAATTGCAAATTTGCATAATATTATAGGTGCTATTTATAAAGCTTCAGACCACATGGCTGCCGCGGCCACTGAGATGTCGACTATTTCGGATAAAGTTAATAATGCGTCTAAAGAGCAGAGTGTCGAGGTTGATCAGGCGGCGGTGGCGGTGACGGAAATGTCACAAACCATACAAGAGATTGCCAGAAATGCTGCCAGCGCTGCCGACAGCGTCAATATGGTACACGAGCAGTTGCAAGAAGGGGTTAGAGTGGGCGGCGACGCTCGTGACAATATCCAGTTGCTCACTCAAGAAGTGCAAGAAGCGGCCTCCGCTATACTGGAACTTGAAAAAAACAGCAAAAACATTGGTCAGGTTTTAGACGCCATCCAGAATGTGGCTGAACAAACCAACCTGTTGGCGCTGAACGCCGCGATAGAGGCCGCGAGGGCCGGTGAGCAGGGCAGGGGTTTTGCGGTAGTTGCTGATGAGGTAAGAACACTCGCCCGACGTACGCAGGAATCTACGGAAACTATTAGGCTAACCATAGTTGAGTTTCAGCAGGGCACTAACGACGTGGTGCAAACCGTGAATAAGTCAAATGAACGCGCAGAAGTGGGTATAGCTAAGGTCACTAGGTCCACTGAGATTTTGAATGAAATCTCCGTTATGGTAAGTGGCATGAGTGGTATGAATATGCAGATTGCTGCCGCCTCGGAAGAGCAGAGTGTAGCTTCCAATGAAATCAGTCGCAATGTCACCCGAGTATCAGACCTGTCCGTGAATGTGCGCAGTCAAACACAGTTGGCAGCCAAGGCCAGTGCCGAGTTAACACGACTGGGTGATTCGCTCTGCGATATGGTTAAGGTCTTTAAGCTCTAAACGTGTAAGAACAGTAACGGCGCTAGTGCGGGATGTTAAAGAAAAGTAGTGTTTCCTAGCGCTATTGATAGCCTTTGTTGATCAATAATGGCTGCTTAACGTTCCACTTTCGCGTAAAATACCCCGCAATTAGAAACCACTATTAACCGTCGGCGATTCGCAGCGCTGGCTATAATGATACGTATTTTTTATCGACAAAGGTTTGGTCTACATGAATATTGATGGGAAGCAGGTGGCAGCGGATTTACGCCTAGTATTGGCACAAGAGGTGGCGGAGCTAAAAAAGCAAACAGGTATTACGCCAGGGTTAACCGTTGTATTAGTAGGCGAAGACCCTGCCAGCCAAGTGTACGTGCGTAATAAGGTTAAGCAGACTCAAGAAGTGGGTATGATTAGCAACGAGTTCCGTCTGGCGGCCGACACCTCGCAAGATGTGCTATTGGCCAAGTTGGACGAGCTTAACAATGACCCCACTGTGCACGGTATTTTAGTCCAGTTGCCACTGCCCAAACACATAGACGAAAGTCTGATTATAGAAAGTATAGTCCCCGAAAAAGACGTAGACGGTTTTCACGCGATGAACTCTGGCCGCCTGATGAATGGTGATGCAGGTGCACTAGTGCCTTGTACGCCCCAAGGTTGTGTGATTTTAGCGAAGAAGCACCTAGGTGATGATTTATCCGGCAAGCATGCGGTGATAATAGGGCGTTCAAATATAGTCGGCAAGCCGGTTGCCATGTTGCTGCTACAGGAAAGTTGCACCGTGACTATTGCCCATTCGCGCACCAAAGACTTACCTGCGCTGTGCCGCCAAGCCGATATTTTAGTGGCAGCAGTGGGTCGCCCAGAAATGGTGAAAGGCGATTGGATTAAGCCCGGCGCTACCGTGATTGATGTGGGTATTAACCGTATAGAAACCGAAGATGGCAAAACCCGTTTAGTGGGGGATGTGGACTTTGCTGAGGCCGAGAAAGTTGCCGGGGCGATTACCCCTGTACCCGGTGGTGTCGGCCCCATGACCATAGCCTGTTTATTAAAAAACACCATAGAAGCTGCGCGTCGCTTTGGTGTGCGCGCACAATAATAGAGTAGAAATAATCTTAGGAGTTTTACCATGATAGAAACCATATCCACAGATCGTGCGCCAGCAGCCATAGGCCCTTATTCACAGGCTAAAAAAGTAGGCAATACCTTGTATTGTTCAGGCCAAATTCCGTTGTGCCCTAAGACGGGTGAAATGCTAGGTGGTGATGATGTGGCCAGTCAAGCCAAGCAATCTTTAGAGAATTTAAAAGCGGTGCTAGAGGCGGGCGGTAGTTCTATGGATAAAGTGGTTAAGACCACTTGCTACTTAGTCAGCATGAATGACTTTGCGGCGTTTAATGCCGTTTATGCCGAGTACTTTGGCGACGCGGTACCGGCTAGAGCTTGTGTTGCGGTGGCTGAATTACCTAAAGGCGCGCTATGCGAGCTGGATGCAATAGCCATCGTAGGCTAGTGTGCTTTAGGCTCACTGGCTAGCTACACGCCCGCTCGTGCGCTATGAATCGCCAGCCTAAGGTTTAGGCTGGCTGATTATTCTTTCTATCAAGCTGTATAAATGTTGCTTATAGAGTTTCATTGATTCCTCTAAATCTCGTTCATTTAAATGCCCCAGGTCGTAGTAGCTAATATTGTTCATCTTATAAATTAAGCGGCCACTGTTAAGTAGGCTGGACTCCGGCCATTTTGAACCATAAAAAGAGAATGCCTTGGCATAGAATGCGGCAATGCGTTGTTCGTGCTCCAGCTCCATGGCCATCAGGTCTTCGTTGGTGTATATCGCATAATCCAGCGCTCTGACCAGTTTTACATGGTGGGTGTCGGTAATCAGTTCGTTGTCCATTACGTCAAACAACTGCTGCCAGCCCATGTTAGGCATTAGGCTTTCGTAGCGCTGACAGCCCTCTATTACTTCGTCCAACATTTTCCGATTGATGGCATACACTAGGGATTCTTTATTAGGAAAGTACTGGTATAGCGACGCAATATTAATGTCGGCATCTTTGGCTACGCGGTTGGTGGAGAAATTATCATAGCCTTCATTGGCAAGCAGGGTTTCGGCCGCCGTTAAAATATCGGCAACACGCTGTTTGGCGCGGGCTTGTTTCGGTGTTTTTCTGGGTTGTACCACGGGCACTCACTTTTGTTGGTTTGTAAGCTAATGTAAGCAGCGCGCTAGTTTAACCAGCTAAGACGCTCGCCACAAGTTATATTGTAAGCTTTAGCTTATTTACTGTTGACCCTTGGCGGTTGTTTGCCTATGCTGCTAAAAATAGTTAAAGCTTATATTTTTAACAAACTACGCATAAGGGTAATGATAATGAAAGTAGGCAGAAAACTCTTCAAGCATGTTGCCGTAGCGGCTATGGCAACGGGGTTGTTGGTTAATACCGCGGCGGCCGAGCAAGCAGACTATGTGTTTAAAAATGCCAAAGTCTATACCCAAAATCAGGCTAAACCCTGGGCTGAGTCTGTGGCTGTACGCGGCAACAAAATTATTTATGTAGGCTCTAATCAAGGCGCTAGCGATATTATTAGCAAGGGCACCAAAGTTATTGATGTGGCTGGCAAAATGATTATGCCGGGTTTTATTGATACCCATGCCCATCCGGTGATGGCTGCGGGTGGTTCGCATGCATTTGCCTTAGATTTAAACGGCAGTGTTGAACAGTGGCTGGTCGAGATAGCAAGCTATGTCAAAACTCACCCCGATGTAAGTGCTTTTTATGGCATGGGCTTTTTAGCCGCCACCTTTGGACCAGAAGGTCCTAATAAGGATTTATTGGATAGTATCGTGTCAGATAAGCCCATATTAATTATGGATGAGGGCGGCCACAGTGCTTGGGTAAACAGCAAGGCTTTAGCGCTGGCGGGTATTAATAAAAACACCCCCGACCCTATACCAGGCACCCATTTTTACCAACGCGACGCGCAAGGTGAACCCACCGGTTGGATGGTGGAGGGCATGGCTTTTATGCCCATGATAGCCGATTTGGGAATGATTACTGAGCAGTCCATTTTATCGGGTGCTGAGCAAGTATTTCCGATTTTTTCTCAGTTTGGTATTACTACAGTTTACGATGCAGGTTTTTCACAATTCGAACAACTGGCTTATGACAGCGTGGCTAAACTGGCCAAGGCCGATGCCATTCCTTTTCGTTTAGTGACCTCTAATATGATACAAAGCCCCAATCATGTGGCGGATGAGATCACTACCTTGCAGGGCTACCAACAAAAATATTCATCACCCTTAGTTGAGCCAAGGGTGATGAAAATTCACAATGATGGTACTAAAGAAGCCTCCACCGCCGGCCAGTTTGAAGATTATAATAATCAGCCAGGTAACAAAGGCAGTGTGTTGTTAGAGGGCAAAGTGCTACAAGATTTTGCCGAGGCTATCGATAAGGCTGGTTTTGATATACACATACACGCCATAGGTGATAGAGCTGTGGATGAGGCGTTGGATGCTTTTGAAGTGCTGCGTAAACGTAATCCCAATAGCACTAATCGTTACTCCGTAGGCCACACCGAATTAGTACGCGATCAAGATTTAAAACGTTTTTCCGAGTTAAATGTGGTGGCGCAAACTACCCCATTTTGGTTTGCCACCGATGGTGAGTTTGAAATAGCTGCTATCGGCAAAGAGCGGGCGGAAAAGCTCTATAGGTTCCGTAAAATTATTGATACCGGTGGCAAGGTTACTTTCGGTAGTGATTTCCCGGTGACTGGTGAAGTGTTTGGTTTGTCCCCTTTACCCAATATAGAAATGGGTATGACTAGAAAATACTATGGCGAAAAATCCATGCCTGTCACGCCACCAGTGAATGCCTTACTAACGCTGGAAGAAATGATTAGAGGTTATACTCTGGATGCGGCTTACCAACTGAATATGGAGACTAAAATAGGCTCTATAGAAGTAGGCAAGTTAGCAGACTTAATCGTCGTCAACAAAAATCTGTTTGACATAGATGTTTACGATATACACAAAGCCAAAGTTGAAATGACAATGATGAATGGCAAAGTGGTTTTTGAACGTGGCGATGATGCCATAGCCTTTGAAAAAATAATGGGTTTTCCTCATTAGAGAAGACTAATAAAAAGGTCATTTATGTTGAATATAAAAATAAAACAGTATTGTGCTGCTTTGCTGTCTGCGGCTCTATTAACCGCTTGCGATGCGAAAGAGGCTGGCACCACTACCAAAGCGGAACACGTTTTTTCAAATGCCTTTATTTACACCGCTGACCAATATGCGTCGGTGGTGGATACTATGGCCATCGCCGATGGCCGTATTATTTATACAGGCTCTAAGCAGGGCGTGGCTGAATTGATTGGCGATAACACCCAGCAGCATGACTTGGCTGGTAAAATGCTACTGCCGGGTTTTCACGATGTACATATACATGCCTTGGATATCGTAGAACGTGAGGCCTGCGACTTTAACAGTGAGGCTATGTCACTGGATAGCATGGTGGCTTTTTTACGTAGTTGTATACAACGTTACCAAATTGCAGAGGGGCAATGGTTGGATGTGGCCTTGTGGAACTTTTATAAAGGCAATGAACCCAGCCAACAATACCCTACATTACGCGCGGCATTAGATGCCGTATCGGCGAAGCATCCTATCGTATTGCGCGGCAATGATGGCCATCACTATGCGGTGAATAGTGTAGCATTGGCTAGGGCTGAAAATCAGCGGGGTGCAGTTGTAGGTATTAATAAACAAAGCCTAGTGACAGATTTTCATCTCTATAAAGAACTTGTTGCGGTAGATGCCGGTGGTGAGCCTAGTGGCGGGTTGACTGAATCTGCTGTGGCTTTAGTGCAGTCACCTAGCTCTATTCAGTATGAAAACCCAGAAAAATTTATGCCACAAGTTGCGCAAAAATTAGCGCAGTCGGGTATTACTTCTATTATGGATGCGCTATTGGAACCGCGCTTCTTAAGTGCCTTTAAGTGGTTGGAAGATAGTGGCAATATGACTTTTCGCTTACAGGCGGCGATAAAAAAATATTACGATTATCCCAGAATTGAACAACGCTTAAGCATTGCTGACATACCTGCTACCGTAGCCGGCTTTAAAGTGGTGCGTGATGAATATGCTAAAACACAATACATACGTGCTGATGCGGCAAAAATTTTGGTAGATGGTGTTATAGAGGGTAACCCCTATGCCTTTCCTCCTACGCTGCCCAATGCTGCCATGCTACAGGATTATCAACAGCCCATTTTTAGTGTCGATGATAAAACGGGAACAGCTCGGCTAACAGGCTATGTGGATTTTAACAGTGAAGCCTGCAAACAAGTGAAAGCAGCGCCTATGCGTTTTGAGACTAGGAATGTTGTTAAGGCTTTCACTGCGCGCCATGGCTTTCACCCTATGCAATGCATTACCAATAATGGGGTTTTTGAAACTGCTCCAGAATTTGTTAAAGCTTATGCCTTGGAGCTAGATAAACAGGGCTTTACAATTCACGCCCATGCTATAGGCGATGCCGCAGTAAGAGCCTCTGTTGATGCTATAGAGCATGCCCGCAAAGTGAATGGTAATAATAATTTGCCACATGCTATCGCGCATGCGCAAGTGGTACATCCTGATGATCAAAAGCGTATAGGTGATTTAGGGATTTACATGGCCTTTACCCATGCTTGGTCTAACGCTGACCCAGAATACCAGCTAATGGTGGAGTCTTTCATTGATCGCTTAAGTAGTGGGGCGCAATTATTTAATAGTAATAATTACTATTCGGCTAATGTTTACCCAGCTAATAGCTTACAAAAACTAGGTGCGGTAATTACTGCCGGTAGTGATGCGCCAGTAGATACCCGTGATCCGCGTCCTTTTGTGAATATAGAGCAAGCGATTACCCGTAGTTACGATGAGGTTGAATCCCCTAAAGTGCTTAATGCTAGTGAGGCCTTAGATATACATTCTATCTTACGCGCCTACACTATTAATGGCGCCAGAGCGATGAGCCAGGCTGACATGTTAGGCTCTATAGAAGTGGGTAAAAAAGCCGATTTTATTATTATTAGCCAAAATATAGTGGCGCTGGCCGAGCAAGGTAAAGCCAACGAAATAAGCGATACACAAGTATTAAGTACTTGGTTTGATGGCCGCTTAGTTTACACGCGCTAAGTATGCGTGGCGTAGCATTAAACTAATCACTGTAGACTGTAGACTGTAGACTGTAGACTGTAAATTATTAACTGTTTTCAACAGGCCAGGTTACAGAAAATTTTGCTCCCCCTAAGGGCGAAACCCCAACATGGATGTTACCTTCTGTTTTTCGAATAATCTCTAGTACTATGGCAAGGCCAAGGCCGCTGCCGCCGGTTTGTCGGCTGCGGCTGCTGTCCACTCTATAAAATGGCTGAAAAACATTTGCTCTTTCTTGCTCGGCGATGCCGGGGCCATCATCTTCTATGGTGAGTAGGTAATTGCTCGCGGTTTTTTCTGTGCTTATGTGTATCTGTTGTTTGGCATATTTACAGGCGTTATTTATAATATTGGCGCAAGCGGTTTCTATCAGGCTGTTATTGGCATGTAGCACGATATCGTGGTGGCAGTGCAGCTGTATGCGCGTGTCCTCTTGTTGTTCGATTAGGTCGTGTAATACGTTCTGTAGTGATATTTGTTTTTGTTCGGTGAGATTGTTTTGCAAATAGGCCTTAGATAACTGCAGTACATTAGTGGTTAAGTGATCCAGGTCGTTAAGGGCTTTATCCATTTCGAAGCCCATCACTTTAATAGTTTCTTGCTCATTGCTGTTGTTTAAAATATCTAAAGCCAATCGTAGCCGCGTAATAGGGCTGCGTAATTCATGGCTGATGGCACCGTTAAAAATTTGTTGCTTTATTTCATCGTCCTGTAATTTGGCTGACATGGTGTTGATGTCATTAGAGAGTAATTGAAAAGCATCTACCGAGGTGACTGGCGCTTTGGTTTTGTAATGACCGGCGGCTATAGATTGTACCGATTTGCTTAGTGATTGTAGGTAGCGATATAAATAGTGAGTAATAAGGTAAACCAGTGTTGCCGTAATAATAAATATCATAGCAAAACCTATAAAATAGCTAGCTTTAAAGTAAAAGTCATAGGCATCGTGAAACTGTATGAGTAAGGCTTGCTGGCTATTAGCTTCATCAGATTCAAGCTCTAGGCGCTCTATTATAGGCTTGAGTGGTACCGCTAGCTCGGCGGTATCGAGAAAGCGGCTGATAGATAAAGATAAAAATCGGCTTTCGGTAAGCGGGCTCACCGGTATCAGTCTGTCATCGGTAATATTAACAATCTCTATATGCTTAATATTATAAAAATTAACTTCAGAGCGCTCTTTCCACCATTGCATTAATTCATGCAAATCGGTATTACTGTTTTTATGTTCTCTTAATAAGGATTCAGCCAGTGTTTCGGCGTAATAAGTGGTTTCTTTGGCGAATTGGCTTTTGTAAGTGGTGTTGAGAAGTAACTGATTTAAAAAGGTATTCAGTAAAAAACAACCAATAATAAGAATATAGAGACGTACAAAGAGGCCTTTCAAGAGACTTTCTCCAAGTTGATGTTAGCGGTAATTATTTGAGAAGAATGTAACCTTTGTGGCGCAAGGTTTTTATGTATTCGTTTTCGGGGTTGTTTTTTTGCAGGGCTTTTCGTAGCACGGACACCCGCATATCTATGGATCTGTCTATACCGTCATAAGGCTTGCCGCGTAGCATCAGAAACAAATCATCGCGTTTAACGGTTTCTCCAGCCTGTAATGCCAGTAACCAGAGTAATTCAAATTCTGAGTCGCTAAGGGTCACGGCGCTTTCACCGCGTAATACCGTGCGGTTGTCTTTGCTAATCACCAAGTCTTGTACTTGCACCGTGGTTTTGGGTGGTTCTGCGTTGAGCCGCCTAAGTAGCGCGTTAATATGGGCCAATAATACATGCGGCCTAACCGGTTTTGTTAGATAGTCATCTATGCCTGAATTTAATGCCATGGTTTCATTGAGGTCATCATCCTGCGCGGTAAGCATGAGTATACCTTTTTGGTAAAAAGGTCTGACCTCCCGGCAGATTTCTATGCCGTCTTTTCCCGGCAGCAACATGTCCAGTATGACAACCTCAGGCATGGTTTTTTTTATCTTCTCGGCGGCGTCATAGCCATTATCACAGTGCTCTACATGAAAACCTTCGCTCACTAGAAAACGCTCTAGCAGTTTGGCTATATGAAGGTCGTCCTCGACAATTAGCAGTTTTGTTTTGCTGTGTTCGTTGTTATCGGTCATTGCTATACATTCATTTGATAGGCGATGGCCCATAGCATAGTTGAATATGCTCTTTGGGGGTATATGTGCTGCGCTTGTTTATTTCTGCCAGCTTACATAGGCTGACAAAATGATACTGCTGTTGACAGTGTGGCGAACGATTTTAGGTTTTAATGCTAGCTCAAATATCGAACAGCCTAACTATAATAATCCGGTATATTACAATGATGAAAAATCACTCTTGCTCGCAGACTCTCATTAAAAAACCTTTAGTTAACGCTATACAGCTAATCGCCTTGGCGTCGGCGGCTAGCTTATCATCTTTTAGTATGGCGGCCCCTATGGCCTTAGAAGAGGTGGTGGTAACCGCCACTAAGCGTTCTGAATCCATACAAGACGTGCCTCTGGCAATTAATGCCATCTCTGGCGATTTTGCCCGAGAGGTCAATCTTAACGATGTTAAAGATATGATTAAGTTTAGCCCTGGCCTTAGCGGTAATAGTCAGGATAGCTTTTTAGATACTATTTCCGTGCGGGGCATAGTGTCTAATGATTTTGGTAATGGCGGTGACCCTTCTATAGGCATGTACAAAAATGGTAACTATCAAGGCAGAAATGGCAGTGCCGTTAGCAGCTTATTTGATATCGATAGGATAGAGGTTTTACGTGGGCCGCAAGGGTTTTTATTTGGCCGTAACGCTATTTCTGGCGCTATTAGCGTACATGCCACTAAGGCTAGCCTAGAAGGTCAAGAAGGTTATGTAGAGTTGGATGCCGGTGATCGGGATATTTTTGTAGCCGAAGGTGCGGTCAATATTCCGGTAAGTGATAACTTTGCTCTGCGTGTGGCGGGCTATCACTCTGAAGAAGAGGGCTGGGTAGATCACTTACCCAGTGGCGACAAATTATTAGGCCATAATAAAGACGCCGCCCGTATTTCGGCAAAATTTGTTACCGAAAAAATGGATGCCAATCTCTATGTTGAATATGAAGACAGAAAGCAAGGTGGCACGGTTTATGTGGCGAAAGAAGATCAGGCCTATCAATCCTTAATGCCTTACTAGCTAATGGCGGCCTGCCTACGCTAGCGGCTAGGGGCAAGCATGGTGAGGATGTTAGCGATTTAGATTTAAACGGCACGGGCCAAGGTATATACGACGGTGGTAATGTCTTAAGCGTGGGCCTACAAATCGATTACGATCTTGATGAGATGGTGTTGAGCTCAATTACCGGTTATAAATCACATCACTATGCTTATGCCGAAGATTATGACGGCACCAGTGCCGAGTTATTTTGGTATGGCCAAGATCAAGAGGGAGACTATATAGAGCAGGAATTTAGGCTGACCTCGAATAGCGATGGCGCGCTAAGCTGGTATGCCGGTGTATCCTATTATGAGGAAAACATTGATACGGTTTTTACTGGTAATCAGTCCGAAGAAATCTACTGTAATATTTACTGGGGCGGCAGCTGTGCCTATGCCGTCTATATCGATAATACGTATTACGGTTCTTCTTATTTTGATTCGGCTGGCGGTTTTTCCCCTGCAAGCAGCGGCTTGATAGAAGATAAAAATAGAACCGTAGGCAAGTACCAAGGCTATGCCGGCTATGTCGATTTAAGCTATCAGTTTACTGAGAGTGTGAGTGTTAGCACGGGCCTGCGCTATACCTATGATGAAAAAGAGATGTCACAGCAGTCTCTGCCTGCCGAATCTGTTTTTAATGGCGGTGTGCAGGCGCCGATTACCAATGGTGTGTTATCAGACAAGGCCGATTGGGATGAAGTGACCTGGCGTGTGGCCATTAATTACCAGCCCAATGATGACACCTTGTTGTATTTCAGCACCACCACAGGTTCAAAGTCGGGTGGTTTTAATAGCTTTAGTTTAACGCCGGCCGGCGATAAGCCTGCCGCCTTTGATGAGGAATCGATGATTTCTTACGAGTTGGGCTACAAAGGTACCGTGTTAGAGGGCCGTGCGCAGTTAACCGCCAATGCCTTCTATTATGATTATACCGATCAACAGCTGACTTTTGCCTATCCCGACAGCCCCAATATTACCCGGGTAGGTAATATAGGCCAAGTCGATGGTTATGGTTTTGAAGGCACGGCTCAGGCGGTACTCACCGATACGCTACGTTTTATGATGGGTATCTCTTGGTTTGATAGTGAGGTGAATGAGGTAGAAAACTTTTGTGAAAACCTCGATGTTTGTGAAGGCGAGCCGCAGGTAGGTGCGCCAGAGTGGACGTATTTTGCCAGCTTAAATACCGCCATCCCGGTGACCGGTGGCGAGTGGTTTGGCAGCCTCAGTTATAGTTGGGAAGACAAGCGTGCTACCAGCTTAAATCCTAATCTATCAACGAATGTTAGGGGCCCCCGCGAGGCGCAGTTGTCGGCTGGCTATCGCTCTGAAGAGCAATGGACAGTGTCTGTTTATGTTGAAAACCTAACCGATGAAAAGTATTACGACGGTGGTATCAGTAATGCGGCGGCGGACGGAGAGCCTGTAAATATTTCTGTGTAACTGTCTGGGTTAAATATAATCCGTTAAACGGCCTTCGAATTCAATGATAAATCGGTTCAAGGCCGGTTTCCAATTCCTTATCGGCATCGTCCATTTTTTTGAAGCTTCCTGTATCGCCAAGTAAACAACTTTTTTGGCCGAGTCGTCACTAGGGAATAGCTTGCGCTTTTTCACGGCCTTACGAATCACGCTATTGAGTGATTCGATGGCGTTGGTCGTATAGATCGCTTTGCGTATGTCCTGAGGATACGCAAACAGGGTATTGAGGTTATGCCAGTGGGCATGCCATGATTTGCTTATCTGCGGATACTTATCGTCCCAGCGCTCGGCAAATTGCGCTAACGCTTGCAGGGCTTCCTCTTCAGTTGCTGATTTATAAATCCGTTTTAAATCTGCCGCTACGGCCTTGTAATCTTTCCAAGGTACAAACTTCATGGCGTTACGCACCATGTGCACAATGCAGAGCTGTATTTGGGTATCAGGGTAGACAGCATTAATGGCATCGGGAAATCCTTTGAGGCCGTCAACACAGGCGATTAAAATGTCTTTTACGCCGCGATTTTGCAGTTCAGTCAGCACGTTAAGCCAAAACTTAGCGCCTTCATTCTCTGATATCCACAAGCCTAATAGCTCTTTATGGCCTTCTATATTTACGCCTAACGCCAAGTATATCGCTTTATTGATAACCTGTTTATCCTGCCTAATTTTAAGCACAATGCAGTCGAGATAGACGATGGGATAGATGGCATCCAGCGGCCGCGCTTGCCACTCNACAACTTGATCGATAACAGCGTTAGTCACTTTGGAGATTAATGTGGGCGAAATATCCGCGCCGTACATTTCTTTAAAGGTGGTGACGATTTCCCGTGTGCTCATGCCCTGGGCGTAGAGGAAGAGGATTTTATCGTCCATGGAGGTAAAACGGCGCTGATGCTTTTTAACCAGCAGGGGTTCAAAACTGCCTGCTCGATCGCGTGGGGTGTCGACTTGAAATTGGCCATCTTCGGTCTGCAAGGTCTTGCTGGTAAAGCCATTGCGGCTATTACTCGCTCCCGATGTCTCGTGCCTTGCGTAACCTAAATGATCGTCTAATTCAGCATTAAGGGCCGTTTCAACGGTGATTTTGGTGAGCATCTGCCTGAATTCATTAAGATCAGCTTCCGTCTTAATGTTCTTGGCTGCGGCTTGGGCTATTGCTTTTAGTTCGTCGTGGTTCATGGCTGTCTATCCTTACCCTTTTTGGGGTTTAATGATAGACAGTTACACAGATTTAGTTACAGTCTCCGGACGGATCATCGTTTTACTCCGATACCGATATCAACCCCAGCCGTCCGCGCACGGCGGGTATACGTTTGGGCTATGAGTTTTAGCTACGAGTTTTAGCTGTAATGTATAGTGGTAAGCGATGATGGCGTTGGGGCAGCAGAAGAGCTGCCTATCTTAGCCAGGGACAGGCTTTTTTTAAGATAATATTTCAAAAGATATTTTGATTATGCTGATCGTGACTTCAGTGGTTTCTAACTAAAAGAAAATAAGTAGGCATTTAACGACAGGGCGAATAGAAAGCGCCTTATCAAGTTGTAGGGCCTACGCCATATCGTCGTAAATGACAGCGCCTAGCTTACAGAGTGTGTTTATGACGTATCTTGTGAAGCTACCTTGCTCCATTGTTCAAATTATCGTTTTATTTAAGCCAACTCATAAGCTTTGCGCACTTCTTCGGCAATAATAACTATGCCTTGTTTTACCGCGGCCTCGGGTTGGGCATAGGATATTCGTATGCATTCATGTTGATGGGGCCAGTCGTCAGCGTTGCCTACAAAAAAGTTATGCCCAGGCACTACTAACACGCCACGGGCTTTTAGGCGCTGATACAATTCTTGGCTGCTAATCGGTAAGCCTTCAAACCACAGCCATAAAAAGATAGCGCCTTCGGGCTTGTGTATATGGTAGTTCAGCCCTTGCAGTGCATGGTGAAACCAGCTGCAGGTTTGCTGCGAGCGCTGCTGGTAAAAAGGTTTAACATGTTGGTTGCTGAGGTTTAAAATTTTATCATCAGTAAATAGCTGTTTGGCAATAGCGGGGCCTAAGTTACCGCAGGCCAAACTGGTGATGGTGTTGGCGTTGGTATAGGCCTGTATCAGCTCTTCATTGGCGACGATGATGCCGGTGCGAGCACCCGGTAAGCCCAGCTTGGATAAGCTTAAGGCCAAGATGGTATTTTCATCCCAGTGCGGCTTGGCGTCACAAAATAGAATATTGGGAAAGGGTAGGCCGTAAGCGCCATCAATAATTAAGGGTATGTTGTGAGCCTTGGCTATGCTGCTAAGGTGCGCCACTTCCTCATCGGTTAACACGTTGCCGGTGGGGTTGGTGGGCCGCGAAACACATAAGGCTGCGGTGCTAGCGCTTAATTGCAGCTTAGAAAAATCCACATGATATTTAAATAGGCGATTATCCAAGTGTTCTATCGTGGGCTTGGTAGCGCTAAACAGCGGCTCACTGAGGCCGGTATCGGCATAGCCTATATATTCAGGCGCTAACGGTAGGTGTATCTGGCTCTGGCTACCGTCGGGCATTTTGCCCGCCAGTAAATTAAACAAGATAAAAAAGGCCGCCTGGCTACCGTTAGAAATGGCGATATTGGCGGCGCTGAGCTGCCAGCCAAATTGCTTGTTTAAAAACTGCGCCAGCTCGCTGCGAAATTGGCGCTCGCCCTGAGGGGATTGGTAGATACCCAGTAAACTGTGACGGCTGTCGGGCTGACTAAGAATATTCTCTAGGCATTGCTGAAAAACGTCTTCAACATGGGGGATGCGGGCAGGGTTGCCGCCACCCATAAAAATCATATCGGGGTTTTCATTTAAGGCGCTGCCTAGGTCGTCCATTAAATCGACGATACCAGAGTGGCCTGCAAATTTTTCACCAAAGGCGGATAGTTTCACGTTTGCTCTACATGTTTTAAAGTGGCTGGGGAGCTATGCGTTATGGCATACCTTATGACATGGCTTATGAAAAGACATGCCTATTTATATGTTGGCGATTATAACCCATTATAGGGGGCATTAGTCGCTAGTCGCCAGTTCAAAGTCGCTAGGGCAAAGCGCTAAAAACAAATTATATAAAGTCGTTATGTAAAGAGGGTGTACTATGTCGCTAGAACAAGTTGCTGAAAATAAATCCTTTGGTGGTAGGCAGTTGCGCTATAGCCATCAGTCAGCGGTGTTAAACTGCGCCATGAACTTTTCGATTTATCTACCAGCAGAGGCCGCCAGTCGTAAAGTACCGGTTTTATACTGGTTGTCGGGTTTAACCTGCACCGATGATAATTTTGTTACTAAGGCTGGCGCTCAGCAGTTTGCTGCCCAGCATGGCGTGGCGATAGTGGCCCCCGATACCAGTCCCAGAGGCGAGGGTGTAGCTGATGATGAAAACGCTGCTTATGATTTTGGTTTGGGTGCGGGTTTTTATGTTGATGCAACACAGGCGCCGTGGTCCCAGCATTATCATATGTATAGCTACATCACTAAAGAGCTACCCGAGCTGATTGATGCGAATTTCGCCATCAATGGCGATAAGATGTCTATCTTCGGCCATTCTATGGGCGGCCATGGTGCCTTAACCATAGCGCTTAAAAACTCCACCCACTATAAATCTGTTTCGGCCTTTGCGCCGATTAGCTCACCTATGCGCTGCCCTTGGGGTGAAAAAGCTTTAGGTAATTATATAGGGGTGAATAAAGAAGAATGGCGTCAGTATGATGCTACAGAGCTGGTTGCCAAGGCTGCAATACAGATTCCCATGTTGGTTGATCAGGGCACCGGCGATAACTTTTTAACCGAGCAATTAAAGCCAGAGCTATTACAAGAAGCGTGCGCTGCTGCGGGCTACCCTGCTGAGATACGCTTGCAAGAAGGTTATGATCATTCCTACTTTTTTATGAGCAGCTTTATGGCCGATCATATCGCCTTTCATGCTAAGTATTTAAACGCGTAATATTTTTACCGGCTTAGGCCGGTATTTTTTTGCTAGCTTAAAGTTTTTGTGCGGAGACTAGCCGTGAGCTGATTTTTTGTGAGCTGTTAAAAACTTTCATCTTCGCCGTATGCCGACACAGTGATTTCGCCGTTATCGTCCGAAAGTACAAGGGTAATCGGCTTGCAGCATACCTGGCAATCCTCTATGTAGTCCTGCCCTAAGTCTTCGGCATTAATAAGCACGTTGATGGCTTCGCCGCAGTAGGGGCAGCTGATGGTGGTTTCGGTGAGTAGATTCATAGTATTTATTGCCCTGACATTTTTGACTTAGCATGCAGCCATTAAAAAAGCCGAGGGCTACACTGCTGCTCTCGGCTTTTTTAATCGACTTTCGTATAAAACAACCGCGATTAATCCTTAGGCTCGGCCAACCACTCCTTACCTTTCAACATGCGATTAAAATACACATAGGGTAAAACTTTAGCTTTTAAAAACCAGGCTAAGCGGGTGGGCACTAGGCCATTCAAAAACCAAGTGGGGAAGGTGGGGGTCACCTTACCGCCATAGCTGAACTCGGCTAAGACTATCTTGCCATGCTCTACGGTTAGCGGGCAGGAGCCGTAACCACCGTAGCAAGACAATAAGGCTTTGCTGTTCAGCAGGCGCACGATATTTTCGGCGACTATAGGCGCTTGTTGCCTAACGGCACCGGCGGTTTTGGCGTTAGGTGTAGAGGTGCAATCACCCACGCCAAAGATGTTTTTGTGCTGGCTGTGTTGCAGTGAGCCTTGGTCTACATCTAACCAGCCAGCCTCATTAGCCAGAGGGCTGGCTTTAAGAAAGTCGGGGGCTGATTGCGGTGGGCATACGTGCAGCATATCAAATTCGCGCTCTACGGTTACGTCATTGCCGTCGGCATCTTTACCGGCGAAGGTGGCGATTTTTTTGTCGCCATCTACCGCGATTAAATTATGGCTAAACTCTAACGAGGCGCGGTATTTTTTTACATATTCCATTAACGCGGGTATGTAATCGGCGACGCCAAATAGCGCTGGGCCAGCATTATAAAAGCTGATGTTGATGTTGTTTAGCTCACCCGTTTTAGCCCAGTGGCTGCCAGATAGGTACATGGCTTTTTGTGGGGCGCCTGCGCATTTGATAGGCATAGGTGGCTGGGTGAATAAGGCGGTGCCTGCTTTGAGATTTTGTACCAGCTCCCAAGTATAGGGGGCTAGATCATAGCGGTAATTAGAGGTAACGCCGTTTTTACCTAGGGTTTCTTCTAGGCCTGCAACCTTGCCCCAGTCTAGCTGTAGCCCGGGGCTAACCACTAATACGTCATAGCTGATAGTCTCGCCGTTATCCAAGGTGACTTGGTTTTGTTCGGGCTGAAAACTGCTGACAGAGGCTTGTAGCCATGTTACGCCGCTGGGTATTAAGGATTGCATGGGGCGCGCTGTTTCAGCTTGGCTAAAAATACCGCCGCCTACCATAGTCCAACCAGGCTGATAATAGTGTTCGCTCTGTGGCTCTATAATGCTGATATTCAATGAGGCATCGCGCTTTAATAGGCTGGCAGCGGTTGCTATGCCGCCAGCGCCGCCACCGATGATGACTATGTTATGGCTCATGGTTTTCTCCAATTATATTTATATGATTTTTAAGTAAATAGCCTACTGTTTTTACAGTGGCAGTTACTGCTGTAGGGCGTGGGTTGCTAGGCTCAAATCGTACCCCAAAGTTTTAGCATGTTCTATAGCCTGTGCCCGCTCAACAGTTTTCAAGGTGCATAGCCACAGGTTGGTAGAGCGGGTGCCGGTGCGGCAAAAGGCAAAGCTAGGGCCCTCTGCCTGTTGTAATTGGGTCGCCATCTCAGCTATAGCGCTTGCTGGCAGGCTGCGTTGTATCGGGATGTGAGCATAGTGTATGCCTGCGTCAGCAGCCGCTTTGGCCAGCTCAGCACTGCTGGGTTGGCCTTGTTCTTCGTTATCAGGGCGGTTGTTGATGATCAGGCTGTAGCCTTTGGCTGCTATGGCTGCTACATCGCTGGCTTGTATTTGTTCAGCGGTGGTAAATAGGGCGGTGTGGCGTTTCATGTTGACGGTGCTCTCATCAAAGGGCTGTGGTTTTTTTTGCCCGCATTGCAGATTGGCGGGTATAGCTACATCCATCATTTTGGGGTTGGCCAGTTTTAAGTTGCGCATGATGCTAATAAACTCGCTGGCCTTGGAAACTTGCAGGCGTGGGTTGTTGGCTTTTTCTTCGCCTATGCTGGATTGGGTCCAGCCTTTGTAGTCGTGGGCAGGATAGACCACAGTGTTATCGGCCAGCGTCAGCACTTTAGTAAACAGGCTGTGATACAAATCTTCGGCGCTACCGTTTTGAAAATCGGTGCGGCCGGTGCCGCGTATTAATAAGGTATCACCGCTAAATAAATAACCCTGTGGCTGGGTGGCAGTGGGTGCTAGGTAAAAGCATAGGGAGTCGTCGGTGTGGCCCGGTGTGGTGAGCACTTGTAGGGTAATATTGCCGCACTGTATGTTATCGCCATCACTGACGTATTGATCGGCGCAGGCCAGCCCCGATACTTGCGAGACTAGGGTTTTGCAGCCCAGCCGTTCGCGCAGCGCCCCTAAGGCGGTGATATGATCGGCGTGTACGTGAGTGTCTAAGGCGTACTTAAGTGTTAGCTTTAATTCGCTGAGCAGTTGTATGTATAAATCGGTTTGTTCAAATACCGGGTCTATTAACAGTGCTGTGCCGCTGTCGGTATCGGCGATTAGATAGCTGTAGGTATAGCTGGTTTGGTCGAAGAGTTGACGTATAAGCATGGCCGAGTCTCTGTGTATCAATGAATGTAGACTGTAAGCGTGACAGGGCGCTGAAAATGCCCAGCAATGATTATACATTTTTTTACAAAAAGAACTGACTAAAAGCGTCCTTACGCGGCCTTTATCACTATGAAGGGCCGCGGAGAAAGTACGCTAGTCGTGTTGCTAGCTTATTACAAAAGCTTAGTCGTCAAACTGAATAGAAACGTTCAGGCTGAAACTTTAGCCACTTCTTCTGCTTGCAGGCCCTTGGGGCCATCAACCAGGCAGTATTCTACCATTTGACCTTGCTCTAAGGTTTTGTAACCTTCGCCGGCGATAGCGCGAAAATGCACAAACACATCTTCGCCAGATTCCTGATTGATAAAGCCGAAACCCTTGGCATTGTTAAACCATTTTACGGTGCCAGTAATACGTGATGACATTGTTTTACCTCATTGTTGTTATTTTTTTGAAAGTAAACAGGCGCCCTTAGTATAAGTATGAGCAAGCTTAGTGGTATGGCGGTGCGGCGAGATCGCTGATGGCCGCCATACCTCAGTTGCTATTTATTATGTTTATGCACAACTGGCGTCTATAGATGTTACTCCACCCAACATTATCGACACAAAATCGATTCTGTCTAGTTTCTATCTAGCTTCTGGGGCGTATACGGACTGAAATGTAAATATTACCCAAAAAAAAGGCGATACCCGTGAGGTATCGCCTTTTTTGTCGTGCTTGCTGGCTTTACAGTTGCTTAATGCTTTGCAGCTGCTGCTCTAGTTTGTCGACAGATTGTTGCTGAGCGGCCTGCTTTTCTTTTTCCTTGGCAACGACATCGGCTGGGGCTTTATCCATAAATTTAGGATTGTTGAGCTTACCCGAGATACGCGCCAAGTCTGTTGCTAGCTTATCGATTTCCTTAGTTAAACGGCTAATCTCGGCTTCCTTATCGATAAGGCCTGCCATGGGTACAAGAATTTCCATGCCACCCACTATCGCTGTGGCAGACATGGGCGCTTCTTCACCGGGGTTCAGCCAGGTAATGTGCTCTAGCTTGGCTAGGGTTTTGAGGAATTGTGCATTGCCATTGAGGCAGCGCTGGTCTTCTGCTGAGCCGTTTTTAAAGAATATCGGCAACTGCTTAGCGGGTGAGATGTTCATCTCGCCACGGATATTACGTATGCCCACGATCACGCCTTTTAACCAAGCAATATCGGCTTCGGCTAGCGTATCGATTTTACTGTCGTCGGCCTCTGGGTAGGCGGCCAGCATAATGGTTTCCCCTTGGGCGCCAGCGAGGGTTTTAATACGCTGCCAGATTTCTTCGGTAATAAAGGGCATTAGCGGATGGGCTAGGCGCAATATAGCTTCTAACACGCGTATCAAGGTGCGGCGGGTGCCTTTCTTTTGCGCGGCGCTGGCGTTGTCGTCCCATAGTACCGGTTTGGAGAGTTCCAGGTACCAGCTGCAGTACTCGTTCCAGATAAAATCATATAAAGCTTGTGACGCTAAATCTAAGCGATAGCTGTTGATACCGTCGGCAACAGCTTGCTCAACTTTTTGCAGCTCGCTAGTAATCCAGCGGTCGGCTAGTGATAGCTCGTAGCCGCCGTCATTGTCCTGGTCGCAATCTTGCTCTTCGGTGTTCATTAACACGTAGTTAGCGGCGTTCCAGATTTTATTACAGAAGTTGCGGAAGCCTTCGATGCGGCCAACATCAAAGTTAATATCGCGGCCGGTAGAGGCCAGCGAGTAGTAGGTGTAGCGCAGCGCGTCGGTGCCGTAGCCGTTAATGCCATCGGGAAACTCTTTGCGAGTTTGCTTCTCGACCTTTTCTTTCAAGCGCGGCTGCATCATGCCGGCAGTGCGCTTGGTGACTAGGGTTTCTAAGTCGATGCCGTCTATCAAGTCTATAGGGTCTAGCACGTTACCCTTGGACTTAGACATTTTAGCGCCGTGGCTATCGCGTACTAGGCCATGCACATAAACGGTGTGGAAGGGCACTTCCTTTTTGAAATGCAGGGTCAGCATAATCATGCGTGCTACCCAGAAGAAGATAATGTCAAAACCAGTCACTAGCACATCGGTGGAGTGGAAGGTTTTCAAAAAGTCGGTTTGCTCAGGCCAGCCCAAGGTGCCGAAGGTCCACAGGCCAGAACTAAACCAGGTGTCTAGCACATCGTTGTCTTGCTTGAGGTTGATATCGCCTAAATTATGCTTCTTGCGTACTTCGGCTTCGTCGCGGCCTACGTAAACATTGCCCGCGTCGTCATACCAAGCGGGGATGCGATGGCCCCACCACAGCTGCCGTGAAATACACCAATCTTGTATGTCGCGCATCCAAGAAAAGTACATGTTTTCATACTGTTGCGGAACAAACTTAATGTCACCTCTCTCTACCGATTTAATGGCTTCATCCGCCAAAGGCTGGGTTTTTACATACCATTGGTCGGTGAGATAAGGTTCGATAACCACGTTGGTGCGGTCGCCGCGGGGGGTTTTTAATGTATGTGGGTCTATCTTGACTAGCAGGCCTAAGCTCTCAAACTCGGCGACTATTTGCTTGCGGGCGTCAAAGCGATCTAGCTTGTGGTAGCTCTCGGGCAGTGGCCTATCTTGCTGTTCTAGGCGTGTGCCGTCCATGCGGTAGGCGTCGGCCACGGCGCGTATGGCAGCGTCGTCGTCTAATACGTTAACCATGGGTAGGCTGTGGCGCTTGCCCATTTCATAATCGTTAAAGTCGTGGGCTGGGGTGATTTTAACGCAACCGGTGCCGAATTCAGGGTCGACATAATCGTCGGCGATAATGGGTATTTCGCGATTCACTATCGGCAACATGATGGTTTTGCCGATCAAGTCTTTGTAGCGTTCGTCTTCCGGGTGCACTGCTACCGCTGTATCGCCCAGCATGGTTTCGGGGCGGGTGGTGGCAACCACCAAATAACCAGAGCCATCGGTAAGCGGGTATTTGAAGTGCCACATGTGGCCTTGTTCTTCTTCTGACAACACTTCTAAGTCAGAGATGGCGGTGTGCAGTTTCGGATCCCAGTTAACCAGGCGTTTGCCACGGTAGATGAGATCGTCGTCATAGAGTTGCACAAAGACTTCTTGTACCGCTTTGTAAAAACCCTCGTCCATGGTGAAGCGTTCACGACTCCAATCGGGTGAGGCACCTAAGCGACGTAGCTGTTGGGTGATGTTACCGCCGGATTCTTCTTTCCACTCCCAGACCCTTTCTAAAAACTTGTCGCGGCCTAAGTCGTGGCGGGTGACGCCTTCAGCGTCTAATAAACGTTCTACCACCATTTGGGTTGCGATACCGGCATGGTCGGTGCCCACTTGCCACAGGGTGTTTTTACCCTTCATGCGGTTGTAGCGGATTAACGCATCCATAATGGCTTCTTGAAAGCCGTGGCCCATATGCAGGCTGCCGGTGACATTGGGGGGCGGAATCATAATGCAGTAGGGGTCGCCCTTACCGGAGGGCTTGAAGTAGCCGCTGTTTTCCCAGTTTTGGTACCACTTAGTTTCAATGTCGGCGGGTTGGAAGGTTTTATCCATGCGTAATATCTATGCTCAAGGTTGTATCTAGGGGCCGGAGATGCAGTCGCAGCTGAGAAGAGGCGTTACTGCATAGTATGGCGCGGTTTAAAGCCGACCAGTATACAGTGAGATAGGGTTCGCCCCAACCGTAAATAGGGGGCGTTCGTTACTTATTGAGGTGTTTTTCGGCTAATTCGCGAATCATCTCTGGGGCGAGTTGCGACAGTTGCGTGCGCAGGCGGGCTTCCAGCTCGGGGATCATCTCGTCCACCAGTTCTTGCACGATTAAGGGGATGTTACTGTGGTAATTACTGTTGCGCGGGTTGTTGGGGTTGAAATTAGGCTTGGGAATGGCTGCTGCTGTAGCTGTGGGTAGTATGTCTTCCAGCAAGGGGAATAAGTCGGTTTGCTCGTCTTCGTTGTGCTGGTTTATTGGTGGGGTGAGATCGCTAAGGTCATTGTCGAGTCGTGTCTCGGCGGCGTTGTCATTTGGATCGCTAAAAATACGATCTAGGTCGAATAGGCTAGGGGTGCTAGCAGCGATGTTATCGATTGCGCCAACGTTTTCACTTAGGCTGCTTTGCTGATCGATGACTACATCCTCTAGCATCGGTATATCGGCCGCGCTGGCATTGTGCGCCTTTAAGCCCAAGAGTGTGTTGTTGACGGGTTCGGCGTCGTCCAATATGTCAATGATGGACTCTAGCTCAACTAAAAGCGTTTGTTGCGGATTGCCTATGTTTTGCATGGCTTACCTCAATCAGATGTTATTTTTATTGTTGTTGTGGCTTAAAGAGCTTATTGCGCTAGTTGATGCGTTTTAACTTCGTAGCCACGCTCTCGATAATAGCGAAAGTTGTCGCGCGTGGCTTGTTTAATTTTTTCGTGTTGCACCACGATTTCACTAACCCGTTGGAAGCGGCTGAAAAAATCCGGCACCTGATTCGACAGATTAATCATTACATCGTGATAAGACTCGGGTGGCAGGCCTGTACTTAAAATAATTTCGCCTTCAGCCAGCGGCGGCTGGCCTTCTGCTAGAGGGTAGTAGCGGTGCGGCAAAAAGCTGTTGGCACGAAAAGACCACAGCATCTGGTCCAGCTTGTCTAATTGCGGCTGGCTGCTGCCGTGAACAAATACGGCGTTACCCAGCCTATAGGCTTTTTCTATCAAGCGGCAGGCAAACAAATAGCGTTGCTGCACCGCCTCGTGGTCTAACACATAAAAGTCTATCTTGGTCATGGGCTGATTTTAGCCTTGGCTTTTATTAATTAAACTTTTATTGATTAAGTATTGACTAAGCAGGGCCACGGGGCGGCCGGTAGCGCCTTTTTTGGGGCCAGAGACCCACGCCGTGCCAGCTATATCCATATGCGCCCAGCGATAAGCTTTGGTAAAACGCGATAAGAAGCAGGCAGCAGTGACGCTGCCGGCTTCTGGCCCACCTATGTTGGCGATATCGGCAAAGTTGCTGTTGAGCTGGGGTTGGTATTCATCCCACAGTGGCATATGCCAAGCGCGGTCACCGCTAGCTTCACCGGCGGCGATCAATTCGGCGGCAAAGTCATCTTGGTTGCTGTATAGGCCGGTGGCGTGTGAGCCTAGCGCAACTACGCAGGCACCGGTTAACGTGGCGATATCGATCACCGACTGCGGCTTAAAGCGCTCGGCATAGGTAAGCGCGTCGCATAATACCAAGCGACCTTCAGCATCGGTATTAAGTACTTCTATAGTTTGCCCTGACATGCTGGTGACGACATCACCAGGTTTAGTAGCGTTGCCGTTGGGCATGTTTTCGGCGGCGGCAATAATGGCAACCACATTGATAGGCAGGGCCAGTTCTACCAGTGTGTTCATCGCGCCCATTACACTGGCGGCACCACACATATCGTATTTCATCTCATCCATTTTGGCGCCGGGTTTAAGGCTGATGCCACCGGTGTCAAAGGTAATGCCTTTACCGACTAAGATATGGGGTTGCTGTTTTTTAGCAGCTCCTTGGTATTCCATGATAATGAATTTGGCGGGCTCGCTGCTGCCGGCAGTCACCGATAGTAATGAGCCCATGCCCAGTTCGCGCATTTTCTTTTCTTCAAGAATGGTGGTTTTTAGAGCGCTGTTGTTGCGGGCTAAGTTCTTGGCTTGTTTGGCGAGGTAGCTGGGGGTACAAATATTAGCCGGCAGGTTGCCCAGTTCGCGGGCGACGTTCATCCCTAAGCCTACTGCGCTGCCAGTAGCGGCGGCGGATTTGAGCTTGGCGTTGGGTTTTTGCGCCAGAGTTAGCGTTTTAAAGCTGGGTTTGGTCGGTTTTTTACTTAAGGTGGCGTTGTAGCTATAACTGCTCAGGGCTATGGCTCTAGCAATTTGCTCGCTGAGCCATTCTGGGCTGCGGCCAGCGACAGATAAACTTTCAGAGAGTAAGGTGGCGCTTTTGATGTGAGCGTTGTTAAGTTGTTCCAACAGGGTGTTGATGATTTTTTTAACGTCGGCGGGGCTAATCTCGCTGTTATCGCCACAACCTAGTAGCAACAGGCGCTGGGCTTTAATGCCGGTAACATGGGGTAGCAGTAAGGCCTCGCCGGCTTTGCCGCTGATGTCGCCGCGTTTTAACAGCTGCGTGAGGTTGTTATGGCCGGCATGGTCTAGGCTTTGGGCGGCACTACTCAGTTTGCCATCGGTGTATACGGGAACAATTAAACAGTCGCTTTTGTGAAGTTCAGGTTGCGCTATAGATTTAATATTAACAGTCATATATATACTCACAAGACAAGTTTGATTGTTTGATAGATAATGCCGCTTCATAATTATCATGCTTGGCAGCTGCGGCGCTTACGGCTGCGTGCTAGTGTAATTGTTCATCGCTGCAGTTAACAGCCTAGAGGCGTACAAGGGTCCAATTAGCTTGATTTTATTTCGTTATTTAAGTCGTGAAATTTTTACTTCGACCTTTGCGGTAAGTTTGACCTTATTGGTCATAGTGATGAGCGGTCGCTTGGTAAAATATTTAGCCGAAGCGGCGGCGGGGGATCTTTCCCCCGATGTGTTACTGAGTATTATGTTATTTCGCGTGCCCAGCTTTTTAGAGTTGGTGCTGCCTCTGGGTTTATTTATCGGCATATTGCTGGCCTATGGCCGCTTATATGTGGATAGCGAAATGACGGTGATGTCGGCCTGTGGCTTGTCGGTTAGTCGCCTAGCGGCCTATACCTTGGCACCAGCCTGCTGCTTGGCCTTGCTAGTGGGGTATATCAGCCTCTATGTTAGCCCCGCCGGTATTGCTAAGGTGAATGGTATTTTTGATAGCTTAGAAGCCAGTAGTGGCTTGGAATCGGTGGTGTCGGGTCGGTTTCGGGTCGATCAAAAATCCGGCAGGGTAACCTATGTTAAATCCTTTACCAACGACAAAAAATTAATGAAAGAGGTGTTCACTGCCGACCCGCATATCTCCGATGACGGCCGCGTACAGCACCATGTGATTTTGGCCGAGCAGGGCTATATAGATATACCCGAACAGTACGATGCCCGTTATTTAGTGATGGAAAATGGCCGTCGCTATGAGGGCCAGCCCGGCGAGAGTGATTTTCAAATCACCGAATTTGCCCAATATGGTCAGCGTTTAAAAGAGCGGCAGGTGCGCAAGCGTCGAAGTGAAAGAGCGGATGCCTTACCTTTATCGGCATTAATTGAATCAAATCACCTCCGCGATCAGGCGGCTTTACAGTGGCGTATTTCTTTGGCGATATTAGTTCCCATTATTTCCCTAATAGCGTTAGCGTTGAGCAAAACCACGCATAGGCAGGGGCGCTATGTCAAAATGCTGCCCGCGTTTTTAATTTATATTATTTATATCGTGGCATTGAATGCTGCAAGGGATGCCGTTGAAAAAGGTGACTTACCTTTAAGCTGGGGTATGTGGTGGGTGCATCTTATCTTTTTGGCTATGGCTATCGTGCTGCTGTATGGCGGTAACTGGTGGCGCAGTTTACGCGCGCCTAAGGCGGGCCGCCCATGAAAAAGCTTAATCGCTATGTTAGTCAGATAGTAGGCTCGGCTATTTTAATGGTGTTGGTAGTCATTCTAGGTTTAGATGCTATAGCCTCTATTATCGATGAAATGGAAAACATCGAAGCCGGTTATACCTTTTGGGCCGCGCTAAAGTTTGTGCTGTATTCGGTACCGGGTGATGTTTATGAGTTTTTGCCCTTTGCTGCGTTAGTGGGTAGCTTGGCGGGCTTAGGCGCGCTGGCCAATAACAGCGAGTTGGTGGTGATCCGCAGTGCCGGCGTGTCTACTGGCCGTATTTTGTGGATGGTAATGCGCCCCGCGCTGGTGATTACTGCGCTGGGTTTTTTGATCAGCGAATATGTGGCCCCCCATACCGAAAGCATAGCCAAAAGTGAGCGCGGTATTGCGCTGCGTGGCGATGCTAATGTGGTGAGTCGGGAAGGCTTGTGGCATAGAGAGGGCAGCCACTATATGCACTTTGATGTGGTACAGCCCAACGGGGTGTTATACGGTATTAAAATTTACCAGTACGGCGACAATAGAGAGTTGCTAGTGGCCACGCAGGCAGAGCGAGCTATTTATCAACAGGGCCAATGGTTGCTGGAAGATATAGACGAAAGCCGTTTTGTTGATGGCCGCGTGCAAACCCAACATTTACCTTTTAGAGTTTGGCAAACCGAGCTATCACCTCAGTTGTTGAGTATTTTGGTGTTAGACCCGTTGGATTTATCCGTGCGGGGTCTGTGGGATTATAGTCATTATTTAGAACAGCAGGGTTTAAATAATGGCTCTTACTTATTGGCGTTTTGGAAGAAGGTGCTACAGCCTCTTTCCACCTTAACGCTGGTGTTGGTGGCTATCTCCTTCATCTTTGGCCCTTTGCGTGAAGTGACTATGGGCTTTCGCGTGTTTGTAGGCGTGTTGGTGGGGATAGTGTTTAGAACCACCCAAGATATGTTGGGCCCCGCCAGCCTGGTATACGGCTTTGAGCCGGTTTATGCCTCGGGCATACCGATAGTGGTGTGCGCCTTATTCGGGGTGTTGCTACTACGCAGGGCGGCTTAGGTCCGCCCTGTTAGGTTTCTTTACGCGACTGTTACTGCGTTTTACTGAGTTGCAAAACGCGGGTTTTTGACCAGCGGTCGTGCCAAGTAAGCTGTTCTTTATCTATCCACAGCCACCAGTACCCCATGCCTAAACAGGCAAAAGAGATAGTCGCGTACAGCAGCCGCAGTAGGCACTCTTTGATGGTGGGTGCTTGGTTGTGGCGATTAACCAGTTTCAGTTTCCAGGCCTGCATGCCCAGTGTTTGGCCCTGTTTACGCCAAAAAACACTAAAAAATAATACCACTATGAATAGCAGATACAGTTGGAAAGCCAGCCCTGTCATCAGTGGATGTAGCTCATGAACTACATCACCATTGGCGTTTTGCTGCTGGCTGCCGCTGAGTAGCAGGGCGGGGATAAGCGTGGCAGTAAACAGCACGCCAAAAAGCAGTAGGGTATCGTAAAGCATGGCGGCAAAGCGTTTGACTAGGCCGGCGTTAGGGGCGGAACTGAGCGTGTTGTTCATAGCAGATGGCTTCTGGCTTAATCGCTGGGCGCGCAATAGTAGCAGAATACTATCAGCGCACCCAGTGTCGCTAAGCTTGCCGACTTAGGGTTTTAGGCTGAGGTGCGAAGTGTCTGGCGCGGGCGGCGCACTGGGTTTTTTCTCTGTTAGCAAGTCAGCGCCGGCAGGGGCCAGGCTAATACCGCTAATGTCGGGATTAAGCTCAGGCAAGTCCGGATGTAGCTCTTCTAATATCGCGCCTGCCGGCGCCAAGGTGATGTCGTCTATATCTAGGGGTAGGGGCACTGCTTCGGGCCGCGGCTCGCTGAGCATATCGGCGCCTACTTCGGCGACACTGATGTGGGAGGTGTCGGGTGGCGCTGGTGCAACGGCGCTGGCGGGCTCGATAGTCTCTAAAAAAGGCGAGCTAAGTCTGATGTTGCTGGTATCGATATTAGCGGTCGCTACTACCCGCCGTTCGTGAGCGGCCAGTACATCACTGCCTACCGGGGCGATAGTCAGCGTCCCTTGCTCAGCGGCGGCGGTAGTTGGTGGCACAACCGCGTTCGCTGTTGTGGCGGTTACAGGTGGGGCCGCAGCGGCGGCATCGCTACTCATTTTAAATAATATGGATAAACCCGCTTTGCGTAGCACGGCTTTATATTTAAGCGCAGCATCTTTAGCTAAGCCGCGTTTAAGAATATGGGTTTGGCCGTTAAAGAGGTGAGCTATTTTAGCCGGCTGGGTTTTAAACAGCTGTGCCACGGCTTGTTGCGCCTGCTCGGGGCTGATGTCGTCGACTAGCTTACCGGTAAAGTAGACATCGTATAGGGGTTGTTGCTGGTCCATAGTTGTTATTGGCTCTTAATACTGAGTAATGGCTCTAGTATAGAAGAGCTAGTAGCCATATTGCACGCTTTGTGTGCGGCGCTAGTGTAGCCATCAGTAACTGTACTTATAGGTTTTTGTGATTGGCTGCACAGTTTTTGCCTTGCACTGTTATCAGTTGTTAAATGTACTGGTTGAAAACTAGGGTTGATCTAGTATAGCGCTTACTTCTGTTGTTATTGAGGTCGTCCCTTGCTTGCGCCGTTCACTATCGATGATTCGTCTATTATTACCTTGCAGTATGGCTTTGATCAGCCCTTGGACATATCGGCTGATCCGGATCAGTTGCGAGAACAGATTCTTACTCGCTCAAAGCTTATTGCGGCCAGCGATGGGTTTTACGATTTATTTGAATATGTAACGCCTACAGTTATAAATAAATCGTCTTATCAAGCCTTGGCTGACTACCTAGTAGACTTCACTGGCCACGCGCATGGCAATTATTTTGAAAGCATACTAGGCTTTGCTATAGATTGTCGTTTTACGGATACCGGTTATAACCCAGATATTTTTGTCTTAGACTCACACGACTACTACGTAAAATGGGTGGCTAAATTGAGTGGCGGAACATTAAAGGGATTTGATGTAGTAATGAAGCAGGTTAAACAGCAGAGTGACTACCCAGCCGATGTGCTGGAGATTTCGAAAACCATACTGGCCCAGCCAGGTGAGTATTTTTTTAGTGAGTTAGTACGTTTTCTTAGTCGCATACTAACTATTGATGTGGCTATAGTAGCCAGTATTAGCCAGAGCGAGTTTACCGTGGTTGCCGCCAGCTATGATGGTACGCTGGAGCATGGCTTTCAAGCACCTATAGAGCATTCGCCCTTTGCTGCACTACAGGGCGGCTTTCATTATTATCCCAATAACGTGTCAGAGCATTACCCCCAATGTGTATGGCTGGCTCACCAACCTATTAGTGCTATGTTTAATTTTCCGCTGTGGAATGCCGATGGCGACTGTATAGGGGTAATTAGTTTAATGCACTCCTCCGCTATGACTGAGCTGGCCCTGGTCCGAACCTTGCTCAATATTTTTACCTCTAGAGCTTGTTTGGAGGTAGAGCAATATCAAGTCAATTTTAAAGCTAGCCGCCGCTATCAGCACTATCAGCAGCTAATAGAAAAAAGCCGTTGCGGTATGGTGGTATTGGATATCGAGCCAGCCATGCCTCTGACCTTATCGGCTACCGAACAGCTGACTTATTTAAAGCAATATGCCCGTTTTGGTGAGTGCAACCAAGCTTATTTGCATATTTATGGTTTGTTAAATGAGACCAATATCATAGGCAAACGCTTTGTTGATGTGATCGATGAGCAGGAATCTGTGGCACATTTCCAGCAGCTAATTAGCCATGGCTTTACCCTAGATGAAAGTGTTAATGAGCATTGCTATTTAGGGGTGAGCACGTGGATATCGTCTAATTATAGTGCCTGCATAGAGAATAAATCCCTAAGCCATATATACAGCATTAACAGCGATGTCAGCCTACGCGTTAAACAGACTCAAGAGCTGGCGTATCAAGCTAAGCACGATGAGTTGACGCAATTGCCTAACCGTCGTTTTTTTAGTGAATACTGCGATGAGTTGATTCATGGTTTGCGGGCAGGGCAGCAGCTAGCCTTATTTATTTTAGACTTGGATGGTTTTAAAGAGATAAATGATACCTTGGGGCATATAACCGGCGATGAGTTACTAGCGTTGGCAGGCCCTAGGTTACAGGCTTGTGTAGAGGGTAGTGAAGCATTGTTGGCTAGGCTGGGTGGTGATGAGTTTGGTTTGTTAATTCCCTATAACAGCGGTGCCGAGTCTGGCCTTTTAGATGTGGCTATAGCAATGATACAAGCAGTGAAAGTACCATTTCATGTTAATGGTTTAGATTTATGTATAGGTGGCAGCATAGGCATTAGCCATTATCCGCAGCATGGGGATGGTTTTTCTTCCTTATTGCGCTGTGCTGATGTGGCAATGTACCGAGCGAAAGAGCTATCAAAAGATGTTGAGATATATCAGGCTGAGGATGATTATTTCTCGGTACGGCGCTTGTCGCTAATGATGGAGATGCGCAATGCTATTAGCGATCAGCAGCTGGTTTTGTATTACCAACCTATTACCCGCATAGATGATAGGTCTATCAAGGGTTTTGAGGCCTTAGTGCGTTGGAACCACCCCTTGCATGGCTTAATTCCACCTGGCGAGTTTATTCCGTTAATAGAACTGACTGATGTTATAGAACCTATGACATGGTGGGTGGTAGAGACAGCGGTTAAACAGCTAAAAGAGTGGCGCAGCCAGGGCAAGGAGTACACCGTATCAGTCAATGTTTCCACTCGAAATATCAGTGAGGACAGCTTTGTTTATCGACTGTCCTGCTTATTGCGTAAGTACCAGGTTGAAGGGCGCTTTTTAGAAATAGAGATAACCGAAAGCACTTTGATGGCCGACCCCAACAAAGGGCGTAGCGTTATCAATGCGCTGGCGGCTATGGGTGTACGCTTCGCTATAGATGATTACGGAACAGGGTATTCCTCACTGGCCTACTTAAAAAGCTTGCCTATTAACACGCTAAAAATTGATAGAGCGTTTATTGCCCAAATGCTCAGCGATGAGCAGGATCAGATTATTGTAAAGTCCACCATACAGCTGGCGCACAATCTAGGCATGGAGGTCACGGCTGAGGGTATAGAGGATTACAGCTTAATTGCATCATTAGCCGAGTTGGGCTGTAATTTTGGCCAAGGTTTTTTTATTTGCCGCCCTATACCTATTCATGATCTGGAGCAGTGGTTGTCTTTATATGAGTATGGTGTCGATACCATGAGAGGGATTCGCTGATATACTAGAGCATTGTTAATAATGATGTGGTTGTATAGCTAATGTCCGTTGAAAATACTTTGCGCGAAAAATTAAATCAGCAGTTCAAACCTAGCCACCTTGAAGTGCACAATGAAAGCCATATGCACAGTGTGCCGGCTAATTCCGAAACGCATTTTAAAGTAGTCGTGGTGGCAGAGGCTTTTGCTGGTCAGCGCGCAATTGCTAGGCATCAACAAATTTATGCGTTATTGGCTGGTGAGTTAGCGGGGCCTATACATGCGCTGGCTATACACACCTATACCCCCGAGGAGTGGCAACAACAGGCTGCTGCCCCCGACTCGCCACAATGTGCGGGCCGACGCTAGTACTTGCGTGTATTAGCCGCTAGCGTTTTATCCTTATTTAGTCTTGCTGCAATGGCTTGATAGTTTGGCTTTATGGCGGGTGTTGGCTAAGCTACAAAGGTTTAGTGCTATGACTGTAGTGGCTTAATTGCACTATTGAATCTGTAACATCTCTCAACGCGGCCAAGGACAGTGTTTGGGTAGGGATGGGGGCCTAGGTTGCCGTCCCATGTTCGGGGTTAGGCATTTTACCTATAAGCATAAACGGTATCAGCATTGTCTAATGCATCTCCCCGGACCACCTTCCTTGGCCGCTACCTAACCTTGCAGTAATGTCATTTGTTCACATCCTTGTTTGTGGCTTGCTGACGCACAGGCTAAGCAATAATTACTTGTGGGGGTTTTTCAGGCAAAAAAAACGGAGCCATACTATGGCTCCGTATACGCATGCTCAATGGTTATTACTCAAGACCTGGATGAGTCTCCCTTGGAGATGCCCTATATCATTTTCCTTAAGAGTTAATTAAGCATAGCAGCGCCTAGCAACTGCTGCCATTTACCACTATGACTAAATCTTCATAAAAGCCGATAAACAAAAGGGATAACTGCTATAAATACTTGCGCTAAGTATAGGCATCACCTTTAATGGTGGGTGAATATTGAAAGCTCTATAAATCAGGCACTTATGTGTTGTGTTTAGCGTTTTAGCGGGCATGGTAACTTTAAGGGTTAAATAACTAAAGTTAATTATACTGATGGTTAATGGCATTGTGGATATAATGTACAGATACTCAATCATAACAATAAATGAAAGGTAGTTAGGGAGTTTGGTGTGATTAGGAATTCATTAATGGGATTGTGCGTTATATGAGCGACGTAAAAAGCAGTCGCAGTGTGGCCGCAAAACTGAATTTGCTGATAGTGGTGACCACCTCATTAGCTATTTTATTAGTGACCGTGGCGGGGATACATTTTGACTATCAGCAAAGCCAAGAGGAGGTTAGGCGCCTATTAGAAAGCCACGCTAAAGTGGTAGGCAGCAATAACACCGCGGCTATTGTCTTCGATGAGCCTTTCAGTGCTAAAGAGTCCTTAAAGTCATTAGAGATGCTTAGCAATGTCACTATGGCAGTTATTTATAATGGTGATGGCCAGCTCTTCGCTGATTATCAGCAAGACAGCGTGGAAGGTATGCCCATCCCTGCAGTTAAAGCGCCCGGCTATTATGAGGATGGTAACTATCTCAAACTCTATCAGCATATAACGTTAGATCACGATAAGGTGGGTACCATCTTATTGAGTTATGACATGTCCTCGGTGTATCAAAACCTACGCACCATGATTTTTTCTAATTTATTTTTGGGTTTACTGGCCATTAGCGCCTCGGTATTGCTGGCCAGTTGGTTTCAGCGCTTATTAATCCGCCCTATACAAGAGTTGGCCAAGGCAGCCGAAAGAGTCTCTAGCGAGGGAGATTATACGGTGCGCGTGCCGGTAAGCAGCCACGATGAAATAGGGCAGTTAACAGAAGTTTTTAATGAGATGCTGCAACAGGTGCAAGATAGGGATGGCGAGCTGGCTCGCTCCCATGATTTGCTAGAGCAGCGTGTTATTGTCCGCACCAAAGAGTTAACCATAGCTAAAGATCAGGCTGAGCAAGCGGCGCGCTCAAAATCGCAATTTTTGGCCGCCATGAGCCATGAAATTAGAACCCCCTTAAATGGGGTCATAGGCATGTCATCGCTTTTGTCCTCTACCGAACTCAATGAGGAGCAAAGGGACAGCCTAACTACGGTACAAAGCTCAGCCGAATCGTTGCTGACGATTATTAATGACATCTTAGATTTCTCAAAAATTGAAGCCGGCAAAATGGAGTTGGAACCCATAGCGTTTAACCTGCGTGACAGCTTTGAAGAATTAGTTGATGTGATGCGAGTTAAAGCTATAGAGAAGTCTATTTACCTGCAGTTATACATTAACCCCAATGTGGTTGAGTGGGTGACAGGTGACCCCGGCCGCATACGTCAGGTGATGATGAACTTTATCAGTAATGCTATTAAATTCACCGATAGTGGCGGTGTGCTGGTGGATATTAGTAATAAGCGCAATGGCGAAGGCTTAAACCACATGGTTTTTTCTGTGCATGATACTGGCATTGGTATACCACAAAATAAACTAGCCCATGTGTTTGAAGAATTTACCCAGGCTGATAGTTCCACCACCCGCAAATACGGTGGCACGGGTTTGGGGTTGAGTATATCTAATTTATTGGCCCAGCTTATGGGTGGGCGGCTAGAAGTGGCCAGTGAGCTGAATCAGGGTTCAACCTTTAACTTACTTCTAAGCTTGCCCGATGCCGCTGCCGATAAACACCGGGCTAAAGACGATTATTTAACCCAGTTACCACGCTTAAGAGCGGCGCATATTATGGTGGTGGGTGATGTTACAGCGGCCTACCAGATAACCAAAAAATGGTGTTTGAGTTGGACGCCGAACACCCACTACTATCCAACGCTGGATACTGCCAAGACCGCTTTAGCACAACAGAAGAAAACCGATATTATTATATTGGATGAATGCTTAGGGCGGGGTGGGGTAGTGCATTTTGCCGCCGAGTTGCGCTGTAACTTTCCTGAGTTAATTATCCTCATGTTAGCTTCCAAGCAGGAAGACCAAGGCGAGAGTTTGCGGGAAATGGGTGTGGATGGTTATTTGTCGCGACCAGTGAGAGAATTACAGTTACGACAAAGCTTGCTGGATTTACTGCACGATAGGGAGGCTTTTTTAACGGGAGAGCAGTTGCAAAAATCCTTTATCACACCTTTTAAAGACGTAGCCACCACTAGTGCTAAGCTGACGCCGTTGCGTAATCTTCGGGTGTTACTCGCCGAGGATAATGTGGTTAACCAAAAGGTCGCTGTGCGGATGTTGCAAAAGTTAGGTTGTAGTATTGATGTTGCTGCCAATGGTCGTGAAGCTATAAGAATGTGGAAGCAGTTTTCTTACGATCTGATTTTTATGGATTGCCATATGCCTATACTCGATGGCTACGAGGCTACTACAGCTATACGTGAGCAAGAACAAGAGCAAGAAGTGAACGAGCATGTTTGTATCTATGCCTTAACCGCCAACACCATGAGTGATGAAATGGAGCTTTGTAATAAAGTGGGTATGGATGGTTTTGTCAGTAAACCCGTGAGAATAGATGACTTACAAGGTATTATTGAGGAGGTCAGTGCTACCTTAGCTACGTCTACCGTGTGAGTTTTTATGTGTAATAAGCCAACCTTAGCTGCTAGCTTGCCAGCGTCCTGGTCATCGCCCTTAGCCGCTGAATTGAAGAGTGCATACTTTAAAACGTTGTGCGCTTTTCTCGCTGAGCAACAGCAGCTAGGTAAAACTCTGTATCCACCGTCCCCGCTTATATTTAATGCTTTCGAACACTGTGCTTTTGATAAGGTGCAAGCGGTTATCTTGGGGCAGGACCCCTACCATGGCCCGGGGCAAGCACATGGCTTGAGTTTTTCGGTGCCTGCCGGGGTGGCAGTGCCGCCCTCCTTAAAAAATATTTACAAAGAGTTGTATCAGGATTTACAGATTCCCATTGCTAAGCACGGCTGTTTGAACGATTGGGCCCAGCAGGGCGTGCTGTTGTTAAACAGTGTGTTAACCGTAGAGCAGGGTTTGCCGGGCTCACATCAAAACCGGGGTTGGGAAACTTTTACCGATAAAGTCATTAGCACCCTCAGCACTGAGCGCAGCGGTGTGGTGTTTTTTTTGTGGGGGGCTTACGCCCATAAAAAAGCAGCCTTGATAGACCCTACTAAGCATTTGATATTACAGGCAGCGCACCCATCACCGCTATCGGCCTACAGAGGCTTTTTTGGTTGCGGCCATTTCTCGCAAGCTAACCGCTATATGCTAGCGCAGGGGCGTGAGCCGGTGCAGTGGCAGCTGAATGAGGCGCAGGCGTCATTAGCTTTTTAAAGCGCTGGCTTAGTGCAAGTGATGGGTTAACAGAAATGCGGCGGCGCAACACTGTCGTGATGGCCGCCATAGAGGGGGAGGATTACCGGGGGTTGCCCAGTGCAGTTATTGCAGCAGCGCCATAGCGGCTTCCATATCTGCTGAAAGGTCTTCGGCCTCATGGGCGTTGACTTCAGGGTCTAAGCCTAAGCGTTGAAAGGCGCTAATCGGGGTCCAATCCATTTGTGTTAAGGGGTTGTCACTGCCTATGTAACTTTGCAGGTTAGCTACCATTACGATATCGGCATAATCCACTTGTGCAACATTGCGGTCAAAATTCAAATGCTGTTCAGGCACCAGCTGTAGCTCTTCAGGGAAATCCCAAGTCTCTAATATTTTACGACCAATTTGCGGGTGTATGCTGGCGATGACCTCGTCCAATACTTTGATATCTCTTAGTAGGCGGCGGTTATCTTCGGCATAGGTCAAAATAGGTAATACGCCAATTTTATGGACTAGGCCTGCAAGGGTGGCTTGGTCGGGTTTGAGTTTGGTGTAGTGACGGCACAGCACATGGCTAATGCCAGCCACTTCTGTGCTCTTTGCCCACACCTCGCGCATATATTTATCAACGGTATCGGAGGTGGCCTGAAACATTTGCTGCATGGCCAGGCCGGTGGCTAGGTTGGCGGTGTAATCTATCCCTAGGCGCATTACCGCCATTTTTAAATCTTCTATAGGATTACGTGCGCGTAGCAAGGGGCTGTTGGCAACTTTGATAATTCTGGCGGTGAGTGCGGCATCGTTGCTGATAATATTATCCAGCTTTTGTGCATTAACATTGGGGTCGGCTGCTATCTCTCTTACCTGCAGGGCAACCTCAGGCAAGGTGGGAAGAACAATTTTATCGTTGGCGATGGCTTCTAATAAATCGTCTCGAACTTGTTCGGCTACTGTACTCATGTATTTTCCTGTTATTTATTCTTAATACTGGCTGGTAATTGTGGCATGGGTGATTGCAACAGTGCTTTAGTTTATAGCATAGGGCAAATCTAGCATCGTGACAGCTGTCGTTGCCTGTTCCGTGACTACACTCAGGCTTTGCTCTTGGTTGGGGTCAATGTTAAGCACCGCTAAGGCTTCTTGTGTGTTGGGTTTACTAGCTGCGATATTAATAATCTGGCCTACTACCGCGTTAGTGCTGTTGTTGATTATATCCATGCCCTCGGTAAGGATAGCAGAGCCGGTAAGTGCTATGCGGTACAGGCGGCGTTTGACTTTGCCTTTGTATTGCATGCGTGCCACGATTTCTTGGCCGGTAAAACAGCCCTTGGTAAAGCTGATAGCTCCAGTTAGCTGGTAGTTAAGCATTTGTGGGATATATTGATCCACGTTGCTGGCACTAAGCTCTGCTATACCTAGGCGTATTAATTGTAATTGCCAGAGCGAGCTATCGGCGCAATGTAGGCCATTACTAAGGCGGGGCCAGTAGTCGGCCAGCACGCTGTTTTTAATCCAGCATTCATAGAGCTCTTGGCTGGGGTCTATGGCAATAATACTGTAATCGGCTGCGCTGATGCTGGCCAATGGTTGGCTGGGGCAGTCGCCAAAACAGCTGCGTATATTGGCGCTGGCGGCTGGGCCTTTGAGGCCTAGCAAGCTGTACTCGGCACTGCAATCGATTTGCTGAGCTTTAAAAAAGGCTAGGTATTTGGCTAGCTGTTGTTGAGTGCCGCCGAGAATAGATTGGGGTAGCCGCAGCAGGTAATTATCAGCGCTATTTTTGCTGGCTAAAAAATGCGCATAGGCGCGCCCTTTGGGGCTGCTAAAACTGCCGTAGTGGGCCTGTTCTGCACTAATCGCGTTAATATCGCAGCTAGCTTGCCCCTGCAAAAATTTTGCCGCATCTAAACCTTGGGTGGCTAATAGACCGTAGTGGTCTAGTAGGCAAACAACGTTGCTGTCGGTGCTTGCAGGTGCTTTGACTGGGGCAAAGCGGTTAAAAAAATCTGTCCAAGGGTTAGGCATAAAATAGTCTTAGGATGTTGATAGGCTGGCCGCTATTCTACGAGCAATATGCGCTGCTGTCAGCTGATTGCGCTATCGAAGTGCGGTGTGAGTCGTTATAATGCGGCTGTTTTTTACTGTGTATATGCTACGACTTATGCATGGTTTCCGTTTAGGGTCTATTTAGGGCTTACTTAGAGTGTACGTTTTTTAAGGGTTTTACTATGTTATCGGATCAAGAATTTAACCGCATAGGGTGGGCGAGTCGCCGCGGTATGCTAGAACTAGACTTGATCTTAGTGCCTTTTGTTGAGCAGCGCTTACGTAACTTGGATGCGGACGACTTACAACGTTATCTAGATTTGCTGGAGTCTGAAGACAATGATTTGTTTGCCTGGTTTTTAGGCCGTGGCAAACCCGAAGATAACGAGCTGGCTATTATCGTTAATAAAATTATTGCGCATGTGCGGCCCGCTTAAGGTCGCCGTAACACCTTCCTTTTGGCTGAAAAGCTATCTCTGGGCGTTAAATGGTCTGGTGCTAGTGGCGCTGCTGGTTTATCAGCTGCCTTGGTATCTGTTACTGTCCATGCTGTTATTGCAGCTGCTATACGGTTATCACTGTTGGCGGCGTCATTTTTCACCGCAATGTTTACAGGCCCTGCGCCATGATCATGGCCGCTGGCAGTTGTGCTATGCCGAGGGCGATGTCGATGTGGTATTGCGCGCAGCTACCGTTTGGCCTTGGCTAATGGCGGCCAGCTATCATCAGCCACTGACTGGGCAATCACACGCAGTGTTATTGCTGGCTGATAGCTGCCAGCCAGATGATTTTCGCCGGCTTAGCGTATTATTTAAAAGCCGTAAGGCTTATCAAGCGGGTTTTTAGCGGTTCATTTATAGGCTATTGCAGCGGCTCTTTCTTGCTGGGATAGAGTATGGTGTCCTCGGCTTCAGCTAGTGCGTTGGGGTAGTCCAGGGTGTAGTGCAGGCCACGGCTTTCTTTACGGCTTAGTGCCGAGCGTATAATCAATTCGGCGACTGTGGCGAGGTTGCGCAGCTCTAATAAATCATTGCTGACCTTGTAGTTGCTGTAATACTCATTAATTTCCTGTTGCAGTAATTCGGCCCGGCGCAGTGCCCGTTGCAGGCGTTTATTGGTGCGAACTATACCTACGTAATCCCACATAAAGCGGCGCAACTCATCCCAGTTGTGGGAGATAACCACGTCCTCGTCCGAATCGGTAACCTGCGATTCATCCCAGGGGTTAATCTGTAATTTAGGGAAGTCCTGATCCAGATTAGCCATCATATGTTGCGCTGCCGAACGGCCATACACTAAGCACTCTAATAAAGAGTTACTGGCCATACGGTTAGCACCGTGCAGGCCGGTAAAGGAGGTTTCGCCTATGGCATAGAGGCTGGCGATATCGGTGCTACTGTGTTGGTCAACCATAACGCCGCCGCAGGTGTAGTGGGCGGCGGGCACTACTGGCATGGGGTCGCGGGTAATGTCTATGCCCAGTTCTAGGCAGCGAGCTTTTACCGTGGGGAAATGATGCAAAATAAAATCGGGTGATCGGTGGCTGATATCCAAATACACGCAGTCGCTGCCTAGGCGTTTCATTTCATGGTCAATGGCGCGTGCCACGATATCCCTAGGTGCTAACTCGCCGCGCTTATCAAAGCGGTGCATAAAGCGCTCGCCGTTAGGTAGTAATAAACGGCCACCTTCACCGCGTATCGCCTCGGTAATCAAAAAAGATTTGGCCTCGGGGTGATACAGGCAGGTGGGATGAAATTGGTTGAACTCCATATTGGCTACCCGGCAGCCTGCGCGCCAAGCCATGGCGATGCCATCACCGCTGGCACCGTCGGGGTTGCTGGTATAAAGATAGGCCTTGCTGGCACCGCCAGTGCTTAGGGCGACATACTTGGCTTGAAATAGGTCGACATGGCCGGTGTTGCGATCGAGCACATAGGCGCCGTGGCACTGGCCTTGGCGGGTGATCAGGTCTATCGCTACGCGCTGTTCATAGATGTGTATATTGTCGGCTTCTATAGCTCGCTGTATCAACGTTTCTGACACGGCCCGGCCGGTGGCATCTGCCGCGTGAATGATGCGGCGGTGGCTGTGGCCGCCTTCTTTGGTGAGGTGGAAGGACTGACTGGGGTCAGTGTTGCGAGTAAATTGCACGCCTTGCTCAACTAACCAATTGACTAAGTCATTGCTATTGTTAACGGTGAAGGCCACGGCATCTTCGTGGCAAAGGTCGGCACCGGCGGTAAGAGTGTCAGCAATATGGGCAGCGCAGGAATCTTCCTCGTCCAATACTGCCGCTATACCCCCTTGGGCGTAATAGGTGGCGCCCTGGTTGAGCTCACCTTTGCAGATGAGAGCGACCTGTAAGCTGGGGTCTAAGTGCAAAGCCAAGGAAAGGCCGGCAGCGCCACTGCCTATAATTAAAACATCGTGTTGAAGGACTGTGCTCATAAAAGGGAGAGGTGCTTTATTAATTAATGGTTTTTTCTAGTGAGAGGGTCGCGTAAACTCGCCACTGATTTGCTGGCTACAATATGCGCGTAGTATAAGCCCGTAAGCACAAAAAGCGAAATTAAACAGCGTGTTAGCGGAACTATACAAAAAGTAGGGGCTCTTAGGAGGCAAGCATAAAGCATGAAAGAACTTTCACCACACACTACGGTCAAGCCATTGAATAAGAAGTACCCGATTTGGGGGAGCAATGTCTAGCACCCCACAGGCTGACCAACAACTCGTTAAGCGGGTGCAGCAAGGCGATAAGCGAGCCTACGACTTACTGGTATTAAAGTACCAGCACAAGATCTTTGGCTTGATTTCCCGCTATATACGCGATCATTCCGAAATTCAGGATGTGGCGCAGGAGGCTTTTATTAAGGCTTATCGTGCACTACCTAATTTTCGTGGCGACAGTGCGTTTTATACTTGGCTGTACCGGATTGCGATTAATACCGCGAAGAACCATTTGGTATCTCGCGGGCGTCGCCCGCCTAGCGCCGATATAGATGTAGAAGATGCGGAACATTTTGAGGGTGACTCCCCTCTAAAGGATATTGAAAATCCAGAGAACGCCTTGTTTGGTGAAGAGTTGAAAGCGGTATTGGATAACGCGATAGCAGATTTACCCAGTGACTTGCGCACAGCACTAACCTTGCGCGAGTTGGAAGATTTTAGTTATGAGGATATCGCCGATGTGATGGGTTGCCCGGTAGGTACGGTGCGATCACGAATATTTCGGGCCAGGGAGGCAGTGGATAAACAGGTACGAGCGCAGATGGATGGTTTACCAACCGTTTAACTTGGCTAACAGCAGCCAGCAGCCGCGGCATGAGAATGAAGGTAGGGTAGTTTATGAGTGAGCAATTGCGAGAAGCATTGTCGGCATTAAAAGACGGTGAAACGGATGAGCTGGAATTACGTCGCTTGTTAAAACAAGGCGATACTCAGGAGCAGGATCAACACTGGCAATCTATGCATAGGATGGCAGATGTGATGGCAGGGCGTGATGGCCAAGCTTTTTTGCAGTGGGATATTAGTGCCAAGGTCGCGGCAGCTATTGCTGATGAGCCTGCGCATAATGTAAATGAAACGCCGGCAGCGCCTAAAATTGCTCGAAACTGGTATAAGCCGGTAGCGGGTTTTGCCGTGGCAGCCTCGGTGACTATGGCGATAGTGTTAGGCGGCCAAAGCTTAATGACGCCGAATACGGGATTAACGCCTGCGGCTAATACCTTAGCCTCAGGGAATAGTGGTAGAGTTTACCCTGCACAATTAGCGGCTAATGGTGTCGGTAATGTCACTGTTAGCGCCACCTTGGCTCAGCAATGGCCGACACCTGGCACGGGTTTGTCTAGAGCGATAGAGAAGGGCGATTTAACCGCAGAGCAGCGTTTGCATCAATATATGTTGGAGCACACTGAACAATCTTCTCTCAATAACGGCCAAGGCATGATGAACTTTGCCCGCGTTGCTAGTTACGAGGCGCAATAAATGATGTGGCGTGCTATGGCTGTGTTGTCGCTAGCCTTGCTAACGGCGGTCAATCTGGCTGTTGCTGAGCCTCTGGCTGCGCAAGACTGGCTGCAAAAAATGTCTAGCAGCCATAGACAGTTAAATTATCAGGGGCTGTTTACCTATGAGCAGGCCGATAACATCCAGACCATGCGTATTTTTCATGCATTGATAGATGGTGAAGAGTATGAGCGCTTAGAGCGGCTCAACAGCAGTGAGCTTAATGTGGTGCGCAAAGGCCATGGCCCCAGTTGTATGCATGCAGGTGACAAGCTGATCAATCTGCTAAAACAGCAATTCCATAGCCAGGCGGGCATGGCCCATTTTTATGATTTTTCGTTGGCCGGCTACGATAGAGTGGCAGGCCGCAAAGTGGTAGTTTTGGCGATAATGCCCAGAGATAAACACCGCTTTGGCCACCGACTGTCACTGGATGAAGAAACGGGGCTGTTACTGCGCGGTGTGCAATACAGTACCGACAACAAAGTATTGGAGCGCTTTCAGTTTGTAGAGCTGGAGTTGAACGTCGATATTCCTGCCCATATCTTTAGTGATCCCAAACATTCCCAGCAGGCTGCCCATATCGCCCCCGGTGTTAGCGATGATCACCATTATGCCTGGCGTTTAAACTGGGTGCCTGGTGGTTTTAAGCCTATATCAGGCACACCTAAAAAAACCACTGTTGATAGTCAAACCTTTACTGATGGCCTGGCGGTGTTTTCTGTATTTGTAGAGCCCCATAACAACAGTAGCCCCAATGCGGGGGTGCAGGGCAGGGCACAGCGCGGTGCTACCATGGCCTATTCCAGAGCCTTTCAGCTTAACGGTACAACCTATAGGGTCACAGTAGTGGGTGAAATTCCCCAGCTTACCGCTGAGCGCGTCGCCGCCTCTATAGTAGCGGCTAGCTAATTATGATGAGCGAAGTAGCCAGAGTGCTAGCGGTAGATAAGCAGCACTTATGGGTAGAAACACTGCAAAAAAGCACCTGCAATAGTTGTTCGGCACAAAAAGGCTGCGGTTATGGGTTGATGAATGAAGCTGCTCATCAGCGCCGCAATCATTTGAAAGTGGTTATACCTGCAGAAGATAGCTGTCATTATCAGGTGGACGATAAGGTGCAGTTGCAATTCCCCGAGCATTTATTAGTCAGTGGCGCTTTATTAGTTTATCTGCTGCCTCTGCTAAGCATGTTAGCTGCCGGTGCTGTCGCGAGTTATTGGTTTAGCCTAGAGGGTGAGATAGTACTGGCTTCAGCAGTTGGCTTGCTGCTGGGTTTTGTATTGGTTTGGTGGCGCTCTCGCGGCCAGAGTAATATTCTCGCTGCGCAGGTGAGAGTCACGTTGAGTGGTAGGGCCAAAACCGCCTGTGGCGATATTATTCACAGCGCGTAAGTTTCTATAGGTATTCTAAAAGCGCTATTCATAGCTAGATTATCCCCTTTCCTGTAAAATTCGCCGTTTGATTGAAACGAGTCTTATTCGGCCTAACTGTATATCGTGTTGTTAGGGGCTGTGATAAGTGTATTTATGTAGTTTTTTGAAAGTGGTTTAGCGAGTGAGTAACTTAGATTTAATTCGAAATTTTTCCATCATTGCCCATATAGATCACGGTAAATCGACCCTCGCCGATCGCTTTATTCAAACCTGTGGTGGCCTTAGTGCCCGCGAGATGGGCGCGCAAGTGCTGGACTCTATGGATATAGAGCGCGAGCGCGGTATTACCATTAAGGCCCAAAGCGTCACCCTCAATTACAATGCCAAAAACGGTAAAACCTACCAACTTAACTTTATCGATACGCCTGGGCATGTGGATTTCTCCTATGAAGTTTCCCGTTCACTGGCAGCTTGTGAAGGTGCGTTGTTGGTGGTGGATGCGGCGCAAGGGGTAGAGGCGCAATCGGTAGCCAATTGTTACACCGCTATAGAGCAGGGTTTAGAAGTGCTGCCTGTGCTCAATAAAATGGACTTGCCGCAAGCCGATCCTGATACTGTTAAGCAAGAAATAGAAGAAATTATAGGCTTAGATGCTTCTCATGCCATAGCCGTGAGTGCTAAATCCGGCATGGGCGTGGATGATTTACTAGAGCAGTTAGTCGAGTTAATACCACCGCCGGTAGGTAATCTTGATGGCGACTTACAGGCGCTGATTATCGATTCTTGGTTTGATAATTACTTGGGCATAGTCTCGTTGGTGCGTGTTAAGCATGGTCAGCTGCGCAAAGGCGATAAAATCATTATGAAGTCTACCGGTAAGCAGCATATTACCGATAGTGTCGGTATTTTTACCCCCAAGCGTCTGGTGACAGGCGTATTAAAAGCGGGTGAAGTCGGTTTTGTAGTTGCCGGTATTAAAGACATACACGGCGCGCCTGTGGGCGATACTATTACCCACGCCAGTACCCCCAATGTTACGCAGTTGCCTGGCTTCAAAAAAGTGAAACCGCAGGTTTATGCGGGTCTGTTTACCGTTAATTCTGACGATTACGAATCCTTCCGAGATGCTCTGGCAAAGTTAACGCTCAACGATGCATCGTTGTTTTACGAGCCCGAAAGTTCGGACGCACTAGGCTTTGGTTTTCGCATAGGTTTCCTAGGCATGTTGCACATGGAAATTATTCAGGAGCGTTTAGAGCGGGAATACAATCTCGATTTAATTACCACTGCCCCTACGGTTATTTACCAAGTGCTCACCAAGCAAGGCGAGGTGTTAATGGTAGATAACCCTTCGGCCTTACCCGATCCGGGCATCTTAGACGAGGTGCGCGAACCTATTTGTCTCGCCAATATGTTAGTGCCGCAAGAATATTTAGGTGCGGTGATTACCCTGTGCGTAGAAAAGCGCGGTGTGCAAAAAGAGATGCAGTTTTTAGGTAAACAGGTAGCGGTTAGCTATGAGTTGCCTATGAATGAAGTGGTATTAGATTTCTTCGATAGGCTAAAGTCCGTTAGCCGTGGCTACGCTTCTTTGGACTACAGCTTTGAGCGTTTTCAAGAAGCACCGCTGGTTAAGCTGGATGTGTTGATTAATGGCGATCGCGTCGATGCCTTGTCGATAATCGTACACAGAGACCAAGCACAAAGCCGTGGTAGATCCTTAACCGAAAAAATGAAAGAGTTAATCCCTAGGCAGATGTTTGATGTCGCTATACAGGCCGCCATAGGTGGTCAAATTGTAGCCAGGCAGTCGGTGAAAGCACTGCGCAAAAACGTAACCGCTAAATGCTATGGTGGTGATATTAGTCGTAAGCGCAAACTGTTAGAAAAACAAAAGGCTGGTAAAAAGCGCATGAAACGAGTGGGTAATGTAGAAATTCCGCAGAGCGCGTTTTTAGCGGTGTTAAAAGTTGATAGTTAAGCTTTAGTCCTTAACCTTTAAATATAATGATTGGATGTAAATATGGTTAATACGCTGTTATTTGTTGTTTCAGGCATGAGTTTATTGCTGTGGCTAATGCAGGAAAAATTTGCCCGACCACAAATACAAGTACAGTTAGATCGCTGTATTAATGAAGGGCAATCACTATCTGCTGACGAACTACTAGTAAAAACTGTACCCGGTTGGTCAGAGTGGTTTTACCGTGCCACCTTTATTATGTGGCTGGCTTGGGGCGCGTCTATCTTCTTAGTGAAAGATGGCGACTTCGCGCTGGTACTGGTGTGGCTAACCTTGTTTAGTGGTGTGGTGTATGCCTTAGATCATTTTTGTTTTGCGCATAAGCGCAACAACTATGTGGATTCGCCCTCGGTAACGGCATTTTTAGGACGCTATGTGGCCGAGCAAAAAGAGTTATTACTCAGCAACTATGGCCGCGAGTTGATTTTGGCGGAATACGCCAAGTCTTTTTTTCCAGTGTTATTCGTGGTGGTGTTGCTGCGCTCTTTTATTGTAGAGCCTTTCCAAATTCCCTCCGCCTCTATGGTACCCACTCTCAAAGTGGGTGATTATATTTTGGTGAATAAATTTAGCTATGGTCTACGCCTGCCCGTGTTAGGTACCAAAATTATGGCAGTGGGTGAGCCGCAGCGTGGTGATGTGATGGTGTTTTTTCCTCCCCATGATCCGCGTTATTTTATTAAACGGGTAATAGGCTTGCCTGGCGATGAAATTGTTTATAGCAACAAAACTTTAACCATCAACGGCGAGTTTATGCCGCAGGCGTTTGTGGCGCAAATTCACGAATCTGGCCAAGCAGTTAAACTCTATAATGAGCAATTTGGCGACAGCAGCCACACCATACACAATACCATGGCTATAGACCGTGGCGGTTTTACCATGGTGGTGCCGCAAGGCCATTATTTTATGATGGGCGATAATCGTGATAACAGCAGCGATAGTCGTTTCTGGGGGCCAGTGCCAGAGCAAAACATCGTAGGCAAGGCATTTGCTAAATGGATGTATTGGCCGTCTATAACCCAGTTGCCCAGTTTTAGCCGCGCCGGTGTGATTGAATAAAACGCTAGCGGGTATTATGGCAAAAACACACTACAATACTGTCAAAAACAATAAGTGGAGAAACATTATGGTAAGCCCTATACGCCAGCGTGGTCTGTCAGGTTTAAGCCTATTAATGGTGTTGTTATTAATTGGTTTTTTTGCAACGGTATTCGTGAAATTATTGCCCATCTATATGAGTTCGTGGACGGTTAAAAGTGTTTTGACCTCTATAGTCGAAGAGGGTGGTACTGGAATGACGCCTGCGGAGATACGCAAGAAAATTGACCGTTCATTCAATATGAACCAAGTTACGGTTATTACCACTAAAGATATAGACATTAAACGTGAAAAAAGCGGCAAAGTTAAAATCAATGCCAACTACGAACAGCGCGTTCCTTTTATGCAAAATGTGGATGTGGTGGTGAAATTCGAGAAGCTTCAATTTGAAGTGCAAGGTAAGTAATTTATAGTGACAGTATCTACGCAACGTTTATTGGCCAAGCTGGGCTATGAGTTTAAGGATAGCCAATTACTAGAGCTGGCACTGAGTCATCGCAGCGTGGGGGCAAAAAACAATGAGCGCCTAGAGTTTTTAGGCGATTCTATTGTTAATTTTGTTATTGCAGAAAGCCTGTTCGAGCGTTTTCCCAAATTAAAAGAAGGCGAGCTTAGCCAAATGCGCGCGCAGATGGTTAAGGGTAAGACCCTGGCTGAAATAGCCCGTGAGTTTGAGTTGGGTGATTATTTAAAGCTGGGGCAGGGTGAAATGAAAAGCGGAGGCTTTCGCCGTGAATCCATTTTGGCCGATACCGTAGAAGCCTTGATAGGTGCCATCTATTTAGACTCAGATATGTTGCAGTGTCGCGAACGCGTGCTGAGCTGGTATCACTCGCGCTTAGAGGCTATAGCCTCTAAGAAAAGTCACAAAGACGCCAAAACCACTTTACAAGAAATACTACAGGCTAAAAAGAAAGCCCTGCCTGTATATACGTTGATAGAAACCAGTGGTGAGGATCATGATCAACACTTTCAGATTGCCTGTGAGATACCCGGGCTGCCCAACTGTATAGGTGAGGGCGGTAATCGGCGCAGTGCCGAACAAGCAGCCGCAGCGGCGGCGATAGAATTAATCGAAAACAGCCTCTAGGCTGGCAGGAAATATTATGAGCGAAACACGCTGTGGTTATGTAGCGATAGTAGGCCGTCCTAATGTCGGCAAGTCTACCTTGCTTAACCATATATTAGGTCAAAAAATTAGTATCACTTCGCGCAAGCCGCAAACCACGCGGCATAGAGTGCTGGGTATTAAAACTGAAAATCAGGTGCAGTCTATCTTTGTAGACACACCGGGTTTACATCAAAATGATGATTCAGAAAAAGCGATTAACCGCTATATGAACCGCGCCGCCAGCTCGGCGATTACCGACGTAGACGTGGTGGTTTTTGTGGTCGACCGAGGCAAGTGGACCACCGCCGATGATTGGGTGCTAGAGCAAGTTAAACGCGCCTCTTGCCCGGTAATTTTAGCGGTTAATAAAGTTGATCAAATAGAAGACAAGTCCAGCCTGCTACCGTTTATACAAGCCGCAGAGCAAAAAATGGATTTTGCTGAAATCGTGCCGGTGTCGGCGTTACGCGATACTAACCTAGATAGTTTAGAGGCCTGTATTAACGAGCGCCTACCCAAGGGTGATTGGTTCTTCGATGAAGATCAAATTACCGACAGAAGTTCGCGCTTTATGGCGGCAGAGTTGGTGCGTGAGAAAATCATGCGTCAGTTAGGCGCGGAAGTGCCCTATGAAATTACCGTAGAAATTGAAGAATTTAGCGATAGCGGTAAAAGTCTGCATATAGGCGCTTTGATACTGGTTGAGCGTGAAGGGCAAAAGCGTATTGTTATCGGCGACAAGGGCGCCCGTTTAAAATTAATAGGGCAGGAGGCTAGGCTGGACATGGAGAAAATGTTCGAACGCAAGGTCATGCTCAAGCTCTGGGTTAAAGTGAAGTCAGGCTGGTCAGATGATGAAAGAGCCTTGCGTAGCCTAGGCTATAACGACTTCGATTAGTGTAGCGTCATTATGCGTGTTGAACTGCAGCCAGCTTATGTTTTACACACCCGGCACTACCGTGACACCAGTATGTTGGTAGATTTTTTCACCCCGCAATATGGCCGTGTTAGTGCGGTAGCCAAAGGGGTGAGGGCAGTTAGTAAAACAGCCAAACAAAAACGCAGCCTGCTGCAGTCTTTTAAGCCTCTGTTGATTAGCTGGGGCGGTAAAAGCGATTTAAAAAGTCTGTTTCATATAGAAGCGCAAGCCGCTAGTTATGCGCTGCAGGGCGAGCGACTATTTAGCGCGATGTATGTTAATGAGCTGCTAACACGTTTATTACAGGCTGAAGAAGAAAATGACGATATCTTTTATTTGTACCAACAGGTGTTAATACAATTAAACTTGCACGAACCTGTTGATATTATTTTGCGTCGTTTTGAGCTGACACTACTCAATTATTTAGGTTATGGCTTACAGCTAGAAAATGTTGCCGATACCGGTGAGGCGATAGCGCCGGATGGGCGCTATCAATACTTTCCCGAACGGGGGTTTAGTGCCTACCATGGCGATCAACCCTTACGAAATAGTTTTAATGGCGCGGATTTATTAGCCATAGCGGCGGCAGATTTTCAGCCCACCGCACGGGCAGCGGCAAAACGGCTATGTAGGCAGGCACTGGGGTTTTATTTAGGCGCTAAACCTTTAAAAAGCCGCGAGTTGTTTTTATGAGTAAGCTTAGCTAACAGGCAAGTTGATAGGTTGCAGAATGATAGTAGGTATAGGTACCGATTTAGTAAAAATTGATCGTATAGAGGCCAGTTATCAACGTTTGGGCAATAAGTTTGCGCAGCGTATATTAACGCCACAGGAATTTGCTCAATTTGAAACAGCGACTAAACCTATAGCCCTATTAGCCAAACGTTTTGCAGTGAAAGAAGCGGCAGGTAAAGCACTAGGTACCGGCATAGGCCAAGGTGTTAGCTGGCAAGATATTTCTATAACCCATAATGAGCTTGGCGCGCCTATGCTGTGTTTTTCCGGTAAAGCGGCAGAATATGCCGCTGCTCGCCAGGTTTGCGGCCAGCACGTTAGTATTAGCGATGAAGACGATATAGCGACTGCTTTCGTGGTGTTAGAAAGCCTGTAACGTTTATATCCCTTAAGGGTATAGATCTCAGCGACTCACAAGGAATACCAGTTAATTATGGTAAAAGTACGTGAAGAATATCCAGTTAATAGCGATGGCTCTATTGATGTCAGTCAGTGGCTAGAGCGCCTGCCGGTAGACCCCGCGGTTGATAAAGTCGAGTTACTGCGGGCCTGTAACTTTAGTCAATTTATAGAGCAGCAACCCAACACCGACTCCCCCAATTCCTGGGGCAAAGAGCACAGCCGTTTCCGTATAGGCATGGAAATGGTTGAGATACTCGCCGACCTACATTTAGATACCGAAACCTTAGTCGCTGCGGTGATTTATAGATTGGTTCGTGAGCATCAACTAGAGCTGGATGTCGTTAGAGAAAATTTTGGTGAGCGTGTCGCCACGCTGATTGAAGGTGTCATACGTATGGCGGCCATGAGTAAGGTGATAGCAGGCGATACCCCGGTGTTAGGCCAAGCCAGTGCGCAAAAAGAAAATATACGCAAAATGCTGGTGGCCTTAGTCGATGATGTGCGAGTGGCATTGTTAAAATTAGCTGAACGCACCTGCGCTATCCGAGCCGTTAAAAATAATCCCACACGCCGCTATTTAGTCGCCCGCGAAGTATTTGATATTTACGCACCGCTGGCTCACCGTTTAGGCATAGGCCATATTAAATGGGAGTTGGAAGACTTATCGTTCCGCTACCTACATGCTGCCTCCTATAAAAAAATTGCCAAATTACTTGATGAAAAAAGATTGGCCAGGCAGCGCTATATAGAAGAAGTTAAGCAGTTGCTCAGCGATGTTTTGGCAAAAAATGCTATAGAGGCTGAGCTCAGTGGTCGAGTTAAACACATCTATAGTATCTGGCGTAAAATGCAGCGCAAAGGCATAGGTTTTTCACAGGTTTACGATATTCGGGCGGTGCGTATATTAGTGCCCGAACTAAAGGACTGTTATGCCGTGCTAGGTTTAGTGCACGGCCTGTGGCGTAATATCGCCAATGAGTTTGACGACTATATCGCCAACCCCAAAGATAATGGTTATCGCTCACTGCATACGGCGGTGATAGGGCCTGAGGGAAAGGTCTTAGAAATACAAATACGTACCTTTGCCATGCATGAGGAATCCGAGTACGGGGTTTGCGCCCACTGGCGTTATAAAGGTGCTGACAGGCATGGTGGCAGCAGCTACGAAGATAAAATTGCCTGGCTGCGGCAGGTGTTAGATTGGCACGAAGAGATAGATGGCGGCACTGAAGAAATTACCAAGCGCTTTGCCAATGCTCAGGATAGAGTCTATGTGTTTACCCCCGACGGCCATGTCGTCAACTTAGCACAGGGCTCTACGCCCTTGGATTTTGCCTACCACATCCATACTGAGGTGGGGCACCGCTGCCGGGGTGCGAAAGTGAATGGTCGTATAGTGTCGCTAACCTATGCGTTGGCCACCGGTGAACAAGTAGAGATATTAACTGGCAAAGAGAACAACCCCAAGCGCGACTGGCTACAACCTAGCTTGCACTACCTGCAATCATCCCGGGCGCGTAGCAAAGTGCAGGCCTGGTTTAGGTTGCAAGCGAGAGAGGATAATGTCGCTGCGGGCCGGGCGCTGGTAGAAAAAGTCTTCAAACGCATGGCCTTAACCAGCCTAGATTACAAAACGGTAGCTACCTATTTTGGCTATCAAGTGGTCGAAGATATGTATGCCGCAGTAGGCGCGGGTGATATTAATACCGCACAAATACTCGCTGTCAGTGAACGCTTTGATAAAGGTGTAGAGGCGCCTGTTACCGAGCTAGTCACTAAGCCGCCCCGCGTTGATGAAGGCAGCAACAATATTATTGTACAAGGGGTAGGTAATCTACTGACGCATTTTGCCAGGTGCTGTAAGCCGGTGCCAGGCGATATGATTATGGGCTATGTTACCCAAGGTCGTGGCGTTAGCATACACCTACAGGATTGCGCCAAACTGCTGCAGTTGCAACACAACGAGCCTGAGCGAATTATAGAAGTGAATTGGGGCGATGCTCAGAAACCACAAAGTTACCCGGTAGATTTAGAAGTCACCGCCTTTGACCGCCAGGGTTTATTACGAGATGTAACGACCTTGCTAGCCAATGCTAAAGTAGATGTTATTGCCATGCAAACCACCACCAATAAAAAAGACCACACGGCCTTAATGGCCTTAACGGTAGAAATGAGTGGCCTAGCAGAATTATCGAACCTGTTAAGCCGTATCAATAGCCTGCCCAATGTTTCTAATGCTTACCGGGTAAGAGAAGATAAAAAATAATGCCTGAGCCTATGTATAGCTTACAAGACTTGCAGTATCTGATGCAGCGCTTACGTGATCCTCAGGACGGCTGCCATTGGGATAAGGAGCAAACCTTTGCCAGCATAGTGCCTCACACCTTGGAAGAGAGCTACGAGCTAGCCGATGCGATAGCCCGTAACGATATGGCGCATATTAAAGAAGAGCTGGGCGACGTATTATTTCAGGTTATTTTTTACAGCCAGTTAGGTGCTGAGCAGCAGGCTTTTAGCTTAGAGGATGTGATCCATCAGCTCACCGCCAAGCTGATACGTAGGCATCCCCATGTTTTCCCCAGTGGTGAATTGCACAGCCGTGCCGGCCAGCAACAGCAGCAAACCGAGCAAGTCAAAGCAAGCTGGGAGGCGATTAAGCAGCAAGAACGTCAGCAAAAACAGCAGCACAGCCTGTTAGCAGATGTACCCCTAGCCTTACCCGCCTTAAATCGCGCAGCTAAACTACAAAAACGTGCCGCCAAAGTGGGCTTTGATTGGAACGATATAAGCAAAGTCATAGATAAGCTGCATGAAGAACTTGCTGAATTGGAGCAGGCCCAACAGGGAGGTGACAAAGCCGAAATAGAATCGGAGTTAGGTGACATCTTATTTTGCTGCGTTAATTTAGCTAGGCATTTACAGGTTAATCCCGAATCAGCCCTACGCTCCACCAATCGTAAGTTTGAGCGGCGTTTTGCGTATATAGAGCAGCAACTGCATAGTCGACAGCAAGCTATAGCCGATAGTAGTTTGGAGCTTTTAGAGTCGCTATGGCTAGAAGCCAAACAACAGCTAGGTTAGCCCTGATGGATTAATCGGCATAAATGGCCGCTGTTTTTACTTTAGCGATGCAATAAAAGGGGTTATTTGGCTAAAATTTGACCGCCTTTTTACTGCCTAGCCTGAATCCGCTTGAGCTTGCTTGGCTAGATGTGTAAGGTTGTGCGCCTTATTTGCCAATCAAAAGATTATTCTGGCCGTATGTAGGCTTTACAGGTTTATTTATTTTTTAGGAGCAATCCCTATGCGAGCTATTTTGTTAGGACCACCCGGTGCCGGTAAAGGTACCCAGGCGCAGTTTATTTGCGAGAAATTTGCAATACCGCAAATCTCCACTGGTGACATGCTGCGCGCAGCGGTGAAAGCAGAAACCGAAATGGGTTTGCAGGTAAAAGCTGTTATGGCCAGCGGCGGTTTAGTGTCAGACGACATTATCATCGGTATCATCAAAGAGCGTATTGCTCAGCCAGATTGTAAAAACGGCTTCTTATTTGATGGTTTCCCTAGAACCATACCGCAAGCTGAAGCACTGCAAGAGGCGGGTGTTGCGATAGATCATGTATTAGAGATATCGGTTGCTGATCAAGAAATTATTTCACGCATGAGCGGCCGTCGAGTTCACGAGGCATCAGGGCGTGTTTATCACCTGGTATTTAACCCGCCAGCACAAGAAGGTGTGGACGACGAAACCGGTGAGGTCTTAATTCAGCGTGAAGATGACCATGAAGATACTGTGCGCAAGCGTTTAGAAATCTACCATGATCAAACAGCACCTTTAGTGGCTTTTTATCAAGCTAAGTCAGATGAGATAGGCTCAAAATACCATTGCGTAGCCGGCGTGGGCAGTGTTGACGATATACGTAATAAAGTACTGGCGGCACTATCCAGCTAAACCGCGACATAAAGTGTTGTCTTTTTCGACACACACAATAAAAAAAGGCTCCTTAGGGAGCCTTTTTTTATTGTCGCTAAATCGATTATATAAGCTTGCGTATAGCTGATGTTTTTAATTTTTTGGGGTTAATTATTCGTTTTCAAAAGCTGCTTGCTTGTAATTGACGATGCTATAAAAAGGAAATGTCATAGCTATTATTTTTAAAATCAGCGCTGGTTTGTAAAATACATTTTTATAAGATGCGGGAGCAAAAATCCTTATTTCCCAACTTCAACCCTGATTTTTTAAAAAAAAGTCACTTTTCTTTAAAAAAAAGTGAAAAAAACGTTAAAAAAACAAAAAAAACTTTAGAAATATGGGTTTTTAGACTAAGTATTAAGTGGATTTTAAAAATATGTGCTTGTTTCTTATTTAATAAAATTAATCAATCCATAAGAAACTGTTGTAACGCACAAGGCCATTGTTGAGGAGAAAGCAAAATGCCCAAAGCAAAAGCAAAGAGAAAGCCTGCTGCGAAGAAACGGGTTGCAGCAAAAAAAGCACCAGCTAAGTCTGCTGTATTAGCCCCTGCGGTTGCGAAAGCGCAAGAGGCCATGGCTAAGCTGACTAAATCCATAGACGGCGAGCAGAAAAGCCAATCTTCTTTACAGAAGAAAGCGGTAGCTGCTAAGAAGAAGGCAGCAAAATCAGGCAAAGCAGCAGATAAAAATGCCGCTAAGCGTGCTAGAGCGGCTACTGCTAAGGCAGCAGCTAAAATCAAAGCATTACGGGCTAAATCTGCTGATGCAAAACTCAGGCTTACTAAAGCCAAGTCAGATGCTAAGGCTAAAGCAGCAGTAGCCGCGGTAGAGGCTACGTTAGCAAGCCGCGCAGCAGCACAAGCCGCAGCTGACAGTGCGGCACTGGCCAAAGCGGTTAAAGCCTATGAAGCCAATTGGGTGAAAAAACGCGTCGCAGCTAATAAGAAGCGATTAGCCGCATTAGCTAAGAAGTTAAAGGCCAAGGCCGCAGCAGCAGCTAAGAAGGAGGCCGCTAAAATTGCTACGGCTGAGCGCAAGGCCGCTGCTAAAGCGAAGGTACTAGCTAGGAAAGTGGCCGCTAAGGCCAAAATAGCGGAGCGTAAAGCCGCTGCCAAAGCCAAGGCTGCCGAGCGCAAGGCCGCGGCTAAAGCCAAAGCTGCCGCGAAAAAAGCTGTTGCTAAGGCGAAGAAGAAAGTCGCACCTAAGAAAAAGGCCGCTGCCAAGAAAAAAGCAGCCCCTAAGAAAAAGGCCGCGGCGAAGAAAAAAGCAGCTCCTAAGAAAAAAGTAGCCGCGAAGAAAAAAGCGGCCCCCAAGAAAAAGGCCGCAGCCAAGAAGCCAGCCAAGAAAAAGGCAGCTAAGCGCAAAGCCGCTAAGAAAAAGTAATACTTAGCCTATACAAAAACCCCAGCTAGCCTTGCTACTGGGGTTTTTTATTGCCGGTATGAAAATAATGAGTCTAGCGCAGCTGATCCAGCAGTTCAGGGCTATTAATATTGAAAAACTGCCCTTTTAAATCCGATAAGTCAGCAGCATGGGCTACATGTTGTTGCTGCCACGCTCTCACTCGCCTTTCGCCTTGCCTTAAATAAGCCTGCAAGCTAGCGGCTAGCGATGTTTTCATTAGGCAAAGCAAGTATTGGCCTTGTTCGCCGTCATCAACATAGCTAATGTCGCCATCGCTGCTAAGCAGGGTATCGGCCAGTCTAGTGACTAAATCCTTGGGCAAAATGGGGCTATCGCAGGGGCAAACCAAGCAATACTCGGTTTTAATATGAGGTAGGCAACTGGCGATGCCGGCCAGCGGCCCTTGATAATCAGCTAATTGATCGCTGATGCAGGGGTAGCCATATTGTTGATATTGCTCGATGTTGCGGTTGCAGCTAATCACAATATCGCTGACTTGTTCACGTATTTGATTAATAACATGGCTCACCAAGGGTTGTTCTTGCCACAGTATCAAGCCTTTATCTCTATGCTGAAAGCGGCTGCCTTGGCCGCCAGCCAAAATGATAGCGCTAATATTTTTGCGATCAATTTTCATCAATTTACCGTAAACTTGTGGTCATAAATATGTCGGGCCTTAGTCTACACCGAAATAGCCCCAGCTCGACAAATCATCATCAACAGTTATAACGGTAGTTCATTATCCCTGTGAAAAACGCTACAGACTATTCCTCACTGCTAGGCGAACAGGGGCTATTTGCACAGCATATTAGTGACTTCGTTGCCAGACCAGGCCAGCAGCAAATGGTTGAGCGGGTTGCGGCGGCCATTAACCAGCAGCAAAACTATGTTATTGAGGCCCCTTCCGGTTTAGGAAAAACCTGGGGCTATGTTATACCGGCCTTGCTAAGTGGCAAAAAAACGCTGATATCCACCGCCGGCCACTACCTACAACAGCAATTGTATTTGCGTGATATTCCACAAGTGCAACAGTGCTTAGGCTTAAACCGCAGCATTGCACTCTTAAAAGGGCGCAGTAATTATTTGTGTCCCTACTATATAAAAAAGCATATACAGGCTGAGACCAAAAGCGCTGCTGCGCAGCAGCGGCAAAGACAGCTTAGTCATATTTACCAACAGCTGCGGGAAAGCGGGCAGGGCGATATTAGTGTGTTAGCTATACCTGCTAACCTGCGTTCTTATGTCAGCTGTGCTGCCGAGGAGTGTTTAGCTGAGCGCTGCCCAGATTTTAAAGCCTGTCCTTTGTTTAAAGCGCGTCGCCGCGCTGAACATGCCGATGTGGTGATTGTGAATCACAGCCTATTACTCAGTGATGAAAGTGCTGCTAGCCGCACGCTTATTAAGCAAGCACAGACGGTGATAGTGGATGAGGCGCATCGTTTACTCGCATTAGCGCAACAATTTTCCGAGCATAGAGTGAGTAGCCGTCAGCTGCGGCAATTTATACGGCAACTGTTAAGTACCTGCCAGCGTTGTACTGCTGAAGATGCCAGCATACAACGCTATCTCGGCCAATTAACACAATGGCTAAGTGACTTGCCTGCGCAGTTACCAACCAGCATACCGTACCAGCGTGCCGCGCATGTTCGCGTGGTGCAGCAAGTGCTACAAATTTTTAGCCACTTATTGCCATGGTTTACCATCGCCAAAGAGCGTGATTATCAATTGAGTTTATTGGCGACCCAAGCTCAACAGCTGCATAACGCTTTACTGGCCATACTCTCTGCTGAAGGTTTATGTTGGGTACAAAAACAAGGTCGTGGCTTTGTGATACAAAATACGCCAGTGCATGTATTGGATAACTTACAAAAAACCATAGCGGCCTATCCGCAGCATAGCTGGATACTTACCTCAGCAACGCTGTCTAGCTGCGCAGCAACAGAGCAGCCACTACTGGCTGATGAAATGGTGTTACGGCGCACCGGCTTAAACTCGCAGCAGTCCTATCGCTTAGCCAGCCCTTTTGATTTTCAGCAGCAGGCGCGTTTATATTTACCAGCTATGCAGCACAGCCCTGAGCAGTGTGGTTTTTATACGGAGTTTTGCCAACGGCTAGCTGAGTTTGTCGCCCTGTGCCCAGGCCGGGTGTTAGTGTTGTTCAGCAGTTATCGCGCCTTAAACACAGTTGCTGAGCAATTAGCTTTACCGCCGCATAGGCAGCTTTTACAGCAGGCCAAAACTGAGCAGGGTGGCGCGGATAATTATGCGCTACTAAAACAATTTATTGCCTTACCCCAGGGTATCTTATTAGCTACCGGCGCTTTTTGGGAGGGGGTAGATTTATCAGGTGCGCCCCTATCAGCAGTGGTGATGGATAAACTTCCCTTTAGCTCGCCCACTGATCCTTTAACGAAATTACGCAGCCATTATTTACAACAGCATGGGGTGGATAGCTTTAACGAATTTATGTTGCCTGAGGCAATTATCAAATTCCGTCAAGGTTGTGGCAGATTATTGCGACGAGTAGGGGATAAGGGCGTTATAATGCTGGCCGATAATAGACTGCACACTAAGTCCTACGGTCAGCGTTTTATTGATAGCATACCGGGGCTGCCACAGTGTTCTAGCCTAGAACAGCTAGACGTGTTTTTTAATCATCCACTTGTTAATGACCTACATGTTAATAACGACCCAGCCAGCACGAATTAATTTATGAAAATACTTGCCGTTGATAGCAGCACAGAAGCCTGCTCGGTTGCCTTACTGGATAGCGATAAGCTCAGCGAGGGCGACCAGCCTATGCCGCCATTGGCGCTGTATGAATTGGCCCCCAGAGAGCATAGCCAGCGATTGCTACCCATGGTCGATCAACTATTAGCAGAGGCTGGCATCAGCATAAAGCAGCTAGATGCCATAGCCTTTGGCAAAGGGCCGGGTTCGTTTACTGGCCTGCGCATATGCTTAGGCCTAGTGCAGGGCTTAGCCTATGGTGCTGATGTACCGGTGATACCGGTTTCCTCATTACAGGCATTGGCGCAAACCGCCTTGGATTTGGGGGAAGTAACCGCCGCGCAGCCTGTTATTGCCAGCATCGATGCTCGAATGAGTGAGATATACTGGTGCGCCTATCGCTGTGAGCAGGGCCTCATGCAGCCTATCATCGATGAGCAATTAAACGCGCCGCAAGATTTCATCCAGCCATCAGCGCTGAATAACTTTGCTGCGGTAGGCAGTGGTTGGCAGTATAGGCAAGCGATGGACTATCAGGGTCTAGGGTACTGCAACGATCAATTACTACCCCGCGCCTCAGCCGTCGCCAGCTTAGCCCTAGCGCAGTATCAGGCTGGCCATTACTGCGCCGCCGATCAGGCCCAGCCCACCTATATACGTGACCAAGTGGCCTGGAAAAAAATCGCTGATCAATAGCACAAACCCTAAAGCTTAAATCCTAAACAAATAAGCCACAACAATAATGCAGGGAGTGACCTAGCAGTGGATGAAGTACAGATTATTTTACTGGCCATAGTGCAAGGCTTTACCGAGTTTTTACCTATATCCAGTTCTGGCCATTTGCTCTTACCGAAAGAATTATTGGGCTGGCCCGATCAGGGCCTAGCCTTTGATGTGGCGGTGCATGTGGGTTCATTAATGGCGGTGCTGCTGTATTTTCGCAAAGATGTTGTTAATTTAATGCAGGCCTGGTGTGGCAATGTAGTGGGGCGGCCCGCTACAGACGACAGTCGTTTAGCTTGGTGTGTGTTGTTGGCGACCTTACCCGCGGGGCTAATCGGATTAGCGGCCGACAGTTTTATAGAGCAACATTTGCGTGGTATGGCGGTAGTGGCCACCACCACCATCGTGTTTGGTTTGTTATTGGGTTGGGCCGACAAAATCGGCGCACAAAGCAAAACGCTACTCAGTATTAGCTGGCGCGTGGCTTTAATCATAGGTTTCGCCCAGGCGCTGGCCTTAATACCGGGTACCTCTCGCTCAGGTATTACTATTACCGCTGCTTTACTGCTGGGATTTAACCGCGAGTCATCAGCGCGATTTTCATTTTTATTATCCATACCCATAATCGTGGCAGCCGGTGGCTTAAAAACGCTACAGCTAATCAGTGCCGAAACGGCAGTGCCCTGGGGTGAGATTATCAGTGGTGCCTTGTTATCGGCGGTAACGGCCTACCTCTGCATCTATTATTTTCTCAAGTTAATCGATCGTATAGGCATGATGCCTTTTGTGATTTATCGCCTAATCTTAGGGGCAGGCCTACTACTGATGTTATGGCTATAAGTGCTGGCTAAGCCTATAATGGCGCTTTGATTATTTGTTAGATTCGTTGTTTAGACTAATTGCCCAGACCGTTTGTTAAGCGAGTGTTAACCCCGTGCAAATTGCTAACTCTACTATTAGCCCGCAAATACCCCGCGTTAGTGATAACGCCCAGCGGGTATTGCGTGATGCACCACAACGGCAGCAGCCTAATCAGGCGGACGTGCCGCCGACTATTAGTGAGTCGGATAGCGAGTTACAGTTACAGCGCCGGCAAGAGCTAGCTCGTGCCATAGCCGCCAGCCGTAGTGCTAACGATATAGACCAAAGCCTACCCCGTAGTAGTCAGCAAGCTATTAGAGCCTTTGAAAGCAATAAGCCCACCGTAGAGCAGCAACTGGGTATAGAACTCATCGGTATCGATACCTACGCCTAAGTCTGAGCCTAAATGTAAGCCACTATGCTTAGCTCTTTTATCCCTTAATCTTTTTATTTTATGAATGCCTTATCAGCTCAATGGATTTAACCATGCAAGAACTCAACACCTTTAATAAAGACTTAATGGCTTTTATCGCCGCATCGCCCACACCATTTCATGCGGTGCAGGAAATGGCCAGCCGTTTACAGGCGGCAGGTTTTGAGGCCTTAAACGAGGCTGAGGCTTGGCAGTTGCAGCCTGAGGGGCGTTACTATGTGGTACGCAATGGCTCGGCCATTATTGCCTTTAGCAATTTAGCGGGCAGCCACGTAGAAAAGGGATTTCGCATGGTGGGCGCGCATACCGATAGCCCCTGTTTGCGAGTAAAACCCAATCCTGAGTTAAACCATAATGGCTATTTTCAACTGGGGGTAGAGGTGTATGGTGGCGCTTTATTAAACCCTTGGTTTGATAGGGACTTATCCCTAGCGGGCCGGCTAAGCTATAAAACCAAAGCCGGTGATATTAAAAGCGCGCTAATTAATTACGCCAAACCGATTGCTATCATCCCCAGCCTAGCGATTCATTTGGATAGAGAAGCTAACAACATCCGCAGTGTTAATCCGCAAAAAGACATACCGCCCATAGTGATGCAGGCTGAAAAAGGCCAGCAGGATTTTCGCGCTATGTTATTAGCTAGGCTCAAAAAAGAACAGCCTAACAGCGATGCGGCAAAAGTTTTAGATTTCGAATTAAGTTTTTACGATACCCAGTTGCCAGCCATAGTCGGCTTAGAGCAGGACTTTTTAGCCAGCGCGCGCTTGGATAATTTATTGTCCTGTTATGTAGGCATGCAAGCGCTGTTAAGCAATAAAGATCAAAATGCACTGCTAGTGTGTAACGACCACGAAGAAGTGGGCAGCGCCTCTAGTTCAGGTGCCGATGGCCCTATGCTTAAATCGGTATTAGAGCGGCTAGTACCTAATACCGAGCAACTCACTCGCGCCTTAGATAGGTCGATGATGGTGTCGGCGGATAATGCCCACGGTATACACCCCAATTTTGCCGATAGGCACGATGCTAACCATGGCCCACAACTGAACCAGGGGCCGGTGATTAAAATCAATCACAACCAGCGCTACGCCACCAACTCTGAAACTGCCGCGTTAATGAGGCACTTGGCCGAACAAATTGAGGTGCCGTTGCAAAGCTTTGTGGTGCGTACCGATATGGCCTGTGGTAGTACCATAGGTCCCATCACCGCCAGCAACTTGGGGGTTAAAACCTTGGATATAGGTGTGCCCACCTTTGCCATGCACTCCATACGCGAGCTGGCAGGGGCTAAGGATGCCCATTATTTGTATCAGCTATTGGCAAAGTTTTATCAGCAAAAAAGCGTAGCTATTAGCGCTTAATGAAGCGGATTTTACTGTTATCGGCCTATCACACTACTAGCCACAAGGCTTGGTGTGACGGCCTGATGAGTCAGCTAGCGGATTTTGATTGGACCCTGTTAAGCTTACCCGATAGATATTTTCGCTGGCGTATACGGGGCAACCCTTTGTCGTGGCATGAGTCGCCGCAGCTGGCGCAAAGCTATGACTTAATCGTCGCCACCTCCATGGTGGATTTAGCGACGTTAAAAGGTCTGCACCCACACTTAGCTGTCACTCCCAGCCTGTTATATTTTCATGAAAACCAATTTGAATTTCCTACGTCAAAGGAGCAACACAATAGCGTAGACCCGCAAATGGTGAATCTCTACAGCGCCATGGCGGCCGATAAGCTGGCCTTTAATAGCCAGTGGAATCAAGATAGTTTTTTTAGCGGGGTAGAGCGGCTACTAAAAAAGCTGCCCGATCAATTGCCGCAACAACTACTGCCGACACTGCTGGCTAAAAGCACGGTGCTGCCCGTCGCTATAGCCGATGACTTACAGCCGCTGCCACATAAACAATTGCAGACTTTAACCCTGTTGTGGGCGGCTAGGTGGGAGTATGACAAAGGCCCTGAGCGCTTATTAGCCCTGTTGGAATTGCTAGAGGTTAGTGGTATAGATTACCGGCTTAATCTGATAGGGCCACAATTTAGACAGCTTCCAGCCGCGTTTGCTCAGATTCAACAGCGCTTCCAGCATCGCTTACTAGCCGTGGGTTATCAAGCCAATCGGGCTGACTATATAACGGTGTTGCAAAGCAGTGATGTTTTTATCAGCACTGCCTTGCATGAGTTTCAAGGCTTATCGGCTTTAGAGGCGGTAGCTTGCGGTTGCATCCCCTTAGTGCCTAATCGGCTTTCCTACCCCGAGTTGTTTACGGCGGATTACTGCTATGCCTCCCATCTAGGGTCACAGCTAGAATCAGTGGTACAAGAGGCGCAGGCGCTGCTGGCAAAAATTATAGCCTTTAATAAAGAGCTTCCACCTAAGCCTGCGGTGCAAGCCTGGCAATGGCAGCAGCTACAACCGCGCTATCAAACCCTGCTGGCCGAGCTTAGCCACAAAGCGCGCTAGGGTATGGCGGCTACCAGCCTGACTCTGTATCATTGCGGCCATCATTTATAGTCTTTCATTCTGTTAGGTAAGCAAGTTCTATGGCTAAGCAACGCGTATTAACGGGTATAACCACCACCGGCACTCCCCACTTGGGCAACTATGTAGGCGCAATACGGCCAGCGATAGAGTCCAGCCGCAGTGCTGATATCGATGCTTACTTTTTCTTGGCGGATTATCATGCCTTAATCAAATGTGGCGACCCCGCCAAGGTGCAGCAATCCACCAAAGAGATAGCCGCTACTTGGCTGGCCTTGGGTTTAGATACTGATAACACCACCTTTTATCGCCAGTCTGATGTGCCGGAAGTGACCGAGCTGAGTTGGATATTAACCTGCTTAACCGCCAAGGGCTTGATGAACCGCGCTCATGCCTACAAAGCGTCGGTGCAAGTGAATGAAGAAGAAGGGGTAGACCCAGACAAGGGCATTATGATGGGTTTGTTTAACTACCCCATTTTAATGGCTGCCGACATCCTGATGTTTAACGGCGAAAAAATTCCCGTGGGCAAAGATCAAGTTCAACATATAGAAATGGCCAGAGATATCGCCCAGAAATTCAATCACCACTACAAGCAAGAGGTCTTCACCTTACCCGAAGCGGTGGTGGGTGAGGACGGTGCCATACTTAGCGGCTTAGATGGCCGCAAAATGAGTAAGAGCTACAACAACACCATACCCTTGTTTTTGCCCGAGAAAAAACTGCAAAAACATATCAACAAAATCAAAACCAATTTGCTGGAGCCCGGTGAAGCTAAAGACCCTAACGATTCTGCTGTGTTTGCTATTTGGCAGGCTTTTGCCAATACTGAACAGCAGCAATATATGCGCGAGCAATTTGCCCAGGGTATAGCGTGGGGGCAGGCTAAAAAAGAATTATTTGCTTTAATCAATGAGCAGGTAAGTGCCGCTAGAGAACGTTATGAGGCGCTGATGGCCGATGGCGCTTTTATAGAGCAAGAATTGCAAAAAGGCGCGGCCAAAGCTAGAGCTAGCGCAAAACCATTAATGGAAAAAGTTCGTCGGGCTGCTGGCATAGCACCTATAAGCTAGTGTAAGCATTGCTAGTATTTTTGCTTAACTACTCTAAGCTATTGTTAATAGTGACAATGATGAAATTTCTTATCAAAGGCTAGTTGCTCCATGATAAACAGACCGCTAATAGTGATTTTAGCGCCAGCGGCTCAAGCCGAAGCGCTAATGACGGACAAGCTAGAAGACGAGTTTAATTTGCTGAATGCTGAAAACTTGGATGAGTTACAACGTTTGGCCGCTGACAGAAAGCGTATAGAGATGCTGGTGGTATATACCGACACTCTAGCCGAAGACTGTGCTCAGCTGCGCGCGATGGACGCGTTGCGTGAGCTACCCATTTTAGCTGTGGGCCGTTATGGTTCAGAGCAAATGCAAGACCAGTCCATAGCCGCAGGCGCTATCGATTACATAGACTTAGGTCATGCCACGGCAACTGTTTTCGAGGCACGGGTGCACTCTCTCTACGCGTTAAAAGCACGTACCGACCAGTTAACTGAAATAGCGCGTTTGGATGCGCTTACCGCCGTACCCAATCGTTATTATTTTGAAGAAGCTATCGATATAGAGTGGCGTCGCTGTTGCCGTGAATTTAATGCTTTAGCTTTAATCATGATAGATGTCGATGCCTTCACCGCCTTCAACCACCACTATGGTGCAGGCGTAGGTGACAATTGTTTAAAGCGTATTGCTAAGGTCATAGAAAACAACTGCCTGCGGGCCGCCGATGTGGTGGCGCGCTTTGATAGCGATGAGTTTGTGGTGCTGTTACCCGGCACAGAGTTTGAAAATGCCCTGCGAGTAGCCGAAAATATCTGTAAAGCGGTGGCGGCGCTGGATTTAATACACGAATATTCCGATTGCTCCGATATAGTGACGGTGAGTGTGGGCGTAGCCTCTATAGACCCCACCCAAGATCAAGACTATAAACTGTTGGTTACTGAAGTTGAAGAAGTGCTACATCGTGCTCAACAGCAGGGCGGTAATCAGGCTCAGGGCGTAGCCTTATAAGCAGGCCTCTAAACACAGGCGTCGCAGCGATTGCTGGGCCTGCATATCTAAACCTTTCATCTCACTGACGGTAATACTGCCCGTCGCTAAAACCTTCACTAAGCTGTCGGCATCAATCGCAATATTAATACGCTGGGGTAGTTGGTTAGCTTGCTGATTATTCACCTTTTTCTCCTCAGTGGCTGTCGGCCCAAAATAGGCTATTAGTCGGTTGCAGGGCAGTGGTTTTGTCGCTGATCTGTTGGCATTGCTGAGGGCTGGGTCGCGATTTTTCACGACTGCCAAACTGCTGTATGACATTGCAGGAAATGGTCAAATAATTATCCAATAACCAGTGTTGTTGTATCAGCCTTGCACAGCGGCCGCTGAGCTGGTTGTGTACTCGAATTAGCATATCTAACTGCAAACTATAATGCTGCAATTGCTTATAGCATTGTGCTAGCGAGTGGCCTGCAAGCATCATGCGTTCGGCATAATTGAGTAGGGTGTTTTTATGATCATTGCTATCGACTTGCTGTAGTAGCCACTCACCGATCTCAAAGCTGCAACCATAATAGCTATGCGCTTGTTGCCAGTGGCCGCGCTGGTATAAGCGTTGGCCATCGGCCATCCACGTTTCCCAGTAGCTAATGGCTTGGCGTGGGCTGTTTAAGGTTTGGGCTTGATGCTGGCGACATAAAAAGCGCATGGTGTAATTCCTTATCCTTAGTGATGGGTGCTTATGGGGTTAGATTAGCGTGCCAAACATCTTAATGCAAATGATAATCATTACTATTAAGGACTATTCCATCTCTGTTTTGCACGAGGTGCTGGGGTAGTGTCTGTAGGCATATGACGTGTTATGGCAAAGGCAACGGTCCTTGGTCTATGACTGAGCAGCGGACAATAGTTCGCGGAGGTGAGAAGTACTAGTGTGTTAGGGTCTATTTATTAGTCATCACTGATTAACACTTATTTGATGTACTTCAAGAGAGTGCTTAGCCAATAGCATTATCATGCTGTTAGTTTTTATGACTATTATTGATAAGCAGGCCCCTAGCATAGCTATTTTTGCGTATGGGCTTACAGGCGTTGCATGGTGGTAACGGTTTGAGGTAACTAAGGTGCATTATGGACAAGCATATATTGGTACTGAATGTGGGCTCATCCAGTACCAAATTTTCACTGTACCGGGTTGTCCATGCAACCTTAAGCCCTGTGTTAACAGGGCAGGTAACCCGCGTAGAGCAGCACAACCAGTTCACCGTGCACTATTCGGCTGAGAGCAGTCCACAGTTATGGCAAGAGCATGAGTCTGCTGATCATCATTCATCGGTCATAAGCCGCATTCTGCATTTTCTTGATAGCAGGGGGCTAGGTTTAGCGGTGACTACGGTAGGCCATAGAGTGGTACACGGTGGTATGGCATTTTCTGCACCGGTGCTCATCAATGATGAGGTGTTTGCCAGCTTGCAGCAGTTACAGGCTTTAGCGCCCTTACATCAAATTCATAACTTACAAGCCATAGCTACGGTTAAGCGCTATATGCCTAAGGTTAGGCAAGTGGCCTGTTTTGATACCGCTTTTCACCGCAGCATGCCCGCTGTGGCACAAACCTTTGCTATCCCTAAATCATTAACGGAGCAGGGTATTAGGCCCTATGGTTTTCACGGCCTGTCCTATCAATATATTGCCAGTGTATTACCCAGTATTGCCGCGCCACAAGATTTGGCACGGGTAGTGGTAGCGCACTTAGGCAGTGGTGCTAGTTTATGTGCTATGCGTGATTTACATAGTGTCGCGACCACCATGTCATTCACTCCCTTGGATGGTTTGGCCATGGCCACACGTAGCGGCGCTATAGACCCAGGTGCCTTATTGTATTTATTAAAAAATAAAACCATGACAGTTGAGCAATTAGAGCAGCTGCTAAATCACCAGTCGGGCTTATTGGGTTTATCGGGTATTAGCGCTGATTTGGCCGTGTTATTAGCCAGCGATCAGCCCGATGCAGTAGCGGCGGTGGCGCATTATATTTATCGCATAGTGCTAGCTTTGGCTTCGATGGTGGCAGCTATAGGCGGCATTAACACGCTGGTATTTACCGCCGGTATAGGCCAACACTCGGCACCGTTGCGCGAACGGGTGTGTCAGCAACTGGCATGGTTGGGTATTAGCTTGGATGCGCAAGCGAATCTAAACAACGCCCGCTGTATAAGCAGTAGGGATAGCAAGGTAGCGGTGTATGTTATTGCTACTGATGAAGAATTAATGATAGCCCAGCACTGTCTAGAGCTGGATGCTAACGGTGAATCTAAAAAGGATAATAAAGATGACTATTAAGACTGTCCTGCCTAAAAATGTATTAAGTGAATCCGAGTTACAAGGCATACATGCCTATTGGAGCGCCTGTAATTATTTAGCGGCGGGTATGATTTATTTGCAAGAGAACCCCTTATTGCGTGAGCCTTTAAGCACGGCGCATATTAAAAAACGCCTATTAGGGCACTGGGGTTCTAGCCCCGGTTTAGCGTTTATGTATATCCATATGAATCGCTTGATTAATAAATACGATCTCAATGCCATTTTTTTAGCGGGGCCAGGCCATGGTGCGCCGGGTGTTTTGGCGCCGGTATATCTAGAGGGTACCTACAGCGAGGTGTACCCCAGTATGTGCGAAGACGAGGCCGGCATGGGTCGATTCTTTAAACAATTTTCATTTCCCGGTGGCATAGGCAGCCATTGCACGCCAGAAACTCCCGGTTCCATACACGAAGGTGGTGAGTTGGGTTACAGCTTATCCCATGCCTTTGGTGCGGCCTTTGATAACCCCGATTTGATTGTAACTGTGGCTATAGGCGATGGTGAAGCTGAAACCGGGCCACTGGCGACAGCATGGCATTCCAATAAGTTTTTACATCCCATACGCGATGGTGCGGTGCTGCCTATATTGCATTTAAATGGTTATAAAATTAATAATCCCACGTTGTTATCGAGAATTTCGCCGCAAGAATTGCAGGATTTATTTTGTGGCTATGGTTGGCAGCCCTATTTTGTTGAAGGCGATGAGCCTATGGCCATGCACCAGCAAATGGCTGCGACTATGGAGCGTTGTATTAACGAGATTAAAGAGATACAGCAGCAAGCCAGAGTTAGTGGCAAAGCCACTAGGGCGCGTTGGCCCATGATAGTGCTGCGCTCCCCCAAAGGTTGGACCGGGCCCAAGCAAGCCAATGGCCATAAAGTAGAAGGTTATTGGCGCGCCCATCAAGTGCCCTTAGCCAACGTGCGCAGCGATGAACAACAACTACAGCAATTAGAAAGTTGGTTGAAGGGTTATAAACCCGAGCAATTATTTGATCAACAAGGTCAGCTTATTCCCGCCTTAAAAGCGTTAGCCCCTAAAGGCCAGCGACGTATGAGTGCCAACCCGCATGCCAATGGCGGCGTGTTGCGTAGGGATTTAGTCATGCCCGACTTTCGCGACTATATGATAGCGGTTACCAAGCCCGCTAAAACCAGTGCCATGAATACCAAACCTTTGGGCTGTATGCTTAGGGATATTATGGCTTTAAATAGCAATAATTTTCGCGTATTTGGCCCCGATGAAAACAGCTCTAATAAACTGGATGCAATTTATGAAGTCAGTAAAAAATTATGGCTGGCAGATTATTTGCCCGAAGATGACGAAGGCGGTGAGCTAAGCCCCGATGGCCGGGTGCTGGAAATGTTGTCTGAACACACCTTAGAAGGCTGGCTGGAAGGCTATGTGTTAACCGGTAGGCATGGTTTTTTTGCCACCTACGAGGCTTTTGTACATGTTATAGACTCTATGTATAACCAGCATGCTAAATGGTTGGCTATTTGTGAAGAACTGCCCTGGCGTGCGCCTATAGCGTCGATTAATTTATTAATTACCTCTACCGTGTGGCGACAGGATCACAATGGCTTTACCCATCAAGACCCAGGGTTTTTAGATTTAGTAGTCAATAAAAGCCCGCAAGTAACCCGTATTTATTTACCCCCGGATGTTAACTGTTTGTTATCTACCGCCGATCACTGCTTGCGCAGCCATAACGATATCAATGTGATTGTGTGTGACAAGCAAATGCATGTGCAGTATTTAGATAAAGACGCTGCCATTAAACACTGCACCAAAGGCTTAGGTATTTGGCAGTGGGCCAGTAATGACAATGGCGTGGAGCCCGATGTGGTGATAGCAGGTTGTGGTGACATACCGACCAAAGAGGCCTTGGCGGCAACAGCCTTATTGCGCGAGTATTTCCCGGATTTAAAAATTCGTTTTATCAATGTCGTCGATTTATTTCGTATGACCCCAGCAGAAGAACATCCCCATGGTTTAAGTGACAGTGACTTTGATAGTTTATTTACCATAGATAAACCGGTTATTTTTAACTTTCACGGTTACCCCTGGTTGATACATAGGTTAGCTTACCGGCGTCATAATCAAAACCTACATGTGCGAGGTTACATAGAGCGTGGCAATATCAATACACCTTTAGAATTGGCTATAGATAATCACATTGATAGATTTAGTTTAGCGATGGATGTGATTGATAGAGTGCCGCGTTTGCAAGTGATAGGTGCACACGCCAAACAAAAGCTACGCGATAAGCAAATTGACTGCTGCCACTATGCCCACGAGCATGGCGTAGATAAGCCTGAGGAAAATGATTGGGTGTGGCCTTATTAATGATTATTACTATTTTACAAAACATAGCTATTAAAGAAAGAACGACATGCAACATTATTTACTAATTATAGGGATGCTAGCAGGCGGCTTAGGTTTGTTTATGTTAGCCGTAGGGATGATGACCGATGGCTTGCAAGCAGCGGCGGGGCAATCGCTGCGAGATATTTTGGCGCGCTGGACGCGTACCCCTGTGCACGGCATTTTTACCGGCTTAGCGATTACCGCCATAGTGCAATCTTCCAGTGCGGTTACTGTGGCGACTATAGGTTTTGTTAATGCCGGTATCATTTCTATGCGCCGCGCTTTGGGCGTGGTTTACGGCTCTAACTTAGGCACCACTATGACCGGTTGGCTGGTGGCGGTAGTGGGTTTTAAACTCAATATTGACGCTTTTGCCTTGCCCATTATTGGTGTAGGCATGTTGTTGCGATTGACAGGAGGTGAAAGCAAGCGCGCCCCTTTGGGGTTGGCGCTAGTAGGCTTTGGTTTGTTTTTTCTAGGTATAGATGTATTAAAAGATGCCTTTGATGGCTTAGTGTCGACGATAGATTTTAATCAACTTACCGTGCAGGGTATTAGCGGCGTGTTGCTGTATGTGGCCATAGGTTTTTTGATTACGGTGCTCACGCAATCATCCAGTGCGGCTATAGCGATTACGCTAACGGCGGCAACTGGCGGCGTATTGGGATTATATGCGGCTGCGGCTATGGTAATAGGGGCCAATGTAGGCACTACCTCTACCGCAGCTATTGCGGTGATAGGGGCAACTGCGAACGCTAAACGGGTAGCCAGTGCACATATTATTTTTAATGTGGGTGCTGGTGTGGTGGCCTTAATGATATTGCCGCTGCTATTTTGGTTGGTGCAGTCCAGCAGTGATTTATTAGGTTTGGAGTCTATACCCGCGGTTACCCTGGCGTTGTTTCATACTGTGTTTAATATCGTGGGTGTGCTGTTAATGCTGCCTGTCAATAATCGCTTGGCAGATTTTTTAGAAAAACGCTTTGTCACTCAAGAAGAAGTGGAGTCAAGGCCGCAACACTTAGATAAAACCATATTGGTAACGCCGGTACTAGCTATCAATGCCTTAGTGCTGGAGTTAAGTAGAGTTATCACTGTGATTAAACGTATGGGCCTAAAGGTAATGGCCGAACAGCCCATTAATCTGCATACCGTTAGTCACGATGAGCGGGTGGTTAATCAATTGTCGGCGGCGGCCTCGTCATTTATAAGCCAAATAGAGCGCGCCGAGTTGAGCAAAGAAATAGCGCAGCAATTGGCAAAAATATTACGAGCCGATCAACATTTATTAGCAGCTAGTGATCAAGCCTTAGCGTTGGCGACTCATCATCAGTTGGTTACGGCTATAACCGATACTAGTGTTAAAGAAGGGCTGCGGCAGTTTAATCTGTTGGCCTATCGTTTTATAGAGTGTGCTGATTTTTCATCGCCACAATTTTCACTGTCCATATGCCAACAGCAACTACTTCACATAGAGCAAAGCTATGATGATGTAAAAGCTTTGTTGTTATTGGCGGGCGTAGAAAATAGGTTAAAAATTAATGTTGTTATTGAACTCATAGATGTTAATAGCGATAAACGTCATATGTGTATTCAATTAATTAAAGCCTTAACTTTACTAAACAATCTTTTGCTTGATGTTGATAGCATAGAAAATGGCGACGCTGTTGATGTATCGGCTGTCATAGCTTCAGAGCAAGCACAGGCAAGCAATAATGAGGCGGTATAGTTATCGCGAGAACTTATGGATATGTTTTTAACAGATAGTTTGGTGTGGCTAGGGATTGCATTTTGTATTAGTCAGTCGGCTATGTTTAGTGGCTTGAATTTGGCTTTGCTGGGTGTGAGTCGTCTACGTTTAGAGGTAGAGGCGCAATCGGGATCGCCAGCGGCGGTAACTATTTTAGCCTTACGTAAAAATGTTAATTTATTATTGGCAACTATACTATGGGGTAATGTGACTATAAATGTGCTACTAACCCTGTTATCAAATTCAGTTATGGCAGGGTTAACGGCTTTTCTATTTTCCAGTGTGCTAATTACCTTCTTAGGCGAAATTATGCCGCAGGCATATTTTTCACGTAACGCTATGCGTATGGGGGCCTTGCTGGCGCCAGTGCTAAAATTTTATCAGTACCTTTTATATCCAGTGGCTAAACCCTGTGCTTTGGTGTTGGATAAATGGTTGGGGAAAGAGGGTATAAGTTATTTCCGTGAACAAGATTTACGCGCGGTTATCGCCAAACATATAGAGTCAGGTACATCGGATGTTAGTTTGTTAGAAGGTACTGGTGCTATAAATTTTTTAAAAATTGATGATGTGGCAGTCAGTGAAATGGGGGAGTTAATCGATGCCAGCAGTATTATCTATTTACCACAACATAATGGCCTGCCGGTGTTTCCCGATTTTACGCCGCAATTAAATGATGTTTTTTTACAGGCTGTACATCGTTCAGGTAAAAAATGGATAGTCATTATTGATGAGCATAAACGCCCTTATTCTATACTCAATGCCCATGTTTTTCTTAGATGTATGCTAGCTAAGTTACCCGTATCGGCACAGGACTACTGCCATAAGCCTATAGTTGTTACCGATGCACATGCGCAATTGGGTAGTGTGTTGTCAGAGCTGAAAGTATACCCGGAGCATCAAACTGATGATGTGATAGATAACGATATTATTTTGTACTGGGGTGATGAGCGACGAATTATTAGTGGTTCAGATATTCTAGGCAGATTGTTAAAAGGCATAGTTAGGCGCGATGAGCTAGGCGCTATGCGCGTACCTCCCATTTCTGTATAAAAAGGTGAGATTAACATGGCTACAATAACATTTTATGGTGCAATTGAAGGTGTGACAGGCTCAGCGTATTTATTGGCCACGGATAAGGTCAAAATATTATTAGACTGTGGCTTGTTTCAAGGTCGGCGCGAAGAGGAGGAGGGAAATTTAGAGGCCTTTCCTTTTTCAGTGGCTGAGCTTGATGCGGTCGTGCTATCGCACGCTCACTTAGATCATTCCGGGCGTTTACCTAAATTGGTCGCGGATGGCTATAAATCATCCATCTATATGACGCGTCCAACCACAGAACTGTTAGATATTTTATTAAAGGATGCGGTGTCTTTACAGTTACGTGATGTGGAGTGGGAGAATAAGCGCCTGCGGCGGGGGGGTAAAAAACTCATCGAACCTATGTATGACTTGGAGGATGTGGAAAAGACTTTGTCTTTATGTGCAGGTATCGATTACGGGCAAAGAAAGACCATCGCAGCAGGTGTAGATATTTGTTTTCGGGACGCTGGCCACATATTAGGTTCATCAATAGTCGAAGTGTTTGTCAATGAACAAGGCGTTGAGAAAAAACTGGTTTTTTCCGGCGACTTGGGCAATAGCTGTTCGGCGCTATTGCGCGACCCTGAAGTTGTAGAGCATGCTGACGTATTACTACTAGAATCTACCTATGGCGATCGCAATCATAGGCCTATGCAAGAAACCCTAGAGGAATTTGAAGATATAGTTGAGCAGGCCTCAATCAATGGCGGTAATATTTTAATCCCTTCTTTTGCTGTTGGTCGCACCCAAGAAATTATTTTTAGATTAGGCGAATTGTATCAAAAAGGTAAGCTTAGGCAGCAGGCGGTCTATTTAGATAGCCCTATGGCTATAGCGGTCACAGAAATTTATCATCGCTATCAAGATGTATACAACCGCGAAGATAAGGCGGCGTTAAAGCAAGGTTCAGCGAATAGTCTGCATAGTTTTTTACCCGTACTGCGTTATTCTTCTTCCACGGCAGAATCCATGGCTCTTAATAATATAGAAGCAGGCGCCATTATCATTGCCGGCAGTGGCATGTGTAATGGTGGTCGTATACGCCATCATTTTAAACACAATATATGGCGTAGAAATGCCCATGTCATATTTGTTGGCTTTCAGGCTATGGGTACTCCTGGTCGAGCATTGGTTGATGGCGCTAAGTTTTTTAATCATGCGGGTGAAAAAATAGCCGTTAAAGCGGCTATGCACACCATAGGCGGTTTTTCTGCCCATGCGAGTCAATCGCAATTATTAGATTGGATTAATCATTTTTCACAACCGCGTCCCCGATTGTTTTTAGTGCATGGTGAAGAGAAAACCAAGTTAATCTTTCAAGAGTTTCTTAAGCAGCAATCTTGGGATGCTAGCATTCCCGCTAAAGGCGAAACCATTTCTTTTTAAAATGACTGACTAATAAGCATATATATGACAGACATCAAAAAGCCTTATAAACCGGCCAACATTTTCCCAACGGCGGAAGATGATGCCGGCTCGGCAAAATTAAGCCCCAGTACACCGCAAACGAGTTCGCCAGCGTATAAATTAGCTTATACCGACACCGATTTCTTGTTGCGAGATGAGCTTAGGCCTTTGCGTTTGCAGCTGGAATTATTAAAGCCAGATTTATTACTAGATGAACAAGACATACATTCTACGGTGGTAGTGTTTGGTAGCGCCCGTATCCCTGATGCCGAAACTGCTGGCCAGCGTTTAGTGGAAGCTAAGCGCAATGCTGAATTGCAGCCCAATGATATCGAGTTACGCAAAAAAGTTGCTGGCGCTGAAAAAATGCTGCGCAATAGCTTTTATTATGAGGAGGCCAGAAAGTTTGCCCGTCTTATTACCGAAGATAGCGCCAGCGATGATGATTGCGATTTGATGATTATTACCGGCGGAGGCCCCGGTATTATGGAGGCAGCCAACCGCGGGGCCATGGAGGCCGGGGGTAAAAGCATAGGCTTAAATATCGTGCTGCCCTTTGAGCAGCGCCCCAATCCCTACGTAACGCCAGAGCTATGTTTCCATTTTCATTATTTTGCGATACGGAAAATGCATTTTTTAAAACGTGCAAGAGCCTTGCTGGCTTGCCCTGGGGGGTTTGGTACTTTAGACGAATTATTTGAAACGCTTACCTTAATTCAAACCCGTAAGATTAAACCACTGCCCGTATTGCTAATGGGTAGTGATTATTGGCGGCGTATGATTAATTTTGAGATGCTGGTTGAGGAGGGCATGATAGAGGCGCAGGATTTAGCCTTGTTTCAATTCGTTGATAGCGCCGAGGAAGCTAGGGATATAGTTAGAGCCCATTGGGGCCTGTGATTAGTCTTTAGCATGGTGCGGGTTAGCCGTGCTGTGGCATATACGAAAACTTCAAATCTTAGATATTTCAGCCCTAGTGACTAGGGCTGGAATAGGGCATAGCCTATGCCGCTAAGGTTTGTTGCAAGGCGATGTAACGATTAACCGCATTAAGCATAGCCCGCATTGAGGCTTCTAATACATCCTGGCTTTTAGCGACACCGCAAACGCGCTGGCCGTCGATGTTGGCTTGTATATAACACACCGCCTCGGCACTGCTGCCGCTGTGCTGTGTACTGGCAATAGCGTGCTCGGCATAATCTACCACCACCACGCTTTTGCCTAACTCGCCAGCCAAAGCCTTGGCAAAACTTTCTATAGCGCCACTGCCTTGTTGTTGAAGATTCAGTACTTGGCCCCTATGAGTCAGAACGGCTTGTAACTGTTCTGTATCATGCTCGCGGCAGAGCTGGTAACTCTGTAACTGATAAGCAGCATCCTGTTGTAGGTAGTGCTGATCAAACAGTGCCGCTATAGTACTGGGGCTGAGTTCACGCTTTTGGCGTTCGGCTTCAGCTTGTACCAAGCTACTGAATTCTATTTGCAACCAGCGCGGCAATTGCAGGCCTTGCTGTTGCTCCATCACATAGGCGATGCCAGCCTTGCCGGATTGGCTGTTGATGCGTATTACCTCTTGATAGTTACGGCCCAAATCGGCCGGGTCTATGGGCAAGTAGGCCACCTGCCAAGGTTGGCTGCCATCGTAATGTTTTAGGCATTTATTAATCGCGTCTTGGTGGCTACCCGAAAAGGCGGTGAACACTAATTCGCCGGCATAGGGATGGCGCGGGTGTACCGGTAATTGGGTACAGGCCTTAACCGTTTGGATGATTTCATCCATATTGGCCAAATCCAGTTCGGGGTCTATGCCTTGGCTGTAAAGGTTCATTGCCATGGTGATGACATCCATATTACCGGTGCGTTCGCCGTTGCCCATTAAGGTGCCTTCTACTCGGTCGGCACCGGCCATTACGCCTAACTCGGCAGCAGCGACGGCACAGCCTCTATCGTTGTGAGTGTGTAGGCTTATGGACAAAGCTTCGCGCTGGTTTATGTGCTGGCAAAACCACTCAATTTGGTCAGCATAGATATTGGGTGTGCTCACCTCTACTGTGGCTGGCAAATTAATAATCACCTTATTTTCAGGGCTAGGCTGCCATGCGTCTATCACTGCATTACAAATCTCTACTGCAAAATCTAATTCGGTATTGGTAAAGCTTTCGGGCGAATACTCAAACTGCCAGTCGGTGGCTGGGTAGTGTTTAGCCTGCTCTTTAATTAACTGCGCGCCACTTACCGCTATAGCAATGATGCCTGGCTTATCTAGCTGAAAAACCTGCTCACGCTGCACCTTAGAGGTAGAGTTATACAAATGCACTATGGCTTTGTTACAACCTTGTAGGGCTGCAAAAGAGCGTTTAATTAAGGCCTCGCGGGCGGGTGTTAATATTTGAATGCGCACATCGTCGGGGATTTTATTTTGCTCTATTAATTCGCGCACAAAATCAAAATCGGTTTGTGAGGCGGCGGGAAAGCCTACTTCTATTTCTTTAAACCCTATGGCTACCAGCAAATCGAATAGCTGGTGTTTTTGCGCTGGGGTCATGGGGTCTATAAGAGCCTGGTTGCCATCGCGCAAATCGACACTGCACCACAGCGGCGCTTGCGTGATTTGCTTATCGGGCCACTGCCGCTGCGTCATAGCTACCGGTGCATAGGGGCGATACTTTTTATGGTTAAAGGCGGGAATAACCTGAGTGTTAGTATGGCTGTCTGGTTTAGTTGCTTGTTTAGTTGTCATGGTGCTGGCTCAACGGGTTGCTGTATTCGATGGCTGAAAGTATAGGGGGGATGGCTTAGGGAATGATTGTTATTATGTGGTTAATTTCATTAATAATTAGACATATTCACTATTAATAAGTATTTTGTAGGTTAAGTTAACTCATTGGTGGTGTTTTTATGGTTAAGTTAGATGCTGTTGATAAGCATATTCTGAGTTTGATGCAGCGCGATGGCCGCATCAGCAACTTGGAATTGGCCGATAAGGTGGGCCTTTCGCCCACGCCTTGCTCGCGACGGGTCAAGCGTTTGGAAGAGTCGGGGATTATTGATGGCCACGTCACCTTGCTTAATCAAAAGGCGCTAGGTTTAAAGCTCACCGCCATATTGAGCATCAGCATGGATAAGCATACCCCTGAGCGTTTTGAGCATTTTGAAGCCAGTATTGCCGGCTTCCCTGAGGTGGTGGAGTGCAATATTGTCACCGGCCAGTCTGCCGACTATATGCTCAAGGTGGTGGTACCCGATATGGAATATTACGAAGAATTTCTATTGGGGCGGTTAACCCGTATAGAAGGTGTAACCGGTGTGCACAGTAGTTTTGTATTGCGCTCAGTAATACGCAAAACCACATTGCCCTTAGAGCCTTACCCGCTAACATCAGCCAGCAGACGTTAATAGCAGGCCTAGCTACTCAACAAAAAATATCACTTTGTGAGTTTGTTAGATCAAACAAATATAGGCATTTATCATTAACTGTTTCTACACTTAGAATCATATGCGGTAGTCATTGGGGGATGTGTTGATGAACCAGCGTAAAGGCGAAAGTAACAACAGCAGTGAACGAGCCAAACGTTTTTACCAGATTGGTAATGAGTGGTTTTTTTCTAGTCGCGAGCAGTTGCAGGTGGGGCCGTATAGCAGCTTAGATGAGGCTGAGATGCAGCTAAATTTTTATCTGCGCCATGTGAAAGAAGATAGCATGGCCGTTTAGTGCCTTAGCGCTAAACCCTCGCCGCTAGGCTACGCTCATAGCGTGCTAAACATAAGGCTATAGCATCTGTGGCTGCGGATGCTAAAATGCGCGGCTTATTATCTACGCCTGATCTGCGCTGCAGCTAAGGTGAGCCGCAGCAAAGAGATGACTTATGACCGAGCAAAGCCCCAGCCTTGAAACCCCTGCCCCCGAAGAAAGCCTGATAATAAAACTCAATCGTGAAACCTCTAAAATTAACTGGCACGAGCTACAAAAGTTTTATGCCAGTGGTGCGGTGATTGCGGTTGCTCCAGGTATGGATCTTATTGATGTGGCGGTGCAAATCTCTGCGGATAACAAAACGGCGGTAAGCCAGTGGCTAGCCGATGCCAGTATTTCACAAGTTAGCGAAGAGCAGGCGCAAAGCTGGTATGAGCAAGAGCAAATGCACTGGGCGTTAGTGATAGCACCTTGGGTATTGGTGCAGCCCATTGTTGAGGCCAGCGAGTAGTGTCTACTGGCGCTGATTGCAAAGTATTGATAGCCGAGCAGCTCAGGGCTATTTTTACCGCCTTAAAAGCAGGGCAGGATGTCTCGCCGGCACAGCATTATAGAGCCGAGGGCTTTATGCAAGCGGCTATGCAACTGGCGGCGATTAGTGAGGTTGAGCTGCTGCAGTTGCAACAACGAGTACAGCAAGAGGTGTATGGCGACGATACGACCCATTGCGATAGCGAAAACATGCAAGCGGGGCGCTTACAGCTCAATATGGTGAAGGCGCCGGTTAAATAGCTGGACGCAAGCGCCCAGCGGTTTAAGGCTTACTTTCCTAAACAGCTTTGGTAGGCCTTAATGGCTTTTTCTAAGCCCATATCGATAGCGTCTACGGTTAAGAAGTGGCCTATAGAGACCTCCAATAAGTGCGGCACCGTGGCAAACTTTTTCAGGTTGTGCAGGTTGAGGTCGTGGCCGGCATTTAAGCCTAGGCCTAAGTCGGCTGCCAGTTCGGCGGCTTGATAAAACTGTTGAAAAACCGCCTCTACATTGTGATTGGTTTCTACCGCAGCGGCATAGGGGCCGGTATAGAGCTCTATGCGGTCGCTGCCTACTTGTTTAGCTAGTTTAATTTGCTCGGGGTCTGGGTCCATAAACAAGCTAACCCGTATACCCAAAGCTTTTAGCTCGGCAATAATGGGGGCGATTTGATCACCGCTTTGGGTTAAATCAAAACCGTGGTCAGAGGTGAGTTGCTGATCGCTGTCGGGCACCAAAGTGCACTGGGCCGGTTTAATTTCGCGCACCAGCTCCATAAAGCCGGGGTAGTCAGACACACCTTTGCGATCGCTTTTCATGGGCGGTGCTAAGGGGTTGCCTTCTATATTAAATTCCACTTGTAAGATTTTAGCCAAATCAAAACAATCATCGGCGCGTATATGACGCTGGTCAGGCCTTGGGTGTACGGTAATACCATCGGCACCATAGGCTATGCAACGCAATGCGTGTTCGCACACATTGGGGTGTTCGGTATCGCGTGAGTTACGGATGAGGGCGATTTTATTGAGATTAATACTTAGGTCGGTGCTCATGCGTTATAAAATCTCTACAGATTCGAGAATAATGGCTTTGACGGGTAAGTTGTCAAAGCCGGGGATTTTTTCGGTGGGCTGCTTGCCTATGCTTTGTGCTACATGCTGGCCGGCTATTACCTCACCAAATACCGCATAGCCCAGTTTACTGCCGCGTTTGTCCAAGCTGCTGTTCATGCGCAGGTTAATATAAAACTGCGAAGTGGCGCTGTCTGGGTCTTCAGTGCGGGCCATGGCTACGGTCCAGCGGTCATTGTATAGGCCGTTGCCCGATTCGTTGATGATAGGCTCTTTAACCGCCTTGCGCTCAAACTCTTCGGTATCAGCGTCGTAAGCAAAACCGCCACCTTGCACCACAAAGCGCTTTTTAACCCGGTGAAAAATGGTGTTGCTGTAAAAACCGGATTTAGCATAGGCCAAAAAGTTGGCCACAGAGACTGGGGCTTTTTGCGGGTAGAGCTGAATAGTGATATCGCCCATGCTGGTATGCAATATCACTTTTGGATCGGCGCTGGCAGGCGCTTGGGCCAAGCTCAGGTTACTGCACAATAAAACTGCGCAGAGTATTAGTCGTAGTTGCGTCATAGTGTTAATAATTTCTAGCGAGTGGGTTTAGGCCCACTCAGATGATTTTGAAGGCCATAGCCGCGGTACTAATAAGGTGATAAATACGCCTATTAATACGGCGAATGCGCCATTTAAAAAGGCATCGTTATCCAGTTTATCGTTGAGGTGCTGGTTGTCTGTGGTCAGCATGTCTACTTTGTTTTGCAATACTTGGTTTAGTTGCAATAAGTCTTTGTTCTCACTGTTAAGGCTAATCGCATTGGCCGATATGGATTTAATTTCTGCCAGTTCTTGTTCGCTGCTTTGCTGGCCTTTACTCAGTTGTGCCATGGTGGATTTGGCATCCTGATATTGTTTGCTGATGGTGTTGAGTTCTTTTTTGAGTGTGGCGCTTTGCGCTTTTAATTTATCATTCTCTAATTTAAAGCTCTCTAGTTGCGCGCGCGCTGAAGGCTCGTCTGATAGGTACTGAGTTTGTAGCCAGCCCTCTATACCGGAATTGGTTTTAACACGGCTATAGGCTTCGTCTTCAGATTCTTCTAATAAGATTAAGGGTGTGCCGCTTTCTAAGCCTTTATGCACAATGCGGTGCTTGTAGCTTTGGCCACTGCGCAAGGGCACGAATAAGGTGTCTCTGATATAGCGCATTTCTTGGCTGTAAACTTGGCTGCTGGCAAATAGAGCGCTAAAGGCCACTAAGCCGACTAAAGTAAAAGGCAGTAAATGAGGGGTTAACAATTTCACGATCATTTCCTAGGGTTGGTTTTTATTATTGTGGGGTTAACGTTCATTAATAGCATAAATTACAGGCTGCTTATCTTTTGTTAAAGCTTACATTTCATTAAAGATTTCATCACTTTTTAAGTGGGTCAATTTTTGTATGTGATGCAGTAGGTAAAACAGTGCTGCAACCAATACTAAGGTGCTGGGCAGTGCAATAACGGGAAAGCTAAGGGCTGTCATTTTACCCAGCTCTTCAGTGAATTCAACCGTACCTGGCTGGCTCACTAGTATCACTTTGGCCAGCACATAATTTAACACTGACGATAAGAAGAAAGAGCCCGCTACCATGTACGAGGCGTGGGCTAATTTTTGTTCAAAAATATGGTTGTTGTTATAGCTCTCTAGCGCTTGCTTTACTTTATTAATTTGTAAAATCTGGTCGTTAAACAAAAAGGTTTTCACCAGTGGGTAACGGGTGCGCATAGAGTACAGTGTGGCCAAGCCAAATAGCGCCGGTATCGCCGCCTCTTTGATGGCGATGTATTCAGGGTCTAGCTGTAGCAGGCTCATGCCGCCGGTCATAATAACGCTGAATATACCTAAAATTGAGAAAAAATTGGCCTTATGGGTGCTCATAAACTCGCGCACCCCAAAACCTATGGGAAAGGCTAGGGCAACCACGATGGAATAAGCAGGCCCCAAGTATTCTTCACTGCTGAGCTTGGTAAGTATCAATGTGGGAATAATAATATTAAAGCCTATATTGGCGAGCATATTGCCAGGCTTTTGTTGTTTGTTGGTATTGTTATTAGACACTGATTCCACCTTGTTACTTCTCCCTGTGCAAACACTGCGCTGATGCGCTAAGTGCTTAGCTATATTACAATAAAAGTTTTGCCGTACTGCTTGAATTAATCAGTTACTATACGGGCTTTATGGGTGGTGCTCCAGTGAGAATTTGCGGCCTGCCCTGCAAAAACTAGGGTTGTCATACCCAGTTTGTCGTTTTGGAGTAAGCCTTTTTGTTAGCCGACCTACATTGCCATACTACTGCATCCGATGGTGGCCTGCCCGCCAGTGAACTGGTGTTACGGGCGCTAGACCGTGGCGTAGAGCTATTGGCTATTACTGATCACGACACTTTAGATGGCTATTTAGCGGTACAAGCACAAGGCTTGCCGCCTCACATAGACCTCATCCCCGGCATAGAGTTCTCCAGTGCTTGGGGTAATACCGGCGTGCACATAGTCGGCCTCAATCTCGATGTGCAGCATCCCCAATTATTAGCGGGGGTAGCGCAACAAAAGGCCGCCCGTCTATTACGTGCAGAAATGATAGGCCAGCGCCTAGCAAAAAAAGGTTATAGCGGTTGTTTTGAAGGGGCCAGCGCCATAGCGGGCGATAGCCAGCTGGGCAGGCCGCATTTTGCCCAGTTTTTAGTGGCCCAAGGCCATGTTAATTCTGTGCAACAAGCCTTTAAACGCTATTTGGGGGCAGGCAAGATAGGCGATGTTAAAGCCACCTGGGCCGATACGGGCACGGTAGTCGAGTGGATTACTGCCAGTGGCGGGGTGGCAGTATTAGCCCACCCCTTGCACTATAAAATGACCGCCACTAAGCTGCGCGCGCTAATCGGCGATTTTCAAGAAGCGGGCGGCCAGGCCATAGAAGTTAGCAGCGGCGTGCTACCCAATGACAAGGTGCAACACATCGCGCAATTAGCACAGCAGTTTGGCCTTTACGCCTCCTGTGGCAGTGATTTTCATCACCCTGATGCACAGTGGGGCGATATAGGTAAAATGTCGCCCTTGCCCAGCCATTGCCAGCCGGTATGGCAGTTGTGGCAATAACGTTGTGGCAATAAGTAAGTACGATTAAGGATTAGGCATGAGCCAGTTTTTTCAAATACACCCCGAAAACCCCCAGAAGCGCCTTATTACTCAGGCTGCCGACATTATCCGCAGTGGCGGAGTGGTGGTGTATCCCACCGATTCTGGCTATGCCTTAGGTTGCCAGCTAGAGCAAAAAAATGCCCTAGAACGCATACGCCGTATCAGGCGTTTAGATGAAAAGCATAACTTCACCCTGATGTGCCGGGATTTATCCGAGCTCAGCCTTTATGCTCGAGTTGATAACGTGGCCTTTAGGGCGGTTAAAAATCATACCCCGGGGCCCTACACCTTTATTTTAAAGGCTACCTCCGAAGTGCCGAGGCGGCTAATGCAAAGTAAGCGTAAAACGATAGGCCTGCGGGTGCCTGCCAACCCCATAGCGCTGGCTTTGTTGAACGAGCTTAACCAGCCCATGATGAGCGTTACCATGATACTACCCGGTGAAACGCTGCCGCTTACCGACCCCTATGATATACGCCAAACCCTAGAGCACGAGCTGGATCTGGTGATAGACGGCGGTTACTGTGGCATGGCAGCGACCAGCGTGATTGATATGTCCGAGGAAGAGTGGCAAATACTCAGGCGTGGTCAGGGTGATGTTGAACAGTTCGAGGTGGAATAAGCCTACACCCCACACTAATAGGCTGAAAATTAGCACTGTGATGAGTGGCTAGATGTCGGTATAATCGCCAACTATTTAAGGGGCCAGCACAGCTCCGCCTTATCCTATTAATTAAGCCGCAGTGAGACAACAATAAACCGTGGAAGACGAGCTAGTTATAGAGCAGCAAGCGCCCGCCAGCAACGAGGCCGATACGCACAGCGACCAGCCTGCGGCAGACGCTGTAGAGTTGCCCCTAGCAGCTCCTAAGGTGACTTTGCAGGGCCTGCGTAGCATGGGCAGCCAGCAGGGCGAAATGCCCTTTGCGGTAGTGGCAGGCCAAGCGCTTACCGAAATCCCCCGTGATTTGTACATACCCCCCGATGCCTTAGAGGTGTTTTTAGAGGCCTTTGAAGGCCCATTGGATTTATTGCTATACCTGATTAAGCGCCAAAACATCGATATCCTAGAGATCAATGTCGCCAATATCACCAAGCAATATATGCGCTATGTAGAGTTAATGGACTCTATGCAGTTTGAGCTGGCGGCAGAATATCTGCTAATGGCTGCCATGCTCGCTGAAATAAAATCGCGCATGTTGTTGCCCCGTTCGGAAGAGGCACTAGACGAGGAAGACGATCCAAGAGCAGAGCTTATTCGTCGCCTGCAAGAATACGAGCGCTTTAAAAAAGCCGCTGAAGATATAGACGACATGCCGCGCATGGGTAGAGAGATACACCAAGCCTCGGCCCAGCCGCCCGATTTTAAACAAGTGCGCGCCGAGCCCGAAGTCGACATGAAAGAATTACTCTTGGCCCTGGGTGATGTGTTGCGCCGTGCTGATATGTTTGAGAGCCACCACGTGGCTAAAGAAAGGCTTTCTACCCGCGAGCGCATGGCGCAAGTTTTATCGCAGGTATCCAGCGTACAATTTATGCCGTTTTCCTCTTTATTTACCATAGAGGAAGGTCGCTTAGGGGTAGTTGTTACCTTTCTAGCGATTCTAGAATTAATAAAAGAGTCATTGCTTGAGTTAGTACAAACTGAAGACTTTGGCCCCATACATGTAAAAGCAAGAGCCTCATGAGCAAAGAAACCGAACAACTACAGCGCATCGTAGAAGGCGCATTAATGGCCGCGGGTAAACCGTTAAACGTGCAAAACCTCATCGATTTATTTGATGTGGAACTGGAAGAGCTGCCCAGCAAAGAGCAAATTAAAACGGCATTGGAAGATATACAGAATGACCACAAAGGCCGTGGCTTTGAGCTAAAAGAAATTGCCAGTGGTTATCGCTTTCAGGTTATTCAAGAGGTGGCACCTTGGGTGTCGCGCATGTGGGATGAGAAACCGCAAAAATACTCCCGCGCTTTGTTAGAAACCTTATCGCTAATCGCCTATCGTCAGCCCATTACTCGCGGCGACATAGAAGACATACGCGGCGTGGCGGTGAGCTCTCATATTATCAAAACCTTATTAGAGCGTGAATGGGTAAGAATAGTCGGCCATAAAGATGTACCTGGTCGGCCGGCACTATTTGCCACCACGCGTTCATTTTTAGATTATTTCAATTTAAAAAATCTAGATGATCTACCTTCGCTAGCTGAAATTCGCGATTTGGATGATATGAATGGCGAGCTTTCTCTGGAAGGCGTCGATACGCCGAATATGGATACGCAGCAAAGCGAAGACGATGCGGCGGCCGTAGACCCCATAGACCAACAAGCACAACAAGATGCCACTGAAGGCGATGACGGTGACAGCACAGAAATTGAAGCTGCCGAGCTTGATGCTGATACAGAGCAAGCATCACAAAGCGCAGATGTAAGCGAAGTTGAACAAAGTGACCCTGCCGATGAATCTGATATAGCCGAGGCAGAGTTACCTAGTGATGAGGTAGAGCCGCAAGAGGAAATTGCAGCGCTAGAGCAAAGTGTTGAGCCTGAAGCCGAAGTTGAACTTGAAACTCAGCAACAAACTGCAACAGCACCCCAGCCCAGCAATACCCTAAACGATGAAGACGACGAGCAAGCCGATTTAGAAGCCGCCGCCGAAGCCGCGTTATTAGCTGAAGAAGAATTCAGTCGCTAGATGATAGTCTCTAGTCGCTAGAACAAAAGTCGCTAGTTGTTAGTCAGTAGTCTCTAGATAAATACTAGCGACTACCATCTAGCGACTAGAGACTCAATCCTATTTAAATAAGTGTAAAACATGTCAACAGAACCAACAGGTGAAAAACTACAAAAACTTTTAGCCCAAGCAGGTTTGGGTTCGCGCCGTGAACTGGAAAAAGTCATAGCCGCAGGGCGCGTAAAAGTGAATGACCAAACTGCCAAACTGGGTGACCGTGCTGGTGGTAAAGATAAAATTAGCGTCGATGGCAAAGTTATTAATGCCATTCCCGCGGAAAAATATGCCGGTAGAGTGCTTATTTATAACAAGCCCGAAGGTGAGATTTGTTCACGCAGCGACCCCGAAGGCCGCCGCACCGTATTTGATCGTCTCCCTAAAATTCCTAACGGCCGTTGGATATCAGTAGGTCGTTTAGACTATAACACCAGCGGCTTATTAATATTTACCACTGACGGTGAGTTAGCTAATGCGTTAACCCACCCCTCAACCGTGATAGAGCGCGAATACATGGTGCGCGTATTGGGTGAAGTCGATGAGCCCATGCTAAAACGCTTGAGCGACGGCGTCTTGCTAGATGACGGCGTGGCCCGCTTTACCGACATCGTCGACAATGGTGGTGACGGCGCTAACCGCTGGTTTTATGTGGTCATTATGGAAGGCCGTAACCGCGAAGTGCGTCGCCTATGGGAGTCGCAAGAGGTACAGGTTAACCGCCTTAAACGCGTGCGTTATGGCGATGTGTTCTTGCCTTCCAAGCTCAAGCAGGGGCAGTGGACAGAGATGGCCGGTAAAGAAGTGGATGCGCTGTATAAAATGGCTGGCAAGGAAGTACGCAAGCCCGCGCCTATCAATCCTAAAGACGTACAAGCCTTTGAACGTCAAGAGCGCAAAAATAAACCTGTGCATAAAGGGCGCAGGACGCCTACTAAATAAGTTGTTTTAAAGCCGGCAAATGCCGGCTTTTTTGTGTTTGTAATAGTGGTGATGGTTCTACTGTAATTGGGTACTTATATATTAAAGCTTTCTAAGCTTATCGTTACCGCTATCTAGTTTTTACCTGTCATGCTGAATTCGATTTCACTATCCTCAGGTTATAATACAACCCTGGTCATGCCGGGCTACGACCCGGCATCCACGAAAACTGAAATACCCGAATAAACCACAGCACGTAATTTGACGCACTATTAAAGTAGATATTTTTTAGAAGCTAATATTTAAATGGCGTTCGTGCCAGAGTAGCAGGCAGTCGCGCAGATATCCTCTTGCTGTAACTATTACTGTAACTATTGTTGTAACTATTGCTATTACTATGGCTGTGAATGATAAGCGCGCACAATTTCGGTGATTTCTACAGAGTAAGATTTATACCACTTAGCCTTGCCTAATTGCTGGGCAGCGATATGATCAAGGTCTTGCTTCCATGCCTTAATCTGAGCCTCGCTATCCCAGTAAGAGATAGCAATTTCCATATTACCCTCGGTGCAGGCAATAAAGTCCCTACAGCCATACTGGCTTATAGCGCTGTCGCGCATTTTTGCAGCGGTGGCGAAATACTCCGCATCAAACGCGGCGACTTCAGCTTTAAAAATAACGGCATACATGGATGAAGGTCTCTTGGTTAATGTGGTAAATATAAGCTTGTGTAACTCTTGGTATCTAGCTGTTTTTCTGTGAATTATTCACATCTAAGCACGGCAGCTAATTGTTGTGGCTAAGTTGTTACAAAAAAGTGGATGCTGAATCAAGTTCAGCATGACTAGCCTAAAGAAAAATCTGCATGGGGTGCATAAACAAAAGGCCCCGCATGAGCGGGGACTAGAAGTGGTTACTGTGTATGACTAGCGTTATATAAAAGCTAGTCTACTAAACCATACTGCTCACGTAACACTGCAATGATTTCAGCCTTAGGATTAGCAGCTAACAGTAACTTCTGGCCGGTAATTTTTTCGGCTATGCCTATATAGGTTTTAGAAATAGCCATTAACGCCGCTTCCGGTAATACATTATCTCTGGCCAGCGCTGTGCGCTCATCCATACGCTCTTTGTTTAATAATATATCGGGATCGGGGAAGTGATTTAATAAAAACTGTCTAAAACCTTCTTTAGAGTTTTCTATAATTTCGCCCTTGCTGTAGGCGGCGCCATCCCAAATGCGTGACGAGTCGGGTGTGCCTACTTCATCCATGTAGATTAATTTGTCATTGCCGTTGTTATCGCGTACGTAGCCAAACTCAAATTTGGTGTCTACAAAAATCTGCTCCAGTGTGGCTAGCGCGTCGCTGATAACGTTAAAGCCTTCTTTTAATAAACGCTCGTAGTGGCTGATGTCGTCGCTGCGTTTAAAATTAAAGGCAGCGAAGTTATCTTCAATATTTTGGCGGCTGATATTAACGTCATCAGCTTCGGGCACGCCGGGTAGGCCTTTTAATATGCCCTTGGTGGATGGCGTAATTAAGATGTCATCGAGTTTTTGCTCTTTTTGCAAACCTTCGGGCAGGGTGATGCCGCAAAAGTCGCGCTCGCCTTTGCTATAGGCGCGCCACATGGAGCCGGTGATGTATTGGCGACAGATGGCCTCTATCATCACAGGCTGGGCTTTTTGTACTATCCACACAAAGGGGTGGGGGATGTCCAGTATATGGCTGTCGGCTAGGCCTTGCTCTTTAAAGAGTTTAAACCAGTGGTTTGAAATAGCGTTGAGGGCAGCGCCTTTACCGGGCACGCCGTTTAGCTCGCCTTCGCCGCGCCAAATACAATCAAAGGCTGAGATGCGGTCGCTAATCACCATGATCGCCAAGGGGGTATCGGCGGGCACCTGGTAGCCTTTTTCGGCTATCAGTCTTTTGCTGTCAGCGTCAGTTAACCAATACACAGCGCGCACTTTGCCGCTGTGTACGGGTTTATCAGTGCGTATAGGTAGGTCGTCATTAACGGCTAATACAGTATCGGCTAGGCTCATGGTACTCTCTGGTGTTACATCTTTTAATAGGGGGATTAGGGCGCAAATAATAGCAGATTACGCCCTCGGCGGCAGTGGCAATTTAGGGCATATTAGGCTTGGGGTTAATTAACTCCAAGCTCTCATCGGCAAAGCCGCTACCGGCTTCGGTGAAAAAGTTAAAGACTTTATCTATGCCCTGCGCCAATAGTTTTTTCTGTTCGTCTTCGTAGCGGGCGATAGCGGCAATTTTGCCTTGGTAATTTACAGCGTTTAATTGTTCAGTCACATTGGCGCTGTCTTCTATGGTGGGCAGCGACAGTAAAATGAGCTGTATTTTACTAATATCTAGTTTTTCCCAAAGGTCAGCATCTTCACCATCGCCAGCAAATACATGCAGGCCTTGTTTTTTAAGGCTGCGTATACGACTTTGATCCGCGTCCATGCCCCAGACTTTATTACCTAGTCGATTATGCAAAGCTTGGTATGCACCTTTACCGACACGTCCTAGACCTATAACCAGTACCTCGGCATCTTTTGGTTGTATGTGGCGGTCGCGGGGTAGTGGGGTTTTTGATTCAAAGCGTTTAATAAGGCCTTTGTGTTTGCCGTAAAAACGGTGGGCTCCACGATAGAATATGCTGGTAAGTACAAATGAGAAAGACGTGGCCAAAGCTAAAATAACTAACCACTCCTTGCTTACCCACTGGGCATTGACCCCTAGTGCCACTACGATAAGGCCAAACTCACTAAAGTTACTTAATGCCAACGCGGTGAGATAAGCGGTGCGCGCCCTAAGTTTTAGCTTAATAAATACGGCAAAAAACAGTAAAAATTTAACCACTAGCAATAGGCAAATAAAGGCGGCAATGCTAATCATTTCTAGGTTGGGTAGGGCGATAAAGCCTATGGAGAGGAAAAAACCAATTAAAAATAAATCCCTAAAGTTCATCAGCGACTTATTCAATTCAGAGGCAGCCGGGTGGTGGCTAATAATCATGCCAAATAACAGCGCGCCCAAGTCGCCTTTTAGCTGTAGGGCTTCAAATAATTCATAGCCACCTATGGCCAAACAAAAACCGGTTAACGGCAATAGCTCGCTGTGGCCTATGTTATTAAGTAAACGGTTAATTAATGGCCGCATAAAAACTAGGGCTATTAAGCCTACGGCATATTCAGAAGGAACTTTGCCTGAGCTTACCGCTAAAAAAATAACCGCGATAACGTCTTGCATAATCAACACGCCCATGGCGAGCTTGCCATGGCGGGNTTTTAATTCGCCGCTTTCCTCTAGTAATTTTATCGCGCATACAGTGCTGCTAAAGCTAAACGCAAATGCGAGCAAGGCGGCAGCGCCGTGGCTTAGTTCGCTGAAATATGGTGCTGAGAGAGCGCCAACAAATAAAATAATCGCGCTGCTTATAAGTACCCACAAGCCCATATGGCTGGTTGAGCCCATCCAAGTTTCGCGCCTAAATAAATCCTGCAGGTTAATTTTTAAGCCTATGGTAAACAGCATTAAAGTAATGCCTAAGTTGGCTAGGCTAGTTAGGCTGTCGGTGGCGACTATGCCCATGGCATTTAGGATAAAACCGGCGATTAAGTAACCGATTAACGGCGGTAAGCTAATTAATTTTGTGCTTAACCCACACACAAAGGCAATTAGTATCCAAATGAATTCCATGACAGTGGCAACCTGTAGCTAATTATTAGGGGCTAAGTTTAGCTTGTAGTAGGGTTTAGAGCTATGCCGATGTTTAACCCAGCCGCGCTTATCTGTATCATGGCCGCTCAATTATTGTGGACGTGATTATGAAAGTTATTACCGCTAACACCAATGGCATTAGGGCGGCGGCCCGCAAAGGTTTTTTTGAGTGGTTGGCCAAAGAACAGCCCGATGTGGTGTGCATACAAGAGACTAAGGCGCAGGTCGATCAACTTAGCGACCCTATCTTTCATCCCGAAGGCTATCATTGCTATTACTTCGATGCGGAAAAGAAGGGTTATAGTGGCGTAGCGCTGTATTGTAAGAAGAAGCCTAAGAAAGTGATTAAGGGCCTAGGCTGGGATCCCGCCGATTCAGAAGGCCGTTATATACAGGCCGATTTTGATGGCGTCAGCGTCATCTCTATGTATTTACCCTCTGGTTCTAGCAGCGAGGCGGTGCAAATTAAAAAAGACGGCTTCTTAGACAATATCATGGCGCACTTTAAAACCCTGCGTCGCAAGCGTCGTGAGTATATTATTTGTGCTGACTGGAATATTTGCCACAAAGAGATAGACCTTAAAAACTGGAAGCCCAATCAAAAAAATTCCGGATTTTTACCTCATGAGCGGGCGTGGCTAGATACGCTGTATAACGAAGTGGGCTATGTGGATGCTTTTAGGGAAATCAACCAAGAGGCGGAGCAATATACCTGGTGGTCTAACCGCGGTCAGGCGTGGGCTAAAAACGTGGGGTGGCGTATCGATTACCATGTCGTTACCCCGGGGCTGGTGGATAAAATACAGTCAGCATCTATCTATAAAGACGAGCGTTTTTCTGACCATGCGCCTTTTATTATGGAATACGATATTAACTACTAAGCTATTTGCCAGCAGCCTAGCAAAAGCGTTACAGTATGCGGCGATTTAGCTAGGCTACAGAGCATTTGGTTAAACATTAAACAGTTTATAAGGTTAACAGTATGAATTTTATATCTCAGGCCCACGCGCAAGCAGCAGGCGAAGCTTCAGCTGACGGCGGCATTATTCAACTCGTTATGCTAGTAGGTTTATTTGTGATGTTTTACTTCATCGCCATACGCCCCCAGCGCAAGCGCCAAAAAGAGCATGGCGAAATGGTTAAGTCTTTGGGCAAAGGCGACGAAGTGGTAACTACCAGCGGCATTTTAGGCAAAATTGTTAAAATCGATGGCGATTACCTTCTATTAAACGTGAGTGAAAATGTTGATCTTAAATTTCAACGCCACTCTATACACGCCATATTACCTAAGGGTACTTTGAAAAGTATCTAAGTTAGGTTTGATTGAGTGTATTAGCGGCGACTTTTTTAGTCGCCGTTTTTGGTTATAAATACAGTCGCTAGTAGGTAGTCGCTAGTCTCTAGATGGCGAGTTCCTAGTTAATAGCCACTAGTGTTTGTGTTTTCGCGAGTGCGGCCCAATACTCTAGAGACTAGCAACTAGAGACTGAAACATAAGGATACCCATGCCACAGGATGCTACTGATAAATTGGTTGTTTCTATCTCCTCCAGAGCTTTGTTTAATCTTGATGATAGCCATCTTGTATATGAACAGCAGGGCTTGGCGGCCTATCAGCAATACCAAATTGAGCATGAAGACGACGCCCTAGAGCCGGGTGAGGCTTTCCCGCTGGTGCGTAAGTTACTGGCTATCAATAGTAAGTTAGAGGGCGAGCCGCGGGTAGAGGTGATATTGCTGTCGCGTAACAGTGCTGATACCGGCCTGCGGGTATTTAACTCTATAGAGCATCATGGCCTAGATATTACCCGTGCTGCCTTTAGCGGTGGCCAAAGTCCTTATCGCTATATGTCAGCATTTGGCTGCCATCTGTTTTTATCCACTGATGCTCGCGATGTGCGCTCAGCCTTAGAAAACGGGGTTGCTGCGGCCACGTTAATGCCTTCGCCATTACGTGAATATGATGCCGATGCCCCGCTAAAATTTGCCTTTGATGGCGATGCGGTGCTGTTTTCCGATGAAGCTGAAAGAATCTACAAACATCAGGGTTTGGATGCTTTTGCCGCCAGCGAGCGCGCTGCTGCCAAAAGCCCTTTAACCGGTGGGCCATTCAAGGCCTTTTTAGCAGCCTTGCATGGCCTACAGTCACAGTTTCCCCCTGAACATTCCCCCATACGCACTGCCTTAGTCACCGCTAGGTCGGCCCCGGCCCACGAGCGGGTAATACGCACGCTGCGCAGCTGGAATATACGCATAGATGAGTCCCTGTTTTTGGGCGGTTTAGCCAAGGGCGACTTCTTAAAAGCCTATGGTGCCGATGTGTTTTTTGATGACCAACAGGCCCATTGCGACTCCGCTAGCCAGCATGTGGCTACTGGCCATGTGCCCCACGGGGTGGCGAATACTTAGCAGCGGCCATTTATCGGCTTATGGTGTCTGGGCAAATGTCCGGGGAATCCCCTAGAACAAATAGAAACTTTTAAGCAATTATTAGGCGAAATTGGTTATATGGGCTATGTTTTAAGAGTCGTAACCGTATCCGTTTACTAAAAAAATAAGTAATAACAAGATAAGCAATAAAACAAGGCGAGTTAGTAAAGCACTGAGTCTGTGTTTATTAGCATCTAGCCGGAGGGTAGTATGAAATTACAACAGTTACGTTACATCTGGGAAGTGGCACACCACGATTTAAACGTGTCGGCTACTGCTCAAAGTTTATATACCTCGCAGCCGGGCATTAGCAAGCAAATACGCCTGCTAGAGGACGAGCTGGGGGTAGAGGTGTTTTCCCGCAGCGGTAAACATTTAACCCGTGTCACTCCCGCTGGGGAAGCCATATTAAAAACCGCCGGTGAGATACTGCGCAAAGTAGAAAGCATTAAGCAGGTGGCGCAGGAGTTTAGCGATGAGCAAAAGGGCAGCTTATCTATTGCTACCACCCATACCCAGGCCCGCTATGCCCTACCTAAACCCATAGAGAATTTTATCAACCGCTACCCCGATGTGTCGTTGCATATGCACCAGGGTACGCCTATGCAAATATCCGAGCTGGCCGCCGATGGCACCGTCGATTTTGCCATTGCCACCGAGGCGCTGGAGCTATTTAGCGACCTAATTATGATGCCCTGTTACAAATGGAACAGAGCGATTATCGTGCCCAAGGATCATCCCTTGGCGCAAGTCAGCAATATCACCCTAGAAGATGTCGCCGCTCATCCCATAGTTACCTATGTGTTTGGTTTTTCCGGGCGCTCTAAACTCGATGAAGCGTTTATCGCTAAGGGCCTGGCCCCGAAAGTGGTGTTTACTGCGGCCGATGCCGACGTGATCAAAACCTATGTACGTCTAGGCTTGGGCATAGGCATAGTGGCTAAAATGGCCTACAACGAAGAGCTTGATAGCGACTTGGTTGCTATTGATGCTAGCCACTTGTTTGCCCCCAGTATTACGCGCATAGGCTTTAGGCGCGGTACTTTTTTGCGGGGCTTTATGTACGAGTTTATCGAACTATTTGCCCCCCATCTTACCAAATCGGTGGTGGAGGAGGCTTACCAACGCCACACCAAGCAAGAGCTGGAAGAATTGTTTGCGCATATAGAACTGCCCGAGCACTAAGCTTGGTCAGCGCAGTCATTAATCAGCTATTAAAAAGCCGCACTGAGTTGCGGCTTTTTAATAGCGCCTATTTGTAAGCTGTGGGCATAGCTGCCGAGCTGCGACGGTGGTAGAATCAGCGCCTTTTACCGCCATGCAAGCGATTAGGAGTCCACGTGGAACTAGCCTGTTTAGATTTGGAAGGGGTATTAATCCCTGAAATTTGGATTAACTTTGCCGAAAAAACCGGCATAGACGAACTCAAAGCCACCACCCGAGATGTACCCGATTACGATGTGTTAATGAAGCAACGTTTACGCATCTTAAATGAACATGGCTTCGGCTTACCTGATATACAGGCGGTGATTAGCGAGCTGTCACCGATGGAAGGTGCGCTGGAGTTTTTAAATTGGTTGCGTGAGCGTTTTCAGGTAGTGATTTTATCCGACACCTTTTATGAATTTGGCATGCCCTTTATGAAGCAGTTGGGTTATCCCACCTTGCTATGTCATAAGCTAGAAGTGGATGAAAATGGCAAGGTTACTGATTATAAACTGCGCCAAGCCAACCCTAAGCGTCAAGCCGTGATTGGTTTTCACTCTATGTACTACCGCACTATCGCCACCGGTGATTCATACAATGATACCGCCATGCTGGCCGAAGCTGATGCTGGTATTTTATTTAAATCACCCGCTAATGTGATTGCTGAATTCCCTCAATATCCCGCAGTACACACTTACGAAGATTTGAAGAAAGAATTTCTTAAAGCCAGTAATCGCGATTTAAGCCTGTAATTAACCGGCTTGAGTAAAGTCCAAAAAAACGGCGTGATCATCATAGATTGCGCCGTTTTTTTATGCGCTGCGTTCACCCACAGTAGAGCCGTGCGTGGGCGTGATAGCAGGCAGCAAGCTATGATTGGATTCCGGCTAAAAACGTACCGGAATGACGACGTTTAAATCGTCACATCGGTGCAGGTCTATGGCGTAATATCACCCGTCACTCGGATGCAGGCCGATACCAATAATAAAACCCGTCACTCCGGCGTAGGCCGGTATCCACAGTGGAGCTTAGACAATACAATAAACAAAGTACTATTGGATTCCGGCTAACAGCTTGCCGGAATGACGAAGAGTATTTACCTCCACTCGGGCATTAATAAGAAACCCCGTCACTCCGGCGTACGCCGGAGTCCAGTATCGCAGCAATAAGCTGTGATACTATTAGCCGCAGCACGGTTAACAACTTACCCTGTTTAAGCCTAGCCGCTAAACTGAGCACGAATAATAATGTATAAACTCATCAAAACTCCCGGCGCTATTTTCTATCTAGGCGCCTTATTTTTAAATGCCTTTATCGACCTAGGCCATAAAATCATTATTCAAAATACCTTGTTTAAAGCCTACGACGGCCAAGAACAGGTGATCTACACCGCCATAGTCAATGCGTTGATCTTATTGCCTTTTATACTACTGGTATCGCCGGTAGGTTTTGTTGCCGATAAATATCCCAAGCATCAAGTGATGCGGTTTTCAGCTTGGCTGGCCGTGCTGGTAACATTGTTAATTACCGCTTGTTATTACTTGGGCTGGTTTTGGCAGGCTTTTGTTTTAACGTTTGTGTTGGCGATACAATCAGCTTTTTACTCGCCAGCAAAATACGGTTATATAAAATTTTTGTTTGGCGTTGATCGCTTAGTACAGGGTAATGGTTTGGTGCAGGCTGTGACTATAGTTGCCATATTAGCTGGCACGGTGGTGTACTCCTTGTTTTTTGAGATGCTCTATCCCAACGGTGTCATCGACCCGGCAGTAATTTTGCAACACATAGTGGTAATAGGCTGGCTGTTAGTGGTTAATGCACTATTTGGATTAGCGATGATGTATAAATTACCTGCTTTAGAGCAGGGTGACCCCGAAAAAACCTTTCCTGTTAAAGCTTACCTGCAAGGCCAGATGATCAAACAGCTGGGCTGTTTAGTGTGTAAAAAGTCCGTAATTATTTGGTCCATAATAGGCTTGGCATTGTTTTGGTCGGTGGGGCAGGTGATGTTGGCAGCATTCCCCGCTTATGCCAAAGCACAATACGGCGTTAGCAATACGCTGGTGATACAGGCGGTATTGGGTTGTGCTGGTTTGGGTATAGTATTGGGCTCGTGGCTAGCAGCCAAGTTATCGGTGGATAATATACGCACCGTATTAATCCCCATAGGCGCTATGGGCGTGGCGCTTTGTGTCAGCGCATTAACCTTCGTCGGCTCTATGAGCTTATCGGCGTTGCTGTTTGTAGGGGTAGGGGCCATGGGCGGCTTAATGATTGCGCCCCTCAATGCGCTAATCCAGTTCCACAGCCAAGAGCATGAGCTGGGCCATGTGTTAGCGATGAACAACTGGCTGCAAAATATGGCCATGGCCAGCTTTTTAGGGCTTACCGTTTGGTTTGCAGTAAAGGGGTTTAGCAGTGAGTTGTTATTACAGTTAATCGCAGCAATCGCTTTGCTAGCGAGTGCTTTGTTATTGGCTTATCTATGGACCAATAAAGGAAAATAATAGCGCTAAGGCGTAAATATTGTATCTTATAATAATTTGCAGTTTCGCTAGATATTAATGGCGTGACGGATAGTGTTTTACGCACGGTTTATCTTATTGCTTTATTATTTTATTATTTTATTATTCCGTCTAAGTGTAATAAGAAAAGATTAAAAAGTTCAGCCTGGGTATTAATATTCAAACGTTCATAAATATTTTTGCGGTGTACCTTTATGGTAGAAGGGCTAATATCTAAAGCCTTGGCCAGTGATTTAGACGAATGCCCCTGTAATATCAATTGTGCAACTTGCTGTTCTCTGGCGGTAATCTTGCCATCGCCAAAGTTTTCAAAGGCACTGCTCACCGGTGAGAGTGTGTGGTTGTGCTGGTGTGGCTGTAAAGTATAAAACTGCTGCACCACCGCTTTAAGCAAAGGTAGGGTTGTCTCTAAAGTATTGAGGTCGTCACGGCTAAAAACACCATGGTGGTTGCGCCTAGCCAGTGAGATGATCACTGTGTTACAGCTATCTAACGGTATAAAGATGCCTAGTTCATCGGCTAGGTCTAAGCCGCGATAATAAGTTTGATAGTATTCTGAATCTTCAAAATTATCGGGCGCAAAGTCGTTGAGGTGATAGATGCTATCAAGTGCTTGTTTTTTTAACGCGCTATAAAAAGGATCTAATAGATAAACCCCGTGGGTGTAATCAATAACCGCCTGTTGTCGTTTGGGCCTGGGGTAGTCGTCGTAGAGTAAAACGGGTGCTTGTTGGCTGGGGTAAAGCAACACGATAGCAGTGTCGAAGTTAAGCCACAGCTTAATAGCTGCAATTAGCTTACCGGCCAGCTCGGGGGCTAGTTGGCTGGTAAGACCGTCGGCAATTAATTGGTGCCATCTTTTTAATGCGTCAATATCGGGCATGGAATAACTCTAAAGCTAGCTGCCTTAGATGTCAGCAGCAGTAAATATAGTTGGATAATGAAAACTGTGGGCTAGTAAGAATAGTATGGCTACCCCTATGGGACTATTCCCGCAGCTTAAAACACTTTGTATAGTGATTTCAAATTGGTTTGATTTAAAGGTAGTGCCATGAGAGCAGTAACAGTAGCAGCAACCCAAATGACTGTCACTTGGGATTTGGACGATAATGTGAATAAAGCCGAGGCTTTGGTGCGTGAAGCTGCCAGCCAGGGCGCCAACATTATCTTAATCCAAGAGTTGTTTGAGGCCCCCTATTTTTGTATAGAGCAAGATGCTAAACATTTTAAGCTGGCCACCACGCTTGAAGAAAACGTTAACATCAAACGCTTCCAAGCCTTGGCGAAAGAGTTAAACGTGGTGTTGCCTTTTAGCTGGTTTGAAAAAGCAGGCAAGGCCTTTTTCAACTCCATGGCGATGATAGACGCTGATGGCCGTGTGTTGGGGGTATACCGCAAGTCACACATACCCAATGGCCCCGGCTATCAAGAGAAGCAATACTTCAACCCAGGCGATACCGGCTTTAAAGTATGGGATACCCAGTTTGCCAAAATAGGAGTGGGTATATGCTGGGATCAGTGGTTCCCCGAGTCGGCTCGTTGTATGGCCTTAATGGGCGCAGAAATTCTGATGTATCCCACCGCCATAGGTTCAGAGCCACCACCAGCGCCGCCCTTAGATTCCCGCTACCACTGGCAGCGCGTGATGCAAGGCCATGCCGGTGCTAATATAATGCCGCTAATCGCCTCTAATCGCATAGGTACAGAACGTGCGACTCATGATGATAATTACGCGATTACTTTTTATGGCTCATCCTTTATTGCCGATTACACCGGTGAAAAAGTCCAAGAAGCTAATGACAGCGATGAAACGGTTTTAATACATACCTTTGATTTGGATGCCGTTGCCGATTACCGCGAAAGTTGGGGAGTATTTAGAGATAGGCGCCCAGAATTGTACCAGCCTATAGCAACTTTAGATGGCGAGTTGCCACACCACGCCAGAAAATAACTTTACAGGTAGTCTAAAAAATGGCCACATTGAGTGGCCATTTTTTTTAGTGCTTTTATTAGTAGCTGTTGTTAAAAACAGTTACTACCAGTTGTTGTTAGAGGCTGTCGGGGTTTAACGCTGCGCGCCACTCATCGGGTAGGGTGCTGACTTTTTGTTGTTGATAATCATAATACACCATGCCGGTTTTAGCATGGGCGATATCAGCACCGGTTTTTTTATTGCGCACACGGTAAAAAATATCGCAGCCGTATTTATTAAAGTCACCGGCCGCCATATCAAAACATAATATATCGCCATAAAAGCCTTCGGCCTTATAGACTATGGCCGAGTCGGTCAAAATAATATGCTCTTCGTTATAACCGTACTGCGCTAAAAAATGCAGCCTGGCTTCATGTATTAAGGCCAGTACCGCATAGTTGCTAAGGTGGCCGCCATTGGTGTCGCTAATACGTATAGGTAATTCAGTGCTATAACTGTAATGTTCAGGCATGTCTATACTGACGCGCGCCATGGTTTACTCCTCGTATATGGTTTTGCTTACTATAATTCTCTGCATAACCCTTTGTATGAAAAATCCCCGCATGGCAGGGATGTTGTGATGGAGTGTAAACAAGGGTTGCTTAAAAGACTATGCCTATGACAAACATTTACATGAGCAAGAAATAGGATGGGCTAAATCGGGGCGCACTATTTCACAGCTGTATTTTTTTCGGTTGGCACATACCGAGGCAGACACATCTCTGGCCGTACAGCTTAAATTACTAGTGCTGCTGGGGTAGCTTTGACATTTTTTGCTAGGGTCTACACAGCCGTTGGGGCATTGCGGATCGGCGCTGCCTGAGCAATTTAGGCTTACCCATTCGCTGGTGGCTTTACGTTTGGCGGCATTTTCATCGCAGTCTTCGCCGCTGCCGGTGAGTTGCGAGGTGGGTGTGTTGGGGTTGTCAGGTGAGCAAAAGCCAGCCGTTTGGGTCGGTGGATTTATTTCTTGTTGTACTGGCGGGGAGGTTTTCGGGCTTACTTCGGAAGTATTACTGAGCTTGTTACTACTGCCGGGGTCGCAGGCGCTAAGGCCTATAAGGCTTGCTGTTAGTACTAGATACTTTAGTAACTTAATTAAAAAAGTCATATCACCGCTCCTGTTATATTGTTCATATTTTTAGGGTAGGCGAGTAAAGGTAGATACTGCTGTCGTTCCTCTGAGTTTACTCTTGTCGCTAGTTTTTTTGTTCTTGGTATTACAACCACCGTCAAATACTGCGCCTAAATGGCAGCTATGGCTAGTCTATTTGCGTAGTTTGTTCTAAGCAGCTAAGCATTTTTCCCACCTTAGAAAAGCATTCTTGATATTCATCTTCGCATTGCGAGTCGGCCACTATGCCGCCACCGGCCCAGCAATAGATTTGCTGTTGTTGGCAGATAAGCGTGCGTATGGCGATATTGGTATCCATGTGACCGTCACAGCTGATATAGCCTATGCTGCCGCAATAGACGGAACGACGATAATTTTCTAACTCTTCAATAATCTCCATAGCGCGTTTTTTAGGCGCACCCGTGATAGAGCCGCCGGGGAAGGCGCCGGCTAATAAATCTAAGGCGCTGGTGTTGGCGTTAAGCGTGCCGTTGATGGTGCTAACCAAGTGATGCACAGTCTCGAAGCTTTGTAGCTCAAATAATTTTTCTACCTTGATAGAGCCGGGTCGGCAGTTTTTACCTAGGTCGTTGCGTAGCAAATCGACAATCATCAAATTTTCGGCGCGGTCTTTACCGCTGTTAATTAACTCTTGCGCTAGAGCTTGATCCTGTTCGGGATCACTGCTGCGTTTGCGGGTGCCTTTAATAGGCGCGGTGCTAACTTTATCGCCTATGCATTGTAAAAAGCGCTCCGGCGACAGGCTGAGTATGGGCTGTTCAGCTAACTCCAAATAAGCCGAAAAGGGCGCAGCAGTAATAGGACGCAATAATTGGTAAGCCTGCCAGGGATCACCTTGGTAGGGGGCGCTAAAGCGCTGGGTTAAATTAATTTGGTAGCAATCACCAGCCTGTATATAGCGCTGCACTTGGGTAAAGGCCTGTTGGTATTCGGCCTTGCTGGTGTTGGGGCTAAAAAGCTGGTTGAGGCTAAACCCTGTTTTGGTAAGGTTTGCTGTGGGTGTCTTGTTAGCACTTTTGGTGGGTGTCTTGTTAGCACTTTTGTTAGCAGCTTGTTGTGGGTGTCTTGTTAGCGGTGATGTGGGTGTCTCAATAGCGTGAGCCAGTAAACCCTGCACTTCAGCGATTAAGTCTGGGTCGGCTTGTGGGTGTGCGACTAGTAGGGTTTGTTGTAGCTGGTGATCGTTGATAATGGCCCAGCTGTAGATGCCGGCGATGGCGATAGGTAATTGGCTGTCGTTTATGGTGTGGCTGGGTAGGGCTTGTAATTGTCGGCCTAAGTCATAACTAAAATAAGCTATGGCACCGCCTATAAATGGCAGTTGTTGAGGGTTATCGACGTCACTATCCAGCTGGGCTAGGGCCTGTGCCAAGCGCTTAAAATAGTGATCGGGCGTGGGGCTGTCGCGGTGATCTGTGATTATCGTAATGGGGGCGGCGCTGATAATGTCGTATCGGCCTTGTTGGGCATAGGGCTTGCCACTATCTAAAAATACTGGCTGGGGCAATGTGCGTATAACGCTAAACAAGGGGCTGCTATCGGGATGGTAAGCTAGCGGCACGATAGTCAGGGATGTCATTAACACGGGTACTCAGGGTAAAAGCGGATTGTTGGCTATAGTCATAGCAGGGCTAGTGCTGCGAGGCGCGAAATTGTAGCCCTTTAGCCGCCGTAAAAGAAGGTGGTGGCTTATGAAAACAGTGTTTTCAGCGCTAGCGTTGCAGTGCTGGGTGTTACGACCATATTAATGTTTTAGTGAGTTTACGATAAATTATGATACCTATTTTGAGCTTTTATAACCTAGCAACTGTACATACATTCAACGATAATCGCTGCCTGTTGCGCTAAGTAACTGTTATTGCTGCAATTACTCCCTACCAAGGGGTAAGCCCTGTTAGCAATCAAAGTATGAACAATAGTACAAACAACAGTAACAAGCCGCGCCAGAGCCACTACTATAGAGACTGTTATTTCATGACTGACCACAGTAAATCACAGCAATCCTCACTGCCTCCCAGTGTCGATAACCCTTTTGAACAAACCAAAACGCAAGCCTTTGATGTACCGGGGCAAATTGCCAGCGAACCCGGCCTTTATGAGCAGTCGCTACAGGCTGGTCAGGCGTTAATCAATAAGCCTAAGCAGGCTGCCGGTGTGGTGGCTATAGAGAAGCAGCACCAAAAAAACCGTATGACGGTGTGGGAGCGCTTGCAAGTGCTGGCCGACGACGGCACCGAGCCCACCATCTTTTTTCAAAACTGGGGGCCTAATTTAGATGGCGCATCCTTAGTCACCGCCTTGGTCAAAATTAACGGCCGCGATGTGGCGGTATACGGCCATGACTTTACCGTGCGCGCAGGCTCTATGGACGCCACTAATGGTAAAAAGCTAGCGCGCTTATTTGAGCTGGCTGCCAAACGCAAAATCCCCTTGGTCGGTATGAACGATAGCGCCGGTGCCTATGTGCCTGCCGGTGTCGGCGGCCTAGATGGTTATGCCGAGGCCTTTACTGGTTTGCGCAAACTCAGCGGTGTAGTGCCTTCTATTATGTGTATGTTTGGCTTTAATGCTGGCGGCGGTTCTTACTTGCCGCGCCAAGGTAGTTTTGTTATTCAACCTAACAACACCTTTTTTGGTTTAACCGGCCCCGGTGTGGTGAAGTCGGTATTGGGTGAAGATGTAACCCCTGACGAATTGGGAGGCCCTAATGTGCATAGCTCATCGGGCGTTACTGATTTTGTAGTGCCCGATGAAGTAGCGGCGCTGCAAAAAGTGAAGCAATTATTACATTATTTACCCGCTAACAACGCTGAACTAGCACCGTATCAGCCCAGCTCTGATCCTTCGGACAGGCTAACTTGGGACATCGATATTTTATTGAAAAAGGCCTTTAACTCGCCCACCGGTTTTAATACACCTTTTGATATTAATATTTTAATTCAACAGCTATGCGACCACGGCGATTACTTTGAGATGCAGCCCGACCGTGCCCGCAACAGCATTTGTGCCTTGGGCCGCATGGGCGGTAACGTAGTCGGTTTTGTTGCCAACAACTCGGCGGTAGGCTCAGGCCAAATCGATATCGCTGCCGCTTACAAAAATGCGCGCTTTATCCGCTTTTGTAATCTCTACAATATCCCTATTATTTTTATGGAAGACACCACCGGTTTCCTACCGGGCAAAGAGCAAGAAGCTGGCGGCATAGTGCAAGCCGGTAGGGCGATGCTGGATGCGATTATTGATTTACGCACACCACGGTTTTTATTAATTGTGCGCAATGCCTTTGGCGGTGCCTACGCTTCCTACAACAACTATCCCACAGGGGCCGACTTTGTTTGTGCCTTACCCACATCGCGCTTAGCAGTGATGGGGCCAGCAGGGGTAGAATTTGTTTATAAAAATGAATTGCGCCAAATACGCGGCTCTATCGCAAAACGCATTGCCGCGGTGAGTGAGCAACTAATGAATGATGGCATGACTGAAGCCGATGCTAAAGCGGCTGCACAAGAGTCGGTAGGTAACTGGGTTAAGCAGCAAGAAGCTGAATTAACTACACGCTATGAGCGTGAGTTAATGAACCCCAATGAAGCACTCAGCCTAGGTTCCATATCACAAATTGTGATGCCTTCTGAATTGCGTAAAGTGTTAGCGGAACAATTACGCTTTCATGTAGAGCACTATACACCCGAACCTTTTAATGGCGTTCAGCGTGAATTTCATTAACACCCGTCGCGCTAACTTTATTGCACCATTTATTGCAGCAGCATTTATTGCAGAAAGACAGCAAATTATTACGAGGCCAACACCGTGCATCACAGCAATGATTATTATTTAAATAACCCACTGATTCATAGCAATCGTGAATTAAAAAACCATGCGTCTAACTGGGTGCAGAGCTTTAATTGTGAGGGTTTTAACCCCTTAATTATTTGTCGTGGCCCTATCCGTAAAGAAGTGATGGATGTGCTGGATGAAATGGGTATTCAACACTACGGTATTTTACTGTCTGAAAAAGATTCCATTACCTATACCAACGCCTTAGCGCCTGAGCTGCGTAAGTTAACCGACCCATCGCGGGTGCATCGTGTGCCCGACTACAGCGGTGCTACCAAAGAAGAGCGCGCGGCGCGTATACAGCAAATAATCGCCATCGCTAATAGCAACGGTTACAACGCTATTTTTGCCGGTTACGGCTTTATGTCGGAAGATGCCGAAATGGTAGAGGGCATGGAGCGTGCAGGGCTAACATTTATCGGCCCAGGCTCTTTTACCCAGCGCTCAGCAGGTATGAAAGACCAAGCTAAACGCACCGCCTTGGCAACCGGCGTGTCGGTAACGCCAGGTGTAAACAACGCCACATCCTTAGCATTAATTGCAAAATATGGTACCGACGGTTTAGAGGCTTGCGCCAAAGAGCATAAGTTAGCTGTAGACTTTGCCGCCTGTAATGACGAGGAAGAAAAAGCATTAGCCTTACTAGCAGCTTCATACAACGCTGGTATCGATATTATTTCTGCAGCCGATATAGGCAAGGCCTTGCAAGTTGAAGCCAAACGCATGCTTACCGAAAAACCCAATAACCGTTTTCGCTTAAAAGCGATTGCCGGTGGTGGCGGTAAAGGCCAGCGTATACTCAAGTCTGCTAACTCTTATGAAGGTGCAAGCCTAGCCGAGAAGGTAGAGAAAGCCGCAGAAAAAGTACCGGCCTTGGTATTAGAGTGTTTAATCGAATTAAAAACCAATGGCGTAGGTGATAACAAAAACGTCTTAATAGAAATGAATATAGACACCACCCGCCACCAAGAAATTCAGGTAGTGGGTAACGGCGATTGGTGCATCACCATGGGCGGCCGTGACTGTTCATTGCAAATGCACGAGCAGAAATTGCTAGAGGTTTCTGTTACCGAAGAAGAATTACAAACAGCCATAGCTGCTGCACAGGCCGCCAACAACGCAGCAGAAACCACGCAGCTGAAAAAAGATTTAGACATACTGCGCAAAATGGAACACGAAGCGGCAGTGTTTGGTAAAGCAGTTAAGCTCAACTCCGTAGGCACATTTGAGTGCATAGTGGATGGCGACGCCCATTACTTTATGGAGATGAATACCCGCATACAGGTAGAGCACCGGGTTACCGAACTGTGTTACAAATTAAAATTCGCCAATCCCGACAACCCTAATGAATTTTTTATTGCCGAATCACTGGTAGAAGTGATGGTGCTTATTGCTAAACACGGCAAGCGCTTGCCTGAACCGCAACGCTTACCCCGCGAGCCTGCATCGGTAGAGGCTAGGCTTAATGCTACCAATCAAGCCCTGCAACCTCATGCTGGCGGCATGATAGAAAAATGGTCAGACGCTATAGAAGGCGAAGTGCGCGATGACCAAGGCATAAGCATGCACAACCCCGATACCGATGTGTTTATGAAGTATCACTTGGCAGGTGCCTACGATTCAAACATCGCCTTATTGCTCACCACCGGCCAAACCCGTCTAGATAGCTACCAGCGCTTGGCAGAAGTTTTACGCCGCACCACTTTGCGCGGTAAAGACCTAGCCACCAACTTAGAGTTTCACTACGGTTTGGTGAATTGGTTTATCGGTAACAATATCAATGCCCGCCCCAGCACCGGCTTTATCGTGCCGTATTTAACCGCTGTGGGCCAGTTGAAAGCAGTGGCTAATCAGATAGACCTCAACTATGCCTATGGTCAAATTCGGGTTAACTATTTAGGCGATTGCGACGAGGCCCATAAATCCGGTTTTATCCAGTCACTGGATAGAAAGCAAAGTTTGTTACTGCGTCCCATACAGCACTTATTTGAGCAGCCGCATAATTTAGCTGGCTGGTTAAGCCTTAATCAACAGCACTTCAGTATTTCTGAACAAGGCTTACAGTGGCATAAAAACCCTATAGAGCTATTGGCTGAGGCTTATCACTACTTGCACATGGACTATGTGGAAGGAAAGCCCGCCGCCAATATGATTTGGAGCCACGACCATGAGCTGCTGCAAAAAGCCTTAAGCTTTTATAACACGCTGCAACAACGTCTAACGGTGAGCAGCTTTGCCGAATTGGAAGCAGCTTTGGCAGGGGATAGGCCAGCACTTATAGATGAGGCGCAGTGGCAGGCAGCAATAGCCGCTCATGCCGGGTTCCAAGCGGGCACCGAGATTTTGGGGCTTTTGCCTTACATCGCCCAGCAAACAGACTTTTTCCAGCTAGTGGTAAACGACGATTTGAGTATCACTATTCCCGCGGCACTCTCCGATGGCGAACTACAAGCCGCCATGGCGAAAGTCTTAGTGCCGCCGCCTGCGGCCAGCTCTGATGAGATATTGGCACTGAGTGGCGGCATGTATTACGCCTGCGAAGCGCCGGGTATGCCGCCTTTTATTGAAAAAGGCCATCATTTTAAGCAAGGCGATCCGCTCTATATTGTAGAAGTTATGAAAATGTTCAATAAGGTATATGCGCCTTTTTCTGGTACTATTGATGCGATTTTCGTCGAAACCGATGGTTCAATCATTAAAAAAGGCCAAAAGCTGTTTAAGATTACCCCTGATGAAGTCGTGGTAGTAGAAACCCCAGAGCAGGTACAACAACGCATGCGCGAACACACCAACGCGTTTTTGCACAGCCTGTAAAAGAGGGTTGCAGGGCGCTACAGGCGCTCTGCTATTAATTACCCATATACTTGCATTGCCACGTTGGTGATGTTCAGAAAATTAGATATTCAGTTAACAGCGTTGCGCAGCTGCGTGACTATAGGACGTATTTAATGATTACAGCACTGGATCACATAGCCATAGCCGTGCCCGATTTAGAAAAAAGCATTAAGCGCTTTATGGACGACTTTGGTTTACCTTTTGAAGGCCGTGAAGATATAGCCGCGGCCAAAACCTCTACGGCATTTTTCCCCTTGCCCGCCACCAGCATAGAGTTGGTACACCCCTTAAATGGCGAAGGCCCTATAGCCAGCTTTTTAGAAAAAAAGGGCGCGGGCCTACATCACCTGTGTTTTCGCTCTGATGATATAGAGGCTGACGTAGCCAGGCTAAAAGCCAAGGGCTACCAGTTTCTTGCAGAGGCACCCAGCTTGGGAGCCCACAACTGCAAAGTGATTTTTATACACCCCAAATCCTGTGATGGTGTATTGATAGAGTTGAATCAACCCGGTGATGAGCACTAGGGCTACTAATCTAGGGCTACTAAGTAGACCCTCAATATTTAGCGCTGCAATATTTGCTCATAACGACGTCAAGATTTTAAGAAGGTTTCCCCATGTCAAACGATAGCTATAAACCCCAGCCTGCCACGCTAGACGAATGGAAAGCGTTGGCCACCAAACAAATGAAAGGCCTAACCCCAGAAGAAATGACCTGGCACACGCCTGAAGGCATAGACCTAAAATGCCTGTACACCGCTGAAGACGTTAAAGACTTAGAGTACACCAACACCATGCCCGGCATGGCGCCGTATATACGTGGCCCACAAGCCACCATGTATGCTGGCCGCCCCTGGACCATACGCCAATACGCGGGCTTTTCTACTGCCGAAGAATCCAACGCCTTTTACCGCAAAGCGCTGGCCGCCGGTGGCCAAGGTGTGTCAGTGGCTTTCGATTTAGCCACCCACCGCGGGTACGACTCCGATCACCCCCGGGTAACCGGTGACGTGGGTAAGGCTGGCGTGGCGATAGATTCCGTTGAAGACATGAAAATATTATTCGACGAAATTCCGTTGGATAAAGTATCCGTTTCTATGACTATGAACGGCGCAGTGCTGCCCGTATTAGCCGGCTATATCGTCGCCGCCGAAGAGCAGGGCGTTAGCCACGCGCAATTATCGGGCACCATACAAAACGACATACTGAAAGAGTTTATGGTGCGTAATACCTATATTTACCCGCCTAAACCCTCGATGAAAATCATCGGCGATATTATTTCCTACGCCTCTGAACATATGCCGCGTTTTAACACCATTTCAATTTCCGGCTACCACATTCAAGAAGCCGGTGGCGACGCCGCTCTAGAGCTGGCCTACACCTTGGCCGATGGTAAAGAGTATGTGCGCACCGCGATTGCCGCCGGTTTAGATATAGACCAGTTTGCACCACGCCTCTCTTTTTTCTGGGGCGTGAGCATGAACTTTTATATGGAAATCGCCAAAATGCGTGCCGCTAGATTATTGTGGGCGCGCATAGTCGAAGAGTTCAAACCGAAAAACCCCAAGTCGTCTATGTTGCGTACCCACAGCCAAACCTCGGGCTGGTCGCTCACCGAGCAAGACCCTTACAACAACGTAGTGCGCACCACTATAGAAGCCATGGCCGCAGTATTTGGTGGCACCCAATCACTGCACACCAACGCACTGGATGAAGCGATAGCCTTGCCCACCGAGTTTTCATCGCGTATCGCCCGCAACACCCAGCTTATTATTCAAGAAGAAACTGGCATTACCCAAGTGGTCGATCCCTGGGGCGGCTCTTATATGATGGAAAGCCTCACCAAAGAAATTGGTGACAAAGCCTGGGAGCTAATCTTAGAAGTTGAAGCCAAAGGCGGCATGGCCAAAGCTATAGAAACCGGCATGCCTAAGTTGCGTATAGAAGAATCCGCCGCTAAAAAACAAGCGCGTATAGACCGCGGTGAAGACGTGATAGTCGGCGTCAACAAATACTTGCTAGCCGAACAAGAAGATAACGTCGAAGTATTAGACATAGACAATAACGCCGTGCGTGAATCACAAATCAAACGCCTAGCCGCCATACGCGCCAAGCGTGATGACGTGGCGGTAGAAAAAGCGCTGGAAGATATTTACCAATGCGCCAAAGGTGGTGAGGGCAACTTGCTGGATCTGGCTGTTAAAGCCACCCGTTTACGTGCTACTGTTGGCGAAATTTCTTCTGCTATGGAGCGTGAGTTTGATCGCTTCAATGCACAATCACAAACGGTGTCGGGTGTGTACGGTAGCGCTTATTCAGATGATGAAAACTGGCAGGGTATTACTGCCGACATAGACAGCTTTGTGGCGAAACACGGCCGCCGTCCACGCATGCTAGTCTGCAAAATGGGTCAAGACGGCCATGACCGTGGCGCCAAAGTTATCGCCACCGCCTTTGCCGACGTAGGCTTTGATATCGATTTATCCCCCATGTTCTCCACCCCAGAAGAAGTGGCCAAGCAGGCGATAGAAAACGACGTGCATGTAGTGGGCGTTTCTTCGCAGGCGGCAGGCCACAAAACCTTGGTGCCTGAATTAATTAACGAGCTTAAAAAGCAGGGCGCTGACGATATTATCGTGGTAGCCGGTGGCGTAATCCCCAGGCAGGATTACGAGTTTTTAGAACAGGCGGGGGTTAAAGGTATCTTCGGCCCCGGCACTAAAATTCCATTAGCAGCTCGCGGTGTGTTGGACTCTATTAACGAGGCTTACAACATCTAATGGCAGCCATAGATTTAGAGCGCTTAGTTGAGGGCAACCGACGCGCCCTCGCCAAAGCCATTACCCTAGTTGAAAGCAAGCTGGACGCCCACCGCGATCAATCGCAAGCCATGCTAGAAAAACTGTTGCCCAAAACCGGCAACAGCATACGCATAGGCATTACCGGCATACCCGGCGTGGGTAAATCCACGTTTATAGAAACCTTTGGTTTGCATTTGCTTAGCCTAGGCAAAAAAGTGGCAGTGCTCGCAGTAGACCCCAGCTCGCCGTTAGAAGGCGGCTCCATACTGGGTGATAAAACCCGCATGGAATTACTCAGCCGCGAGCACGATGCCTTTATACGGCCATCGCCTTCCGAAGGCTCGCTAGGTGGCGTGGCGCAAAAAACCCGTGAAACCATGTTGCTATGCGAAGCCGCCGGCTACGATGTGATTTTGGTAGAAACCGTAGGGGTGGGCCAAAGCGAATACGAAGTGGCAGGCATGGTCGACTTTTTTATGGTGCTAATGCTGCCTAACGCTGGCGATGAGCTGCAGGGTATTAAAAAAGGCATTATGGAATTAGCCGATGCCTTGGTAATTAATAAAGCCGATGGCGACTCGCTAAACCTCGCCCAGCAAACCCGCAGGCATTACACCTCGGCGCTAGGCTTATTGCGCCATACCTCCTTTTGGACGCCACAGGTGCTCAGTTGCTCGGCACAGTTAAAGCAGGGCATAGATGCGGTGTGGGGTATGATCTCTAACTACCATATAGAAGCGCAAAAGAACGGCAGCTTTGCCAGCAAGCGCACCCAGCAAAATAAAGAGTGGATGCACAAACTGATTATGGAAATGCTAGAGCGCAAGCTTAATCAAAACCCTGCGGTAAAAACCCTCAAGCCCGAGCTAGAGCAAAAAGTACTAAACGGTGAAACCACACCGTTTTTAGCCGCCACCCAATTAATTAGCCTACTGTAATATGGCCAATGCCAGCGCCGCCTACCTCACCGACTTTTTAGCCCAGCATATGGAAGTGGCTGAGTACTTGGGCATGCAAGTGCAGCGCTACGATGGCGATACCCTGGATCTGTCTATAGATTTACAACCCTCACTCAACGATAAGCTCACCGCCTGGGGCGGTAGCCTGTATGGCCTATGTGTAATGGCCGGTTGGGGCATGTTTTACCTCAAGTGTCGGGAGCAGGGCCTTAACCCTAATATAGTGGTTAGCCATGGTGAGATAGATTATGTCGCCCCCGTGGCCGACGAGCTCATCGTGGCCCATTGCTCATCGTTAGCGGTAGATTGGCCAGCGGTTTTTGCCCGTGTACACAGCAAAGGCAAAGCGACGGTGTCGCTCAGTGCTAACATTGCTTGCGGCGGCCAAACTGCAGTGACGTTTATCGGCCGCTATACCTTGATAGGCGTTAAAGAATAACTGCGCTATTTACTGTAAAACTCACATCAAAAATCACCGCAATAATAAAGCCAATAGCTGCGTACTGGTAAAATGCTCAAATTGAGCTAGTGGTGCTACCCAATTGCACCTTTGGTAACGCCTTGCAAATATAAGCGTGTGCTTGGGTTACGGCTAAAAATAGCAGCCCGTCAGTCGCCACTAACCCTGAGGCCACGATTTTATGCACATTGTGAGCGTTTTGTGAAATATTCACACAAGCGCCAACTGCAATCACTGTACATGCATACAAACCATCGTAACTTATTGTTTTTAAAGGGTTTAATTTACTGGTTAAAAAATAGACAATCTGTCTTGGTGTTTACGCCATGGGGCTTAGATGAATTTTTAATGACGTTATCCACCAAGTTATCCACAGATTTTGTGGATAAATACGTATAAGCCCTATATAGCGGTGTCTTATTAAAGCCGGGTCAAAAACGAGATTAAATGTATAAATAAGGTGATCATAAATTGGCGCTTTTAAGCGGCTCTCTAGCCGGTATAATGCGTAGCCATAGTTATGCTAGAGACATAGCCAGCGCTAAACTGGTTTATCATCAGGCATGCCAAAGAAAGCACAGCCCTACACAGAGGAATACACATGAAGCAAGCGTTTATCACCATGCTCAACATGCAAAATAAAATGAACCAAAAAGTGCATGCTGATTGGCCCGCGCAAAATTTTGAATGGTATAGGGCCACCTGGATAGAGTGCGGTGAGCTAGTGGACCACTACGGCTACAAATGGTGGAAAAAACAAACGCCAGAGATGGACCAGGTGAAACTAGAGGTTATCGATATTTGGCACTTTGGCATGAGTGCCTTGTTTAAGGGCCAGAGCATAGACGCCATAGCCGAAGCGATGGCTGCCGAGTTAGAAGGCTACCAATACCAACAGCAAGGCGTAATAGAGGCCACCGAGGCACTGGCGCAAAACAGCTTGGCCACTAAAAGTTTCTCCGTAGCCTTGTTTTGGGACTTGCTTAACGCCTGCGAAATGAACTTTGACGAACTCTACCGCCAGTATGTAGGTAAAAACGTACTTAACTTTTTTAGGCAAGATAACGGCTATAAAGACGGCAGCTATGTGAAACAGTGGCAAGGCCGTGAAGACAACGAGCACCTAGTAGAAATACTTAACGAGCTAGATGCCAGCGCTAGTGCTTTTGCCGAGCAGGTATACCAAGGCCTAAGCCAGCGCTACCAAAGCTTAGCGTTGGCCTAGCCTTAGCGCGCAAAACCTCAGCAAACAACTCATCCTACAGCGGCCACTTTTATGACAGATACGGATCATCCACTTTCTACCAGCGCCTTAGCCAAGGCGCTGGCCATGTCATCGCAGCAACTATTCGGCAGCTTAAATGACTACGGTTGGATAAAGCGGGTAGAAGATAGCTGGGAGCTCACCAGCAAAGGGGAGTTTGAAGGTGGCGAATATGTGCATAGCAAAAAATATGGCCGCTATATTGTTTGGCCACACAAAATTACTCAGCACCCCTTGTTGCAGGCCATGGAAGATAACCGCACCATCTCGGCCAAGGCCTTAGGCGAAAAACATCAACTCAGCGCCCGCGAAGTGAATAGGGCGCTAGCCGAGTTGGGTTGGATTAAACACAGCCCCCAAGGCTGGGAGCTAACCCGCATAGGTGAGCAAAAGGGCGGCCTGCAATTTGAAAACGAACAAAGCGGCACCTTTTATGTGCTGTGGCCCGAGGCCATACAAACCGATAAGCAACTCAGCCAGCAGCTACAGTATTTTGGTGAGGTCAACAATGATAAGGCGCAGCCCGTGGGGGAAGATTTATTTGCCGCCGCCAGCGATTACCCCGCCTTGGATGGCCACAACCACAGCAGCAAGCCGCTGCTAAAAATTTGCCATTGGCTGTACACCGCCGGTTTTGCTCACGCCTGTAATCGACGCCTGCCTTGCGAGCAAGAATTTACCGCCGACTTTTATCTGCCCAAGCATCATATTTATATAGAGTTTTGGGGCGCTGCCGACAGCGGCCACGCCTTAGCAGAAAAAATGCAACGCAAAGGCCAATATGCCGCACTAGGCTTAAGTGTGGTTGAATTAGAACCCAAAGACATCCCCCATCTCGATGCCGTGCTCACCAAAGCCCTGCGCAAATTGGGTGTAAGAGTGTATTAATAATGTTGAGCCTAAAAACCAAACTCATAGCCGCCGCTGTTTTTGTTACTGTGGTGGCCGTCGCTACTGGCTATGTACTGTGGCATATGAGCACACCGCAAAAATTCCAATTAGATATTAGTAACGAAACCGATATCCCTATTCAGCAAGTGACCGTATTTGGTATGGGTGTGTACCGCGCCCAGTCCGTTGCCGATATAGCGCCAGACCAGTTCGCGACTATCATCGTCAATTTAAAAACGGAAGGTGATTTACGCTTTTCTATAGAGCAGGGCTTTACCAGTATTGATTATTCCCTAGCGCAAGATGTAACTCGGCTAGAGCAGTTTAAACAATGGTTAACCGTAGAGCCGGGCAATCGCTTTATTGTGAAGGATGTGGAATAAAAAACATAAGGAAGCGTGGGTAGAGATAAAAATAAATGTACAGATATTGACTTTTTTGCTCTGATTTATACTTTATGGTTAGATGTGCCCGCACTCAAGAAGAAACTGTTAGGCGCACAATATGAAGCTTTGGATTGGCGGAGAGCTTGATCATTCAGTGGCAGAAGAATTTCGTATAGCTTCTATTCATACAGAAGATTATATAAATGAAAAAATATCTGGTATTGATACAGGGCAAGCGAATGAGTGGGATGTCATCGCTATCATCCGCGATGACAACAATTTTGATGAGAGGGTAAGGTTTAACAAAAAGGATGGAATGGATATTCGTCTTAATATTTCGTATAGCAAGTTTCGGAGTAGCAGCCGAGGAGAACAAATAATTTTTCTTCTTGAAATGCTGATTAGAAGTTTAGATATCATTATAAACAAATACCCGGAAATCGCCGATTTAGCCAAGGTGAGAAGTATATTGAGAGAGGCCAAGTCAAATGCCTAACAACTTAGTGGGGTCAGATAAAAATTAATTAAGGGGGGGGCGATAAAGTTTAAAAGTTTCATCTGATAATTATTAGCCAAACCCCACTTATTCATCTAAAGGAAGTTCAATGAACTGGGAAAGTGCTGGATTACTAATTTTGATTTTTGTCGGGTACTTCCACCTTCTGAGGGTGTCCCAGAAGCGGAGCATTATTGGCATAGTAAAGCTACATATCGAAGCCAGAGAACAAGATAAAAATCTTCGCTTAGCTAATAAAAACGAAATATTTACCAAAAGCTGCCCATTTATAGTCACACCAGTACCAGGCATGGAATATATGCCTGCAGATATCGAAGGTGGAGAAATAAAACGAGTTCTAATTGATGATCAAGGGCTATTAGAAGTAACCTGCCATCTAGTTATTCCATCGAAGGACAATCAATATCAACAAGCATGTGAACACCTTGTAGCGCAAGGCTGGTATAAACAAAATCATGTGTGAAAAATGGTTAACAAAGCTATCAAAAACCGTTCCGGCCAAAAAAAAGGCCTCCACTAGACATGTTAGCGTGCGGCTTTTATCGCGGCATTAAGGGATATGAACATTACTTTCGATACATGGGTAACCCGAACTCTCGGCATTCGCTATCCGATTCTAGTAGGCGGTATGATGTGGCTTGGCCGTTCGGAACTTGTCGCCGCAGCCGTACGAGCAGGGGCTACAGGCTTTATATCAGCACTCACATTTCCTGAGCCAGGCAAGTTAAGGGACGAAATCGCTCGTTGCAGAGATCTGGCTGGCAGTGATCGTTTTGGTGTCAATTTATACATCTCCAATCATAAAGAAGGTGGGGAAGAACTTTTACCTCTCATTGATGTGATACTTGAAATGGATGTACCTTTCGTAGAAACGTCCGGAGGCCCTCCCAACTTACTTGTCGAACACCTCAAGCAATCAGACATCAAAATAATCCATAAGGTGCCGACAATTCGGTACGCGCAGTCAGCCATTAAAGCTGGCGTCGACGCCATTATATTGGTTGGGGGAGAATGCGGGGGGCATCCGGGGTCAACAATGATGGGCAGTTTTGTGCAGGGCGCTTTCGGGCCTGAGTCACTAGATGTACCGGTTATTCTCGCGGGTGGCGTTGGGCGCGGCAGCCAATTAATGGCCGCCCTCGCAATGGGCTGCGAAGGTGTGCTGATGGGCACTCGTATGATGGTTGCAACGGAAGCGATTCCTCATATAGAGATCAAAAACAGGATTGTGAAAAGTGATGGTTCCGATTCAGTCATTGTCCAATCCATTTTCAACCACCACCATCGGGTAATGTCTAACGAAGCGACTAACGAAGTTCTAGAAATGGAACGGCAGGGCATAGATCAATTCGAGAGCTATCGCCCGCTTGTTGCAGGGGATGTGACATGGAATGCGCTTCAAACGGGCGACCATCGTTACGGAATGATCGATATGGGGCAAGCAGCCTGCTTCGCCAACATTGTTGAATCCGCTGAAAAAGTGATTGCCGCTATGATTGAAGAGGCTACCGCCTCGCAAAAAGCCCTACTCGAGAAATGTAAGTAACCTATGCTCAGCGTTGAGCAGGATATGCCTTTTACCACCATAACCAGCAAGTAGGTTCGATGAACAAGCAGCCCAATCGACCCTTCTTAGCAAGCTCCTCGGCGCAGCTGATTGAAGTGTTAGAGCACACAAGGGATTTACATCGTGCAAGATTTAAAATTTATACTTCAACATAACTATGAAACTAACAGAGCCTTAGTTGTTGGCGTTATTGAATATGAAATTCATCTTCTGATTTGGCCTGACAATTCGATATACGCTATGAATAAAAAAGCCTCGAGATAAATCGAGGCTTTGATAATGTTGCATGCCATTAATAAATGACAATGGCTTTTTATTCGAGCCACAATACAACTAGTCGTTGATGTTAGCAAAAGATAGGCCGGCAATGCTCTGGCTTAGTAGCTCATTTTCTACTAGCTGTGCCCGCGCTTTTTTATCAAAAATTTCAAGTACGCACGTAGTAGCTCCTTCAACTACATTTACAGAGATTGCCGTATGATTGGCATCATTAATAGCAACGATATGTTCGCCTGCGGGTAATTTTAAACCAAATGCTTTGTCGAGTTTGAGTTTGCCTACATGCTTACCGTCAACAATGACTCTGTAGTTGAGAGCAAAACCATCTGCCTGGCGATAAATGATAAGGTTGGCTTGCTGGTCACTATCTTGCGAGATAGCTTGTGGGGGAGGGGGCTCAGCGGCAAGGGTATTAATGCTAGCGAATAATAATGCTGATATAACAGCGATTTTTTTCATAATAAAATCCCTCTTATTGATAGTTAATGTTAGTTGCAATTGTTGTGCTACCCCTACAACTAAACAGGTAATCCAGCACCAAGGCTCGATACTCCTCTCTTAGAAGATGGTTTGCAAGAGGTATAATAGTTAGTCGCTGCAAATTACTAGCGGGAGCATTATTAGAGTATTAACTTCCCTAGCTGCAGCAATGTTGCTGCATGCCTCTACTATGGGTACGACTATAGATATGACTGCGGCGGGAGACGAAAAAACCATATTTGCCACACTACTGGCAGCGGACGTATTATCCTGTTGAACATTCCAGAATGTTAAAGCCAATGGGCAGTTCTCAGAACACTTCGATCTATTACCTCACTCCATATATGCCTGCCCGGACGACAACGCAGAAGGTGAATTTGGCGACCCGGTAAGCTTCACCTAATAGGGATATCGGTATCGTGTGAGTACTCCTTATATGCATACTTGTCGGCCGCTGATGCTGTGCGGTCGCGCGAGGTTGTTAGTTCGCTTGTATTCAATATCGTATTATTTTAACGGCTAATAACAGCTTTGCTCAGGAGAACTGAAAGGGCTTATTCTAGCCGTGAAGTCTACAGAGCGCCCCTCTATTCGGGGGGGGATAGTGACTTTCCAAAGAGGATGTCTCATCTGGGTAATACTCTTCGTTTAATACTGCTGCCAAATAAGTTGATATAAAACAGTTGGTTGGAGTGTTTTCTTGTGACAAGGGGAGTCGTATACTAATTGATAGGTTTAGTATATATTATGATACGGATAGTTAAGTTTTTCTGTATATGGTGTATCTTGTTGGTCAGAGGATAATAAATGAACACCAAAAAACTCTTTTTTATACAAACGCTTTTCACTGAGCAACAGTCTGGCCTGCGTCGTTTTATTGCGTCTAAAGCAGTGGTTGCTCATGAGGCCGAAGATATAGCTCAAGATGCGTTTCATAATATGCTGAAAATGGAGCGGCCGGAGCAGTTGGAAAACCCGAAGGCCTATTTATATCAAATAGCGGCGAATTTGGCGCTTAATAGAATACGCAAGCAGGGTCGACAAATGCGTTATGAGGATAGTTTAAAGGCAGATTTGGATACTATTATAACAGCCAACGACCCAGACCAAATTGTTAATGGTCATGAGCAGCTATCGCAGCTAATGATGGCGCTGCAAGTGTTACCAGATAAAGTTAAAACTGCGTTTTTATTAAGTCGAGCAGAGGATAAAAGTTACAGTGAAATTGCTGATGAAATGGGAGTGTCAGTCAGTTCGGTTGAAAAGTATTTGATGACGGCATTGAAGCACCTACGTAAGTCTGCTTGAGGAATGGTATAATTATTTGAGGGTTTTACCCTTAGCGGTGTTTAATTAATGAAACCACGAATTAAATTAGAATTATCTAGTAAAAGTAACAGCCATGACTAATAAAGACCCCAAAAATGATCACGAAGAGGCGGCTATGAAGTGGTTATTGCGTTTGCAATCACCTGAGCTTCCTGAACTTGAGGAAAAGCAGTTTTTCACATGGCTTAAAAGTTGTGCTGAGCATCAGCAAGCCTATGTTAATGCTGAAGCTTATTGGGATGGTCTAGCAGGTTTACAATCTAGTGAAGTAGCTAATGGCATTATTGCCGACGTTGCTGCAAATGATGCTGATAAACGGCAGAGCTGGGGTATGTGGGCTATTGCTGCATCCGTTGTATTGTTCGCTGGTTTATTTTTATTGCAACTTGGAATCGACTCGAGCCAGCATACGTATCGGAGTGCGGTGGGGGAACAGCGACAAATTAGCCTTGCAGATGGCTCCACTGTTATTCTCAATACGGAGTCGCAACTGCGTGTCGAAAAAATGGAATCGTCGGCTACCCGGGTAGTGCATCTTGATTTTGGTGAGGCCCTATTTGATATTAAACCAGATAGTCATCGCCCTTTCATTGTTACCACAGAGCGTGGTTCGGTACGTGTGCTTGGGACTCGGTTTACAGTTCTTTCGGAAGAAGATACTACCTTGATAACGGTGCTGGAGGGTAAGGTCGCGCTGGCAGATAGAACGGTTGATGAATTATCCCAGCAAGATTATAAGCCCCAGGCTACATTAGTTACCGATCAACAGTTATCGATAGCTCAGGCAATAAAGGGTGAGCGGCCTCGACAGGTTGACGCTAAATCTTTGGCTACCTGGGAGGGCGGGCGACAGGTTTATAATGGCGTTCCACTGGGTGTGGTCGTTAAAGATTTAAGTCGCTATTTTGATGGCGATATCAAACTTCGTGAAGAAGCTTTAAAAAGCAAGCGGGTTGTTGCCGTTATTGATCTGCAGGATAAAGCTTCAGCCATAGCCACCCTTGAGGCAGTATTTAACATAGTAGCCGTTAACCACTCAGATCAATTAACGGTATTACAGAGTAAAAATAATAATAAGTTGTAATTCGTTCTTACTGTTTGGTTTGGATACTAGATAGCAATAGCTTGGCGCTATCGAGAGATAAAAATAGGATGAGTGTTAGTAGAGCTTCCAAAACCTTCGCTGCTATTTTTCTTCTGCTAATCTTGCAGGGATTAGCACATGCGCAAGATAAAACGCCACGTCTTTACAGTATACCTGCCACAACATTAGCTGATTCTTTAATAATTTTTGCTAAACAGTCAAAACTTTTCGTGCTTGTTGATGCTGAAGTGGTGAGTGGGGTTCAAGTATCCGCGATAGAGCGAGTGATGACTGTTGATGAGGGCTTACAGCACTTGTTGCAAGGTACCGGCTTGGGGTATGCCTATATTAATGACAAGACCATTGCTATCTCCTCTGAATATAACGTGCAACAACCCGACCTTAAATCTGGCGATTCAGCTGCTGTAAAAAAAGACGATAAAAATAAATTAACGCCCATAGATAATATTATTGTGACTTCTCTGCGGCAGAGAAAAAACCTGCAAAAAACCTCTGCCGCTATATCGGTCATCGATCAACAAGCCATAGAGTACGATGCTATTGATAACCTTGAGGCGGTGGGTAGTCGTGTTCCTGGTTTGACAGTATCGTCGTTTAGCCTTGGTCAGCCCACTATTCGTATCCGAGGTAAAGGTTCAAATGATGATGGGCCTGCTATGAATAGCTCTGTAGGGGTGTTCATTGATGATGTATACATGGGGCGTATCACGGGTGTAAACCTCGATATGGTTGATGTGGCCCAGATTGAGGTATTACGTGGGCCGCAGGGCGTGCTGTACGGTAAAAATGTGATTGGCGGGGCGATTAAACTAAAAACCAATGGCCCCACTGAAGAGCCTGAAGTGTCAATGAAATTATCACTGGGCAACTTGGGTTTTAAAAAAGCTGAGGTGATCACCAATGGCCAGCTATCAGCAGCGCCGGTGTTGGCTCGGTTGGTTGTTCATAGCAGCCAACGTGATGGCTGGCAGGATAATATTGTCGGGGGGGGGGAGAAGCAGCATGGCGCTAAGCAATGGGGCGTGCGTTCACAACTGCTATATGTTCTTAGTGAGAGCTCTGAGTTACTTTGGGGGGTTGATTACACGGAAGATAATCTTAGCTCCACCGGCAGAGTCCCCGTCGGGGGCAAGGTGCCGTTAGTGATATTGGATGATGAGGGGGCTCCTATTCCTGTCGAGGGTTCTGAGGGTGAATTTGAAACTCGTCTTCCGACGGATATTTTTTCCGAGCTAGGTGGTGATCCGCAGCATGCTACGAATTCTACAAAAGGCTTTACTCGTCGCAGTATGTTTGGTTTGAGTCAACGATTAAGTTATCAATTTGATGAGGTTGATTTTGTAGCGATTAGTGCTTGGCGCGATGTGGATTTTAAGTGGTTAGAGGATTCTGTAGGGTTACCTGAATTTGCCATTAGGGATACCATATCTTTGCTTGATGATGAGGCGCATCGTCAATTTTCTCAAGAGTTTCGCTGGTCCAGTGATGCTGATCAAAAACTATCCTATGTCACAGGGTTGTATTTTTTGTATGAACATACAGAGCGTAAAGAGTCTTTTATTTTTAGGGCCGCCACGGCTAGTAGTGATCAAGAAAATCGTACGGAAAGTTACGCGGCTTTTGGTCAGTTCAATTATCGCTTGTCACCTGAGCTGGCTATTGGGCTGGGTGCGCGCTACACCTATGATAGTAAAACGCTACGACAAACATCTATTACTGGTGGTGCATCATCTATTATTTTTGAAGACTTCAACGTTTCTAGTCGTGCTAATTGGGATGATTTTTCTCCGCAGTTGACGCTCTCTTATGATGCCGATAGCAATTTGATGGTTTATTGTGGCGCCTCGAGAGGTTGGAAAAGTGGCGGCTTCCAAGGTGTGCCGGGCATAGCGGCGCTGGCTGTAAAAGAGGTGCAGCCAGAGTATTCCTGGGATTATGAATTGGGTTTAAAATCTGAGTGGTTGGATAATCGACTGCGGTTTAATGTGGCTAGCTTTTATACAGACTATCACGATTCACAGGTGGTTCAATTTCAAACCACTGATAATTTTGGTTTATTTCAGACTAGCAATGCCGCGTCAGCGACAGTAAAAGGTGTGGAGCTGGAGGTATGGGGGCAGTTATCCAATTATTTGGGTGTTTCTGGTACTTATGCCTACTTGGATGCAACTTTCGATCGCTTTATTGATTTAAATGGGCGAGATTTTTCGGGTAGCAGCCTTGAGCAATCACCTAGGCATACCATCAGTGCCGCATTGCAATATCGACGTCCGTTATTGGGCGGTGATATGCGTTTGCGAGTCGATTATCGTTATCAGTCTTTAAGTTATCGAGAACCGGATAACGGTGCTGCTCCATGGCCCCCTTTTAGTTTAGTCAACGCCAGTATCAACTATCAGCCAAATGATAAACGGTGGGAGTTGAGTTTGTGGAGCAAAAACCTGTTAGGTGAAGAGTACATATCCCATCTTTACCTGCTTGGGGGTAATAATTATGCTCTCTATGGTACCCCTCGCCAGCTGGGCATCAGCCTAAATTGGCATTTCTTGTAAGTCGAGTCCTTCAGCGTTTTTTGAGTAACAAAATTATTTTTTGAGGTAAAACTGCTTTGCGGTGTTTCATCTACAAGCCATATATTTATGGCTCAGGCGTTACGCCGATTGTGTGATGGGCAATGTCGATAATTTTGTCGTCGTGAGATTATATTAAAATGAAGCTTAGGGGAATAATAATGAAAAAAAATCAGCTTACACCGATAGCTTACGCTGTTAGGCGGTCGGTTACTTTTGGCGTGGCAGCAATGCTATCTATGGGGGCTTCTGCACAATTAGAAGAGCTTATAGTAACTGCACAACACCAATCCGAAAATATTCAAGATGTGCCCATTGCTATTACAGCGCTAAGTGCCGATGAATTAAAAAGCGCGGACATATTCGATGCCAACGGTATTGCCATGCATACACCGGGCTTAAGTTTTAGTGAGTTTGCACCTGGGCAGGCAATTCCTTCCCTGCGTGGTATTTCCTCAGCGGATGATGGTGCGGGCCTAGATAACTCTGTAGCCTTGTTTTTAGACGGTGTTTACATTGGCCGTGGCGCGAGTATTAATTTTGACATGTTTGATTTAGAGCGGGTAGAAGTGCTTCGTGGCCCTCAAGGCACTTTATTTGGTCGCAATGCTATTGGTGGTGCAATTAACGTCATCTCAAGTAACCCTACCGATAAGCTTAGTGCTCAAGTAGGGGCAACCGTTGGTAATGAAGGCATTGTCCGCTACCAGGGTTTGTTGAGTGGCCCGCTGTCAGAAAATTTGGCGGGTAAGCTGTCGGTTAGCCATCGTGAACACGATGGTTTTGTTGATAACGTCGTCTTAGGGACTGAGCTTCAAGACGAAGATCAAACCTCAATTCGTGGCCAGTTACGCTTACGGTTAGATCAATCTGCTTGGTTATTAAGCGTTGATACGATGGACGATGAGCGAGCCGATATGGGTCGCACGCCAGTCAATGATAACGCGCCTTTACAGGAAATTCTGAGGCAAAACGGTGTGACCCGTGCTCGCCAAAATGCGGGTTCTAAAGATGGTTTTTCCGAGCGGGAAGCCAGTGGTATTAGCTTGCAGGGTGATGTTGAGTTTGATACGGGCGTGTTAACCACTATTACCGCTTTTCGACACGCAGAGACTGATTGGGAAATGGCCTCGATCGGTGCGCCGATTGGAGGGTTGGGTTTGCCTTTTGATGAGGTTACCGATGATATCGTAGAAGATATTGATACCTTATCGCAGGAGATCCGTTGGACTTCAGACCTAGAAGGTGATTTTAATTATACGGTGGGCACGTTTTTCTTCACTGAAGAAACCGACCGGACTGAAATATTTAGAATTACGGCGGCGGGCAGTTACGATGACCCATTGAATCCTTTCAGAATTACTGATGTGGGTACGCAGGAGACCATTGGTAATGAATATTCCCGAACCAAAAACGAAACAACCAGTTTTGCTGTTTACGCCCAAGGCACTTGGGAGGTGACTGATAAATTACATCTAACCGCAGGGGCGCGTTATACCAAGGATGAAAAAGACTATACCGCTGAGTCGGTTAACTGTGATTTGGTCGCAGATGGCACAATGGATGGCACACCATTTGAGGATTTTGCAGCTTGTGGTGGAGTCGGTGGCAGCTTAAATATTATTAATGAGACCTTTGAGGTTAACCCCTCTGATGAGTGGGAAGATTTCTCACCCAAGCTGGTGCTGCAGTATTTTGCTACTGAAGACATGATGATGTTTGCCTCTGCCACCAAAGGTTTTAAGAGCGGTGGTTTCGCTGGCTCGCAAGGTGTTGAGTCGGCTGCTTCGAACTCAGTTGACCCCGAAACGGCGCTTAATTATGAGTTAGGTTTTAAGGGTAACCTAACCGAGACCTTCCGTTTAAACTTAACGGCCTACTATACCGATTATGAAGACCTCCAAATTGTGCGCTTTGGGCCTGTTCCAAACTCAACATTTGGTACTTTTGTTACCTCCAATTTGGGTGAGGCGGTTATTCAAGGGGCAGAGTTAGAGGTTACATGGCAGCCTAATGAATTTCTTAAAGTGTCGGGTTTTTATGCCTATTTAGATACCGAAGCGGATGATTTAGTGCTTGAGACAACAGGTGGGATAGTTGATGCTTCGGGTAAACATCTAACTCGCTCGCCCAGAGAGTCATCCAATATCAACGTCAACTACTTCGTGCCTACCGATATTGGTAATATTGATTTTCGTTTGGAATATAGTTTCTCGGCGATTCAGCAAATGGATTATGCCGATGATCGTATTACTGCTGATCAATTTGAGTTGTGGGATGGCCGTGTAGGTTGGACTTCAACAGATGAGCAATGGGAGGTGGCCTTATGGGGCAAGAACCTATTAGATGAAGAATATATTGCGCACCAATATGTAATTGGGCCGGGCGGTATTGGTACTTGGGGTGCTCCAAGAACTTACGGAGTGAGTGTTAGCTGGAGTATGTGATTTAGAAAAGATAATGGGCGTCTTCGGATGCCCTTTATCTTTTCTATACAGAAAAAATTCAGAATAATATTGGTTAGCTAGTAATAGGAAGATATGAATATGCCTAGTTTAGCAAAAATTGTAGTGCTGTTCTTTGTTGCCGGTTTATTTTCGGCTTGCAATAGTTCATCTGATCAGGGCTCTGTGCTAAGCACGGCGAGTAATAATTCGGCGACTATTTATCGTGATGACTACGGAACGCCACATGTTTTCGCGGACGATAACTACGGAGTCTATTATGGCTATGGTTATGCGGTAGCGACTGATCGTTTATTTCAAATGGAAATGCTAAGACGGACGGCCGAAGGCAAGGTATCTGAAGTTATTGGTGAAAAGTATTTGAAACTGGATACACATATCCGTACGTCCTATGATCATCGGGCGATTAACCAGCAATTAAATACCTTAGCAGAAAAAGATTTAGAGGTACTGCAAGCCTATGCTGATGGTTTTAATTATCGAGTTACCGAAGTCTTGCGTCAGACGCAAGAGTTGCTACCCGCAGAATTTGTTCATTATGATTTTAAGCCCGTGTACTGGACGGCTTACGATGTTGCTATGGTGTTTGTAGGATCAATTGCTCATCGCTATTCGGACTTTAATTCCGAATTAGACAATCTTTCTTTGTACCATAACTTGGCGAAACGACACGGTGAAAAAAAAGCGTGGCAAATATTTAATGCCAGCAAATGGTTATTGGATGGCGCTTCGCCGACTACTGTTAACAGTGATTATGAATCGGCCAAGCCAGATAAAGTCATGCCTTTTCCTACGTACCTTAATGATATAGGTGTACCACGTCCAACTCGACGAGTCGCTATTAATAATGAGGGGCAGTTTTTAGGGACTACCGATTCACTGACCGTAGCTGCGTATTTTAACCAGCGTATTAGTGAGGAGGGTCACAGCTTTAGCCCAGAATTTACCCCGGCCAGTAACTTTTGGAGTGTGGGGAAAGGGCGAGTTAGTGATGCTGCCAGTGTATTCGTTAATGGGCCACAGTTTGGATTTAGTCTGCCATCGTATGTTTATGGTATTGGCTTACATGGTGGCGATTTTAACGTAGTGGGCAATACCTTGCTGGCATTACCAACGCTATTATTTGCTCATAACGGGCACATTGGTTGGGGAAGTACGGCAGGGCTGAGCGATCAAGTTGACGTGTTTGTTGAAGTTATGCATCAAGAAAAAGATAATTTCTATTTACATAAAGGACAAATGCAAGAGTTCGAATCGTGGAATGAAATCATCAATGTTAAAAACGCTGACCCGGTTACGGTTATCGCTAGGCGCTCAGTACACGGCATGGTGCAGCAGCTTGATAAAAAACAGCGGGTTGCCTATGTTCGGGCACGAGCTTGGGAAGGGGCTGAGCTTGCATCGCTTATGGGGTGGATTAACTTATCGAAGGATAAAACACTGGATGCAGCACGAGAAAGTATTGCATCGGTAGCAACCAATATTAATTTTTATACCATGGATCTACAGGGGCAGCTTGGCTATACCCATGGCGGGCGATACCCCATCCGCAAGTCAGGCCAAGACCCGCGTTTGCCAACGTTAGGCACCGGTGAGTGGGATTGGCAGGGCTGGCGCTCTTACAGCGAAAATCCCACAGTCGAAAATGGTAGCCAAACGAGTATTGCCAACTGGAATAATCGCCCGAGTAGTGATTGGATAAGTTCGGACCTTTGGACGTATACGTGGTCGCGTGCTGATCGCTCCCATTTTATATTTGATAAAATCGCTTCAAAAGATACCTTCACCGTCAGTGAAATTTGGGATATAAATAAACATATTAGCTATATCGACGTGTCGGCACCTTTCTTGTTTCCCTATCTATTTAAAGCCTTCACCGATGAGGTAAGCATTGATCAACTGACCGCGCAGGGCTTGGCGTTGCTCAAGGTTTGGGATCAGCGTTGGGAGGTTGATAAACAGGGATACTTTCCCGCAGCGCCTGCGATTATCGATGCTTGGTTAAACGAGTTACTGGTAGCGGTTTTCAAGGATGATATCGGCGATGAGTACTTTTATTTATACGCAGCCGTTAACAACCCCAGTGGCGCTTTAGGCGCTTCAATGGGGACGGGACCTGGCGTTAAAATAATTATACGTAACCTTGATCGGCTTGCTGAAAACAAAACTATTGATTTTAATTTTTTTAATGATAGTGATCCAAGTGATGTGTTGCAAAAAAGTCTCGTTTCAGCGCTGATCAAACTACGCCTGGAGCAAGGTGATGACCTTACGACATGGCGGCTACCCGCTCAGCCAATGCAGTGGAAGCCCTATAACTTTAGAGGTGTGCCGCAGGCACTCACGGCAGAACAGTCTGGTAATAATAAGGTTAAAGTCCCTTCATATATGAACCGAGGTAGTGAAAATAACGTTTTAATTGTAAAGGAAGGCTCTTTTACTGCTTATGATGTTATTCCTCCTGGCCAAAGTGGTTTTGTCAAGCCTGGAGGCGAAAGGTCAGAAAATTATTCTAATCAGTTAGAACTATTTTCTCAATACCGATATAAAACAGTGTATTTCTCAAAAGAGGAAATAAAAAAAAGGGCCTCGTCGGTAAAATTATTAACATATAATCGATAAAATAATAAAACGCTACTGTTTTAACGTTACCTGTTAGGATTCCTTTGCAGCGATAGTGCTGCTGTTGTGTTTTGTTTAATAATTAGTGTTAATGCATATTTTTGATCAATAGAGTGCTAGTAATGACCCATATAAATAAGAATGCTCAGAGGATATTGTCTTCGCCTGATTTTAAAAAATTAGTTAAATACAGAAACGCAGTAAGGTTTGGTTTGTCATTGATGGTATTTGCCCTGCATGCTTTTTTTGTTGGTGGTATCGCTTTTTATAATCAATGGTTTGGGTCTTCTTTGAGTGATAATTCAAGTATTCCCCGCGGTATTTTTTATGCCATTATTATTATAGTGGCAATGTTGTTGCTCGAGTTTATATATATAAAAATTGGTGAAAAAGTGTTTGATCCATTGCAGAAAAAAGTGGCTTCTGAGAAATTTAACAATGAATAATGTGCGTTTTATAATTCTGTTGATATTGGTTTTTGTACCGATTATTGGTTTTTCTAGCGGCATGGATATTGATGTCGAACGTCGGCCATTAGATATTGTGGCAATTAGTATATTTATCGCTTTTGTTGCCATTACATTGGGAATTAGTTTCTGGGCGTCAAAACATACGACGTCAAGCAGCCAATTTTATACGGCGGGTGGTAATATTAGTGCAGCGCAAAATGGTACGGCTATTGCTGGTGATTTCATGTCGGCGGCTTCTTTTTTGGGTATTAGCGGTTTAATTTATACAGCCGGTTTTGATGGCCTAATTTTAGCTATAGGTGCGTTATCGGGTTGGCCAATAATGTTGTTTTTGATGTCGGAGCGGGTAAGAAACCTTGGTAAGTTTACGTTTACCGATGTGGTTTCCTATCGCTTACAAAAAAAACCTATTCGTCTCGTGGCAACACTAGGGTCTATATCCGTTATCATCTTTTATTTGATTGCTCAAATGGTGGGCGCAGGGAAGTTGATTGAATTGCTGTTTGGCTTGCCTTATGAACTGGCGGTTTCAATTGTTGGATTGTTGGTTGTTGTTTATGTCACGGTAGGAGGGATGCTGGCAACGACATGGGTTCAAATCGTGAAGGCATTATTGCTGCTGTTTGGTGTTACCGTGATGAGTGTTTTAATACTAATTAACTTGGACTTTGATATAAATGCGCTATTTTATAAAGCGGCAGCTGTTCATACTCGTGGTGATCTTATATTACAACCGGGAAGTTTATTTTCCGACCCTATCCAGGCTATTACTATTGCCGTTTCGATGATGTTTGGCGTCCTTGGGTTGCCACACATATTAATGCGATTATTTACCGTTTCTGATATGGAGGCAGCCAAAAAGTCTGTTTTTTATTCGTCAGGTTTCATGGGTTACTTTTATCTAATAACGATATTAATTGGTTTTTCATCGATTATTTTTGTATCGACTAACATGGACTACTTTGAGAATGGAAAACTGATAGGTGGAAGTAATATGGCCGCTATACATTTATCTCATGCGGTAGGCGGTAACCTACTGATGGGGTTTATGTCTGCTGTAGCCTTTGCTACTATTTTAGCCGTTGTTGCGGGCTTGACTGTTGCAGGCTCTGCGGCGGTTGCGCATGATTTATATGCAGAAATACTGTGTAAGGGTGAACCAAGCCCGCGGAATGAATTATTAATATCAAGAATTACAGCCTGTGTACTTTGTGCCATTGCTGTGCTTCTGGGTATTTTATTTCAGAATCAAAACGTAGCGTTTATTGCTGTTATGCCCATGGTGATATCAGCTAGTGTTAACTTCCCTATTTTAATATTGGCTATGTATTGGCGCCGGTTATCAACGCGAGGGGCGGTAATAGGTGGTTTAGTCGGTTTTGTAAGCTCTATAGGGTTAATTATTGCTGGGCCTAAAGTCTGGGTTGATATTATTGGTGCTGATAGGGCGCTATTCCCCTATGACTACCCCGCGTTATTTACTATGTCCGCAGCGTTTATAACTATCTGGTTGGTGTCTCTGATGGATCGAAGTGACGGTGCCAAGCTCGATAGATCGGCATTTGATAAGCAGCTAATAGCGGCAGAACTAGCTACAGACGTGTCAGCTGCGGTTAACCACTAGGTGTAGACAATTGATATAAAGCTACTTACCAGTATTTTAGCTTTGATGCGATAGCGCTATGTGAATGGAGGTATTTGGTCATAACGTTGAATGATTAGGATTTGAATCGCTCGCATGGTTTGACCTGAACAAATTCTGCTTATTCAAAAAGGCTGATCACAACAAGATCAAATATTATAGATCGGATATAAAGAATAGGATCTTTTAAAAAAAGGACAATCATAACTCCAAACAACACTATTTTTCATTACAGGAGCCTCAAAATGCCCGCCAAAACTATTTCACACCACCTACAATTGGCGCTACTTGCTATCTCATGTTCCGCAAATAGCCAAACATCAATACCAAGTACTGATGCATTGACAATTTCCCAGGCCCTAAATTTAATAAAAAGCAAAAACCTAAGTAGCCAAATCCTCGTTGAGCAAGCGCTACATGAAGCTGATAAAAATACTAACCTCAATGCCTTTATTACCCTTAACAGAGAAAATGCGATTGAGCAATCCATTTATTATGACAGTAACCCATCAGTCGGTAACAATATGACGTTAAGAGGTATGCCTATTGCTGTTAAAGACAACATTCACGTAAAGGGCATGCCAAATACCGCAGGCACTCTTGGGCTAAAAGAATTCTACCCGGAAGAGGACGCCGAGGTGATTCGCCGCCTTAAAGTAGCAGGGGCCATTATTATTGGTAAAACGAATATGCATGAATTGGCTTACGGAATTACTAGTAATAACTATGTATTTGGCGCAGTCGCAAACGCGTATAACGCTCAATATTTTGCTGGCGGTAGTAGTGGCGGTACCGCCACTGCAGTGGCGGTAGGAATGGCTATCGCAGGGCTTGGAACAGACACTGGGGGTAGCAGCCGGATACCTGCAGCCCTTAATGGAATAGTTGGCTTTAGACCTACAACCGGTCGATACCCAAGCGAAGGACTCACGAGTATTTCAAATACACGAGACACTGTTGGGCCAATGGCTCATTCAGTCTCTGATATTATATTATTAGATCGTGTTTTGAGCCAAACAACAGCCAAAGGTAAAGTTATAAATCTATCCGACGTAAAGATTGGTATTCCCAGGGAGTACTTTTATCAAGATTTAGAGCCCGATGTAGCCAAAGCGACTAACAAGCTTCTCTCAAAGCTAGCGCAGGCTGGGGTTACTCTTGTGGAAGCGAACATCGGCAATATGGCCGAGCTCAATGAAAACATAGGCTTCCCGATAGTTATTTATGAAACATATCAGTTGCTAACCGCCTACCTAAAACAGCATACACCCGATAAAACCATTCACGATCTATACAACGAAGTTGTAAGCCCTGATGTGAAATCTATCCTGTCTTTAGCTATTGATGGCGCAGTCACTAAGGAGATGTACTTAGAGGCCCTGCACACCCACAGAGAAGCATTAAGGACAAGCTATAAAAATTATTTTCAGCAACACGAAGTAGACGTCATATTATTTCCAACGACCCCCCTTTCAGCACGCCCGATCAAAGACAGCCTCGAAACGGTTAGTTTAAATGGAAAGCTTGTAAACACCTTCCAAACCTATATTCGCAACACTGAGCCATCTAGCAATGCAGACCTACCCAGCCTCAGTATCCCTTTAACACTCGCCTCAAATGGGCTACCTATTGCAATAGCTATCGATGGCCCAGAAGGCGATGATACGCATCTGTTAGATATTGGGAAAAGTATAGAGGAATTTATTTCCAAGCTTCGCCAGACAGGCGAGATTTAATCACCCTATGAACTAGTTCACGGCAATAAGCTGGCCTCACTATTTTATTTCTATTATCTGGCGTTTTGAGACTGTCAGCAGTAAATCTTGATTGGACTATCAGAGGTTTCTTAGGGTCAATTTAAATCTAAACGACAACTTTTAGTTTATGACTCTAGCCATCGATAGTAGATAATTATGCGCTAGATAGAAAAATAACTTCTTGAGGATCAATTCTTGGACAACAAGGCTCTATGATAGGTTTTAAGAGCGTCCTCCAAAGCCTCTTCAGGTGGCTCTTAATAAATTATCATTGTAGAAGGGTTAACATGACCAGCTATTTTTTGTGCTACCTTCACTGATTTATTTTGTTTATGGATTTCATTAGTTATCAATGAGCGACGACCGCTGTGGAAACTGGCTTTTTCAATACAGGCCCAATCTCTTAACATCAAAGTCATATATTCCTGATGCGTATTAGGTGAATAGGTTCCGCCTTTTTGGATTATGAAAAGAGGGGGGGAGGGCGTTAACTTCCCTCCTTTCTCAGCCCTTATCTTGAGCCAATGATTCACGCAAAGCAATTTCTACCAAAGGTAAATCACGCGACTTGCCACTATGTTTTTTAACCAGTGGATAAAAATTTTTAGGATTAACTTCAGCACTTGATTTGGCTAATAATTCGATTTGATTAACGACCTTCTTAAAACTCACAGTATCAAAACTAATGGTTTTTATCTTATAGTGGCTTTTAGAGCGTTTCATGGCATCAGCGCCTTTGGTGTAGTCTGCTGGTAGGCTCATGACTTCCAGTATTTTAAAATCATGTAGTAATGAGAACTCTTACGCGCGAAGTCCCAGCTTGAAACTGATCTGCATGATTGCCGTGTTTTTTAGGGTGACGATTCTCCTAGATAACATCAAAAAGGTGTTTTTTGCTGTGCTGTCGTAGGAACGCGTGCTTGGCCTTATTTACCCATAGATAGCTTCAAATTGCTCTATCTATTAGGATCGGTGGGGATAACTTATGTATATTTTCTCAAGGATTTAGTTCAAACTATTTTTTAGCTCACTTTTCTATTTCGGAACTCATTCTACCGGTTTCCGATGTTTTGGCTTCAGTTCAACACGCAGATCAAGTGATGGAATATCAGCCGGAAGCATCTATGGCGACGGGCTGGAACCCGCTCACCAATCGTCCTAGTAACGCGCGTGGGAATTGTCTTGGTCCCTCCAGTTATGACGTTAGCGAACCGCCAGCTGCCAGCTGAAGGGTAGTCATGTAAGAGGATTCACCCGAAGATCGTCAATCATCCTTTATTAGAAAATTGAACACTTTGTGCGTGCGTCCAGCGGCCCTACTGCTTCACCTTAAACTTCGCATAATGTATATTATGTTAAATATGGTTTTTGTACGAATACCCTGTTGCCTTTTGTCTGCGGGCTCTCCCCTAAAATTCGACAGCATGTAGTGATAATTCTAATACTAAGAGCAAGAAGCGAATATTGGCGGCAGCCATTGCCGCCATCTTCGCACTCGTAGTCAGGCTCTATTTGCGCTGTAAAAACGCCTTTAACACAAACCAGACAAAAGCAAACACGCCAACACTAAAGACTACATCACCTGGAACCCTTGCCCAAACCAAGGCCTGTACGGTTGGGCTCTGCATAAATTCTGCTGACCTAGCGAATGAATAACCATACTCAATGCTGATATATGTCTGCAAAATACCTATGGGTAGCAACGATAAGAACGTCATCATGGCAAGGCCAATATTCAGCGACCAGAAAGATATTTTGAGCAGTTTCTCATTCCAAAATTCAACGTTGGTAAGGCCGCGCATACAGTACAAGGTTAAGCCTAAGCCCAACATTCCGTACACGCCGAACAGCGCTGCATGGCCATGGCTGGCGGTGGTATTCAAGCCCTGCATATAATATAGGGCAATGGGTGGATTGATCATAAATCCGAATAGACCAGCACCCACTAAGTTCCAGAATAAGACAGCGGCAAAGAACATAAATGGCCAGTGGTAATTACGCTCCCACTCGGCTTCATGTTCGATTTTGTGCCGGGTGTAAGCTTCAAAGCCAACCACCAGTAGAGGAACCACTTCCAGCGCGGAAATCATCGCGCCCACGGCAATCACCGAGGTTGGCGTGCCACTGAAATAGAGGTGATGAAATGTTCCCAGCACGCCTCCGAACAAGAAGATGATCGTCGCAAATAACACCATCACGGTGGCGGTTGATGTTCTTAATATACCCATGCGTACAAACAGCAGAGAGATGATGGCCGTGGCGAAAACTTCGAAGATGCCCTCTACCCACAGATGCACCACCCACCAGCGCCAATATTCCATGATCGATATATGCGTGTGCTGCCCCCACATTAAGCCAGCAGCATAAAGTAGACCAATGGCAATGGCCGACACCAAGACGAGATAGATCAGCGACTTGCCGCCCTTTTGCTGCAATACCGGCCATAATCCCCGTACAACAAGTCCGACCCAGAGAAACAATCCAACCGTTAGATAAATCTGCCAGAAACGGCCCAGGTCAACATATTCATAACCCTGATGGCCAAACCAAAAGTTCATTGTCAGGTCTTCAAAGAAACGGTGAACCGCTGCCCATTGTCCGGCGAACGAACCGATAACGATAATCAGCAAGCTGATAAAGAGGAAGTTAACACCGAAGCGCTGAAATTTGGGATCTTTACCGCCAAGCATCGGTGCGACGTAAAGGCCTGTTGCCAGCCATGCTGTTGCAATCCAAAGCACTGCAAGTTGGGTATGCCAGGTTCGCGTTACCGTATAGGGAAGATATTCCGCGAACGGCAAGCCATAGAGCCCTTGGCCCTCAACCGCATAATGGGCAGTTACAATCCCGAGTAAAACCTGGCCCAGAAACATAGCGCAGACAACCCAGAAATATTTTGCCGTCGATCGCATCGATGGTGTGATAACAGCGCTGTCCAGTATGTCCGCTTTAGCAAAACCGTCTTCTGGCTCAATTTCTTTTCGCCAGACATCAAACTGTTTAGCGTAATAGGCAATCAGTGCGCCAGCCGCAGCTAGCAACAAAATAACCGATGCAATGCTCCACATTAACACTTCAGTTGTAGGTTTATTGCCAACCAGTGGCTCATGTGGCCAATTGCTAGTGTAAGTAATGTCCTGACCGGGTCGGTTGGTGGTAGCGCCCCACGCCGTCCAAAAATAAAAGGCTGCGAGTTGTTGCGCTTCGGTATGATTCAATAACCCATGTACTGGAAACGCGTAATCACGGCGCAGCGCCAGTGATTGTGGGTCACTACCTTGGTAAAGCGCAATAAAATGTGTCGCGACTTGCTTAATGGCCTGAGCGCGTAAATCACTCACGGTAATCGTACCGGTTGATGCGTCGTACTTGTTGCTACGCATCTCATCTTGCAAGGCCGATTTTTGTAGTGCTAATTCTTGCGTCGTGGACAAGCCTGCTAAGGGTTTTTCTATTAACAAGGCGAGAAGTGTTTCCGCTTCACGATGTAGCCAATCAGCAGTCCAATCAGGCGCAAGATAGCTGCCGTGCCCCCAAATTGACCCCTGCTCCATCCCGCCTATGGATTGCCAAACATTTTGTCCGGTTTCAATATCGTCACGGGTATATAGCACGTCGCCTGAGGCTGATTTTACCGATTCTGGAATTGGCGGGGCTTGCTGGTATATCTGCGCGCCCAGTAACAATAATATGCTAAACATAAACACCATACCGACTATCAAAATAATCCAAAGTCGTTTGATACTAAATGTCTGTCTGTAACTTTCCATGATGCCATTCCCGCCAAGTAAAAAAGTCCGTAGTGCCTGCCAACGACTCAGTAAATTTTCACATCACATGTATATGAGAAAAGTTAGAAAGACCTGTTACAACGATATCGGCTTTCTTTTAACGTATCTGCCGTTTAATCGAGTTGAAGTTAAAGTAGCAGATAAACGGATATATACCTACTATAAGTGTGGATATACACGCGACGCCTACTTTCTCACTTCTTTCAAAATCTAATTATCTCTATATAACACCCATATGTTGATGATCCGACATGGCAGCTCACTGCCACATACCCGAGACGCTAATGCAGTCTAATGACCATTGATCCTTTTTATTACTAACCACTGTAAGGAAAAGCAAGGTAAGTACGACTAAGGTATTAAGAACCTATTTGCCAAGCGCTGAGCATGGTGAATAATACAGTTACTGATGAGTCATGCCGGGTTTTCACTCGGCATTTTGTTAGCAGATGATAATTACAGACAATAATTGAGGATAAACGCCATGCGTTTCTGGCAGCGTTGGTTTAACAATGAGGATACGTCTTTGTATCCGCAGGGGCTTATGGAAAGCCTATTGGCGATGGCTTGGTTCGTCGAGGCAAGAGATCCCTATACCGGTGGCCATCTATGGCGCGTATCTCGCTATGCCTATCTCTTGGCTAGCGCGGTGAAATGCTCTGAAGCTGACGTTGCCAGAATAAGCCTAGGAGGCTTTTTGCATGATTTAGGAAAAATTGGTGTGCCCGATGCCATACTGCGCAAGCCTGATCGGCTGACAGATGAAGAGTATGCCATGATTAAAACTCACCCGGATATTGGATTGCGAATGTTGGCCGGGCACCCGCTGGCAACACTGGTGGCCGAGGCGGTAGGAAAACATCACGAACAGCCCGACGGCACAGGCTACCCTAATGGTTTGAAGCGGGAGCAAATACCTATAGACGCGCGCATTGTCGGCATCTGCGATGCCTTCGATGCCATGACTAGCCACCGCCCTTACCGCGCGGGTATGTCGCAACAAAAGGCCTTGTCTACCCTAGAGTCAGGGGCGGGTAGCCAATTCGACTCTGAATTGGTTGCCGCCTTTGTGCAGCTGGGGCAGCGGGGAGATTTACAAGCCATCATCGCCCACAGCGACGACGGCATTCCGTTGCGCAGCTGCCCCATGTGTGGCCCAACCCTCGCTATTCGGCGCGAACAAGTCGCTGGCGAACATATATATTGCCGCAACTGCAGTGGCGAGTTTGAATTGGCCGCCAGTGCAGAGCATCAATTACAGGCTATACCAACAGGAAAAACAGGCAGTGCTGCGGATCTGGAACCGCAAGCCGACACGGCATTGATTACCCACACGGTTCGCGAACTTGTGGCCGCCCTGCCCTTATCGGCGTTGCTTAAACAAAGTAGCCGCCATGCTGCAGATGGCGCTGTATCATGAAAGGTTTTGCCAGTACGCTGGTGCAGCGTCGTATCGTAATTAATGCTTTGCGGGTGTCGCTGGTAGTGGGCACATTATTGAACGCCATCAACCAGGGTGGTCAGTTTCTCAGCGGCCTAGAGATTGCTTGGGGGCAGGTATTATTAAATTTCATGGTGCCTTATTGTGTTGCGTCCTATAGCGCAGCAAAAAACGAAACCGAAAGGAATATTAATGAAATCTGAGCAACCCCCGGTCACCGAAACCGAGGATTCCAATAATATAAAGTTGACGGATCCCGTTTACCTCAAAGAGCTACGCGTTCTGATGCTGAAATTTGCCACCCTGCAACTAAGCGATGAGGCATTGGCCGAGGATGCTGTGCAAGAAGCGTTGATTGGTGCATTGAAAAATGCGGGTTCTTTTAACCGGCGCTCAGCAATGAAAACGTGGGTGTTCGCTATTCTCAAAAATAAAATAGCCGATGTGCTACGCAAGCGGCAACGGACCGTCGAAGCCAGTCGCTTGTTGCGCGACAATGAAGATGGGGAAAACCTTGATGAGCTATTTAATAGCAAAGGTTTTTGGCAAGTGGATGAACGCCCCGCTGCTTGGTCCCAGCCTATGGAATCGGTTAAGAGCGAACATTTTTGGCGCGTATTCGAAACCTGCCTGAGTGGCTTACCAGAAAATCAGTCACGCTTATTTATGATGCGCGAGTTTATTGAACTAGACAGCACTGAAATTTGCGAAAATCTTAGTATTACCACCAGTAATCTGCATGTCATGCTATACCGCGCGCGGTTGCGCTTGCGTGAATGTTTGGAGAACCACTGGTTTAGTGAAGGTGAAAGATCATGATGAATTGCCAACAAGTCACACGTCTCCTTTCTGATGCCCAGGAGCGTCAGTTGTCGTTAAAAGAGCGTGCCGCACTCAAGGTCCACACCATGATGTGTTATGGCTGCCGCAATTTTGGCCAACAAATGGGCTCGTTACGCGAACTTACCCGTGAATATGTTAAGGGAGCCCAAGGAACCAGCAGCAATGAGGATGTAGCTGACACGGATAAAGACGGCGAAAACAACTAAGCAAATTTATTGTTATTGGCGGAGGGTTTAGCGGCATCGAAGCCGCCGGCGAGCTTCGTGACCTACTCAATGAAGCCTGTAAGTACTATAAAAATGTAGAGCCAGAAAACTGCAGGGTTTTAATTTTGCATGGGACTGATAGGTTGCTACCAGAAATTTCTGATCAACTAGGTAAGAAGACAGAGAAGATATTCAAAAAAAGTAATATAGAAGTCCACTTTAATACTAGAGCCGAAAGAATATAGCAAGAACGAATGATATTACAAAACGGTGAGATTATAGACGGAGCCACTATTATTTGCACAATCGGTACGATCACACATCATCTTCATCAAACACAAGAGTTACCTTTAGCGCGCGGAAAAATAACCACCCAAGGTGACATGTCTATCGCTGGCCACAACAGCGCTTGGGCGCTGGGCGATTGTTCATTGATTTTAAATTACTACGACAACATACTGTGCCCTCCCACTGCCCAGTTTTCAGATCGTCAAGAAAAAATGCTAGCGAAAAATATTGTTGCAACAATATTGGGTAAAAGCCCCCAAAACTTCCAGTACCACCCGGCAGGAATGTTAGCATCTATCGGGCACAACAAAGCTGTTGCTGAAATATACGGCATTCGCTTCTCTGGTTTTATCGAATTTCTAATATGGAGAGGCATTTACCTATCAAAAATACCCACTTCATCGCGAAAAGTTCGGGTTTTTCTTGAGTGGAGATGGGCTATGGTTTTCCCACCGGACATTTCCCATCTTGGATTTAATAGGTACAGCCTATTTTTGTTGCCGCGATGCTCAGGCGAATTTGATGGTGATAAATTCAGGGCCATGGCAAATCGTTAAAAAATAAAAATGATAGAGATAAAGCTTTCTCAAGGTGCAAAGCCGGGCATGGAGGAATGCATGTATACGTGGTGTTGAGCCCTACACTACCGTCGTTTCGCCACCGTCGCATAGCACGTTTAGTACGCCGCTAGAGATGGTTGAATTTATCCAAACATTACGTGATTTGTCCGGTGGTAAACCCATAGGGTTTAAATTATGTATTGGACGTAAAAGCGAATTCATAAGTATATGTAAAGCCATGCACGCTACAAGAATTTACGCGGACTTCATTACTGTTGATGGTAGTGAAGGTGGCACAGGTGCGGCGCCATTGGAATATTCAAACTCTGTGGGTATGCCATTACGTGAAGTCTAAGCTTTGTCTGTGATGCACTTATAGGCTTTGATCTTAAAAAAGATATAAATGTTATCGCCAGTGCGAAGGTGTTTACCGGTTTTCATATCGTTAAATTATTATCGTTAGGAGCAGATCTTTGTAATAGCGCTCGCGGAATGATGATAGCGGCAGGTTGCGTACAATCCCTTACATGCAATAACAATAAATGCCCTGTCGGCATTGCCACGCAAGACCCCGAGCTAGCAAAAGGCTTGGTTGTTAGTGATAAAAGTTTACGGGTTACACGCTTTCATAATGAAACTGTTAAGGCGACGATGGAAATCGTTGCATCTGCTGGGTTAAATAACCCCTCCGAGCTTAACCGGTCGTATATATATCGCCGCATTATCGAAACCAAAATACAGCGATACGACCACATTTATGACTACCCCCAAGCGGGGAGTCTACTAACCAACAAGTATCCCGAAAACTTTATTCAATCCATGGCCGGGTCATCAAAAAATTCATTTATCCCTGTAGATCAATTTGCCGAGTTCAATACCGGCCCAGGAGAACTCCATTCAGATTTATAGATAGCGATGGGATGAATAGTAAAAAAAGTGCATCTATGGGCGCTCTGAGCTTTTAACGTAACCATTATTGGGTTAAACGATTTTTCAAGCCCGCTAACGACCTAAATCCTATATAGCCAATCGATATAACTTTGTTTGTTAACTGGGTTTTCAATTACGCTAAGGCGTGGCTTGCTCGCTTGTTTTTAGCATCTGCAAGTGAGGCTGGTCATTATTGTCGCTTCGTTAGCCATCTTAGAAAATACAGCTACCATTTCATAACCCATAGCGGTTGTTCCCACTTATTGGTGAGGGACGCTTATTTTAGCTGCTAGTGGAACTACCCGCCACGTTACAACTCTATCAACAACTAATACCAGCATGGTAGTTTGCTACTGTTTATCACCTTTTTCGCCCCGAGAGATGTATGTTTATTACACGCTTTGTGCGAAATACCAGCTAACAGAAATATATTTTTAATATAACGTAAGAAATGCTTGGTAAATTACGACCAATCTGCAAACACTGACTTTTTTCCTAAACATTGGAGTGCCCGATGCACGCAACCTTACCCCTTTTGGAAGTGACTGATTTCCCCGCTATCCAACGTCAAAGCCTAGAGACTTTACAAGTCAATTTGGGTTACAAATGCAATCAGCGCTGCCTGCACTGTCATGTCAATGCCGGGCCTCATCGCACAGAGATGATGGATAGGGAAACCATAGATTTGCTACTCCCCGTCATTAAGGCGCGCGGCATAAAAACACTGGATTTGACTGGCGGCGCACCAGAATTAAACGAGGAATTTCGCTATTTGGTAGCCGCAGCCCGTGCTGCTGGGGTGCATGTCATCGACCGTTGCAATCTCACTATTTTGTTTGAACCTGGGCAAGACGGTCTAGCTGAATTCCTAGCGGAAAACCAAGTGGAAGTTGTTGCATCACTACCCTGCTATTCACTGGCTAATGTGGACGCGCAGCGCGGCGAAGGCGTTTTTGATAAAAGCATTGCCGCACTGCAGAAGCTTAATGCCCTAGGGTATGGCGGCGCAGACAGTAAATTGCGTCTTAACCTTGTTTATAACCCTCAGGGGGCAACACTGCCCCCCAACCAACAGAATCTGGAGAGCGAGTTCAAGCGAGAGCTGCATAAGCATTTTGGTATTGAATTCAATAATCTGTATGCATTGGCCAATATGCCTATTAAACGTTTTGGATCCACTTTGATTTCTAAGGGAAAATTTCACGACTATATAAAATTATTAAAAGACAATTTTGTCGAAGAAAATCTTGATCAAGTCATGTGTCGATCGCTGTTAAGCGTAGATTGGCAAGGTTATTTATATGACTGCGATTTCAATCAACAGTTGGAACTGTCTTTGGGTGGCGGCAAGCGTCAACATTTACGTGATGTGCTTGATTATGATTTAGAAGGCGCATCTATTTGTGTGGCGGAGCATTGTTTCGGCTGTACTGCCGGCCAAGGCAGCAGCTGCGGCGGCAACCTGTAGCAAGCAAATAGAAAAGTGTGATTCCTATCCACCAACAAACTTAATGACTTGGGAACTTTAATGAAGAAGATAATATTACTAGCGGTGATAGCTGCGATGGTTGCTGCCTTTTTTTACTTTGGCCTTGACAGCTTACTCACATTAGACGGTTTAAAAAGCGGGCTAACACAATTTGAATCTTGGCGTGTTGCACGTCCCTTACTGGTCGGCGGCGCCTTTCTATTGCTATACGTTGTGGTCACTGCCCTATCGCTTCCGGGTGCCGCCATTATGACACTGGCTGCTGGCGCCTTGTTTGGCCTGATGTGGGGTACAGTTATTGTGTCCTTCGCCAGCTCAATTGGCGCCACGCTAGCCTTCTTAGTCTCGCGGTACTTATTAAGCGACACAGTGCAAAAACGTTTTGGTGATCGCCTGAAACCCATTAACGAAGGCGTTGCAAAAGACGGCGCATTCTATCTATTTACATTGCGACTGGTGCCTATATTCCCCTTTTTCTTAATCAACTTGTTGCTGGGGCTGACCCCCATCCGCGCGGCTACGTTTTATTGGGTTAGCCAGCTTGGCATGTTAGCTGGAACACTTGTTTTCGTAAACGCAGGTACACAATTAGCACAACTGGATAGTTTGTCGGGTATTTTATCGCCATCATTGCTACTGTCATTTGCCTTGTTAGGCTTGTTTCCGCTAATTGCCAAAAAAATATTAGGGGTAATTAAGGCGCGTAGGGTTTATGCGAAGTATCAAAAACCTAAACATTTTGACCGCAACTTAATTGTGATTGGTGCCGGCGCGGGTGGCTTGGTTACGGCCTATATTGCCGCTGTGGTTAAAGCAAAAGTGACGCTTATAGAAGCCCATAAAATGGGCGGAGACTGTCTTAACTATGGTTGTGTGCCCAGCAAGGCGCTAATTAAAAGCGCAAAGCTAGCGCAGCAAATGCGCAATGCAAGCCATTACGGTTTAGAGGATGCCAATCCCAAATTTACCTTTCGCAAAATAATGCAACGCGTTCACGAAGTGATCGCCAAGGTAGAGCCGCACGATAGTGTCGAGCGTTACCAAGAGCTAGGCGTGGAAGTCATTCAAGCTTATGCCAAATTAATCGATCCTTGGACCGTGGAAATCAAACATCGCGATGGCAGTGTTCAGCACCTCACCGCTCGTTCCATTGTGTTAGCTACCGGCGCACAGCCATTTGTGCCACCGCTACCCGGTATTGAAGAAGTAGGTTATGTCACCAGTGATACGCTGTGGGATGAATTTGCTAAACTGGAGCAAGCGCCAAAACGACTAGTGGTGCTGGGTGGCGGCCCTATTGGTTGCGAGCTAGCACAAAGTTTTGCCCGCTTAGGCTCCGAAGTTGTTCAGGTAGAGATGGCGCCACGCATCATGATGCGCGAAGACGAAGATGTTACCGTTCTAGCGCAAGCCTCATTGGAAGCTGATGGCGTCAGCGTGCTGACTAATCACAAGGCCTTACGTTGCGAACAGAACAACGAAGGCAAGTTTCTGGTGGTGGAACACGAAGGTGTGGAAAAAGTTATCCCATTCGATGCCCTGCTCTGCGCAGTGGGCCGGGTAGCAAGGCTAGAAGGTTACGGCCTAGAGGAGTTGGGCATAGAAACCAATCGCACCATCGTGACTAATGATTATCAAGAGACGCTGTATCCGAATATTCTAGCCGCTGGTGATGTCACTGGGCCGTATCAATTTACTCATACTGCGGCACATCAGGCTTGGTATGCCGCTGTGAATGCTCTATTCGGCCAATTCAAAAAATTCAAGGTAGATTACCGTGTTATTCCATGGACCACCTTTATCGATCCAGAAGTGGCGCGGGTGGGCATTAACGAACAGGAAGCCAAGGAAAAAGGCATTGCCGTTGAGGTAACGCGCTACGGACTAGACGACCTCGATCGCGCGATTACCGATGGTGCCGCTTACGGGTTCGTGAAAGTACTCACCGTACCGGGTAAGGATAAAATCCTCGGGGTGACTATTGTCGGTGAGCATGGTGGCGATTTGATGGCTGAATTTATCTTAGCGATGAAACACGGCTTGGGTCTCAACAAAATTCTCGGCACGATTCACGCCTACCCCACTTGGGCGGAAGCCAATAAATATGCTGCAGGGGAATGGAAGCGCGCCCATACGCCGCAAAAAGTTTTACTGTGGCTAGGCAAGTATCATGACTGGCGTAGAGGGAAACCAGCGGAAACTACCAAAGCGCCAGCAAGTTCCGGCAATAGCTAATGCTTTTTGCCACGCTTACTCGTTAGGCATCAATCCAGTGAATTAAAAACCGGTTTAGCAGATCGTGATTTTACCTATGGAGAATTTGTCGCCAGTTATAAGTTTTGAACAATTATTGAATTCATCGGAGATATAAATGAAAGTGTTAACAATACCGTGGTTGCTTTTATTTTCAACATTAATCATTAGTTTAAGCCAAACCGCTTTTGCTACCAATGATATGTCTCAAAACATCAATCATGATGTGTGGGATAGCTTACTCAAACAACATGTTCAATCCCAGGATGGCGGAAAATCAACCACTGTCGACTATCAAGCTATGATGCGGGATAGGCAAAACCTTAATGGGTATTTACAGTCGCTTGCTACTATCTCAGAGCAGCAGTTCGAGCAGTGGTCGAAACAACAGCAATTAGCGTTTTTGATCAACGCTTACAATGCAGCAACCGTTGCGTTAATTCTGACTGCGTGGCCGGATATACAATCGATCAAAGAGTTAGGCAGCTGGTTTAACTCGCCGTGGAGCAAAGAATTCGTTTCTTTGTTGGGTAAGACGCGCTCACTTGATGATATAGAGCATAACTTGATTCGTGGCGATGGCCGTTATAACGACCCTCGTATCCACTTTGCAGTGAACTGTGCCAGCATAGGATGCCCGGCTTTGCGAGCAGAAGCCTATGACGGCGATAAACTTGATCAGCAATTAGACCAGCAAACCGCGCTGTTTCTTAGTGATAGAAAGCGCAATTATGTTGACGATAAAACCATAAAGCTATCCTCTATTTTCAAATGGTATCGCGCAGATTTTGAGAAAGGCTGGCGAGGGTTTTTCCGGTTAGAAGATTTTTTACAGCTTCATGCTGATAAAATCGGTATCTCAACATCGATAGCGGAAAAACTAAAAACAGCGGATGCCAATATAGACTTTATAGATTATGACTGGCGCCTTAATGGAAAATGATAAAAAACAAGTGCAGCTGCGGTTTCAGGCGCTATCCATCATCGTGCCTATTCTCAACGAAATCGAACTGCTACCTGAGCTGATGACCCATTTACAGCATTGGCAGCGATGTGGTTGTGAAGTTTTACTGGTTGATGGTGGTAGCGATGATGGTTCTGCGGATGTGGCTGAGGCTATTGGCTTTAAGGTGATACGCTCAGCACGGGGTCGTGCATCACAAATGAATGCAGGTGCAGCACAGGCCAAAGGCGACGTTTTGTTATTTCTACACGCCGACACACGACTACCTGACAATGGCATCGAACAGATTTTTAACACCCTAAAGACTTATCGTTGGGGCCGTTTTGATGTTCGTATCAGAGGCGATGCACTGATGTTTACGGTGATTGCCTTTTTTATGAATATACGCTCACGGTTCACAGGTATTGCTACCGGAGATCAAGCTATTTTTGTGACAAGAGACCTGTTTGTAGAGGTGGGTGGCTTTAATGAACAGCCCTTAATGGAAGATATTGAATTATCCAAGCAGCTACAAAAACATAACCACCCGGCATGCTTATACACCAAGGTCACTACCTCGGGACGCCGCTGGCTAACCTATGGTGTGTGGCACACCGTGCTGTTGATGTGGCGATTACGCTGGGCATATTGGCGTGGTGTTTCGGCCGAACAGCTGGCGAAGGAATACGTGTAATGACAGTGCGTATTGTTATATTTGCCAAGGCACCTTTAGCTGGTATGGCAAAAACGCGATTAATACCAGCGCTGGGTTTAGAGGGCTCAGCACAACTAGCCAGAAAATTGCTTAGCCATACCGTTGCGCAAGCCATAGAGGCTAATATCGGGCCGACGGAACTTTGTGTCTCCCCGACGACTCTACATCCGGTCTGGAAGGAATTAGCGCTACCCGCTGCACTGGCTTGGTCCGAACAGGGCGAAGGGGATTTAGGTGAACGTTTAGCGAAAGCGTCTCAACGAGTGACCGCTAATGGCGAATCCATTTTACTAATCGGTAGCGATTGCCCCAGCCTAAGCGCTGAACAACTGTGTGCGGCGGCGACAGCACTTAATCACTACGATGCCTGCATGGTGCCGGTCAGCGATGGTGGCTATGGGTTACTAGGATTGAATCGTCACCTAGCTTCGGTATTTGCTGACATGCCTTGGAGTACCGCTACGGTAGCCCGGCTTACCCGGCAGCGAATACTGGCGGAGAACTGGACGCTCAAATCATTTACGCCTTTGCATGACATTGATGAACCCCAAGACTTACGGCACTTACCTAAAAGTTGGCTGCCCCGTTTCAGCACCATCGGTAGTGACGCTGACACATAAATTACTTTACCTAGGAGAACACCCAATGAATTCAAACACCACGACTACAGATTCCCTGAAAATACCTTTGTCCCGCTCATTACTAATGCTACGGCTAGGCGTCTTTGTGGTGATGTTAATGTGGACGCTAGACAAATTTTTTAATCCGGCCCACAGCAGTAAAGTTTTTTCTGGTTTCTATGGCATCGACTGGTTGAGTCAAAATACTTCTTATCTAATCGGCGCTATCGAACTGCTGCTGGTGCTGGCGTTTGTTGCCGGCCTTTGGCGCCGCTGGACTTACGGTGCCGTGCTGTTAATTCACGCTGTATCAACCTTTTCAGCCTACAAAATGTATCTGGTTCCCTTTGATAATCTACTGTTTTTTGCGGCCTGGCCTATGTTGGCCGCCTGCTTAACCCTGTATTGGTTAAGAGATTGGGATACCTTGTGCGTTATCCCAGCCAAGGTAAAACGTTAATACGCTGAGCTATAAAAACCTCAAACCAGTAACTTATTATCAAGATAGGCCCCTAATCGGGGCCGCACTACCCTATCCCGATTTTTAAATTATTGTTACTAAAAAATAATTTTCAATAACCCTATTAGCTGTTTTACCTAGCTCGCAATATTTATTGTAAGAAACGATGGTTACGCCGCGACTAATAGCTATACGTAATTATCATAGCGATTCAATAGGCTAGCCCTATACATAAAAGTATCTCATTTGGAGTCAGTCATCATGTACGACGTCGTTCAAGACTATTATGGTAAGCAGCTGCAAAGCTCTGCCGACCTGAAAACCACCGCCTGCTGCGACGTTAGCAATATGCCGGAGTGGCTTAAGCCCTTACTAGCACGAATTCACCCCGAGGTATTGTCGCGTTATTATGGTTGTGGTTTGGTTTGCCCGCCACTGCTATCAGGCTGTCGAGTGTTGGATTTGGGCTGCGGTTCGGGCCGCGATGTGTATGCTTTGGCGCAACTGGTAGGCCCCGAAGGTGAAGTGGTAGGCGTCGACATGACCGACGAACAACTGGCTGTGGCTTGCGCGCATCAAGATTGGCATGCCCAGTCCTTGGGTTATGACAACGTACGTTTTATCAAAGGCTATATCGAAAAACTAGACGAGCTGGATCTGCAGCCCGGTTCTTTTGATGTCATCGTGTCCAACTGTGTGGTCAACCTCTCGCCGGACAAAGCCGCCGTTCTCAAAGGTATACATCGCTTGCTGAAACCCGGTGGTGAATTTTATTTTTCCGATGTCTATTGCGATCGCCGGGTGCCGGATGCCGTACGCGAGGATTCGGTATTGTACGGAGAATGCTTAGGCGGGGCTTTGTACTGGAATGATTTTCTGCGCCTATCCGATGCTGCAGGCTTCAGCGATGCTCGCCTAGTGGAGGACCAGCCTCTGCTTGTGACCGATAGTCAATTGGCTCAGCAAACCGGTAACCTGCGTTTTTTCTCAGCCAGCTATCGCCTATTCAAAATTGATGGGCTAGAGAGCGCTTGCGAGGATTATGGCCAAGCGGTTATTTACCAAGGCACGATACCCAACAGCCCACACAGTTTCGTGTTGGATAAACACCACAACATTGCAACAGGCAAGGTATTTCCAGTTTGTGGCAATACCTGGCGTATGTTGAAGGATACACGCTTTGCCGAGCACTTCAGTTTTATCGGCGACTTCAGCCAGCATTTCGGTTTGTTCGAAGGCTGCGGTTCGACTATGCCTTTTGATGCCGCAACCACAACCACAACCACAACCACAGAGAGTAATCCATGCTGCTAGCTGAAGGCCAACGTTCGCAACCAAAAATTTCGCAACTAAAAAGCGCGGCAGAACTACCGTTGCGGATCTTGGTGCTATGCACGGGCAACTCTGCGCGCTCCATTATGGCCGAATCAATATTTAACAGTTTGGCTGCCGACTTGTTTCAGGCCTATAGCGCAGGCAGTAACCCGACCGGAAAAGTTCACCCCATGGCACTGGCACAGATAGGGCAATTAGCGCTGCCTGAAAATATGATTGTTCGCAGCAAGAGTTGGCAAGAATTTACCGACCGCAATGCGCCGGAGTTTGATCTGCTGCTAACCGTTTGCGACCACGCTGCCGCAGAACCCTGCCCCACCTTTGCTGGCCAGTATGAGTACGTGCACTGGAGTTTTCCAGACCCAGCAGGCTCATCGAATAATGTGGAAGCAGAGCGTGCAGCCTTTACGCGCTGTTTTAATAACATCAAAACACGGGTAGAAACCTTAGTCGCTAAGCTATCGACTAACATCTGTAATAACCGTGCAACCGTCGCCAACGTAATGAGAGAGTTGTCATGATAAAAACAGTGATAAGCACACTTTTGCTATTGAGCGTAATGCTAAATCTCGGTGTGGCACTAGCCGATAATAAACATCTGACACTAACCGGGTCTAGCACGGTTGCGCCACTGGCAATGGAGATCGCCAAACGCTACGAATCACAACATCCCGGTGTGCGTATCGATGTGCAAATGGGCGGATCTTCGCGAGGTATTAATGACACCCGTATGGGCTTGGCCGGCATAGGCATGGTATCGCGGGCATTAAAACCCACTGAACAAGATCTCACATCCTTTCTGATTGCCATGGATGGTATCGGTATCATCCTGCATAAGAGCAATGTCGTGAGTGCGCTCAGCGACGCGCAGATAATTGATATATACACAGGGAAAATAAATAATTGGCAGCAATTGGGTGCTGCCGACCTGGCTATCACTGTGGTCAACAAGGCGGAGGGTCGCTCAACATTGGAGCTGTTCCTGCAATATTTCACTCTGAAAAACAGCCAAATTAAGGCGCAGGTAGTGATAGGTGAAAATCAACAGGGTATTAAAACCGTCGCCGGTAACCCCGGTGCCATTGGCTATGTATCCATAGGTACAGCCGAGTATGAGCAAGCCTTAGGTACGCCTATAAAATTACTGCCTATGGCTGGTCATGCCGCCACGGTTGAGTCGGTGGCCAAGGGTGATTATCCCTTGTCGCGTCAGCTCAATCTGGTGGTCAGTACTGAACCCGTTGGATTGCTTAAGAATTTTATAACTTTTGCGCAATCAACTGCAGTGAAGGATCTTATAGCAGCACAATTTTTTGTTGCGCCTGTTAACGATGGCATTAAAAGTAATGCCATAGGTGAATAGCCAACGAGGCCGACCAATCCATGTTTAACAACAGCACCCATAACCAGATCGATAGACGACTCAATGTCTTGCTATTGATTTTGGCCAGCGCAACAGCGCTGCTGTTGGCGCTCATTATTCTGTTTTTGCTCAACGAGTCTTGGCCATTTTTTGCCAACCGCTGGCGGGATGGGTCATGGCTTCAACTGTTTTACGGCCAGAGTTGGTATCCCTTGGAAGGCCAGTTCGGCATGGCACCGATGATACTGTCGTCGCTGGCGGTAACGGTGGGGGCAGTTGTTTTAGCCTTGCCGCTGGGTTTGGGCAGCGCTATTTTTCTGCAATTTTATGCACCGCCGCGCTGGGCTCAAAGCTTTCGCCTGCTATTAAATGTGTTAGCGGGTATACCCTCAGTAGTGTTCGGTTTGTGGGGCTTGACGCGCTTGGTACCGCTAATTACCAGTTGGCAACCACCAGGGGCTTCGCTGCTGGCGGCGATACTGGTGTTGACGTTAATGATACTTCCAACCATTGCCCTCACCAGTGCGTCCGCCTTGACCAGTGTACCTAGAGAGTTGTTGGCTGGCAGTATGGCGCTGGGGCTGCGCCGCAACACCCAGATTCTGCATATTATCCTGCCCGCTGCTAGTGCCGGGATTAGCAGCGGCGTACTGCTTGCCACGGCGCGCGCACTGGGTGAAACCTTAGCGGTGCTGATGGTGGCCGGCAATGTAGTACAAAACCCGTCCGGCTTGTTTGAACCGGTGCGTGTGCTAACGGCCAATATAGCGCTGGAGATGGCCTATGCTATGGGCGATCATCGCGCTAGCCTATTTGCGTCTGGTCTGTTGCTAACGGTACTGGTTTGGCTGCTGTCTTGGTTCGCTCATCGTGTTAGCAAAGGGGCGAAACAATATGGCTGAGCGACTATTTAGCTGGCTGTTATTGGTCTGCGCCCTGCTGGTGGTGTCCGCACTGCTGTGGGTGCTGAGCGATGTGGTACTGCAAGGCGCTACCCATTTTAGTTGGCAGTTTCTGTTTGATGCGCCTACCGATGCTGGCCGTGGCGGTGGCATAGCGCCAATTTTGGTGTCTACCTTATGGCTATTATTGATTGCACTCACTGTCGCCCTACCCTTGGGTTTGGGTGTTGCCATTTGGCTATCAGAATTTGCCAGCAGTAATAGCCGCTTTGCCAACAGCACCGGTATCACCCTAGATATTTTGGCTGGCGTGCCCTCTATTGTTTACGGCTTATTTGGCAACGCTTTTTTCAGCATTTACTTAGGGTTGGGCTTTTCACTATTGTCCGGTGGCTTGACCCAAGCTTGCATGATATTGCCGGTATTTGTACGCACCTGCGAAGTTGGCTTGCGCACAGTCAGCAACGATTGGCGACGCGGTGCTTTGGCCTTGGGGATGACGCGCAGCACTGCCATTTGGCACATACTGTTGCCAGCTGCACGCCCAGCTATTGTCGCCGGCTTGATTTTGAGTATCGGCCGAGCCACAGCCGAAACGGCGGCGCTTTTATTCACCAGTGGTTATGTTGACCGCATGCCGGGATCGTTACTGGATTCGGGCCGGGCACTGGCGGTGCATATCTATGATTTGTCGATGAATGTCACCGGCGGCGACGGCGCAGCCTACGCTTCGGCGTTAGTACTAGTAACACTCATTATTGTGCTCAACACCTTGGCACAAAGTTTAGTAGACAGCTGGTTTAAGCGCAGGCTGGTAATAGCATGACGGGTATTAATATGACTGGTACTAATATGACTGGTACAAATATAAGTAGACTAAAAGAAAGCATCTATACCTTGGGCGAAATAGAACAAGGCACACCCTGTTGTGTGCCCGAGCCTCATTTGCAGATACAGGATCTTAGCGTGAGTTACGCTGCCAAAACTGTACTCTCACAAGTATCCCTAGATATTTACAAGGGCTGCATCACCGCATTAATTGGCCCCTCCGGTTGTGGCAAGACCAGCTTTCTCTCCACCCTGAACCGACTCACCGACCATCATGTGGATGCGCATGTCAGCGGCAAGATTTTGTTCGACGGCCAGGACCTGCTGCACGACCCCGTGGATACACTCAAACTCAGACGCCGCATCGGCATGATTTTTCAAAAACCCAATCCGTTTCCATTATCCATTTGGCGCAACCTAGAGATACCGCTAAAAGAGCACGGTGTGCGCGACCGTAAGCTGCGGCAACATAAGATAGAACACGCGCTGAAAGACGTGGGCCTTTGGGATGAAGTCTTCGATCGTTTGCACTCCTCCGCCATGGCTTTGTCTGGTGGCCAGCAACAGCGGTTGTGCATTGCTCGCGCATTGGTGCTGGAGCCGGAAATTCTGCTGATGGACGAGCCCTGCAGTGCACTCGACCCTATTGCTTCTGCGGTGGTGGAAGAATTAATTTTGCGCTTGCGCGGGCGTTATACCGTGGTCATCGTCACCCACAACTTGGCGCAAGCACGGCGCGTGGCTAATTATGCCGGCTTTTTTTGGATGACTGAGCGGGTCGGCCAGCTGATTGAATTTGGCCAATGCCAGCATTTGTTCGAAACGCCGATACATGCCTTGACGGCCGCTTACATCACAGGCGCGCGAGGATAACTAAAGCTAGCCACTGCTTTGCTGTGTAGCGCGCTAACTTGCTGCCGAAATAAGTAGTGATCTTGAACTTACGGCACGTCGAGTTTAACGTTTAAATGACAGAGTGCCGTTCTGTTATTTTTACTCGCTGTGATATACCAACGTGGAGTATCTATGAATATACCAATAGGGATGGGCTGCTCTAACCAAGAGCTCTGTGATCAGATTGGAGCTGTGCTAGGTTATGCTTTTCTTGGGTTATTTATTTGGTTTGTGGTTTACCTCATCGTTAAATCGACTACAAATAAAAAATAAATACCTTTTTAATCAGATCCTCTAACAGCAACAAGAATATATACAGAGTAATTACTCTGCAGTAACTTTCCCTCACTCCCTTCTTTCTTTTACCTCGTATCAACCCTCCCCCCTAGATTTTCAGACATTACCTAACATGGGTGCCTTACACGGTATTACATTAAGGGGGCTTGTTTGGCTGATGATAATGCAAGCTGATCCGTGTTCCTTACTAAGGTTACTGAGTGGATAATGCTTATATTTAACCGCATCAATTGATATTTATCTGTAAATCGGTAAATTGGCGTAGAGATATTAGTCATATTTAGGCGTTTAGATGTTATGATAAAAACCTTATTTATCAATGGCTTGAATTTAATTGCTGAGACTGCTGCTAGTTATGGTCGGTCTATCCAGTTTTATAGGCCAGAGAATAAGGTCAACAGTTAACACCATCAGCGCCTAGATCAAATCACGGTAGCCTGATCATACAGCGTGTAGCGGCTTAGGAAGAATCATGACTATAGAATTAATGTACCAATACATTTTTGGCGCAGCTAGCCTCGCGTTGCTTTGTGTCGTTGCCAGTGTGTTAACACGCCGTGTTGGTGCCCCTATTCTATTGGTGTTTTTAGTCATCGGGATGCTGGTAGGCGAAGAAGGCCCTGGGGGATTCAAGTTTGACGATTTTAGCTTGGCCTTTCTGTTGGGCAATATAGCGCTGGCTATAATCATCTTTGATGGTGGCTTGGGCACGCAAAAAGCCACTTTTCGGGTCAGCCTAAAGCCCGCCCTATCCCTCGCTACAGTTGGGGTGCTGATTACTGCAGGCATTACCGGCTACGCTGCCTATCGGGTGCTTGGGCTACCCTGGCAAGAGGCGCTTTTGATAGGCGCTATCGTCGGCTCTACGGATGCTGCTGCCGTGTTTGGGCTACTTAGGAATGCCGGTTTTGAGTTAAAAGAACGTACTGGCGCAACCCTTGAGATTGAATCGGGCTCGAATGATCCCATGGCTATCTTCCTTACCATTACGCTGGTGCAGCTCTTGCAGGTTCAGGGTGCTGGCAATGAAGGCTGGACTGTTGTTAATGAGCTTTTTCTACAGATGGGTTTGGGCTTGGCTGTTGGTTTTACCGGCGGTTATCTACTTGTTCAATTATTAAAAAAATTAGCGCTGCCTTCATCGTCGTACCCGCTGTTAGCTTTAGCCGGTGCCATTACGCTCTTTGGTGTAACAACCATGTGGGGCGGCAGTGGATTTTTGGCGATATTTATTGTCGGCGTTATGATTGGCAATACGCCCTTACCTTACAGCAATGATATTCACCGGTTTCACGATGGTGTCTCCTCGCTAAGCCAGATTGGCATGTTTTTGATGCTGGGTTTGCTAGTCACTCCCAGTAATCTTTTACCGATGGTTATCCCCGCCGTTGCTATCGCCTTTGTACTAATTTTTATAGCAAGGCCATTGGCTGTGTTGGTGTCCTTGCTACCCTTTCATTTCCCGTGGCGTGAACAAGTCTTTATTGGTTGGTGTGGGTTACGTGGAGCGGTACCGATTATTTTAGCGGTGTTCCCTTCGTTAGCCGGGCTAGAGCACAGCCGTATGTATTTTGACCTGGTGTTCTTTGTGGTGCTTATTTCACTGGTACTACAAGGCTGGACCATCGCACCTATGGCTAGATGGCTGGGTATAGATTTACCGCCAACAGCCAAGGCTGCTGAGTGTTTGCATCTCACCATCAAGCACGAACAAGACAAAGAGCTATTGGTTTATCCCGTGTTAGCAGGTAGTCGTGCGGACGGTATCAGAGTGAAGCGTTTGCCAGTAACAGAAGGCAGCCAGATGGTAGGCGTCATTCATCGGGGGGTACTACTGCACGATATAGACCAGCGCAGGCTTATGTGCGACGACCAAGTCATCATTCTGGCGACCAGTAGCGCCAGAGCCGCATTAGGTAGCGTATTCGCACCACCCGCACATGTTTCTTTTAATGAAGGCGGCCGCTTTTTTGGTGAGTTTGTGTTGCACCCAGACGCCAAGTTATCGGAAATTGCTCAGGCTTATGGTTTCGAAGTGGATGCAGCTAATGCGGAGTTAACCGTTAAAGATTATCTACTCAAAAAGTTTCATGGCAAACCTGTGCTTGGCGACAATGCCAAGCTGGGGCCGGTTAAACTTATTGTGAGGGAAATTAAAGGCAATAATATTGAGTCTGTTGGCTTGAAGTTAAGAACATCAAAATAGGACATGTATGGGCAATAGCTCAGGCTTGAACTGCCACCGCCTCATAATCGATTGCTAGCAAACATGTAATGAATAGTAGAATTTAACATCAGTATTTTTATAGGGAATTAATGCCCTCGTGGCCGCGATAACACTAGGTAAAAAACGCTGTTATAAAAGGCAAGATGGCGCTGCATTACTATCACATTGTGTAATCATGGTTTTGAGCGTTCGCTCCATTTTTTTAAATCCTGAATCTTTTCTTGCACGTCGTTTAAGTGCGTTACTGTTAGCTCTTGAATTTGCTCACAGCTCTTCCCCCTGCAGTTACTAGGCTTAATAAGCCACTAATTTCGCTTAAGGAAAAACCAAGCTCACGACAGCGACGAATAAACCTTATATTACCTACCTGATCTTCCAAATACATACCAGGCCGCCAATACTTCTTAACGGCTCTGTCAATACCCCGCTCTTTTCATAATACCTAATGGTCTCACCTTGGGGTACTAGGGATTTTCCCTCGTAAACGTCCATAAATCTCTACACCGTGGGCGTAAGTTTGATGAGCCCACCTGGAGAGCAAGCAATGAATAGACTGCGTATCCTACTAAATTCACGGTATTTCTTTTGGATGGCTCTGACTTAACCATCGATCAGTATGATTAGCGCGACTCTGTCTCGCGGCAACTTGGAGCCACATCGGAATGTTCTACATGCAGCACATCAGGCAGGAGTTACGAAGGTCGTCTATCCAAACGTGCAGGAGCAGAAAAGACGTGCGGATGGTCCCGTAGTTGTCCCATGCGCGCGGTGTTTCCCTTGAATTCATCAGTTCAAAATGGCGCCAGCCGTGTCGCACTCCCGCCTACAAAGCTTGCGAACACATTCTCTCGCCGTGGTCTGGATTCTCGAATCACTGGAACTCTGGTTGGCTAATTCTAATGCCAGATCATATAGCTCGAGTGCCTTTGCGCTAGCGAACCATTTGCCCTGTTCACCCGGTCTGGTCTAGATCATATCAGATCAGCAAGAATTTCTGCCCCTGCCCCTGCCCCTGCCATTGCGGCATAGCGCTTCGCCAAGGGCACGGTACCGCGCGAGATACATATTGCCCTGGGCCGCCCTCAGCCCATAGCGTCGAGGGGCCTCGTCAAACAGGCCGGACTAAATCTTAATTGTCACTTAATATCCGAAACCGCCATCAAAATTATTAACCATTATGTGTAAAATTAGGCGCTACAACAGGCCCTTAAAGTGATTATTGTTTAGCACGTTTATGCAAACGTCCATTCAGATAAGGCAATTGGATGTACTGCCCAACAGTTCCTTATGGCGTTACTGCCTAGTAGTCTGCCTACACAGGCAATACCAGCCCCACCAATACCTGTTTGCCATTTATTTGCCGTTAAAGGTACTTTAAAAATTTATTACGCTCTCAGCATCAATAGCCGCCCGCTTGGCCTTGGTATTGGCGAGCTCCATCAGTTTAAAACCAGCAAGGTCTATGGCGATGGTAAAAGCGTGCTCCAGCACAGGGGGAACTTGCTCTACAAGAGTAACTGAGAGGCCCTGTGTTAGTTGCTCCCTACCCTGTCCCTAATTAAGAAATCACTATTTAGAACTTTTAGATATTACACGCTCTCAATTTGGCGAGGTTCAAACTCTATGTCCATACTGTGTATAGGCAGCAGTGTATTTGTGCGCCATGTGTTTTATTGAATTAGTAGTAAGGTGGCCCGAATGAGTACAAACATGATGGTAGTGGCTGACCAGCCTCAAAATGCAACCTTCTCGCTGGAGCGGGCTAAACATATCGCAGGATTGCTTAGCGTCAATATTGAGGCAATTAAGTTCATCGAAGGACGAACCGACCACTCAACCCTACAAACAGAAACTAATAACTTTGATAATCTCCTGCGCCGCGTGTTTACGGATAAGGCACCGGTCTCCAGCCAAGTTGTGCCCACGGACAATATGGCCCAATGGATTATCCAGCATTGCAATGACGGCGAGACCGATATTGTTCTTAAAACAGGGCATCGCTCTGAAAACCTGTTTCACAGCCCTACTGATTGGGAGTTAATACGCAGCGTTCATTGCCCGGTCTTTATCGCTTCAGATAACAAATGGAAAAGCCTGCCCAATGTGCTTGTCACCATTGGTTTACCCAGCGATGACCCAGAGCAGTTAGACAGAAACCAAGCTGAATTAAAGTGGGGAAAAATTTGGGCCGATGCCAGTAACAGTCAAGTGCATGTTGTTTACTGTATTCCCATACCCGAGCCTTTACTTGAACTTGAAGTTATTGAACAGGCTAAATGGGAAAAGAAAAGAAAACCAGAGGCTGAAAAACAATTGCATGCACTGTTAGCAAAGCTTCACATGACTGACGTAATAACCCATGTTATCGCAGGCCCACCAAGAAAAACTATTCCACATTTGGCAAATGAACTGAAAGCCGACCTAGTAATTATGGGCTGTGCCGAAAGAGCTGGCCTAAGAAGTTTGTTACATGGGAATTTAGCAGAAAAAGTGCTGCATAATCTGCGCACCGATATTCTTGTCGTCAAACCCAGCGTGGAGAATTAATTAACTCTCTATATCGTTATAGAGGCAGCCTTGCGCCGGCCTCTATGGTTCCCTAGGGGATAGCAATACAGCTTTAGTAAAAGTTAGCCGCTTTAACTGAAGATGGGGTTGGATTAGCCGTGTTAATCCATAACTGTTCGTCAAGGTCTCTAGCATATAGGTTGGCGTTATGAAAAGAAAACTGCCAGATACACCTCGATTTTATCGCCTGACACTAGGCTCAGGGCTATTCATATTCTGGCTATTATTATCTGGTCAGTATAACACCCTGCACCTAACCCTTGGCCTAGCCAGCAGTCTGCTTGTTGTATGGGCTGCCATTCGGTTAAACGTTTTGGACTGGGAGGGCCACCCTGCTCATTTAGGCCTGCGCGTATTCCCATTTTGGTTTTGGTTGTTAATAAAAATTGTGCAGGCAAGCTTTCATGTTGGCTGGTTAATCCTCAGGGATCTTTTTTATCGTAACGGTGCATCAACTGATAACGATTGCAATACTGATTCAATAATTACGCCTGCCGCAGGAAAATTAAAGACCACGCAAAAAAGCCCCTTAGGGTTGGCCACCTACGCCAACTCCATCACGTTGACACCTGGCACCCTTAGCATTTCGGTAGGGAAAAATTATATCCATGTTCATACTTTAACTCGCGAAGCGCTTAATGAGCTACAGCAAGGTGAAATGGATAAACGGGTCACACGACTTGAAGGCTTAAGCTAATGCTTATCGCAGTTGTTTTAGTATTAATTTTGGCGATGCTATTGGTTCTTATTAGAGCAACACTCGGCCCTAGTCTCTATGACAGAATTTTGGCTGTTAATGTTTTTGGGAGCAACGCTGTTCTGCTAATTGCTGCCTATACTTTTATATCGGGACGGCATGAATTATTGGATATAGCCTTAATCTATGCCCTAATAAATTTTGTTGGCAATATCGCATTACTTCGTTTTTTTAGTTTTGGTTCAGGTAGCCATAAAGAGGTAGACCTATGACATCTATAGCCCTTTACCTAAGCGGTGGCTTTCTTATTCTGGGCAGTGTTTTGGTGCTGATTTCAGCCATTGGTATGCTGCGTTTCCCTGATTTATTTACTCGCATACACGCCAGCAGTGTTGCCACCACTTTCGGTGCTATTTGTATTATTGTCGGTCTTATTTTTTACAACGGTAGCGATGCTGTTTTTTTTAAACTAGCATTGATACTGCTATTTCTATTGTTCACAGGGCCTACATCGATCTATGCACTAGCCCGCGCAGCTATAGAGGCTGGTATAAAGCCAAAAATATCTACGCATAACAATACTGAGCCCCTGCATCACTCCCAAAATAATAAAACCAAAAGGGAGGACGCCCCATAGAATATTTAATAACGCTATGCATTCTCGTCTTTTTGCTATTGACAGTGATTTTTATCGCGCAGCAGAATGATCTGCTGGCGGTGTCCATGCTGTTTGGGATTTATAGTTTGTTGTTGGCAACGCTATTTGTATTGATGGACGCCGCCGATGTGGCAATGACAGAAACCGTTATCGGTGCGGGGGTTTCCTCTGTGCTGTTAATTGCTGCTGTAGCAGCAACGACACGGAAAGAGCTCTGCTCTAAAGGCCGCCCGGTGCTGGCGTTGTTAGTGGTCTTTTTTGTAGGCGCAGCTATGCTCTATGGCACTATGGAGTTACCACTCTATGGCGATGTCACAGCAATGCCCCATCAGCACGTTGCCCCCCGCTACATAGCGGACTCACCTAGCGAAATTGGTATCAGTAATATGGTGAGTTCTATTTTAGCGAGTTATCGCGGATACGACACCTTGGGAGAAATTACCGTGATATTTTGTGCGGCGGTAGGTGTACTACTGCTATTGGGCTACCATGGTGATGATGGTAAAAACTTAGAAGAACCCGGTGATGTAGCGCCGTTAAAATTTCATATGATCTTGCGTGTTATTGTTAAACTGATGACTCCCATCATTCTTATGTTTGGTTTTTATATTCAATTTCATGGCGAAATAAGCCCAGGTGGCGGGTTTCAGGCAGGCGCATTAATCGCATCGGCTTTTTTCCTTCACGCGCTGGTATTCGGCTTAAAAAAAGCACGTGCCGTTACCCCCCCCATCTTCTTACAAATAACAGCAGCCACTGGTGTATTGGTTTTTGCCGGCACAGGCATTGTCTGCCAATTAATGGGGGGCGATTATTTGGATTATAACGCCCTGCATAGCAATGCTATAACGGGGCAGCACATAGGTATATGGCTGATTGAACTTGGTGTATGCCTAACCGTTGTTTCTGTAATGCTTATACTATTTTTAAACTTTGCAAGACGGGTGGGCCCATGAGTGCACAGTTTTATTTATTTCACTATTGGGCCGTCATCCTACTGATGATGACGGGTCTCTATGTGGTAATCGCCTCGGGCAATATCATCAAGAAAGTGGCAGGGCTTTCTATTTTTCAAACCTCGGTATTTCTACTGTTTATCGCCATGGGGAAAGTAGAGGGTGGAACAATCCCTATTTTTCAAGAGGGCCTCACCCTCTATTCAAACCCGCTGCCGCAAGTTATCGTTTTAACCGCGATTGTGGTAGCCGTTGCTACAATGGCTTTAGGGCTAGCAATTGCGGTACGCATCTTCGATGCCTATGGCAGCCTCGAAGAGGATTCTATTAATAAGGCTGAGCAAAGAGAGGAGCACACGCCCCAGGGTAATGACGCTGATGTTTGTGACCTGCCCCCTACCTCAGGCGAGCGCGAACCTAAATGAGAGAGCAATTGATTCCTCTCTTGGTGATTGTTCCACTCTTCACCGCCCCGCTTTGCTTAATTGTAAGACAACCCGTTTGGGTGTGGCGAATCAGCGTCTTAGCCTGTCTCGTCACTGTAATTTGCAGCGGCTTATTATGGTCTTCATGTCAGCAGCTCGGGCCTATGTCCTACGCCTTCGGTGGATGGGAGCCACCCTGGGGCATTGAGTACCGTATTGATGCACTCAGCTCCTTACTACTAATCATTGTTTCCTTCGTCAGTTTAGCCACGGCCTGTTTTTCCCGAAACAATGTCGAAAGTGAAATTGCCCGCCATAAAATCCCCCAGTTTTATACCGCATTACTGCTGATGCTCACTGGCTTTTTGGGCATAGTTAGCACAGCTGATGTTTTCAATTTATTTGTGTTCTACGAAATTTCTGCTTTGTCATCCTATGCGCTTATAGCTAGCGGGCAACATCGTGCAGCGCTGCTAGCGGCTTTCCGATACTTTATTATGGGCTCGTTGGGTGCCACCTTTTTATTAATTGGCATAGGCTTGTTGTATCTACAAACGGGAACACTAAACATGTTGGATCTTGCCAGCCGTTTGGCAGCGCTAGAAGAGAGTGCAGCCACCCAGATGGCGTTTGCTTTTATCATAGCGGGTATAGCTTTGAAAATGGCGCTATTCCCATTGCATGTATGGCTACCCAATGCCTATCGTTTTGCGCCAACTACTATTACCGTCTTCCTCGCAGCCGTTTCCAGCAAGGTATCATTTTATGTGTTAATTCGTTTTTGCTTTGACATTTTCCCCTTCGAATTTTCATTTGAGTCAATGTCGGTTTCACATCTGCTAGTGCCACTAAGTTTGCTAGCCATACTGCTGGGCTCGATCGTGGCTATTTATCAAATCGAAGTTAAGTCGATAATGGTCTATGCCAGTGTTGCCAGTATTGGCTATATGGTTCTTGGCATATGCTTACTATCACCACTGGGGCTGCAAGCGAGCTTGATTTATGCATTTAATCATGCCCTCACCGCAGCCACGCTGTTTATGGCTATTGGCTGCCTATCTCAGCAGCTGCGCGCTATTAAAAAAACACCGCAAGCCAGCAGCGAAAACCTAAAGCTATCTGATCTTGGTGGTATTGGGCAGCGCATGCCCTATACCATGGCCGTTTTTATAATCTCTGGTTTGAGCTTAGTGGGCGCCCCTTTAACGGTTGGATTTATTTCAAAGTGGTATTTAATTTGGGCTGTTGTAGACGCGGGCTGGTGGTTTGTTTTACCGATAGTGATTATTGCCACCCTGCTGGCATTAGCCTACGTATGGAAAGTGGTAGAAGCAGTTTATTTCCATGCTGCCAATAAAAACATGGCCCAAGTGCAGGAAGTGCCTTTGCCTCAATTACTACCTCTTTGCTTTCTGGCAGCCGCATGTATTTATTTCGGTATACATAGCGCAGTTATCACTGACACCAGTGCCCAAGCTGCGAAATTATTACTTGGAGGGGGTTAATGAATTCGTACATAAGCCTCCACGCAATGCTTATCTCAATCGTAGCGCCGCAATATTTATTATTGTTACCCGTGATTGTGCCTGTGGCAGCGGCTTTGTTAATAGCAGCCAGTAATAAACAGGCCAATCTGCGAGAGGCCTGTACCGTAGTCTCTGCTATCGTATTAATATTCTGTGTCGCCTCTTTATACCCGCTGCTAGAGAACCACCGTGCCAATTCACTTAACTTGATTTTGGCAGAACCTATACCAGGCATTGCGCTGGCATTGAATGTAGAGCCATTGGGGCTGCTATTTGCAGGCTTGGCGTCTTTTTTGTGGCTGGTAACGGCTTGCTACTCTATTGGTTATATGCGTGGCCTTAATGAACAGCATCAAACCCGGTTTTATTTTTTTATCGCACTCGCTATTGCCAGCACTATGGGCATTGCCCTATCGGCAAATATGTTTTCCCTGTTTATTTTTTACGAACTACTAACCCTAAGCACCTTCCCCCTAATTACCCATAAGGGCAATGCCAAGGCAAAACGGGCGGGACGACTTTATTTAGGCTTTTTAATGGGGGGATCTATTGCCTTGTTATTGCCGGCGATAATATGGACCTGGTCACTTGCGGGGACCCTGGATTTTAAGGCGGGGGGAATACTTACCGGCAAAGCATCATCGACAAGTTTGTGTGTGCTATTTGTGCTTTATATGTTTGGCGTCACTAAGGCCGCGCTCTTACCCTTACACCAATGGTTACCTGCTGCCATGGTAGCACCTACACCCGTAAGTGCATTGTTACATGCAGTAGCGGTGGTCAAAGCCGGTGTTTTTACTATTTTGAAAATATCCGTCTATATATTTGGTCCGGATTTATTAAACCAATTAAGCATCACCCAGTGGTTAATTTATATCGCAGCAGGCACGGTCTTCTGGGGCGCGCTAATGGCCTGTCGTCAAGACAATCTTAAATTGCGCTTAGCCTATTCAACGATAAGCCAACTCAGCTACATCATAGTGGGCGCACTGCTGGCCAATGCCTGGGGGATTGTCGGGGCAGGCCTACACTTAGTAACCCACGCCTTTGGAAAAATCACCTTATTTTTTTGTGCGGGCGCAATTCTAGTAGCCAGTGGCAAACAAAAAGTTAGCGAAATGCATGGGCTAGGTCGGCAGATGCCATTCACTATGATGGCATTTTTCTTGGCCAGCCTGAGCATTATCGGCTTCCCCCCCTTTGGTGGGCTTTGGAGTAAGTGGCTATTACTGCAAGGCAGTTTAGCCTTCGAACAATGGCTTTTTGTTATTGTTTTAGCTATTGCTTCGCTACTGAGTGTCGCGTATTTATTGCCTATCTCTATTCACGCCTTCATTACGCCAGCAGCAAAAGAAATGCCTGCTCAAAAACCCGCGGTGAAAGAAGCACCTGTAAGCTGTTTAATTGCCATTGCCATAAGCGTAAGTGCGTGTTTTTATCTGTTTTTTTACCCTGACAGCATTACCAACTTACTGACAGTACTAATAGGAAAGCCCCTATGAAAAATACAGATACGCCAAGCTTAGAAAAGTGGTTAAAGTTTTTTTATATGATCTGTGCGCTGCTTATTTTGGCGGACTTTATCCCACTGCTCTTGCCATCAGAGGAAGCCGCAGACGATGGCAGTACATGGCAAAGCTCGTGGGGGTTTTATGGCATCTATGGTTTTACGGCCTGTGTGATTTTAGTAATAGCCGCCAAGGGCTTACGCAAGCTAGTGATGCGACCAGAAGATTACTACGATAAAAAGCTATGACAGACATTAACTGGCCACCTTTTATTCTATTCTATCTGGCAGCGCTGATCATCCCCTTCGCTGGAAAACACTTGCGCAGTGCGGTTTTGCTCGCCACCCCGTTATTAGGTTTGCTGTTACTTTATTTTCAATCAGGTGAATTATTGCAAGATAATGCAGGCTTACAGCTAATCCTCTTGGGTCAGCCGCTATCGCTCTATCGCGTCGATAAACTAAGCCTGCTATTTTCTTATATATTTCATATAGCCGCTTTTATTTTTGCCTTTTTCTCACTGCATCTTAATGATAAATCTCAACACTGTACGGCCATGATTTACGTAGGTAGTGCAATAGGGGCTATTTTTTCCGGTGACTTAATCAGCCTGTTTATCTTTTGGGAGATAATAGCCATTAGTTCCACCTACTTGGTAATGGCCAGCAGAACAGAAGCGGCTATAAGCTCAGGCATACGCTACCTTATTATTCAGCTATTATCCGGCGTATTGTTATTAATTGGAACGCTGCTTTTTATTAACGAAACCGGCTCTAGTGTATTCTCCGCCATGGCGCTGTTTGCCGTGGAGCATCCACATTCACCGCAAATAAGCGCTTGGTTAATTCTTGTTGCCTTCGGTATTAAATGTGGGTTCCCTCCCTTTCACAACGCCTTAACCGATGCCTACCCACAATCGACGGCTACAGGCACCGTATACATCAGTGCTTTTACCACTATCGTTGCCGTTTACACCTTGGCAAGAGCCTTTGCCGGTGCAGATCTGCTTATTTACGTAGGCGCTGCAATGGCTATATTCCCAATTTTTTATGCTGTGATTGAAAATGATTTGCGGCGCGTACTGTCCTACAGCACTATCAATCAGCTGGGGTTTATGGTGTGCGGCATAGGCATAGGCACTGAATTAGCCGTTAATGGTGCTGTGGCCCATGCCGTCAATAATGTGGTTTTTAAAAGCCTGTTAATGATGGCAATGGGCGCTGTGCTGTATCGCGTAGGTACAGTAAAAGGCTCCGAACTGGGCGGCCTTTATAAAACCATGCCTTACACCACTGTCTTTTGTATTATTGGTGCCGCCGCTATTTCTGCCTTCCCTTTGTTCAGCGGCTTTGTCAGTAAGGCGATGATATTAAGCGCGGTGCTTGCCGAGCAACAAACCATTATTTGGCTAATACTCTTGTTCGCCTCCGCCGGTGTATTCCATCATGCCGGCATAAAAATTCCGTTCTTCGCCTTTTTTGGCCACGACAGCGGCATACGCACACAGGACCCGCCAAAAAGCATGCTAGTCGCCATGGCGCTAGCCGCCGCCATGTGCATAGGCATAGGCATTTTCCCACAAACCTTTTATGAGCTATTGCCTTTCAGCATGGAGTACAAGCCTTACACCAGCCACCATGTTTTAACCCAATTACAATTATTGTTTTTCTCTGCGCTGGCTTTTGTTTGGTTAAAACGCTTAGGTATATACCCACCAGAATTAGTCTCAAGCAATATCGATGTGGAGTGGCTGTATCGGCGCTTAGCCCCTAAGCTGTGGTTACAAATACAGCAAGGTTTACACAGGGCTGAAACCTCAGTACAAAGCATGGCCATGAAAGCAAGCGCGGAACTTATTGACGCTACCCGCAGTGCCGCCACAGAAAACGGTTGGCTAACCGGAAAATGGAAAACCAGCTCCATGGTTATGTTAATGGTCGTACTATTTGGCGGCCTGCTAATTTATAACTACCTTTAAAGTGACGTCCACTTTTAGTAAAGCGCATAGACAAGCGTTAGTCATGCTGATAAGCAGGCTGTGATGAAGTTTCAAACCTTGTAAAAAGACCAATTACATTGCTATTGTACGGTTTCTAAGCGAGTTAGGTCCCGGCATGTGGCCTCTTCTACGGTTTTATCTGGCGATTTACCTTCTAGCGCAAACCTTTCTTTTAAGTAATTAATAGTAATATTAATTTCTTGGGTAGATTGCTGAGTGCGGCTAGAACTTCGTCGACTTGTCCTCTGCATAAGCAATAGCACTTTTTTTAATTGCCTATTAAGCATTGTTGGGCCCAGCTATCAGCCTGTTAAACCATTATTTAGCGAGCTCCTACGCCAAATGGGCTTGCGCTTGGCTGTTGGTTTTTCTGGTGGCTATCTGCTTGGCAGTTATTAAAAAAATTGTCGCTGCCTTGATTATCATATCCACTGCTGGTATTAGCTGGCGCTATCAGCCTCTTTGGCTTAACAACCATGTGGGATAATAGTATTAAACCAATAAGGTCATCGGGCTACCGCCTCTCGCTACTTACTGTAACAATCTTTTGGGCCGCGATGACCATGCTGTTTATTTGAATCTGGCGGTGGCCGACTTCAGCGCATTGCCTAGCGTGTTCCACGCACCATCCAAGCCTGCCTTGAGGTCCTCCCATGCGTCATCGCCGGCGTCCTTAAGTTCGGCTAATTTATTGCTGGCTGCTTCTTGCATGGATCGCAGTTCCTTGATTTCTTTGTGGTACTCAAGTTGTGCATCGGCTTCGGCGTTATCCGCTTTGGCCTTGAGCGTGTCGATCTCTGCGCTCAACTGGTCAAATTGTGCCTGTAGTTTCTGTTGGTAAATTTCTTTCTTACTCATTGTTAATTTCCTTTCTCGTTGTGGGCCTATCAGGGGCCAGAAATCAGGCCAAATCGAAGCGGTCAGCGTTCATTACCTTGGCCCATGCCGCGACGAAGTCCTGTACAAACTTTTTCTTATTGTCATCCTGAGCATAGACCTCGGCATAGGCTCGAAGAATCGAGTTAGATCCAAAAACCAGATCAACTCGTGTTGCCGTCCACTTAAGTTTATCCGTGGCGCGGTCGCGTATTTCGTATAGATTATTGCCGGCCGGCGTCCACTTGTAGTTCATGTCGGTTAGATTGACGAAAAAATCATTGGTCAATTTTCCTTCGTGTGCCGTGAATACGCCGTGCTTGCTGCCGCCGTGATTGGTGCCAAGCATACGCATGCCGCCAACCAACACCGTCATCTCAGGGGCGGTCAGCCCCATTAACTGTGTACGGTCGAGCATCAGCTCTTCCGCGCTGACGACATAGTCCTGCTTGAGCCAGTTGCGATAACCGTCGTGGATTGGCTCCAGTACGTCGAAGGCCTCTGCATCGGTTATCTCGTTAGTGGCATCGCCACGGCCAGGCGCGAAGGGAACGATAATATCAAGGCCAGCCGCCTTGGCGGCCTGCTCAATAGCGACGTTACCAGCAAGCACGATCACATCCGCGACACTAGCGCCGCTCTCGGCAGCAATCGGTTCAAGCACCCTCAGTACCTTGCTCAGACGCTCAGGCTCGTTGCCTTGCCAATCCTTCTGGGGGGCTAAACGAATACGTGCGCCGTTGGCACCGCCCCGCTTATCCGACCCACGGAAGGTTCTTGCGCTGTCCCATGCGGCAGTAACCCTCTCGCTGATACTTAAACCGCAGCTAGAAATTGTATCTTTCACGGCCTGGACATCGTAGTCGTTATTCCCGGCAGGAACTGGATCTTGCCAGATCAGATCTGCTTTCGGCACATCGGGACCGATATAACGTACCTTAGGGCCCATATCCCGATGCGTGAGTTTGAACCATGCCCTTGCGAAGGTTTCAGAGAAGTGCTGCAGATTCTGGTAGTAATGATCGGAAATTTTGCGATACGCAGGATCCATCTTCATGGCCATGTCAGCATCGGTCATGATCGGGTTGTGGCGGATTGATGGATCTTCGGCATCCATCGGCTTATCTTCTTCCTTAATGTTGATGGGTTCCCACTGCCATGCGCCAGCAGGGCTTTTTTTCAGCTCCCATTCGTAGCCGAGTAGTAAGTGGAAATAGCCGTTGTCCCATTGGGTGGGATGCGTCGTCCATGCGCCTTCGATACCACTGGACACCGTGTCGCGTCCAATACCGCGCTCAGTCTTATTGATCCAGCCAAAACCCTGATCTTCGATGTCGGCAGCTTCGGGTTTTGGGCCTAGCAAGTCGGCATCGCCGTTACCGTGGCACTTGCCCACCGTATGGCCACCGGCGGTAAGCGCAACGGTTTCCTCGTCGTTCATGGCCATACGCTCAAAGGTGACACGAATATCTTTAGCCGTTTTGAGTGGGTCGGGTTTGCCATCGACGCCTTCAGGATTAACGTAGATCAGACCCATCATCACCGCTGCCAGCGGGTTATCCAGATCCCGCTCACCGGAATAGCGGCTATTGGCGGCATCGCTGGGTGCTAGCCATTCCTTCTCCGCACCCCAGTAGGTGTCTTTTTCAGGATGCCAGATATCTTCACGTCCGAAGGCGAAGCCAAAAGTTTTTAACCCCATGGATTCATAGGCGATAGTTCCCGCGTAGGCAATCAAGTCGGCCCAACTGAGTCTATTGCCGTACTTTTTCTTAATAGGCCAAAGTAGACGTCTAGCCTTGTCCAGATTGACATTGTCCGGCCAGGAGTTAAGCGGCGCAAAGCGCTGGTTGCCGGTACCCGCACCACCCCGACCGTCAGCAATACGATAAGTGCCAGCTGCATGCCACGATAGACGGATCATGAGGCCACCATAGTGACCCCAGTCCGACGGCCACCATGCCTGGCTGTGCGTCATCAGCGCATGCAGGTCTTTCTTGAGGGCGGTTACGTCAAGTTTTCTGACCTCTTCCCGATAGTTAAAGTCCGCCCCCATCGGATTGGTCTTAGTATCATGTTGGTGCAGAATATCTAGGTTCAGGGCCTTGGGCCACCATTGCGTGTTTGACATACTGCTCTCTGTGGCACCGCCGTGCATCACCGGACATTTGTTTTCAGACATCGGTAATCTCCTGATGTTGTATGTAAAAGGACTGCTTGTCAGTACAACTTGAGATAGTAGTGTAGAGCATTGAATGTATTTGCCTTCATCCGTGTTTGTGGCCTTTTAGCACTATAGGCTTATATAGCGATAACCCGCATTACAGTGCCAGTGACAGCTACCACCTACCACCAATGGACCGCTGTTTATCTTTATTGAGACAAAACCAGACATAACTATCAGATCGAGGATGCTGATTTAGCGCTGGGGAAAATATTAAGTTTTAACCGGACCTAGCCAAACCTGTTGGGTATTAACAAATTCCATTATGCCGTGCGGCCCTAACTCTTTGCCTAGGCCTGAGCGTTTGGTTCCGCCGCTGGGCAACCGCGGGTCTGTTTTAACTATGCCATTGACTGCGACTTGCCCTGCCTCTAAACGCTTCGCAATTTGCTCGCCGCGTTCGGTTGACGTCCATACGGATGCAGCCAAGCCATATTCGCTATCATTCGCGATTGTAATTGCCTGTTCAGCATCTGTCGCTTTCAGTACTACGGCTACCGGGCCAAAAGTTTCCTCCCGGCATGCCACCATGTCGTTGGTCACATCCACCAGTAAGGTGGGTGGATAAAAATGCCCAGGTGTTGCTGGCGCTGCACCGCCTAGCAAGCATCGCGCACCGGCGGCAACGGTTTGCTCGACTTGCCTAGCTAGATTGTCGCGTAGATCAGCTCTAGCCAAGGGACCGATTTTAGTGGTTTCGTTTTTTGGATCACCCATGGTTAATGCTGCAAAGCGGGTTTTCAATAGTCCAACAAAATCATCGTGCACACTATCCTCAACAATAAACCGCTTCGCAGCAATACAGGATTGCCCTGCATTAATGGTGCGCGATAAAGTTAATACATCAGCCGCTTTCTCTAAATCGGCATCCGCTAATACAATCGCAGGATCGGAACCACCTAGTTCAAGCACTACAGGTTTAATTTCAGCGGCAGCCAACGCCGCCACTTTGGCACCGGCGGCACTGGAGCCGGTAAACGACACTGCACGGACGAAAGGATGTTGAATTGCTGCGGCAACATCGTTATTTATCAAGGGTAAATTCTGCATGACACCTGCAGCAGCACCTGCACTGGTAAATATATCGGCAATGGCCGCAGCAACCGCAGGTACATGCGGATCATGCTTCATCAGGCAGGTGTTACCCGCCATTAAGGCCGGTGCACAAAAACGAAATGCCAACCACAACGGCGCATTCCAGGGCAAAATTCCCAGCACTGGGCCTAGCGGTAGATGCTGCACATAACTACGGCTAGCATCCGATAATAGTTCGCGCTCTGCCAGATAGGCCTCTGCATGTTCAGCGTAATGCACTGCGCAGGACGCGGCTTTTTTAACTTCGCCACGGCCTTCGGTAATAGGTTTACCCATTTCGTCGCACATCATAATCGCCAGTCGCTCTTCCTCTTCATGCATGATGCGCGCAACGGCAAGCAATACTTCTGCACGCGCGGCAAAGCTACGCTGCTTCCATTGCTGAAAAGCTGATTGGGCGCTCTCTATTGTTGCACGCATTTCGCCTTCGGTTAAGGCTGGATATTCGTGCAAGAACTTACCTGATGTTGGATTAATAATGTTAAACATAGAATGCTATACCTCGTGTTTTGATTTCTTTTCGTCCTTGCCTTTACTTTTATGGACTGTGGTTGTGGCCGCGGCTGCTGATAGTTGTGTGATGCTAGAGGGTGAATCTTTTTTAATGGTGAAGTCCTGCTCGACATCGGTAAAAAATGAATCGCAGCCGGTATCAGTAATGTAAAAAGTATCGGAAATGCCGCAGGTCTTGTCGCCTTCAACACCCCAAATCCACGGAATAATATGAAAGGTCATGCCTTTTTCTAATACTCGCGAATCACCTTGTTTTAAACTGATGATATAGCCTTCATCCCAACTAGGGGGAAAGGCGATTCCTATCGAATAACCCGAGCGCGTAATCAATTTTCCATCTACGTCACTGTCCATAATGATGGTGCGCACCATATTATCTGCATCGCTGACCGTCATTCCCGGGCGCAAATTTTCGCGTACGCATTTTAATGCGTGTTTCATTACCTGCTGCGCTTTATGCATCGCGTCGTTCATTTCACCGCAGATAACCGTACGCATTAATGCGGTGTGATAGCGCCGGTAACAGCCGCCCACTTCTAAAAAGACGTGTTCGCCTGGCTGCACAACCCTGCCCTCCCACGTGGCGTGGCCTATCATGGTGCGTGGCCCAGAAGTAACATAAGGCATTACCGCAGGCGGCTCACCACCTGCCCGGAACATTGCCTGGCTAATAGCCGCGCCGATTTCATTTTCGGTGACGCCCGGTAGCGTTGCTTCTATACCTGCTAACATGCCTGCTTTAGCTGCAATAGCAGATTTACGCATAATATTTAATTCCACCTCGGACTTACACGCACGCCCCTCTTCAACTATGCCGAAACAATCCATTAACCTACCATCGGTAAAATTTGTGTGTATTTGATCTTGATGATAAGCCGGAAAAAAATAGCTATTGCGTTCATAACCCAGCACTTTTTTGGAAAAACCAAATTCGCGTAAGGATTCAATTAACATTTGCACCGCATCGCCTGTGTCGGGGTATGGCCTAGTCTCCTCCACCCACGTGCGGGCAATGACATTGGACTCCTCCAGCTTTCGGGTGATCATAAAGGGTTCATTTTCTAGCGGCACAACCAATGCCTGAAAAAATGAATAACCCGTAGTTTGGTAATCCGTTAAATACATTAGATTTTCGGGATCGGTAATAATTACCCCATCCAGTAGCCGTTGCTGCATACGTTGACGCAACTCTTCCAGCCGGCGCTGATATTCCGAAAATGGAAATGTCATGTCATCGCGCTCACGCATAATTAAGCTCCGGTTTTTTTGGCTACAGCGTGACTAAAAATATCGAAGCCTTGCGCTATATCTTCATCGGTTGAGGTGAGGGGTGGAATAAATTTAATGACTCGGCTGGTGACACCACAGGGGCCGATAAGCAGACCATCATCAAAACATTGCCTAGCAATGCCTTTTGCTAAATCATTATCAGCAACATCAAGCCCGTGAATCATACCTTTGCCACGAACAACAAATTTACCATCGCCAAATTCATCAGCAATTTTCTCTAGGCGCTGGGTGATTCCGCCACAGCGCTCCTGGGTACGCTGCATTAATTCGTCGTTTTCAAAGTAGCGCAGCGCCTCTCTACCGGCGACAAACGAAATCCCTTGGCCACGAAAAGTCCCGGTATGCTCACCAGGCTTCCAATGAGAATCGTGTTCGGGTTTTATTAAATTCATTGCCAGGGGTGTTCCTAAACCACCTATACCTTTAGCCAAGCAAATAATATCTGGATCAACGCCTAAATCTTCAAAGCTAAAATACTGCCCTGTACGACCACAACCGACTTGAATATCGTCAATGATAAATAGCGCGCCGAGATCGTGAGCTAGCGCTTGTACTCCTTGCAACCACTCTTTGCTGGCAATATTTACGCCACCTTCTGCTTGAATCGTTTCAACCAAAAATGCCGCAGGAAGATCAGTACCACTAGAGCCACTTTGATAGGCGACTCGCAAATCATGTAAGTTTTGCATACCACCACCAGGCCCAGATTCAAAGGGTATATGTGTGACATTATTTAATGGCACGCCTGCCGCGTTGCGAAAATAGGCATTGGCTGTACAGGCGAGAGCACCCAGTGTCATACCATGAAAGCCTTGGCCGCAAGCGACAACATCCGTTCGCCCCGTTACTCGCCGCGCGAGCTTTAACGCTGCCTCCACGGCATTGCTGCCTGTAGGCCCCACAAACTGAAGCTTATAATCCATCTTACGCGGTAATAGAATGATCTCGACAAAGGCTTTTATAAAATCTCGTTTTACGCTAGTGGCCATATCAAGGCTATGGGTAACGCCATTGTTTTGTAAAAAGCTAATCACAGCCTCTTTCATGTGTGGATTATTGTGGCCGAAATTTAACACCCCGGCACCAGCAAAAAAATCGATGTATTCTTTGCCCTGCTCGTCGAACTGCCGGGCATTAATTGCACGAGCAAATATCGTGGGATACGATCGGCAATATCCTCGAATTTCAGATTCCCATTGGTCAAATATTTGCATGCTATCCTCCAGCTAATTTTATATGGCCAGCAAATCATACGATTTTTGATAACGTCACAGTGTTGACGGTTTACTTTAGAACGATTTGCTATTGAACAGTTACTACTACTGTATGAGCGATTACTACGATGAAGAACGTCGATATAAACGACGAATATTGAAACGGCCCTGTCATATTGTGTTCTACGCAGCCTTTAAGGCGTTCACGTAAAGAATAACAAAACAAATAGAACCGGCATTGATGGTGACGACTTGAGTATTAACACTACGCTACATTGACCTTAATAGCCACTTAGCTAAATTTCAAGTTTAGTAGAGGGATTTATTGAAAATAATGACAGCTTTTCATCCCTGCTTAATTATCTATACACGCTGCATTTGGGGCTCCCGCGAGCGCCGCAAGCGTACGGACAACGGGTGAAATAAGTGCATCATTAAATTCATAATGCGGGCTGTGACAGGGATGACTATAAGCCTCTTGGCTAGACATGCCAATTAGCGCAAAGGCACCGGGTATGTGTTGCAAATAATAACTGAAGTCCTCTGACGCCATTATGGGTACTACAGTTGATGCACTTTGCCACTCTGGGCCATAAATATCCGCTAACACATTACGGAAACGTTGCGCGGGTTTAGAGTGATTTATGGTGGCTTGGTAGCGATCCTCTACTTGCACCTCAGCAGTAACGCCATAAGCCAAAGCTGTGGACGTTGTAATTTCTGTAATCAGCGCATTTAATTTTTCTCGTAACTCGGGCTTTGCCAAACGAATGCTTCCACCTAATCGCGCCATATTAGGGATGACGGTAGGCCCACTTGGCGCCTCAATGGAGGTAACACTGACAACGGCTGCATCTTGCGGCGCCATGCGTCGACTTATGATTTGCTGTAAATTTAAAACGACTGCCGACGCCGCCAATACCGGATCACGACACAACTCCGGCTGGCTCGCATGACCACCAGCACCGTGTAATACGATTAAAAATGTGCCATTGCCAGACATAACTGCCCCGTCCGGGCATACGGCGTGACCAAAAGGAATCGCCGGCCAATTATGCCAGCCAAATATTTCTTCGATGCCCTTTAATGCACCTGCGTTGATCATCTCTCTAGCGCCATGACCTCCCTCCTCGGCGGGCTGAAAGATAAAACTAACAGGGCCAGGAAGCTCACTTTCATGCGCTTTCAGCCAAGCAGCCGTCGCCCACAGCACCGCCGTGTGACCATCATGACCGCAAGCATGCATTATGCCGCTAACGTTTGAGCAGTAATTATTTGTGGCTTGCTCTTGGATAGGAAGCGCATCCATGTCGCCGCGTAACGCAATATGTTTACCCGAGGCATGTGCGGCAATAGTTGCAACAGTGCCGTGTTCGGCACAGGCTCGCCAAGTGATTTTTAATTGGTCTAATCGTTGACGAATATTGGCTGCAGTATTGATTTCATTCCAAGCTAACTCTGGATTACGATGCAATACGTGACGAAAGGCCACCGCTTGTTGAATGATGGAGTCCCAGCTAGACGACATACTTAACTCCTATATATTTTCTATTGAATGAAAGTGTAGCACTTCCACGAAGAATTTTAAAAACAGCGTTTTATGTTAAAGCCACATTGCTGATTTGAAATAATTTCACAGGCTAAACCATAAATAATTACCATAAAGAATTGTCTTGCCAAACATTCACCTAACGGAGAAATAGCGATGTTAGGTAGCATGAGGAACTTGCATAATGATGCCATCCACGCAACTGACGGTAATATGGGTCACGTGGTAAATTTCTACTTCGAAAGATACCTGGGCTATCCGTTACTTTGTTGTCGACACGGCCGCTTGGCTTACGACTCGCAACAGGGTGTTGTTCTCCCCGATTGCTATTGAGCGTCCGGACAGGGATGAAAAAGTATTGCCGGTTTCGATAACGAAACAGCAAGTGCAATATAGCCCTTCGGTAGACACGGAAAAACCGGCATCACGCCCGCAACAAATAATGCACCTTCGCTATTTCGCTTATCCATTGTATTGGGGTGGTTTGGGCTTGTGGGGAGAAGGCGCATCTGCGGGTTATTTGATGCCGGGGAATGGCGTCTGTTCATAATACTGTGAACGATTATGGTTTATCACTGTTAACCGCGTGCTCAACTCGAGAGTCTATATGATGATAATCAACGCTTTTTCACCGTGAGCTGTTGATGTTTGGCCTTGATGTTCTTCTTTCTAGACTACGTTACTCGGTTCTGCGATTTTTAAACGGATAGAATGAAGCGTGTATACCTTCAACGCCCTGCCCTCAGCCACAGGCACCCAATTTAGTATTGCAAGCCCGAAACAGTGTCGGTTGATAATAGTGGCGACCAGCAAAGCTAGGCAGCGGATAAAACCATTGAAAAAAAGGCCTGTCTGTGTATAATTTCGCCTCTTTTAAAATGGTTGGAAGCTATTTTACTGAGCAGTCCACCCTAGCGCAGTTTTAGCAGCCGCTGTGATTGCACCCTCAATTTGTCGTTAGTGCGCAAGTCTCTGCGCGTTAGATATAACATTTATTTTATTCGCCGCAATGTAACTGCATTGTGGGGACTCATTGTTAGTTCGTAGGTTATTAATGATTAATACTATTAAGCAGGATTGGTTTTCCAATATTCGTGGGGATTTACTGGCGGGTATCGTTGTTGCGCTGGCGTTAATTCCAGAGGCTATTGCCTTCTCCATTATTGCTGGGGTAGACCCCAAAGTGGGCTTATATGCCTCTTTCTGTATAGCGGTGGTGATTGCCTTTGTCGGTGGCCGCCCGGGTATGATTAGTGCCGCTACCGGTGCCATGGCCCTGTTGATGGTGACCTTGGTAAAAGAACACGGCTTGGAGTATTTGCTGGCCGCCACCCTGTTAACCGGTGTGTTTCAGATTGGTGCTGGGTTTCTTAAACTGGGCAGCTTGATGCGGTTTGTTTCTCGCTCGGTGGTGACTGGCTTTGTTAATGCCTTAGCGATACTTATTTTTATGGCGCAACTGCCTGAGCTTACCGGCGTGACTTGGCATGTTTATGCCATGACCGCAGCGGGCTTAGGGATTATTTATCTGTTCCCGTTACTGCCCGTGATTGGTAAAGCTATCCCTTCTCCGCTTATTTGTATTGTTGCTATGACCATAGTCGCCATGCTGTTCAATATTGATATACGCACCGTTGGTGACATGGGGCAACTCCCTGACACCCTGCCCATCTTCCTTTGGCCTGATGTACCACTTAATCTTGAAACACTGCAAATCATCTTCCCCTACGCTATTGGCTTAGCGGTTGTTGGCTTACTTGAGTCTATGATGACGGCCACTATCGTTGATGATTTAACCGATACCCAAAGTGACAAAAACCGTGAATGTAAGGGCCAAGGCATCGCTAATATTGGTGCCGGCCTTATGGGCGGCATGGCGGGATGCGCCATGATCGGTCAGTCAATTATTAATGTGAAATCTGGCGGCCGTGGCCGCTTATCCACGTTTACAGCGGGCGCTTTTTTATTGGTTATGGTTGTGTTTCTTGATGAATGGTTGAAGCAAATTCCTATGGCGGCGTTGGTTGCCGTTATGATTATGGTTTCAATTGGTACTTTTTCTTGGGACTCACTCATTAATCTCAAGAAACACCCTATCTCCACCAATGTCGTGATGATTACTACTGTTATTGTGGTTGTTGCAACACACAACCTCGCAATCGGTGTTTTTGTGGGTGTGTTGCTGGCATCGCTATTCTTTGCTAATAAAATTGGCCGCTTTATGGTGGTGAAGAATGAAAAAACCGCAGAGGACCATCGCCAATATACGGTAAAGGGTCAGATTTTCTTTGCGTCGGCCGATCACTTTATAGCGTCCTTTGACTTTAAAGAGGTTATTGATCGCGTCACCATCGATTTAAACCAGGCACACTTTTGGGATATTACCGCGGTAGGAGCATTAGACAAGGTCGTGATTAAGTTTCGTCGAGAAGGCTCTGAGGTGAATGTCATTGGCATGAATGAGGCAACCAGTACCGTGGTTGATAAATTCGGTGTTTACGATAAACCAGAAGAAGTTGAAAAACTGATGGCTGGCCATTAATCCACGGAGAATAATTATGACAAAGCAGCAAATTACTGCCTGTATAGATGGTTCTGCTATTTCAAACGCTGTTTGTGATACGGCAGCTTGGGCCAGCCGTACCCTAGACGCCCCGCTGACCTTTTTACGGGTGTTAGAAAAATCCTATTCGCCAGCGAAAGAAGATCTATCTGGTGCCATAGGCTTGGGTAGCCGCGAGCATTTGCTGGACGAATTGACCGTACTGGACGAACAGCGCAATAAACTAGCGGTAAAGCACGGTAAGCATTTGTTAGACGATGCCCAGCAAAGAGCTGAAGCCGCTGGTGCCGTTATGGTGACTGGTGAACAGCGCCATGGCGAGTTGCTGGACTCTCTATTGGCTTGGGAAGACAAAACGCGCTTGTATGTGGTTGGCCGCCTCGGTGATGACCACGAGCAGCAACAACAGACGGTAGGCTCACAGGTTGAAAATATGGTGCGGGCTATTCATACACCGATATTGATGGCAACAGGTAAGTTCTCGGCCCCCAGCAACTATATGCTGGCTTATGATGGCAGTGAAACCGCGGACAAGGCGATCGACGACATTGCCAATAGCCCCTTGCTAGCGAATTTGCCCGGGCATGTGGTGATGGTAGCTAATGATAGCAGCGAGAATCAGGGTCGTCTCGAACACGCCTGTGAACTCTTAACCAATAAAGGCCATCAGGTGCAGCCTCATTTGCTGCAAGGCGATGTTATCGACCGCCTAATGGACTTTCAAAGCAGTTTCAATATCGAGCTAAAAGTTATGGGCGCCTATGGCCACTCACGGATTAGAGAGTTCATAGTCGGCAGCCATACCACTAAAATATTAGCCACCAGTACTATTCCGGTTTTGATTTTGCGCTAGCTAAATCAAGTCGAAACGAATACGCAGGCATAAAAATGTTTGGCTCCCCTCGTGATTGCAATAATAAATTGCGATGACGGGGCTGGTCTGCGCTAAGGTATTCGGAGTTTTGTTGAGGGGCTATCGCCTCCCGCTCCACGATGAGTATCCGCGCCAGATAGCCCTAACCAGGCAGCCATCTCTCTACCATGGCGAATTTTGGCCATTGCCGACATACTCACCGGGTTCGCGGTTAAGTCACCCACACCGGGATACACTTTAATAACTCGCACCGCTCATACTGTTTCGACGATTTCGCGGTCTTGGCCGACAATCCGGTCATTTGGTATAACGTTTTCATTCGGCTATGGCCAACCCGGTAGCCACAGGCCGAACTCCAGTAAGATAGCCCTTGTACCTGGCATGCAAGCCCTACGCTCAGCCAAAACCCCTTCTCGCAATCGATGCATAACCGCTTGCACTTGTGCGCTTTCAGATTTAACCGGCACAACTCCATGTGCGGCCTGCCCGATACGCTGGCAATCGCTTCGGCATCAATAAAATCATGTTTGTTACCTTTGACATAAAGCTTTACGGACTGCGGCGGACCGTGCGGTCGGTACTACCTCGACCAATGACATGCAAATTAGACCTGCCTATATCGATATCAAAGACTTTTATTAATATGATGGCTCTCCCGTTTTTCGGGCTCTCAGCTTCCAGCATAGTCGCTGGAAGCTGAGGGGGGACCATCTCATTAAGCCGGCTGGTTACTGGCAAAAGCTTTCATGAGGATATTAAATATCACCGAGTCTCTTTAATCTAAAAATCTGAATCAGCGGGCATTGCTCCTACATGTCATGAGTTACGGGGTTTCCTATTTGTAAGAGGGATTCTAATCCTCTCGTTCGTCTTGTTAAAATGGCATTTAAAAGGTCTGGTGTTATGGGCGCACCAGAGCTGCTGCTATTAGCATCTCCCAAATATCCGGCTTATTTTCTATCATCAAACTTTAAATCTATTAAGGAGCCTCCGACTTATTGGAGGGTTCATAGTTCATTGCTCGACGTCTGTCGGCGTTCACTAACAATAAAGAAAAGTAGGTTGTAGTTATGCAGGTAGTCGTTCTCACTGTAATCACCAGTATCATGTTGGTTGGATGTGGTTTTAATCAGAAAACTGACATCCAGCCCAAGACTTCGGACGCGGAGGCTATCATTGTTTGTCCTGAAAAACGAAGCACTATAGCCTGTGATTTTTTTGGAGAAGATGCTATTCAACGTGCAGTAGATGCCGCTCAAATAGGCAGTGTCTTATTGCTTAAATCGGGTGTGTATAAACCACGTTCGTATCGAGAAACCCCTCTTCATGAGCTAATGATTCGCGGCTTTACAGTAATTGAAAACAAATCATTGACGATACTTGGTGAGAGTGATGTTGTGATCAATGGTAGTCTTGGTGCCGCAAGTGCTTTTGTGACAAAAAATAGCAAGGTTATATTTAAAAATATTCATCTTGATGATTTTCGCTGGGGTATTCAAGAGGATGATACCTACGATGGCCATGGTATCTTTATTATTGGTGGCGAGGTCACTATAGCCAATATTTCTATGGAGAAAATACAGAAAATGGCGCTGACTACATATGGCAACGCTAGAGTTGTTGCAACTGATCTTAAGGTTAGCAATAGCCACCTGGGTGTTTGGGCTAATGAAACCTCTTCTATAAAACTTGAAGCTTCGTATTTCCATGGCAGTGAGTCAGCCGGTGTTAGTGCTTATGATAAATCACGGGTAACCATTAGTAACTCCATCTTCGAGGCGAATCAGGATGATGGCATTTATGCTAGCGATGAGGCATCGATAATAATTACCGGATCGGTGATTATTGATAACAAGCCATTTGGCATTAACGCTGATAAAAATGGTCGCGTTGAAATAGACGAAAGTTATGTGTCAGATAACGAGAAAGATATCAACACTACCGCTGATGGGCTGATTGTTGGAGACAATATGTTAAGTGCCAACCCTCGGTTATCAGTGAACTAACCCTTAAGAAGTGATTCTGGCCGTCAATGTGGCAGCGCATCTATTAGCAGTAGGCTTGCCACGTCAAGTAATATTCTATAATTCACACTACAGTAAAGGATAGCTTTATGTCTGCATCAAAGATTGCTTCGGGTAAAATCCTAGCAAGATCACTCGATGACGTGGGTAAAAACATGTTTGTTCCACAACATTTCGATTTCTCTAAAGAGCATGAGTTAATTGACTACATAAAGGAAAACCCTTTCGCTCAGTTTTTCTCAAGCTTTGAAGATAAGTTACAGATAACCGCCACACCGCTTATTTGTGCAAATGTATCTAGTGCACTCCCCTCATCTAACGCTGAGCTGCAAGCTCAAGAGTTTGAGTTTTATGGCCATATTGCTAAACGTAATCCTCACTGTGCCGCCGTGCTAGCGGGAGTTCCGGCTATTGCGCTGCTGCAAGGGCCTGATGCCTATATCTCGCCTCGCTGGTATGTCGAAGAGCCTAAAATACCAACATGGAGCTATATCGCTGTGCAAATACAGGGTGAGTTTGTTCCTATAGAAAATCACGAAGAAACACTCAAGGTGTTAGCGTTAACCATTAGCCATATGGAACGTAATGAAGATAAGCCTTGGCGCATTGAAGATACTGACCCCAAACTGCTTGAGCAATTTAGCAAAGGGGTGTTGGCGTTTCGTTTTCGTGTTACAGAAATGCAGGGGATTAAACGCTTAGGGCAGAGTAGAGACCTAGAAGATATGAAAAAAGTGATGCAAGGCTTGAACAGTACAGAGAGCGCCAATGCCTTAAAAATTGCAGCAATGATGCAAGCTAATATCGATAACGTAATATAAATCAGCTTCCTAGTCTCAAATTTGCCATGGACGGCTTTTATTTTACCCCGCACCCTACCCATCTGTTTATTACTGAAAAGTAACCCACATATTTGTTAACGCGCATAAAAAAGCCCCTGCAGTATTGGCGGCAGGGGCTAAAGCTCAGGGTAACTAGTCGCTATTTACCCTTTGACCGGCTCAGTATCGCTTTATTCTAGAGCACCTCATCGGCAGCGGCACGTAATTTTTCAACAAACTCATCAATATGCAGTTCTTCAATAATCAGCGGTGGTGAAAGGATAATGCTATCCCCCGCCCCGCGAACCATTAAGCCTTTCTCCATTGCTTTTTTGAACAGTCTAGACCCTACTGGCAAGCCCTCAGATTGTGGCGCAAATTCTATAGCGCCTAGCAAGCCGTAGTTACGTATATCAACTACTTGAGGAAGGTCACTTAAGCTATGTATCGCATTCTCAAAATAAGCCCCTATGCCTGAGTTAACACGAGTAAATAGTGACTCTTCTTCGTAAATATCTAAACAGGCATTCGCTGCAGCACATGCAATGGGATGAGCCGAATAGGTATAGCCGTGCCAGAGTTCAATGCCTTCAGCAGAGCCGACAACGGCGTCATAGATAAAGTCTTTGCAGAAGGTCGCCCCCATAGGCACAGCGCCACTGGTTAAGCCTTTTGCTGATGTATACATATCAGGAATTACATCAAACTCTATAGAGGCGGTAAACGAACCCGTACGGCCAAAGCCTGTGACCACTTCATCAAAAATCAACAGAATATCGTGTTCATCACAAATTTTTCGCAACTCTTTTAAATAGCCTTTGGGGGGCGGTAACACCCCGCCTGCGCCAGCAATAGGTTCAACCAGCACGGCAGCGATATTTTCAGCGCCGTGTAACGCGACTAGGTCTTTGAGAGCGCTTGCTTTTTCCACGCCGGATTCAGGCAGTCCTCGAGAAAAAGCGTTATTGGCAAGATCGTGCGTATGCGGTAAATGGTCTATAGATCCCCAGCGATCAAAGTGGCGAGAATTATGAACGATACCACCTACCGAAGTGCCGCCCATATTAACGCCATGATAAGCCCGTTCACGAGCAATAAAAATTTTACGGCCAGACTGCCCTTTGGCGCCATGATAGGCCATGGCTATCTTTAGTGCCGTATCAATTGCCTCGGAGCCAGAGTTGGTAAAAAATACATGGTTTATATCGCCTGGGGAGTGCTCTACGAGTCGCTCAGCAAGCTCAAACGAGGCTCTATGCCCAAGGTTGAATGAGGGTACATAGCTCAGCTTTTTAGCGGATTCATACATAGCCTCGGCTACTTTATGCCGACTATGCCCCAAATTCGTACACCAAAGCCCCGCGGTCATATCGAGAAAGGATTGCCCCTGTTCGGTTTGCCAGCGCATACCACTGGACGATTCCATAAGTATAGGATTTTCTTTAAATGCTTTATTCGCCGTAAATGGCATCCAATGAGCATCGAGTTTCATAATGACGTCCTCTTGATAGTGTTTATTGAAATAACAATAGCACCACTATATTTCAGCTTATCCGCCGCAAGAAGATGCCAAACGCGATCTTGTTGGTGACTACCAAGCAACGCTGTGCCATTTACAAAAAAAACGCCCCGCAGGCTATGGTGTGATTAGTGCACCGACACTGACATTGTTAGCAACTTCCATCGCCAAGATGGAGTAAATATACTTAATTATGTCTTTTGCATCTGTTGAGTAGTTATTTTGAAAGAAGAAGAGTGTACAAATATGCCACGCCAGAATATAAAGCCATCGAGCAAGACGTCAATACTCGAATACCAGAAGCGCTATGGGCTGGATAATAACGAGCTTATTCGCCGTGCCTACGCTGGTAAGCTACCCCCAGGCGTGCAAGTCGATGCCTTTAGTCATGCTGAGCATCTATTTCCCACGCGGCGTATTAGCAAAGGTCAATATACTCGCCCCCTACCCTTTAGTGATCAGCAACTGAGTAACTTTGTTTTTCAGGCTAAAGGCAATCAATACGATTTATACGACTATATATCCCGCAACCGAGTGGCGGGTTTAATGGTATTAAAACACAACGAAATAGTCTTAGAGCACCATGAATTAGGCAACACTGAAGAAACACGCTGGATGTCTATGTCGATGGCAAAATCCATTAGCACAACAATGGTAGGTATTGCTATTAAGCAAGGTTATATAAGCAGCATAGATGACGCCCTGACTGTCTATCTTCCAGAATTAGAGCAAAGCACGTACGGCGATGTTAGCATACGGCAACTTTTGCAAATGACCTCTGGCGCACAGTGGAATGAAGACCACACCAATCCGCACTCGGAACGTCGTGATGTCCTTGAGTTGCAAATTAGCCAGCAACCTGGAGCTATTTTGCGTTATATGGCGCAATTACCAAAAGTTGCTGAACCAGGTGCACGCTGGAACTACAGCACGGGTGAAACACAGGTTGTTGGTGCATTATTGTATGCAGCAACAGGTAAATATCTGGCTGACTACCTCAGTGAAACCGTTTGGTCAAAACTCGGTATGGAGTCAGATGCCTACTGGTGGCTAGAATCCCCGGAAGGACTGGAAGTAGCAGGTAGTGGTATCAGTGCAACACTACGGGATTACGCTAGATTCGGTCTTTTTATAATGAACAATGGCATTGTCAACGGTGAGCAATTACTCCCTGATAACTGGGTTAAAGAGGCCACAACCCCTTGTAGCGTTAATGGTGACTCAATACCCTACGGCTATATGTGGTGGGCAGTTCCGGATGCAAATAATAATTATAATAGCGGTGCCTTTAGTGCTAGAGGTATTTTTGGTCAGCGAATTTATATTAATCAGGCCAAGGGTATTGTCATCGTTGTCTGGAGTGCACGCTCCAAACCCATGGGTTCAGAAATCATTATCGACAACGACTTTTTTAACGCCGTTATAGACACACTAACTAGCGGGTAATACGCCTCAAAGCATCCCCTTACAATCAATTATGGCAATACCTCTGGAGTTAGAATGAATGCTGAAAGCACTGCAACTATAACCAGCTTAGAAACGCCTACTCGAGACGACGAAGCATTTTTAGGCCACCCCAAAGGCCTAGGCTATATTATTTTCACAGAAGCCTGGGAGCGTTTTTCTTTTTACGGTATGCAAGCCTTACTGGTGCTTTACCTATCCAACTACCTACTACTTCCAGGGGCTATTGAGCAAGTCATCGGTTTTAGTGGCTTTAGATCGTTAATGGAAGCTGTCTTTGGCCCCCTTTCAATAAAGGCATTGGCAACCCAATTTTTTGGTTTGTATATCGGGCTTGTATATTTTATGCCGGTATTCGGTGGCCTTATTGGCGATCGTTATCTCGGTCGAACTCGGGCGGTCGTTATTGGCGCTATACTCATGGCCATCGGTCATTTTCTTATGGCCATAGAAGCTGCATTTTTATTTGCGATAGCTTTTCTGATATTAGGCTCAGGCTTTCTAAAAGGTAACCTAGCTGCGCAAGTAGGCGGGCTATATAAAAAAGAAGATCAGCGGCTGGATGCCGGTTATGCACTCTATACTATTGCAATAGTCGTAGGGGCCTTTGCAGCACCGTTAGTCTGTGGAACCTTAGGCGAACTCTACGGATGGCATTATGGTTTTGGCGCAGCCGGCATAGGCATGATAGTCGGTATGATAATTTACCTGTGTGGTCGGCAACATTTACCCATAGACAAACCAGCAGTAAATAACAAAGATAAGGTCAAGCTTAAAAAAGCCGACATAAACCTAGTGTTATCAATTCTTCTTTTGCTGGCCATTACTGCGCTATTCTGGACGGCACAAAGCCAAGTATGGAATGCCTATCCCCTATGGGTACAAGCTCGTGTGGATCGTGAGCTTTTTGACATGATCATACCGGTTACTTGGTTTCAGGCCATGGATACATTCGCGGTACTTTTATTTGCGCCAATTATTCTATGGCTTTGGAAGCGGCAGGCTGCTAAAAAAACAGAAACCGGAGACTTAAACAAAATTGCCATCGGTTGTGCTGCTTTTGGCATTGCTTGCCTGTGGCTGGGCAGCTCAGAATTGAACAGAGGTGATACCCAAATCAACTTAATATACCCGGTTATTTTTCACTTGATCTGTTCGGTGGGTTTTTTGTATACCGGGCCAACAACTCTAGCGCTAGTATCACGCGCGTCACCACCGTCTGTCAACGCTGCCTTGGTGGGCTGTTATTATCTTGCCATCTTTATTGGCGGTATTTTTAGCGGTTGGTTGGGGCGTTTTTTTGAAATACTATCACCAGCTAACTTTTGGTTTATGCACGGCGCTATAGTGGCCTCAGGTGCAGTACTTATATTGATGTTGAAGGGGTCGTTGCTAAAAGTTCTGGTCAAGTAATAGCTATATGCTAATGGCTATCGCCACCGGAAATGTCTTCAGTCGGTGGCGTAGCTAGTGAACGTTTTTAAGGAGCTGAGTTATATCGATTTTTATGGTGACTAGGATGAACCATGAATTCATCGTCAGAGATATTTATGGCTTCAGGAAACTCTTCTTCTATCATTTTTAATAGCCAGTTTCGGAAACGGTCTATGGGTATGGCATCCCACCGATCTACACGTGCAATAAATAAATAGGCACCTAATGCTAAATTCTTAAAGTTTTCATTGTTAGCACCTACGTCAAGCAAACGACCACTTTTCAAATCATCTGCAGCAACTAAATAATTAGTCAATGCCACGCCGCTGTGATGACGAGCGGCCTCCAGTGTCAAATGGCTTTGCCAAAGACGCGGACCAGAAAGCTCAATGTCTTCATCAATACCATTGGCGGCTAACCATGAGCGCCAGCGCTCAAATCCATCCTCATGTAATAAATGATGCTTAAGTAAATCTCGAGGGGTATTAATAGCCTCTTCTCGCTGCAGGTATTCAGGGCTAGCCACAGCAATAATCGGTGGCCTAGCAATCTCTAAGGCACGTACATAAGCGGGTAGCTCTAACGCGGGACGGTAATAGGGAGAAAAACGTATATCTACATCGGCTTCGCGCCTTTCGAAATCAGGCCCTTGGTTGGTAGGCCGTAGTTCAATATCCAGATTGGGATAAGATTTTTCAAATCTACCTAAACGAGCCATTAACCACTGCAAGGTAAAACCGGGCATGCTCCAGACTTGAACTTGATCCACATTATTGTGCTTCATTAATTCCACCGTGGCATTGGCGATCGTATCAATGGCCAATGCAATTTCCTGGTGGTAACGGACGCCGTCTTCGGTTAGCACAGCACCCGCAGGTGTACGCTCTATCAGCTTGGCGCTGGTCCAATCCTCTATGCTTTTAAGGTGGCGGCTAACAACCGCATGATCACGGCACAAATGCTGCGCAGCCTTTCTCACACCGCCTAAGCGCGCAACGGCATCAAAAGCTCTCAGCGCTTCAAAGGGAGGTAAAGACTTACGAGCAGGCAGTTTTGATATTGAAGGCGTTAGATGATTAATTTTATCGTCGGGCATTTAAATACTCCTAGCACGAAGGTAACAATAAACGCCCCCTTCACAATTGTCCACAGCTATGTTTAAGGTTTTCCTTGGTATTTCGCATGGTAACAAGTTAACCCGGCTTTCTGTCTGTTACGTCGCTTGCTTAGAAAAAAACCGCCTTTACTTCTAGATATTCCTCAATTCCCCAGGCGCCTCTTTCGCGACCGTTACCGGATTTTTTAAATCCACCAAAGGGTAAGTCTAGTGCGGCGGCAGCGCCATTTATATGTACCATACCCGCTTGTATTTTCGGGGCTACGTCACGTGCCTGCATACTGGATTTTGCAAAAATATACGCCGATAATCCAAATTCCGTATCGTTAGCCATTGTTACTGCATCGGATATATCATCGTAGCGTAAAACACACAAAACGGGGCCAAAAATTTCTTCTTTAGCAATACTCATACTACTGGTTACGTTGCCAAAAATTGTGGGCGCAACATAGTAGCCTTTAGAAAACCCCTCGACCCTGCCTGCCTGACCGCCCACGATAATGTCGGCGCCCTCCTCTTTTCCTAGGGCAATGTAATGACAGACACGTTCAAATTGCTGCTCATTCACCAAAGGCCCCAGTATGGTGCCTTCCTCAGCTGGGTCCCCTACTTTCATCTTGCCGGCAACCGATTTTGCAACGGCAATGGCTTCATCATAATCGTCGTTATGCACCAACAGGCGAGTCGGTGCATTACAGGACTGCCCACTATTATAAAAACAGCGTTCCACACAATGGCTAACCGCGGAGACAATATCTGACCCAGGTAAAATCACAAAGGGCGACTTCCCTCCCAGCTCTTGTGATACACGCTTAACCGTTGGTGCAGCGGCGGTGGCAACTTCTACACCTGCTCGGGTGGAACCTGTAATGGAAACAATATCTACATCTGGATGACGTGATAAGGCAGCGCCGACTATATAATTACCCTGAACCAAATTAAATACACCGGCAGGTACACCCGCTTCATCAAGAATTTCGGCAAATAAGGCTGCACTATATGGCGCATACTCACTTGGCTTCAGCACCATGCAGCAGCCTGCTGCCAAAGCAGCGCCCACTTTTGCAACGATTTGATTCATGGGCCAGTTCCAAGGTGTAATGAGCCCTGCAACACCGATAGGTTCTTTACGAATCTCTGCTGAATCTCGTTGTGAGGAAAACTCAAATGACTCCAGTGTCGCCCTAATACTCTTCAATAGGCCGCTACCAACCGCAACCTGGGCGTTTCTGGACATGCTGATCGGCGCCCCCATTTCACTTGAAATCGCCTGCGCCATTTCTTCATAGCGGCGCGTATATACAGCTATAATCGCATCAAGCAAGTCAAGTCGGTAGGCCTTATCTGTTTGGCTAAAAGACGGAAATGCCCTCTTGGCAGCAGCAACCGCTTGATTAACAACCTGTGCATTGCTGAGAGGTAAGCGGCCTATAGGCTGTTCATTCGCTGGCGAGACAATGGTAAACCACTGTTCGATATTATCCGCATTCCAGCTGCCATCAATATAGTTGCTTTCTGTTAGACCTATTTCCATTATTCACCACGCTATAATTACTGTCTTAAAAAGATGCTTTGCTACAAGAATCAAAGAATTCCCACAACCATATCAATAATTATAGATCATCAGGCTGTAGTTGAGCGGTGCCAATAACGACCTTGATGGTGCTAGTACTGTTCAGAATATATATCATGAGTTGCAAAGTGACTGGTGTGTAATGGACACCATCAATAAGTATTTAAGCAACTCCTTAATAAAACTATTACCTTTATAGTAATGGTGATCAAATTCGATTTTATTTCACATTAGCATGGAGTTTATATGTTTATTTTTAGACCAAAAAACTATCAAATTATGTTATCTCTTCTATTATTTATAGCCTCACCAGCTATGGCCGATAAGAAAGATTACCGCATACTGCTTACCAATGACGATGGAATTCATGCGGCTGGATTAACAGCTCTTGTCAATGCACTTAGCCAAGACTATAAGGTGATAGTTTCTGCTCCAGCAAAAAAGTGGGGAGGTAAAAGCCACGCCACCTTACTATGGGAAAAACCTATAACTGTTGAAGAAATAACGCTGTCAAATAAAGCAAAAGGCTATTCCGTTCACGCCTTACCCGCTGATGCCGCTAGATTTGGCATTATACATCAACGTGAACTTAACCAGCCTGTGGATTTATTAATATCAGGTGTAAACCATGGTGAAAACCTGGGAACTCTCTCGCATTTATCAGGTACTGTTGGTGCCGCTATGGAAGGCACCTACTATGGCATTCCAGCGATTGCTGTCTCTATAGAGAAGCGCGCGGCGACAGAAAATGATTTTGCAGCAACCACTGAAGCGATTAAAATACTGATTGAAAAGATTAGAGAAAACGGCTTGCCTGTAGGGACTATACTTAATGTTAATGTACCGGAAAATGCCAAAGGAATGCGTATAGCCCCTATGGACGGAGTAAATGTTAGTGTGGATAGATTCATTAAAACGAACAATGATTATAAACCGGTATTTTCCTATCCTAAGGCACAAATGGGCTATAGCGACATGACTGTTTATAGCAAAGGCTATATTGCTGTTACACCGATAAAAATTGACTGGACAGATCACCAATCTCTTCAAAAGATGCATGCATGGGATCTTAACTAACTATAGAATACAAAAAGGCTATTGGAAATTATTTTTAATAGCCTAATTTCTATTTAGCGGTAACCCCTATGAATTACTATATGATGGGTAATGTCTAAAAACATGCTGTTTTAAATGTTTTAAGAGCACTGAATTAGTATGCGATTTCTCACTAAAATTGATAAATAAATTCACAAAAAAGAAGATTCAGGGATGGTTGGTATTTTTATTCTGCGATAACTAAGCTTGTCATCACACTGTGGCTATTTTTCCAGATATCATTATCTGGTTAGTATATGCTCTATACCTGAACACACAGGGTGTCTGCCTACTGAAACATTAGAGATTTATACGTATTAACTCACTGGAAAAGTGCAGCAGCCAATTTTGGCTATTGCACTTTGCTAAACAGGAGTTAGATTTGAATATGCAGTCTCCCTAAGGGAGAAGTATTTAACAGATTTCTCTTAGACCTTTCGCCGCAGCGCTTAAGGTAATTATGCAGATTCTTGATAATTTATACCGTTAGAGTATCGCGTGAGACTAAGGCGTAATACGCTTTCTTACCCACATACTAACGCCGAATATTGCTAGCAGTGCTGTCATTAGCCCAATTAATGAAACAACAAATGAACCCACCGGCCCAGCTAAGTGTCCACTGTGTAGTGGTAACCTTAACGCTGATAAAAAATCACCGGCGCTACCCGCTCTAGGATTCTCTACACCTAGAACATCTCCACTAGCACCGCCAATATAGATAGTATTTGGACCCAACCCCGTATTGCAATCACAGTCAAGGCTAACACTGTAGCTATTTTTCCCCATCGAATAAGATATTTTTTTCGGTATAGTCGGCAGACTATTACTGTCAGCATAAATTATTGCGGCTGTTAGGGCCGAAGTGAAATCTATCTTTTGAGAGGCTAATGCAGACTCATCGATAACAAGCTTCTCGGTGTATGGGGAAATAGTGTCGACTATGGGGTCAAACAACTCGCTAGACAAGTTCATGGATACACCACTAATAGCGGTAGTCAGCATAAAAACCCAACACCATAAGCCAATGCTTTTATGCAGTTGCAAAAACTTTATTCGCCAGGGGTGTCGCCACTGAACAAGCCAAGACTTCTTCCACGCCTTAAAAAATGTGCCTCCACGAGGGAGGGTTAGGTAAATCCCCATCAGAGACAATACTATCCAAAAAAGCCCTACTATGCCCAGAATTCGACTTCCCCAGGGCTTTTGCAGTAATAAACGATTATGCAGCTTGTAGATGAACGGGATAATATTTTGAGACTCAAAACAACATTCGCCCCACATACGCCTACCTTTTACCTCACCACTGACTGGATTGACAAAGACCTCATCATAGTCGATCTCATAAGGCTGGCTAGTAGTAGGGTTAACTCTTGGCTCAACATAGGCTATTAGGGCGTGTTCTGCTTCCTGGCTGATGGGTAGATAATTAACGAGAATACGCGGATCACTAGCTTCTATCTTTGCTACTAATTCAGATGCTGGTAAACTTCTTTCACCAGCCTCCGCAATGGTAAACAACTGAGGATTTAGCCATATTTCTAGTTGATCCTTAAAGGCAATAACACTACCTGTTAGGCCTGAGCATATAAGAAAGGCTGCTAGCATTAACCCAATATATCTGTGAAAAGTAACAACCTTCGCACGCATAAAACCACCTTTAAAATTGAAATTATATTGCTATCGAAAAACCAAGGCTAAGCCAAAATTGATCACCTAAGCCTTCGCGCTGAACATCTTTCTGCGCCCAGCTTTGGTTAATATTGGCAAATATTGCCGTGCTACCGGAAAGTTGATAAGTGATATCAACGCCCAGCTGTAAGTTATTAGGGCCATCATGCTTTTGGGTGGCAAAACCTAAATCAAAACCTTCGGTGACATAGGGCTCTATGCTTATACCCTGCTCTTTAAATTCAAAAATTGAGCGCAAACTTAACTCTACAAAAGCACCCGAGGCTTCGGTTGCATAGACATAATCCACTGATGGCACTATAGAAAATATGTCTTCAAAAACGACTCCCACTGAAAACTCATTATCATTTTCATTACTGCCTAAAAATGTCAGCCTCGTGTAGCCCACGGTAAATTCCGTGCCCGCCCAGTCAAAGCCGTATTCAAGCCCCACTTTCAGCTCTTGGTAGGGGTCATGGCTACCCTGGCCATACCACAAGGTAGCCGTGAGCGATTGCCAATGTGCAAATGCTTCTAAGGAGTACAGATCCTTGCCATCGACATTATCGCGGCCTTCGGCGATATAACGGCTGTGCTTAGCTAAACGCCCTTCAAATGTCACTTGACTATCATCGATAGCTGAGGCTTCAGCAATGGCTGGCATGGTACATAGAAACAACAAAGCCGAACTTTTTAATACTTTAAATTGATTTTTTAACATTGCTATTACCAGCTTAACTGACTACGCAATACCAAAGAATTACCGCTATGGTCGGTAGATCCTTGGGGCTGTACCGCTATGCTTTCGCTGACATCAAAATGTATTAAATTCGCAGAAACTCGCAGCTGAGCCCGGGGGTACCAATTAAGGCCTAGTGTATAGACATGACCTTTCCCCCCATAAATATCACCGTCCACCAAATCCATATAACTACCGCGCAAGGCCATTTCTAAAGCGCCTAAGCCGCCGGCCTCTACACCGTTGGTCGGTACTATGCCACCAAACTTACCACGCCCACGTTGATAGCTGCGCTGCTCGCCGGTAATAATCCAGGCGGCCTGCAGGTAGCCGCTAACAAAACTAGCATCTGGCAAATTCATATAATCTACCGTTTGTTGACCTAACTCTGCCTGCAATAACACATTATTATACTGATAAGCCGTTTCTAGGCCGGTATAGCTGATATCATTAGCGCTGTGAGTACCGGTATCAAACAACGCGGCTAGCTGGTGATTCTCTGGCTGGCTGCTTAATCGGTAATCGCCATCATCATCCAGCTCAACATAATAAGCAGCAACCCCCATATGCAGTGTTTGTTGATCATTTTGCCAAGGAGTCACTAATAACCGTGAGGCAAAACGCCAACCTTCGTTTTGACCTGCTGTAGTATCAGATTCTGGCTTACCAAACAAACCCGTGTTCAAAGACCACCAAGTGCCCTGAGTTTCAAGCCCTATGCCTACAGAACGACCTAAACTCAAAGCATTGTGCAGCGAACGCTCAAGAAAACTATGGTTGGAATCACTGGTTTCGTCATCCAGTGACACTGAGGCTTCGTGATGACCTACCCTAATGGATGTCACTTCACTTAATTTATAGCGAATGAATATGTCTTCGAAGCCTACTTTTTTATTACTAAAATCTATTTCTGCTACGTAATCTGTAGAACCACTAATATCACCTTGCACGCCAAGGCGTACGCGCCTGATTTCAGTGCCACTACCATAATCGTCATCAGCATACATAGCATCAGCTTGCAGCTTACCCCGTGATTTAAAGGTAAAACCCTCGGGCTTTGCACTAAATTTCGGGGCTGGGTTGCCCCAACTTATCGCCGTGTTGTTTGATGGCAAGATTAGCGTTTCCTCTATACGCCCATCAGCACGGCTGTTAGCAGTTTCAAGCCGCTCTAATCTAAGTTTTAATGAATCAAGCTGACGTTCCTGTACAGTGATGGCCTCACGAATCGTTTTAAGCTCATCTGCCTGCACTGCCGCCACCGAGGTCATGGCAACAGAAAATACCAGCAAGCCACTGTTAATTGAGCTAATTTTTTTATAAATTTCCATAAGTTTTTTAGTTCTCATTGCATTAATTTAATTATCAATAAAGGCCATATTGCTAAGGCGAGTTAGCGATAGGCTTCAATAGCAACTCACCACTTATCGTTTTGTCTGCGAAGCGGGCCTGCCAATGCTCAGTAATATTGCCATCACCCAATTGCCACTGGCTGTTTAAAAGAAAGCGACGGCCCGTTTTATATTGCACGCCATGCCCTTGACATTGCGCACGGCTAGCATTTTCTGAAAGCAAACAAGTAGCGCGATAAATTGAATAGTTATCTTTTCCATCTACCTCTAAAAACTGGCCATTTTTTTGCATGACTACCACGCCACCATCACCATCAGACCAAGACCCGCCAGCAGCAAAAACACGATTGCTCTCTGCAGCATTTAGCGATAGAGGCAATAAACACAATATCCATTTTGAAAATGGGCTAAATATAATTTTTTTGAGCCTATCTATAGGCTTGTTGATCATTGCAAACTCGTTCATCAGCTCTCCCATGCCTAGTTAGCGCTACGTTTTCGAGCCAGTATAAGAAAATCAAGACTATGAGGAAGTTGCCAATTGCTGTAGCCATGGTGATAAATTGGCAACAGCCCTGTAGAAAGGCGCTACAGCTACATATCAGGGGGGAAAGCGGCATGAAAATAGAGTTATACCTAGAGTCTAGCGCCTTAATCGGGGTTGACTCTGTACGGAAAATATTCGGGTACAGCAGCACAACTACCAGCACACCGGCAGTTGCTAAATCAGAATAGCTTGGTGACAAATTGGCAACTGAAATAGCTTATAGCTAGCCGTATACTACTGGCTTAATAATGATGTATTAAGTCACTTTTATCAGTTATCCCCTATTTAAAAACTTGGAACTGAGGCATGAAAACTTTTATCCAAAGATCTTTTTTATTATGCACAGCGATAATGGCATTGTTACTGGCTATTGCAGCTTTCACCGGCGCCATCCACGCATTTTATTATGAGATTGATGAATGGCTAAACCCACAGTTTTACCAAACCAACAGTTCCGGCCCTGCACTACCTGCCTCAGAGTTAATTACTCGCCTGGAAAATAAAGTGCCTGGGGCGGAAGTGTGGTACCAACAAATACCTGCAGCCCCTGGTAGAAGCAGCATGCTAGCAGTTTCACCCAGCTGGGATGAAAGCAGCGGGCAATATGCACAACTTGAAAACAACTACTTTTATATGGATCCAGTAAACGGTGAAATTATTGGCGCTCGTATGTGGGGAAAATGTTGTTTTGAAGCTGAAAACTTACTTAATTACCTCTATGAGTTGCACCACTCATTAACTCTGCCTGGCTCTATAGGCTCTTCAATTATGGGCGTGGTGGCCTGTGTTTGGGGCTTGGCCTGCTTGTGGCTACTGTATACCGCTGTTGTTAGAAAAAAAGGCCTATCCATTCTTGGCTTATCACTACCCACTACGGTTTTACTGGCAATATTAATGCTGCCGGTTGCGCTTAGTAGTATCGCCATGAATTTTTCACAGCAACTATTTAAGCCCATTGTGTCGCTGTTTTCTCCCGTCACTGCCAGTATTTATGAACAATACGCTGAGCGTAAGCAAACTAATTTTGGGGAACGACTGCTCAGCTATCAAGACGCTTATCAACAGGCTATTAAATTGGGCAAGCAGCGAGGCTGGACACAGCCTATAGGTGAGCTTTTTTATAGCCATAGCTATAATTTTTATGGCATGGCTTTTGGCTTTCGTGACCCCGCAGGTATGGGCAACAATTGGCTATATCTTAGCGCAGAAAATGGTGAGCTAGTTGGCAAAAAAACACCACGAATTGGTTCCGCAGGTGACTTATTCTACTTTGGGCAATTGCCATTACACAGCGGTAGAAGTCATGGCTTCATCAGCCAATTATTCATTTTTATCATTGGGCTAACCACAGCTGGATTGTCGGTTTTGATAATGATAAAGACCATAAAAAAAGTAATTTGGATAAAACCCCTTTAAATCAACAAACAAGGCAAGAGCATGGATTCTAGTAAAAAAATTAACCTTCCCATCATTTTTCTTATTAGCACACTTACCGCCCCTCTATCTTGGGCAGCTGCAAATCAACAGGACAGCCTGAAGCCACGTATTAACAGCAAAAGTGAAAGAAGCCTAAATTATGACTGGCCTATAATAAAAGTCGGTACAGGCAGCTATGAAGAGGGGCCGACGGGAGTTACCGTTTTTCATTTCGATCGCAAGGTTAATGTTGCTGTTGATGTACGCGGTGGCGGTCCAGGCACTGTTAATGCGCCCTATATGGACCTAGGTTACGATATGGCAGAACTCGATACAGTCGTTTTTGCCGGCGGCTCGTGGTATGGGCTGGAAGCGACTACGGCGGTGGCCACGGCACTAAAAGATGACGGCCTTCGCGATGGCGACGCCTTTTCCCTGACGCCTAATATAGCGATGTCGGTAGGCTCGATTATATTTGATTTTGGGGCGCGTAGGCTAAATGAAATATACCCCGACAAACGTCTTGCCCAAGCAAGCTATCGTGCGGCAAAAACAGGAAGCTTTCCGCTAGGCCCCCATGGTGCAGGGCGTTCAGCTGTTTCCGGTGGCCTGTTTGGCTGCAACGCGTTTTCTGGACAAGGTGGTGCCTATAGAGAAATTGGCGACATAAAAATTGCCGCCTTTACCGTGGTCAATTCCCTAGGTGCTATTGTAGACCGCAAAGGAAAAATAGCCGCTTGCTATCAAGGTGAAGGCTGGCCAGAAAAGATAGACATCGCAGAGCTATTAGCCAAATTCCCTGATAACTTAACAGACTGGGGTGATGATCAACAACAGGCTAGCAGTAAAAACACAACCATTAGCTTAATAGTAACCAATCAGAAAATGTCGCAAGCCGAGCTAAAACGTTTGGCCACCCAAGTCCATACATCTATGGGCAGAGGCATTCAGCCTTTTACCACTATCTTCGACGGCGATGTACTCTATGCCGTTTCTACAGCTGAACTTGAGGAGAATACTATGTCCTCCGCAGTGCTAGGCACTGTCGCATCAGAAGTCATGTGGGATGCCATACTGTCCTCGGTGCCTGAGCAGCCAAAACACGCAGTAGCTAATAACCGATTAAGCTTAAATAAAAAGCACCTAAATAAGCTAACCGGTGAGTATACCTTTAGTGAGTTTGCTCAAATCACGATAAGCAGAGACAGTAGTAAATTATACGCACAGGCTACAGGGCTACGTGACGTATTTGCTATAGGGCGTACTACAGCAACCGAATTAATCCCCGTTTCTAAGAATGTATTTATGGTGCCTGGTCGCTACCCGCTTACACTTAGCTTCGAAACGACAGATGAGCTAATTATCAACCCCGGTAAATGGCAGCAAACAGCTCGTCGTTGATACAGCCTTTTATTAAAGTTATGACCATTGGCTATTACAGCCAATGGTCATATTCTATAGTCCTTTTAATGCATCCCCTCTAAACCCCCTACCATTCATGATCGCTGCTCTGGCGTCTATATTGTAATTTCCATAGCCACTCCTGTACTAATCATTTGCCAAGCTATAGTTGGCAGCACAGGATCACAGCAGTAGTTCACCACATACTATATAAGATACAAAATTATGGTTTTTCAGAACGAGGAATGATGCTTTAATAAATTTATTCTAGCTTCATCTACTTGATATATAACTGATGCAATGCTTCACAAGAACATAGATTTATGTAAGCAAAAAACCATAACATATTTACAAGGCGTTGTTTACGCAGCTAGTGCTTATATAAAGTTTCAATAAGATAATAGCATGAAGGGTTTAGTTAAACCCTTCATGCTAACAAAGCCCATAATACTACTAGTATTGTGACTAATATCGATAAGCCAAAGTAAACCCTACAGTCCTTGGACTGGCAATGCTATCGCGAGCGCCATTGCCTAACCAATTTTCAAACACCCCTGTATCTAAGCCATGATAAGCTTCAGGAAAAGACCCTGTCACAGCTTTCTCATCGCCAATATTTTTCACATACAAAGAGGCTGCCCAGTTAATAGACTCTAGCGTTATCGATGTATTCCATAATGAAAAAGACTCTAGTTTTTTAGACAATGTACTATTTTCAGTAATATAATTTTTCATATTTGACTGATAGTAACCATTCAATCTTAGTACTAGATCCCAGCTTTCATTGACAGGCATTGTATAATCTAGTGCAACGTTAAGCAGCTGATCTGGGATTCCTGGCAGCTCTTCACCGTCTTCAGCAATGATATTATTAAACTGGCGACCAATAAAATCATCTGTTAACTCAGCGTTGGTATAAGTATATCCAGCAGAGTAATGCAATCTATCAGTCAAATACCCTTCAACTTCCATTTCCAGGCCTTGAGTTCTTGCCGACTGGCCATTAGCAGCCATAAAGAAACCGAAAGCACCTGTTGTGGTATTAATTTGAGGGGTATCCCAATCCACATAAAACAAAGAGACAGTATATGAGGTGCTTTCTGTTTTCCCCTTTATGCCCACTTCGTAGTTTATTGCCGAGTCGCTTTCATAGGTCAAAATTGTTTCATGGTTAGGCTCACCAAAGGGCAATCCAAAAGGCACTATCGCATTGGATCCACCACGGCGATAACCTTCAGAAATGGTACTGTACAACATATTCTCATCATCTAAATCCCAGGATACATTCACCTTGAATAAAACATCATCATCCTCAAAACTGGGCTGAGTCACGGTTGGCACAGTTGGATCACAAACACATATAGGAAAGCCTAACTGTACAGTGTTCTCAAATGTCGTTTTAAACCAGCGCATGCCGCCTGTAATACGTAAATCATCGGTGATGTTATAAGAGGCCTCACCGTAAAGTGAAATATCGCTAATTTCTTCATCCCTTTGATAGATAGTATCAATCTCAGTTGTTTCAAAGCCCAAGGCCAAAGGTGCATATTCGGCAAGGCCTTTTTGTAGGCTAAACTGCCCCACCTCTCTTTCCTGGTCCATATAAAATAATCCAGCTACCCAGTCAATAGAGCTATAACTCTCATTGGAGACAAATCTTAGCTCTTGTGTGATAGCTGAATCAGAAAATGAACGATCTGCAACCACCGCTGGACGCGGCATTCCTGGATAGTAGTTATTAAAAAACTGCCTTCCACCGCTCACCCAGATGGCTGTATTATCGCTCTCAGCATTGCCTTCATGTGTATAATAAGAGCTATTTGATGTCATGGTGGCAAAGCCCATATCCCACTCAAGGTCAAGGCTGGTTAACTCTACATCTCGGGAAGAAGGTTCTGCGAGTGTGGAGCCATTGTCAAACTCCCCATATTTGTTGCCAACATAATCCGAGCCTGGGGTAATAGCTCTACGCCCACCCGTCTCGTCGGACTGTTTCTGATAACTGGCCTGAACGCTTAAATCATTATTAATATTCCAAAGTATAGAAGCGCGGGCATAGGATATTTCAACCCAATCCATATCGTCTTTATTTTGGTAGCACGAGCCATTATTTACTTTTTGGTCGTTTGTAGCTGTTTCAGGTGCTATGCAATCACCAGCACCAGTATCAATCAGTGGGTCACCTCCAGGGCTTAACTGATAAAGGTTTTTGTAATCAATCACGCCATCATTATCGACATTGCCGGCACCAACACGAACAGCAACATTGTCCGTAATAGGTATGTTGACCATAACATCATTGCTTAAATTACTGCCGTCAGACCCTCGGGTTTGGCTATAATCAGTTTTTATACTGGCTTCAAATTGGCTAGGATCAGGCTTATTGATAATATACCGCACCGTGCCACCGAGCGAGCCCGACCCATACAAGGTACCCTGGGGCCCGCGCAGCACCTCAACACGCTGAAGGTCCTTGAGAAGAAAATTAGAAAAAATTGGTGTGGCATCGACATAAGTGGATACCGTAGGCACAGCAGACAAAGCCACATCACCTTGACTACCCCCATCAACATTCAAACCACGCACAATAATGCTATTAACGGTACCGGCATTTCTCTGGCCGCGATCAGCTACAACGATACCTGTCATTGATCTTAATAATTCGCTTTGATCTGTGATATGTTGTGCGTTTATAAGGTCACCCTGAACTGCTGATATATTATAAGGAATGTCCTGTATTGAGCTAGCCCGTGACGTAGCAGTTACTATAACCTCTTCTAGTTTTACACTGTTTTTTTCTTGTGCACTGGATACACTGGGTGACACAGTTAAGACAACGCTTGAAGCTAACGCTTTGGCCATTAAATTTTTTCTAAAAATTGAACGATTTAGATTAATCTGCATATTTTATTATCCTAATTCCTTTTGATTTACAATTAGCTAGAATAATCTACATTCGATCTTGTTAACCATTGTCAATTCCTATTGGCCTGGTGACATACGATCACCAGCAATAAAAAGATGTGGATTAAATAGCCATAATTAGTATGTGTCAATTCTGACTGATACGACTGTGAGGTGTAGCGTATATTCGGAATGAAATTAACTTTCTCTGCAGCGCGTTAATCTTTCAGTTATTTTTTAGTGGGGTGGTAAATATTACCGTTACCTGGTCTACAGATATAATATTTATTGAGCGCTTTATAGAAGCTTTGACATTAAAAAAATATGTTACAAAACCTATTTAGCATCAATTTTCACTGGTGTTAACTGAGGGGAAAAACAGTAGAAAATCCATCGCTACAGTCTACAAAAACTCTATGCAAACTGCAGCGCTGGACATTTAAGGTAGGAGCTTAAAAGTTGTAGCCAACTTTAATACCTATGGTACGAGGGCGTGTACGATTTGCGTTATTCCATGCGCTGTAGGGATCTATGTATTTATTCTCATCAGTCAGGTTCTGACCATAGAGTTCAAAATTCATATCACCCATGGTTAGGCCTAAGCGTGCATCCAACAAACCAATCTTGTCTGAAAACTGATCGACATATTCTTCAGGAAAGCTGGTTCTATCAACATAGGGCATTTCATCTCTGTAGCTATAACCTACGCGCAAAAACCCAGGATTAGCCTCCGTCCACATAAAGTCATATGTGGCGCCTAAGGTAAAGCTGTAATCAGGAACATAATCTATAGGATCCCCAGGGATATTCGCCGTATCAGTAGCGCCTATAGCCTTAACCTCAGCATCGATAATAGCTAGCGATGCATCAAGAGTTAGTGCGTCGGTGGCTTTCCAGTTTATAGAGCCATCAAAGCCGGTGACCTCCACTTTACCGATATTACTGATTAGTGACTGGAAGCCACGGCCTTGAATAAAGATCAAACCTCGACGCAGCATATCGTCATACTTAGTGTGATAAAGCGCCATATCTACATAGAGTTTACCGTCCAGCAAGCTGGCTTTATAACCTATCTCATAACTCCAAAGCGACTCTGGGTCAAAGTCAGGTAATTCAGCACCGCCAAAATCGTAGCCATTAAAACCACCACTACGGAAACCTTTTGCCGCGCTGGCGTATATACTTTTATTGTCATCTACCGCATACGTTAAGTAGAAACGAGGATCAACCGAATCAAAAGTGCCGCTTTGCTCACCAGCAGAACCGGATACAAGATCAGTTTGCTCGTCTTCAAAATAGCGAACACCTAAGCCTACATTTAATTGCTCTGTTAATTGATATGAAACATCGGCAAATACAGAGTAAGATTCGGAGGTTTGCTCGGTGAAGTAATCCGATAGATAAACTATACCGAAATATTCTGTTGCGACTTCGGGTATGCTTAAATCCATCGTCATATCACTGTAAAAAACACCAGTCGTCCATTGCAATTGATTATCGCCAGTAGAGGCAAGTCGCAGCTCTTGTGTAAATTGATCACCCGAATTGTGTCGGTTGCTGTAACCTGAGAGATCACCTGCGTAAACAGTTTCAGGGCCACCGAAGTACGAGAATGGGTATTTAACGTCCATTTCGACATAAGAGGATGAACTCAGTAACTCAGCAAAGCCTAAATCATAAGTTACCTCAAAATTATAAACGTCGTAATCCCACTCTTTAGGCTTTAATTTAGTTGATGGATCAACTGCGACGTACACAGTACGGTCAGGCTGTTCATAGCCCTGACCCAGTTCATATTCTGCGCTATAGGTCATTACTGTAGCAAGCACTTCTAGCTTATCTGTAGCTTTCCATAACGCTTTAAGACGTGCAGTTTTTAATTCTTCGCCATTGCCATCTTTAATGCCAGCTTCAGGCTGGTCTTGCCAACCACCACCATCTTTGAAATCTGCAGCTAATCTAACAGCAAATTTATCCTCTACTACAGGCGCATTAATAATTGCGGTGGCACCAAAACCAAGCTCACCTTCAGAAACTGAAAAAGCTTCACCTTCTAAACGTCCAGAAAATCCATCCATATTCGGGCGAGCGGTAATATACCTAATAGCGCCACCCACAGCACCTTGGCCGTAAAGGGTTCCCTGCGGCCCTTTCAGAACCTCTACCCGCTCTAAATCAAGTGTCCGAACAGGCAATATTTCGGTCCCGGTTAATACCATAGGTATTTCATCTTGATATATGCTGGTTAATGCCCCGCCGCCATGAGCATTGGCAATACCCCGTAAAAATACTTGATAGCTACCAGGTCCATCCTCTCGCATAGTTAAACCGGGTACGGCAAAAGAAAGGTCCTGAATATTATCAATCCCTCTAACTTTTAATTCATCGCCTGTTAATGTCGATACCGCCATCGGCACATCAATTAGCCGTTGTTCGCGCTTTGATGCCGTTACAAGAACTTCCTCAAGGCGGGCTGTTTCATTAGCAACAGCTGTATTGGCTAAGGGCATTGCTATAGCCAGCATCATTCCACTTCCTAGAAATCTTTTTTTATTCGTATATATTTGCTTCATAAGAACCTCCACCTTTAATAATTTCTGAATTTTAACAGTACCTTGATAGCATCGACTGCGGAAGGTGCCAAAGAACACCGCAGCGGTGCATCATTGTCACCATAATGTTTATAGGCTTATTGCCCCTCTGCAGCCCTATTCCAACCGGTGTTCTTATCATCGCCAAGCTCCCAGTAAAAGCTGGTTCTAGGGCGGTTATAATTACCTATTTCATTCATGCTATAGCTATCGTAAAGCCGACCACCAATCATGGTTTTAATAACCGTTTTACTGTTAAGAATATTTTCTAAGGGATTTTTATCTAGAACGATCAAATCAGCAAGCTTACCCACTGCAAGGCTGCCTATATCCTTGTCCATTCCCAGGGTCTTTGCACCATTGAGCGTTGCCGCCCGGAGTACCCGTTCATTACTCATGCCACCTTCGGCCATTAGCTGCATTTCCCAATGCATTGCCAAGCCCTGCACCTGCGAATGTGACCCAACATTAACCAGCGCGCCGGCGTCATCTAATTTCTTTGTCGATCTCGCTACGGCTTTAAACCCGATATCCCACAACTCATCGGCAGCATGTAAGCTGGTCATTGCTCTGGCATAGAGCGGTGCCGCGTATTGAATTCCCAGTGGGCTATAACCACTGGTAACCTCGGGTACAAAACTGTCTATACGCGGGTCTTCCCAAGGACGACTGTTTTGGTAAATGAAATTTTCACCCATGATTTCACCAAAGGTAGCCACCAGTGTTGGCGTATTCGCTGTTTGACTATGGGCAAGAATCTGAATCACATCGTCGTAATAGTTCGCAACTGGCAAGTTATGCTCTATGGTGTTATGGCCATCTAACACAGCACTGATATTATTATAGAAATGGCTCTCTCCCTCTATGGATACCATGACCTCCGCTTCCCTAGCAGCTTTAACCAACTGTTGCCGTTGTTGGCGCAGGGGTTGGCGGTAACTTTTTATGGTGCCGCCACCTAGTGCTCGCTTACGCAGCATTATATTTTGCGCGTCAGATAAGTTATCAACCGGTGTATAGACGGGGTCTGATTTACCTGGGCGTCCGTACACAACACTGCCTACCGTTACCGCACGGGGGCCAACCCTGTCGCCAGAACGTTGCATTTCACTGGCCGCATAGCTGGCCAACTCTGATGAATAAGGATCGAAATTGGTGGTAATACCAAACGCAAGTGATGCGTACAGGCTGGCTTGCTTTTGAGGGGTGCCGCCGGTCGATTCATAGTAACAACTGTCAACATGACCGTGCATATTAACCAGCCCTGGCATAATAGTTTTGCCACGGCTATCGATTATTTTTGCGCCCCTAGGTACGTTTATATCTTTACGTGGCCCAACCGCCACAATACGATTGCCGTTAACAATCAAAGTGCCGTCTTCAATTACACCATTACTTATTGTGATTAGTCGCGCACCAATAAATGCTACGCTACCTTCGGGAACATCGGCTTTTACTTTAAGATCCACCGACACAGGCGAGCTGTATTTCATTCCTTGAACCGTTAGGCCGTGCAGTGTTTCGCCCAACATCCAGTATAATTTTTCTGAATCAGTTGACCATGTCAGATTGTAACCGCCGACATCTGAAAGCTGAACTACTGGAGTCACTCCATTAGCTGCAGCTATCATCATTGCTCCGCCAGCATCAGCAAGGGGCATCACATAGTAATTTTGTTTTTCTTTGAAGCCCAGCCATTTAGCGTTAGGGCTGAGGGTTAGATCTGAATGATCAGCAGACTGCATAAGCGCATGCACACGTGGCTCGTAGCCCTGCAAGTTCACACTGATAAGTTGCGTTGCGGCAGTATTGTCCACAGTTGTATTTAAGTGGTAGTAAAGCCGTTTGCTGTTCGGAGAGAACTGTGGCGTTGTACCTTCTTTTGAAAGTATAAAGGGTTGTCGTTTGCCTGTAAGTGACAGTGTGTATATGCCACTGGCATTACCAAATCCCCCCATGCATTTGCTGTCTTCTTGGATTTGATACGCCAGCATTTTCCCATTCGGCGCAAAGACGGGGCGGCGAATAACGCCGCTGTTTTTTAATAAGGTTTCTGACTTACCCCCCTTAAGGGTTAACCGCCGTAATGCACTGCCTTTTTCATCGTCCCACTCTACATACACCAGCGACTTGCCATCGGGAGAAAATGCGGGCTCAAACTCAAAGGCTAGTGTATCGGTTAGGCGTTTCGGCTCGCCATTGGATAACGATTTATACCACAGGCGACCTAGAGCATTGAAAACGATAGCTTGCTTATCTGGTGATACCACTAGGTGCCTTATAGCTTTAACCGTTAAAGTTTCTGGCGCCACTACCTGTGGAAATCGGGTTGCCTCGGTAATACGGTGCTGTGTTCTAGCACGAAAAGGAATCTCTTCAGCGGTGGCAGTTTTCGTATCAACTTTATAAAGCTTGCCCTTACCCCAAATAGCAATATGACGGCCATCAGGAAACCAATCGTATTGTGGGTAATAGCTGCCTTGGGCAATCCACTCCCCTTGCATGTCACGATCTAAGTCGTCGTAAACAGGACGTTGTTCCCCGCTATCAAGATTGTAAACAAAGAGTACGGTTTTATCTTTTACTCGGCGCACAAAGGCGATTTTCCGACTGTCAGGTGAAACTTGCGCCGTTGTTGCACCACCAAAGCCTTTAAGTAATTCCCGAGTTTCAGCGGTCTCTAGATCACGCTGCATAATGGCGTGCACGGTATGGTTAGCATCAATAAAGACGCCAGTACCCTCTGGGCCACCGACTTTTTGGGTGTAATAGAAGTAGCGGCCATCGGGCGAAAACTGTGGCTGGCTTATATTTTGAAAAGTACTAGGAGACTCTAAAAGGGGCTGACCACTCCCGCCTTGAGTATTGTACAAGCGTATTTCAGAGGTGAATAAGTCACTGTATAAGGATGACAACTTTGTGGCTGCTATATATTGACCGCTAGCGTCCCAAACTGGATTGCTTACTACATCAGTGGATTCGTGAGTTACTTGCCTGGCCTGGGAGCCATCCACATTCGACATCCAGACATTATCTCCACCGCTTTCGTCGCTAATAAAGAGTAGTTTTTTTCCATCGGGGCTAAAGCGCGGCATACGCACCATGACGGGGCCGCCGTGTATTAATGCGGCTTCCCCCCCAGAGGTAGACATACGATAAATATCACCTAATAAATCAAATACTAAAGACTGGCCATCTGGGTGTATATCAACACTCATCCAAGTACCCTCTTCTAGGGTAAAGGCAACCTCCTTATAGGGTTGGCCGGTATTACTTACATCCCAGCTATCTGCAACTACCGACTCTACAAACCCCAGCGCGGAAAATAAACACACAAAAATAATCGCACATCGATACTGCTGCATCGTACACCCCAATATTTAAAACAAGTGACTAAAACTATTAAACGAGTAGCCTATTGGCCAGACCACGCCTCGTTCCAATCGATGCCATGATAATCGGGTAACTCCCAGTAAAACTTGCTACGAGGACGATGATAATTACCCACTTCATTCATGCTAACGCTATCGTATAGACGTCCATTTATCATGGTGTAAAGGGCGCTATTGGTGTTGCGTATATCTTCTAGTGGGTTTTTATCCAAGACAATGATGTCAGCGAGTTTGCCGACTTCCAGAGAACCTATCTGCTCTTCTACGCCCAGAGTTTTGGCTCCGTTGATAGTGGCTGTACGTAGAATTCGATGATTCGCCATACCACCCTGCGCCATAGATTGCATCTCCCAATGCAAGGCAAGACCATAAACCTGACCATGAGATCCGGCATTGATAATCACACCGGCGTCATCCAGTTTTTTAACAGAACGGCTGGCCGCACGAAAACCGATATCCCATATCTCTTCAGCGGCGTGTAAGCTAGTCATACTACGCACATGTAATGGCGCAGCATACGGTGTACCTACGGGGCTATAACTTGAGGTGGTATCTTGCACATAAGCTTTAATTTTGGGGTCAGTCCAAGCGCGGGTGGTCTGATAGAAGTAATTTTCCCCCATGATTTCTCCAAAAGTAACATTGAGCGTTGGTGTGTTGGCGATATCACTATGGGCCATTAATTGCACGATATCATCGTAATAATTAGCGACAGGAATAACATGCTCCAGCGCCATGTGACCATCAATAATCATACTAATATCAAAGTAAAAATGACTCTCGCCTTCAGCATCAACCATAATACCCGCCTCGCGCCCAGCTTTAACTAATTGCTGACGGGCACGGCGTGAAGGTTGCTTGTAACTCTTGATGACTCTGCCGCCTAAAGCACGCTTTCGCACCATGACATTTTCAGCATCGGCGTAGCTGTGTAATGGTTGGTAAGTGGTATCGCCCTTACCTGGGCGACCATAAATAACTCTACCCGAAGAAATAAATCGTGGCCCAACTAAAACCCCTGCCTGTTGCATCTCTGTTGCTGCGTAAGCAGGTATTTCGGAAGTATAAGGGTCGTAGTTAGTTGTTATGCCATAGGCTGCAGCGGCATAATGGCTAGCATGTTTTTGCGGCATTAATCCGCCGTAATAACAGCAGTCTATATGGCCATGCATATCTACCAAGCCCGGCATGACTGTTTTACCTGTGGTGTCGATCACATGGGCATTTTTGGGTATCTGTACATCATCGGTATTACCTACCGCAATAATACGGTTACCCTCAACAACCACAGTCCCCTGCGCTATAACTTCATCACCTTGCATGGTAACAACTCGACCGCCAGTAAAAGCTACAACGCCTTTAGGCTTGTCACCTTCCACCGTCAAACCGATTGCGGTGAAGGGGCTAGGTATTTTGGCCAGACTTGCAAATTCATTGCTAGATACCCGGTATACATCTTTACCTAGAGTCCAATACAATGTGCTTGAATCCGCTGACCACGTGATGTTATGACCGCTGGATACTGTTAATGTCGTAACAGGCACAGCGCCGTCTAGGGCTGAGATCTCGGTTAATGCGCCTGTTTCTTTATATGGCAGCACATAGTATTGCTGATCTTCTTTGAAAGCGATCCACTTGCCATCGGGGCTACGTTGTACATCATGGCGATCAGCGCCTTTGGCTATCGCATGGTCTCGGTGATTAAAACCATCGGTAGTCACACTGGATAACAAGGTGTTTTTAATTTCTTTGCGAGTGTAATACACACGCTTGCCATCTTTAGAAAACCTAGGCGATTCGGCCACATCACCGATTAATTTTGGCTCACCCCCTTTCACTGCAATAGTGTACAAACCAGGCCTTGCCCGGTAACCGCCTAGGGTTTTACTATTTTCATCAATGCTAAACACAATGGTTTTGCCATCAGGTGAAAATGCAGGTTGACGGATAACGCCACGGCTTGTCATTAATGTTTTTTTACGTTTTCCGCTTGGCGACATCAGGGTTAACGCACTACCTTTCTCGTCATCCCATGTTACGTAAGCAAGTTGGCGATTATTTGGCGAAAAGGTGGGGTCGAATTCAAAGGCTTTTGAAGTGGTGATGCGCTCGGGAATGCCGTCGGGCAATGTTTTTTTCCATAGATAGCCCAGCGCATGAAAAACAAGCTCTGACTGCTTATTAGCAATAGCTAATTGTTGAGCGGTTTTTACCGACAGCTTATCTGGCGCTAAGTCATCCGCAAAGCGAGGGGTTTTAATAATTTTGTGCTTGCTGTGCGCAACAAATGGAATTTCCTGCGTTTCACCGCTGTCCATATTCACTTTAAAAAGTTTACCTTTTCCCCAAATCGCAACGTGTTTGTTATCTGGAAACCAATCGAACTGAGGGTAATAAACTCCTTGTAGATAAAAATCGGCCTGTTGATCACGATCTAAATCAGCATAAACAGGATGCTGCTCGCCGGTATTAAGGTCATAAACAAATAAAACCGTTTTATCTTTTACACGACGTACAAATGCAAGCCGTTGATTATTTGGCGAGACTTGGGGAGACAGCGCTCCGCCAAAGCCTTTGATCAAGGCTGTTGTTTCTCCAGTTTGCAGATCGCGCCGCATAATACCGTAGTTAACATGATTGGCATCCACATAGATATGATGATCGACTAGACGTTGGGTGTAGTAAATATACCGGCCATCACTTGATAAATTAGGCTCTTGTACATCGCGTTGATTTTCCGGTGTTTCGACTAGTGTCCGGCCACTGCCGCCATTGATATGAAACAGTTCTAAGGTAGACATCTTCTGATTTGCAAAGGTATTACCGACACGCGACGCCACTACATATTGGCCATCCGCACTCCAAGCCGGGTTAGTCAGCATATTAATTGTTTCTTGGGTTATCATACGGGCACCCGTTCCGTCCGTATTTGCCATCCAGAGATTATCCTCACCGCTGAGGTCACTTACATAGAGTATTTTAGAGCCATCGGGACTAAAGCTGGGGATACGTTCAAGGGCTGCACCACCACTAATCAGCTTAGCTTCACCACCACTTGCCGGTATCCTGTAGAGGTCACCAAGCAGGTCAAACACTATGGTTTTTCCATCGGGGCTAACATCTACGCTCATCCAGGTGCCTTCGCTAACTGAAAACTCGGCATCATCGTAAGGTTGCCCCGTGTTGGTGATATCCCAGCTCTCCGCTTGAACGCTGACAGCGGCAGCGCTTAGCAGTGTAACTCCGACACATATTGATGATTTTAGACCTCTGACAATGTGTAACATATCGACTCTCTAAGGGTTATTTTTGTTGATTATGCAGTTACCAAGTGTTGACACCTATACTAATACTACACACTGCCCCCTTCATTGAGGAGATGCTAAACACATCTAATTTGGTGCTTTACGAACACCAGAGGTAAGTGCAGTGCTAATCCACTGCCAATAGCAGTGAATTCGCCATACACCGTCCATTCCAGCAGTATAGAGTCAGGATATACGTAAGGCATATTGTTGATGAGCTGCAGCTTTGGCAGTCGCAGACGCTTGCCTAACTGAAGGCGTAGATGCAGTAAAAATCCTACGACGTTAGGCTGGGATCAAAATATTATTGATTTGCCTCAGATAAAAATTAAAATTTAGTCAGAAAGATTTATCAAAACACTAGAATCATTTATTGAGCGCCGCCCTGTATATTTATTTTTCAGCCAAAAACAGACTTTAGTACCTCCTATGATTTAAAAGACATCTTATGCGATCACCTAAAACAAGGATTTCCAAACTTAGATACAGCAGCTGAGTTATTACATATGACCAAGTGGACGATGATAAGGAAATTAAAAGAGCAAGGTAGCTACTAACCACTGAAAGATTTAGTTCGCAGAGATAGAGCCATAGCGTTATTCACAAAATACTCATTGCCACTGAGTAAAATTGCCGAGGCCGTAGGCTACTCAGCCCCTGCAGTATTCGCCAGAGCTTTTAAAGCATGGACAGAGCTTTCACCCAAAAACTATCGTGCAGAGACTGTTAAGTTATAACCCATACTATCGCCCCTCCTAATATATCCCCTCTATACGTGGTTGCGGGCTTAGCAGATCAAAGATGCGCAAACCTGCGTTCTGATGTCAGCTACTCCATTTAGCAGCCTGCGTTAGAACTCGGTATGCAGTACATTATAGGTAGAAGTGCGGGTGACATAAAAGCCGGGGAAGTTATTGCCGATGCTCGGCGTCTAGACCTAGGGCGGCTACAGCAACAAACGCACGAAGGCTTGCTTGCAGGTAAGGATCGGCTTCATGTATGGCCTGTTCAGCCAGAACCGCTGTAAACAAGTACATGGCTTGCAACCAAATAACCCCAATCTTTAGCCAGTAAGCACACAACTCGCTTGACTCACTATAGGCTACACGGACTATAATAGGAATCATTCTCACTTGTATTAAGGTTTAGCCTACACATGTCCATCTACAGCTATTCTTCCCGCCTCACTATGTCTTTTAGCGCGCTATTCCTTTTTATTGCCATTAGTGTATCGGGCTACGCAACGGCGGCACCCGCTGATCAGCTACGCCAATTGCTGCAGCTGGCCGAATATGTAGGGGTAGATTACAGCGCTGCGGTTAGTGAGGGGGAGATAGCTGACCCTGCGGAATATCAGGAGATGGTAGAGTTCTCTGCCCTTATTCTTGAAAAAAGCCAGCGCCTGCTAGAGGATAAGCCCGAGATAATAGGCCTAGCGAAATCATTACAGACGGCGGTTACTGATAAGCGGGATATTGCGGTTATTCAAAGCTTATCCAGCCAGCTGCGTAGCAAAATGCTGGCGTTATCGCCACAACTATCCCTACCCAGAGCCTTGGCAGCTAAAGCAACCACGCAACAATTTTTTGAAAACAATTGTGCCAGCTGTCACGGCTTAACAGGCAAAGGTGATGGCATACTCGCCCAGCAGCTTGAACCCACACCCACGGACTTTACCGATAAAGAACGAGCGTTAAACCGATCACTGTTAGGGCTTTACGATGCTATCTCCGAAGGTATAGAGGGCACAGCTATGCCCTCCTTTAAGCAGTTGTCAGAGCAACAACGCTGGTCGCTGGCCTTTTATGCTGGCAGCCTAGCATTTACGGCTAGTGATAACGCTGCCAACAATAAGCCTGCGTTAGCGCTACAGGATCTGGTTTTGTATAGCCCCGCTGATCTCAACCGCCAAGACGACGCTGGCCTGTGGTTAGAGCTTGAGCAGGCGCGCGGCAACCCTGCCGTACTGTTTCAGCAAAAACAATCTCCCTTAGCCATTGCCAGGCAACGCCTTAATGAAGCCGTCCTTGCCCACCACCAAGGTGAATACGATAAGGCTACCCATTTAGCAGTTAGTGCCTATTTAGATGGATTTGAGTTGTTGGAAAACAATTTGGATGCGCGCGATAAAGTTTTGCGCCGGTCTATAGAGCTGAAGCTTTTAGCTTTACGCCAACAACTCAATAGCCAGCATACTATTCAGCAAGTTGATCAGGCCATTGAGACGGTTTTGCTTGAATTGCAACAGGCCGAAGCCTTATTAACAGAACATGCTATGTCTAATAGCGCCCTATTCAGCGCCAGTTTTCTTATTTTATTACGTGAAGGCTTAGAGGCTCTGCTGGTTATTATTGCGCTATCGACCTTACTGCTACGCGCACAGAAGAAAGAAGCGCTTAGATACCTGCATATTGGCTGGGTAACTGCCTTGGTGGCCGGCGGCGTAACCTGGTGGGTAGCGCAGTATTTAATTACTATCAGTGGTGCCAGCCGTGAGATTATGGAAGGTGTTGCGGCGTTAATCGCTGCCATAGTCTTGTTTTATGTGGGCTTTTGGATGCATAGCAAAACTAATGCTGAGCAATGGCAAAGCTATATACAAAAAAATATTGATCGCAATTTAAAGGCGGGGACACTCTGGGGTATTTCGGGGCTGGCCTTTATTACTGTTTACCGTGAAGTTTTTGAAACCGTGTTATTTTACCAGTCGCTATTAACGCAAGCGGCAGCGTCACAGCAAGTGCACCTCATTAGCGGCTTTGGCTTAGCGGTTTTAGTGTTATTTGTGATTGCCTGGGCCATGGTGAAATACTCAGTCAAACTGCCTATCGCGAAGTTTTTTTCAACCACGACTTATCTGCTGCTGGCGCTGTCTTTTGTATTGGCTGGAAAAGCGATTACCGCCCTGCAAGAGGCCGCTATTATTACTATTAGCCCACTGCCCTTTACCCTACATATAGAGTGGCTAGGTATTAATTCGACCTGGCAAGGGATGCTAGTACAGCTTTCTATTTTGCTGCTATCCATTCTGCTTTTGACTAAGCGATGGCTAAAAGCAAAATGGCAGGCGTCACATATAACCGTGAGAAAGCCCTAGCTAGTAGCAGCTTATAACGAATGCATATGGTTTAGCTGTTACGGTTTTTAAGCTTGAGGGAAATATTTATCTACTATTTTTTTCAGCTGGCCTGTAGCCTGTAAACGCTCATAGCCCTGCTGTAATAACATAGCATAGTGTTGGGACTCAGGGTTGGTAGGCGAAAACGCAATATACAAATCCTCTTCGTCAGCAACCCCGGCCAACCGTAACTGCACACCCATGTTTTTGTGAAAGTGGTAATAGTCCATCACAAACTGATCTTCTACCAACACATCAATTCTACCCGAGGCGAGTTTTTTTAGGTTTCTAGCTAGGCCGTTGTAGCCGCGTATAACTTGTACCCGATCAGGCTGTTGCATATTAGGCACTATGTAGCGATAGTAAAAAGTACCGTAGGAATAGTCCTGTATAGCACCCAAGCGAACGCCGTGTAAAGACTCCTCGCCGGTATACTGCCAAGTGCTATTGGCTAAAGTGTAAAAACTATGCCTAGCATGGCCCATTGTTGAGCTTGGAAAAACAAAGCCTAGCGCTTCGGCTCGCCCCACACTCACTACGGCATCAAATTCCCCATAGCGTGCGCCATGCAAGGCTCTAGACCAAGGCATAATATTATAGCTAACGGTATACCCTGCTTGCTTAAAAATTAGTTGTGCGATTTCAATAAGATAGCCAGGTTTAGTTGAATCAGGCTGGCAATTATGCGGGCAATATTCTTCGCCAACCAAAGAGATTTCTTTGCCATGGCTTAGCACCGGGCTCAAATAAGTAACAAAGCTATACATCAAAAAACAAGCCCACGGCAGCTTAAGGCTATTTTTTATACGTTTGATCACTTTTGTCCTTGCTTATTAAAAGGCTATTAACGCCCAATTAATTCTGGCGTTGAGGGAGTGCCGGTTATTATGCTTTATAGCAAGCCCATAAAGCCACTGCTGCCCTTAATCTTTTATCAGTTACTCAACCTTAAAGCGGTGTATTAGTAAATCTAACTCTTTCGATAGAGCGGCCAACTGCGTTGCCTGGTCGGCAATGTGCTTGACGATATGGCTGCTTTCTTCACCGGTAGTCACTATGCGAGTTATATTTCTATCAATGTCATTGGAAACCAAGCTCTGCTCTTCTACCGCTGTGGCGATTTGATTGGACATATTCATGATTTGATTAGTGGATTCCACAATCGCAATAATAGATTCTCCACTCTTTTTCGCACTCTCTACGGTTTCTTCACCAATGGAGCGACTTTCTTTCAGTACTTGCACCGCCAAGGATGATCCTTCTTTCAGCCTATTGATATTGGTGTTAATTTCTGTGGTTGATTGTTGGGTGCGGCTAGCCAAGGCTCGTACTTCGTCAGCCACCACCGCAAAGCCCCTGCCTTGCTCACCTGCTCGGGCCGACTCTATTGCGGCGTTCAGCGCTAATAAATTGGTTTGTTCAGCTATGCCACTAATCACCTCAAGAATGGTAACTATACCTTGCACTTCGTTTTCGAGGTCATCTATTACTTGACTGGTTTTTTCTAACTGACCCGACAGTGACTGCACAGACTCTATAGAATGGGTAACTATGGCGTGTACATTCTCAGCGTCCGCTTTAACATGGTTAGCGGCTTCGGCGGTATTTTGAGCGTTCTCGGCCACCTCTTTAGCGCTGGCACTCATTTCGGTAATAGCTGTAGCGACTAAAGTTGTTTCATTTTGTTGTTGCGACAACAAGCCGGTAACTTGTTCAGAAGAGGATTGCACATTACCGGCAAACTGATTGAGTTTTACGATAGATTGCATCGTCGATGACACTAAGGTTTGTATTTGGGTAACAAATAAGTTGAACTGTTCTGATAGCACGGCCATTTCATCATGGCCTCGCACTGGCATGCGCTGGGTTAAATCGCCATCACCATGGGCGATATCAGTAATCCCTTCACACACTAAATTGATAGGCCTAGTGACCATGCTACGCACTAATATAATCAGTAAGGCTGACAGTACGACAACGATAATAATAATTTGGGTAATGGCATTTTGCAGTGCGCCGTTGAGCTCTTTGTCGATTTTTTTGTGATCCAGCGTCAAGATGATGTTACCCACCACGCTGACATCATCACCGTCGTTATGGCTTAGCTGTTGACTAAATTTCTTGCCGGTTTTTTCACCACCGGAAAACAGCTCGTCACCGCTATCCGATACAATAGTAATGGAATTAACAAAGTGGCTTTTAAGCTCAGAGCGGGCTACACGTTGTAGCTGTTCTTCTTCGAAGTTCCAGATTAAGGCAGGAAGGTTTAGCTGTAAGCGTTCCAATGCAAGTTGTATGCTTTCTTCAGCATCGGCAATAACGTTTTTTTCTGTCGTTTTATAGGTATAGGCCCCCGACAAAGCCATCACTATAGTAACTGTTAAAATAGTAATGCAAAGCAATCGAATTGCTAGGTGTTTTTTTAACATTGTTAAGACCTATATCCAGTTTGTTATGCGACATCTATTTATGATTTTTACAAGCTCTATGCGTAATACTTCTTAATAAGACTTCTTACCACTAAGATATCTAGCACCACGAAGATCTGCCTACACACAAATATAGTGTTTATATCGCTTAAAGCGCATAAAACTTTAATATAAAAGATCGTTAATCTTGCTTAGGCAACCATTTAACTAGCCGCTAGGCCCTTAGGCTTACGCTATAGACTATATAGCTGGGGCCTATAGATAGACTAAACCTAGTTCAAGATTTGATTTAATACCGATATATACGACTAAATAATGTTAAATCACCACTCTATCTTATTGTTTTATAAAGAGTATGGGGAAATGAATGACAGTATTAAAACATAGATGATGCACACCAGCAATGTCTATGGAATAATGCCTGTCGTCTATAAATTACTACTGGAATATTGTTTTGAGCTTAGTTAGCCGTATACATACTCGTTTTACCAGCCTGAATACATTAGCCTTTTTGCTATGCCTCAGCGGGTCCTCAGTACTGGCCGAAGAAGCCAATATTCCTACCCTAGCCCCCACTGCTGAGCAGGCTAAAACGACCAAAGAGATCACCTTGAAACTGGCCTATATGCACTATGCCAGTAAGCCCTTGGATGACCATATCTCTTCACAATTCTTTGATAACTATCTTCAGCGCTTAGATGGCGCCAAAACCTTTTTCCTAACTAGCGATATAGCCGAGTTTGAACCCAAGCGTTTACAGCTAGACGACGAGCTTAAGCGAGGTGAATTAACCACCGGTTACTCCATCTACAACCGTTTCCAACAACGGGTGCTGGAACGTATTAATACCATACAACAGCAACTCCCCTCGCTTATTGATAGCTTAGATCTCAACCGCGAAGAAACTCTACTGATAGATCGCTCAGAGCAGCCTTGGCCCGACAGCACCGCCGCCGCCGACGACCTGTGGCGCAAGCTGCTTAAAAGTCGCATTGTAAGCATGCAGCTAGACGATAAAACCAACCCCGAAATCATCAAGCTGCTCAGCAAGCGCTACCAAAACCAATACAACCGTATACAGCAGTCCAATGCCGAAGATGTATTTCAAATTTATATTAATTCGCTTACCGAACTTTACGATCCGCACACTAACTACCTGTCACCGCGCAGCTCGGAAAACTTTAATATTAATATGAGCCTGTCACTACAGGGCATAGGTGCGGTGCTACAGCAAGAAGATGAGTACACCAAAGTGATGCGCCTAGTACCTGCCGGCCCGGCATTTAAGCAAGGGGCGCTGCAGCCCTCTGACCGCATAGTCGGCGTAGCACAAGGTGATGAAGAGCTAGTAGATGTAATAGGCATGCGTTTAGATGAGGTGGTAGACCTAATTCGCGGCCCCAAAGACAGCATAGTGCATTTAGAAGTCATCCCGGTGACGGCCAAAACCGATGATGAGCGCAAGCTGATTAAGATACGTCGCGATACCGTTAAGCTTGAAGAGCAAAGCGCCCAGCGTAAAATGCTTAACCTAATGCATGAGGGCAAAATGCATAAACTGGGGGTAGTAGACTTGCCCACGTTTTACCGCAATTTTGCTGTAAGAGATGTTAACCACCCTGATTTTCGCAGCACCAGCTACGATGTAATGAAGCATGTTACCGCACTGCAAGCTGAAGGAGCCGAAGGCATCATCATAGACTTAAGAGATAATGGTGGCGGCTCTTTAGATGAGGCCAACGCGCTAACTAGCTTGTTTATAGAAGCGGGTGCCACGGTGCAAATTCGCCACTCCAATGGCAAGGTAGACCGCGCCGGTAAAAATTATCGCTCCAAGTATTTTGATATGCCCGTGGTGGTACTGATTAATCGCCTCAGCGCTTCGGCTTCAGAAATCTTTGCCGGCGCCATGCAGGACTATAAACGCGCCCTGATCATAGGCTCCCCCTCCTTTGGTAAAGGCACGGTACAGTCGATTAATGACCTCACCCAGGGCCAGCTAAAAATAACTGAGTCTAAGTTTTACCGCGTTTCTGGTGAAAGCACTCAGCACCGCGGTGTAGTCCCCGATATTTTGTTCCCGGAGCTGTACGACAGCGAAAAAGTGGGTGAAAGTTCGTTGGAGCATGCCCTGCCCTGGGACTCTATCGCCGCTATGAAGCTGCGCCACTATTATAATTTTGAGCAGGCCATGCCCGTGCTTAAAACACAGCACCAGCAGCGCATAGCCAATGACCCTGATTTTGTTTTTATGAACGATCGGCGCAAACTGGCTGAGGACGCTAAACAACTCACCCATTTGCCGCTGAACAAAGCCGCCAGAAAAGCCTTGGAAGATGATGAAAGCGACAAACTGCTAGCTATAGAAAACAAACGTAGAAAGTTTAAAGGCTTAACGCTGATAACTGATCTTGATGAATTAAAAGAAGAAGACAGTAAAGAGCAAGCTGAGAAAACAGCCGCTAATGAGCCGGCTAATGCTATCGATGAAAACGATCCGCTACTCAATGAAGCAGGCAAGATTTTACTAGATGCCATGCCCTATCAAAAAAGCCAACAAGTGGCGAAACGCCCAGGCTATGCACCCAGTATTTAATGCTTAAATCATCAGATTGACCCGGCCTTTACGCCTGTCGGAGCTCATCCGGCGGTTAACAACGCGTTGGCCGCCCACAGTATTACGGCGGTTGCGCTGGCCGCGTCGTTCATGGGTAATGGGCTTTTGCTCTTCACGCTCAGCCTCCACGGCATAGGCGCGGCGCTGGTTTTTTTTAGTCGACCCTGTGCCTTTATAAGGTTGGGTGTTGATAGGCGGGATATTGATCATTAATTAAGCTCCTAGGCTTAATATCGACCAAATTGCTTATTTCTTTAACAACTTATACGTGGCGTGGCAGGTGCTCTGAGTAGCGCCAAGGGACGCTCCCAGCCTGCGGGGCGCCCTTGGGCAAGGTAAGCTTAAGAAAGCTCGCTAATACCCCCCATATAAGGGCGCAGCACTTCTGGCACAATAACTGTGCCCTGCTCAGTTTGGTAGTTTTCTAAGATAGCCACCAAGGTACGGCCTACCGCCAAGCCGGAACCATTAAGCGTATGTAATAACTCAGGCTTATTGGTTTCGGGATTGCGCCATCTGGCCATCATGCGCCTAGCTTGGTAATCACCAAAGTTACTGCAGGATGAAATCTCGCGGTATTTTTGCTGACCCGGTAACCACACTTCCAAGTCATAGGTTTTTAGTGCTGAGAAACCTAAGTCGCCGCCACATAAAATCACTTTGCGGTAAGCCAAGCCCAGTTTTTGCAAAACAGCTTCGGCATGGCCGGTTAAGGATTCTAAAGCCTGGGTTGATTCTGAGGGCTTAACCAGCTGCACCATCTCAACTTTTTCAAACTGGTGCTGGCGTATCATGCCGCGGGTATCGCGGCCATAACTGCCCGCTTCGCTGCGAAAACAGGGAGTGTGGCAGGTGAAGCGCAGTCCATATTCCATTTGCTTGGCATCGACTATCTTATCGCGCAACATATTGGTTACGGGCACTTCCGCGGTGGGGATTAAATAATAACCCTGCTCGCCACTGACTTTAAATAAGTCTTCTTCAAACTTGGGTAGCTGGCCGGTGCCTTTTAACGATTCAGCATTCACCATATAAGGCACGTAAACCTCTTGGTAATCGTGCTCGTTAATATGAGTATCCAGCATAAATTGAATTAACGCTCGGTGCAGGCGTGCCATAGAGCCTTGCATTACTACAAAACGTGAGCCGGTGATTTTGCTGGCAGTATCAAAGTCTAAGCCACCTAGCGCCTCACCTATATCAACATGGTCTTTAGGCTCAAAATTAAATTCTGGCTTAGTACCCCAGATGCACACTTCTATATTGGCATCTTCATCGTTGCCTACCGGTACTTCGTCATCTGGGATATTGGGGATGGATAGCAGCAGCTCATCCATCGCTTCCTGCGCTAGACGCGCGCGTTCTTTTAAGGACTCTAACTGCTCACCAATTTTTGCTAGGGTTTCATTAACCGTTTGCTTTGCTTCATCAACACTGATGCCAGACTGCACCAGCTCGCCAATTTTTTTAGACGCAGATTTGCGCTCTGCCAATAAAGCCTGGCTTTCGCTGTCAGCGACTTTGCGCTCATTATCCAGCGCCTCGAAGGCAGCAATATCGAGTATGTATTTTTTCTTGCTTAACTTTTCTGCCACTGCCGTAGGGTCTTGGCGAATAATTTTAATATCTAGCATGGAGCTTAAAACCTATATAAAGCTGATGAATATGTGGGAGTGATTCAGTGTTTATCTATTTAATCGTTAGTTAATATCTGTCGCTATGCGTCATTAAAAAACGGCGCGTGTTAACAGCATGGCCAGCCAGACCATTAACAGGCAAACCAGTAAGCTACTGACTATGTATAAAGCTGCATTGGCAGCGTGGCCGTTTTCTAGCAGGGTGATAGCTTCCAGTGAGAAGGTTGAAAAAGTGGTAAATGCACCTAAAAACCCCACAATTATAATGCTACGCCAATCGGGCGATAAGCTTAAGCGCTCAGCAATCAACACATACATGACACCTATCACAAAGGAGCCAATCACGTTGACGCTGAATGTTCCCAAGGGAAACTTGCTGTGGTGCAACTGGTTGACTAGGTTCACCAAGCCGTAGCGGCATACGGCCCCTCCTGCCCCACCTAACGCGATAAATAGCAGTTGTTTCATAGTGACATCTTTAGTAACGGCTTATTCATAACAGTGTACTTATATCCGATTACAGTTCCGAATAGCGGCGTATTCTACTGGTTTTATCCAGCTCGCGCAGGTTATTTAGTTTTTCGCCTATTTTCAATTCCAGCCCTCGCGGTACTGGCTGATAATAACGCTGGTCTTTAAGTGCTTCGGGTAAATAGTTTTCACCCGCGGCATAGCCATTGGGCTCATCGTGGGCATAGCGATACTCGGCACCATAATCCATATCTTTCATCAAGCTGGTGGGGGCATTACGTAAATGTACCGGCACCTCATGGCTGGGCTGGCTTTTTATATCGGCCATTACCTGATTATAGGCGCTGTAAACGGCATTACTTTTGGCGGCGCTGGCCAAATATATTACCGCTTGAGCTATGGCCAGCTCACCTTCGGGGCTGCCTAAGCGCTGCTGCACATCCCAGGCGCTAAGAGCTATGTCTAAGGCTCTGGGGTCGGCATTACCAATATCTTCGCTGGCCATGCGCACTACTCGGCGAGCAATGTAAAAGGGGTCACAGCCACCATCTAACATGCGGCATAACCAATACAGGGCACCATCAGGCGAGCTGCCGCGCACCGATTTATGCAGCGCAGAAATTTGTTCATAAAATAAATCGCCGCCCTTATCAAAGCGGCGCACATAGCCTTCTAACACTTCATCTAAGATGGCGTCGCTAATCACGTCGTCGGCAGAGAGTTCGGTGGCCAGTTCTAATAGATTGAGCGCTCTTCTGGCATCGCCATCGGCCGCTTGCGCTAATCGGGCTAGCTGTGGCGGCGCTACGCTTATACCCGCTAGCGAGTCTATACCTCTGGTTAAAATATCACTGATGGCAAGTTCACTGAGCTCGCGTAATTTATACACTCTAGTACGAGACAGCAGCGCGTTGTTTAATTCGAAAGAGGGATTTTCTGTGGTAGCGCCAATAAACAAAAAGGTGCCGTCTTCCACATAAGGTAAAAAAGCATCTTGCTGGGATTTATTAAAACGGTGCACTTCGTCGATAAATAAAATGGTTTGCCGTTGCTGGGCTTGATATTGCTTGGCCTCATCGACGGCGGCACGAATTTCTTTAACCCCAGAAAGCACCGCAGAGATGGTAATGAAGTGTGCCTTGCACAGAGTGGCTATAAGTTTGGCCAGTGAGGTTTTACCCACACCTGGTGGCCCCCATAAAATCATGGAGTGCATTTGGCCGCTATCCAGCGCTTCGCGTAAAGGCTTACCCTTGCTGGTCAGATGCTCCTGCCCTATGTAATGGTCCAGCTGGGTAGGTCGCAGCTTAGCCGCTAAGGGTTGATACAGCGGTTGCTGGCTAAATAAATCAGCGCTCATTCTCTATCACTTCAACACCAACGGGAGGGGTAAATGCAAATTGCTGATCGGAAACCGGCTGGTTTAGTTCAACGTCACTAAAATCAATAGTAGTGGTTTGATCGAAGTTATCCTTTAACACCATGCGAGTAATTTTTTGCTGCTTAAAGCTAATAGTTAGCTGCGAAAAAGCGCTATCACCGGCATTAGGCTTTAGCGTAAAACTAATTTCATCATCGCCCTGCTCTAGCACGGCAACCTGATAATTTTGTTGTATCGCAGCGACATCACCACTCAACAACAGGGCTGGGGCTTTATCAATATTATTGTTGTAGTTTTCTTTATTGACCTGCTCCAGGTCTATGTCATACAGCCATAAACTAGTGCCATCGGTAACCACTAAGTGCTCGTAAGGTTGCTCGGTTAACCAATACAGCTGCTGTGGTTTTTTAACAATGAGCTTGCCACTAGCCTGCTGCAGTAGTTGGCCCTTGTCATTGCTAATAGTTTGCTGAAATTGCGCTTGCAGGGTTTGCACGCCCTGTAATTGTTCGGCTAATAAGGCGGTACTCTTAATATTAACTGCATTGGTATTATCAACTGCACTGACATTAGCATCAGCGTTGGTAAAACCAGCTGTGCTTAACAGCAGCGCAATGGATATTGTTTTGACGATACGTGGTATCACATAAACCTCTATTTTATTCTGCAGGAGGTGGCGCGAGAACTTCGCGGGCACCGTTGTGGCCCATTTCGCTGACCACACCGGCCGACTCCATGGTTTCTATAAGTCGCGCCGCGCGGTTATAACCTATACGTAATTTACGTTGCACCGCAGAAATTGATGCCCGTCGGCTAGAGGTCACAAAATGTAAAGCCTCATCGTATAACACGTCGGATTCATCAGCACCGCTGTCACCGCTATCATTGGCTATGCCGGGTATATTATTGCTGGCACCATCGTCGATTAAACCCTCTATATAGGCAGGCTCGCCGCGGCGCTTCCATTCAGCAACCACTCTATGGACTTCGTCATCATCGACAAAAGCACCATGCACCCGTATCGGTAAGCTGGTGCCCGGAGGTAAAAACAACATATCGCCCTTACCTAATAATTGTTCGGCGCCACCCTGATCGAGTATGGTGCGTGAGTCTACCCGTGACGAGACTTGGCAGGCCATACGTGTGGGCACGTTGGCTTTGATTAAACCGGTGATAACATCTACTGACGGACGCTGGGTGCCCAAAATTAAATGTATCCCTGCCGCCCTAGCTTTTTGGGCGATACGGGCGATAAGCTCTTCAACTTTTTTACCCACGGTCATAATCATGTCGGCGAATTCATCGATAACCACAACAATGGCCGGCAGCTTTTCTAACTCTTTCTGGCTAGGCGGCTCTACACCATCGATATGCACATAGTTTTCGGCGGGCACATAAAAAGGATCCATAATGGGCTCGCCTGCAGCCTTGGCATCTGCCACTTTACGGTTAAAGCCCGCTAAATTTCTCACTCCTAAGGCGGCGAGTAATTTATAGCGCCGCTCCATTTCTGCCACACACCAGCGCAGGCCGTTGGCGGCCTCGTTCATATCCGTTATCACGGGTGTCAATAAATGGGGAATGCCGTTGTATACGGTTAGCTCTATTACCTTTGGGTCGACTAAAATAAAACGTACATCCTCGGGGCCAGATTTATACATCATGCTTAATAACATAACGTTAATCAAAACCGACTTACCGGCACCGGTGGTACCGGCCACCAACAAATGTGGCATCTTGGCTAAGTCTGCTACTACCGGCTCACCGGCGATATCGTGGCCCAGCGCTAAGGTTAGTGGTGATTTCGACTCGTCGTATTCTTTTGATGACAACACATCATGAAAGTTAACAATGGCCCTGTCTTCATTGGGAATTTCTATGCCTACGACGGGCTTGCCCGGTATTACCTCTACTACGCGCACGCTAATTACCGCTAGTGAGCGCGCTATATCTTTGGCTATGCCGACGATTTTGCTAACTTTTACACCGGTGCCTGGCTGTATTTCGAAACGGGTAATAACCGGGCCGGGGAAAACTTCAACCACTTCTGCTATAACGCCAAAGTCTTTGAGCTTATGCTCCAATAATTTTGACATAGCCTCCAGCGCTTCCGTGGAGTAGCCTTTTTTGGAGGCATTACCGGCGGGATTTAATAAGCTCAATGAAGGTAAGCTGCCGGTCACCGGAGCATCAAATAAAGGCTGCTGGCGCTCACGCTCTTTGCGCTCACTAACTACCGGCTGCTGCTTAGGCATGGGTTTAATAACCGGTGGTTTTTTGTTTTTGGTTTCTTCCACATGTTTGGCGATAACCACTTTGCGCTCTTGCTGCACTTTTTGCTGGGTTTTCTTTTCTTGTCGCTTGCGCCAATACTTCACCGTGCGATTACGTATGGCAGAGATTAACGCCAGCGTTGCAGCACCTAGCTTGTCCATTAAACGCAACCAGGACAGGTCGGTAAAAATAGTCATGCCAAATAGCAGTAGCGCCAGTAATATTAGCCGGGCGCCAAATACGCTGAAGGCGGCAATCGCGTTACTACCTACGGCCTGGCCTAAGATACCGCCATTGCCAAAAGGTAATGCCGAATTAGTCGCGTCGGCAATAGTGGTTAAGCTGGTACTGGCTACCATTACCATTAACAGACCGGCAATGCGTATAAAAAACATCCACCAATTAAAAACCCCCTGCCTATAACGCTCCCTAAATAATATGGAAGCGCGATAACCCAGCATCAATGGGAATAAATACGCCATATAGCCAAATAGCGAGTAAAAAACATCGGCCAACCAGGCGCCGGTAGGCCCACCTCTATTGGTAATGGTTTGGCCGCTACCGGTATCGGACCAGCCGGGGTCAGCGGCGTTGTAAGTCAGCAGAGCGACCAGCAAATAGACGAACACCGCAAACACACCAATCAAGGCGCCTTCGCGCAAGCGCGGGGCAAATTTTTCGGCGGCGATATTGTGGGTAGATTTCTCAGCAGTAACTGGTTTATTCAAAGCCAATTATTCCTTTGCCTTATCAGGCTTTTATTCTTGAAAATTGGCCCAATATTATCACCTACGCCGTCAGATTGCTGCCCCTGCAGACAATTAAGCTAGGCACTCAATCACAGATAAAGGCTTTAGCCCCATCTTGATTTGAATTATGATAGTCGGCTGCATAGGCGCCCACTGTATACAATTCAACCGCCTGCCCATACTCACACAATACACAGGTTTTTTATGAGCGATATCCAGCATCACCCACTGATCATTTTAGGCTCCGGCCCTGCCGGTTATACGGCTGCCGTTTATGCTGCCCGAGCGAATTTAAAGCCAGTGCTGATTACCGGCATGCAGCAAGGCGGCCAGCTCACTACCACCACCGAGGTTGATAACTGGCCCGGTGATGTGGAAGGCTTACAAGGCCCCGACCTGATGGTGCGTATGCAGCAGCATGCCGAACGCTTTGATACCCAAATTTTATTTGACCACATAGAAGAAACCCAGCTGCAACAGCGGCCGTTTATTTTAAAAGGCAACAGCGCCACCTATAGCTGCGACGCCTTGATTATTTGCACCGGTGCATCGGCGCAGTATCTAGGCCTAGAATCAGAACAAGCCTTTATGGGTAAAGGCGTTAGCGCCTGTGCCACCTGCGACGGTTTTTTTTACCGCGATAAAAAGGTTGCTGTTATTGGTGGCGGTAACACAGCGGTAGAAGAAGCGCTGTATTTATCCAACATCGCCTCTGAGGTTACCTTAGTGCATAGGCGCGAAGGTTTACGCGCAGAGAAAATATTGCAAGACAAGCTATTTGAAAAAGCGAAAAACGGCAATGTCACCCTTATGTGGAACCACACGCTAGACGAAGTAACCGGTGATACTATGGGCGTATCCGGTTTAAACTTACGCAACACCCAAGATGACAGCGTCACCGCTATAGACGTGGAAGGCGTGTTTATTGCTATCGGCCATAAGCCCAACACCGATATATTTGCCGGCCAACTAGACATGAAAGACGGCTACATCAAAATCAAGAGTGGCCTAGAAGGCAATGCCACTGGCACCTCTATAGAGGGCGTGTTTGCGGCCGGCGATGTAGCTGACCACATTTACCGTCAAGCAGTTACCTCGGCTGGTGCGGGCTGTATGGCCGCCTTAGATGCCGAGCGCTACCTTGACGACCTAGCTTAAACCTTAATGACGACACTGCCCTGGCTGGACCCCGATGAGCTGTATTTCCCTCCTACCGATACAGCACTGCTAGAACCCAACGGCCTACTGGCCGCCGGGGCAGACTTAAGCCCACAACGATTGTTGCATGCCTACCAGCTAGGCATATTCCCTTGGTATGAGCCGGGCGAGCCTATTTTATGGTGGTCACCCAGCCCCCGAGCGGTGTTATTTCCCGAACATATCCATATCTCTAAAAGCCTGAATAAACGTCTTAAGCGCCAAGAATTTCACGTCACCTGCGACACTCATTTCATAGAGGTGATACAGGCCTGCGCCGACACGCCGCGTAAAGATCAGCCCGGCACTTGGATTAGCGATGATATTATTGCGGCCTACACGACTCTGCACCAACAAGGCCACGCCCATTCTGTGGAAGTATGGTTGGGCGAGCGCCTGGTGGGCGGGCTTTATGGCATTAATATAGGGCAGATATTCTTTGGTGAGTCTATGTTTAGCCATAGCAGTGATGCTTCAAAAGTAGCCTTTGTCGCGCTAGCGCAAAACCTAGCCCGTTGGGGCTACCCACTGATAGACTGCCAAGTAGCCAACCCACACCTAACCACTTTAGGAACCGAGGAAATAGTGCGCAGCCGCTTTACTGATTATCTACAGCAATACAGCGTGCAAGCTGGCATTGGTGACTGGCAGGCACACTGGCAAGGGCCGCATCATGTCTAACCGAGAGCTTATCAATCTCGATCAACTCAAGTTTTACCGCACCAGTGAGCACCCCTGCAGTTACTTAGATAATGAAATGGCCACTACGCTGTTTCTAGATCCCCAGCAGCCCGTGGATAAAACACTGCACAGCGCCCTGTCGGAGTATGGCTTTAGACGCAGCGGCGACAATATCTACCGGCCCCATTGTGCGGCCTGCCAACAGTGTATTTCGGCGCGTATACCCTGCCTATTGTTTAAACCCAGTCGACAACAGCGCCGTATTAGCAAGCGCAATGCGGATTTGCAGTGCCAAGAAGTGGCCTCTATAGATAACGATGAGTGTTATGCCCTGTTTGAAAAATACATTAACCTGCGCCATGCCGATGGTGATATGTACCCCACCAGCCGTCCCGACTATATAAACTTTCTCTGTAGTAAAAATAGCTATAGCCGTTATTTTAGCCTTCGCTTACAAGGTAAGTTGATCGCTGTCGCCTTGGCTGACCAGTTAGAGCAAGGTCTATCGGCTGTTTACAGCTTTTTTGACCCCGACCACGACAAGCGCAGCTTAGGAACTTATATGATTTTGTGGCAGTTACAGGAAAGCCAGCGGCTAAAACTGCATGCGTTGTATTTGGGCTATTGGATTAAAAATTGCCAAAAAATGCGTTATAAATCGTCTTTTAGGCCCTTAGAGCTATATATAAACCAGCAATGGCTGCAGCTGAAGTAATTCCCTTTTGATTCTCAGACGATTTTAGGTACAATGCGCGCAGTTTTTCGTCGGCTAGGCGATTGTATTTAAAACCATCGAGGTAAGTGCCGAATGGCAAAAGAAGATCAAATTGAAATGGAAGGTGAGGTGATAGACACCCTACCTAACACGACGTTCCGTGTAGAGTTAGAGAACGGCCACGTAGTAACAGCCCACATCTCGGGTAAAATGCGCAAGAACTACATACGCATTTTAACCGGCGATAAAGTTCGTGTTGAGCTAACGCCTTACGATTTAAGCAAAGGACGCATCACCTACCGCGCCCGCTAAAATCCTAGAGAGGCGCTTATGCCAGCGCCTCTTCTGACTCCTCCACTTCTAGCACTAAGCCATCACCGCCTGCACTAATGTGCACTATGCCACCCTTCTCTGAAAGCGCGCCAAACAAGACCATTTCAGCCAAGGGCTTTTTAATATGCTCTTGTATCACTCTGGCCATAGGTCTTGCGCCCATATCTTTGTCGTAGCCTTTAGTAACCAGCCAGCGCCTAGCACTGTCATCCACGTGCAACGTGACCAACTTGCCATCCAACTGCCCTTGCAGTTCTACCAAAAATTTATCCACTACGGTTAATATCACCTCTTCCGGTAACGATTTAAACTGCACTATGCTGTCTAAGCGATTGCGGAATTCGGGAGTAAACAAGCGGTTAATCGCCTCCATGGCGTCGGTGCTATGATCTTGCTCAGAAAAGCCCATGGAGCGGCGGCTAATATTCTCAGCACCAGCATTGGTGGTCATGATAAAGATAACGTTTCTAAAGTCAGCTTTTCTGCCGTTGTTGTCAGTCAGCGTGCCGTGATCCATGACCTGTAATAACAAGTTAAAGACTTCGGGGTGCGCTTTTTCTATTTCATCTAACAACACCACACTATGGGGATGCATAGTGACAGCTTCGGTTAATAGGCCGCCCTGATCGAAACCGACATAGCCGGGAGGTGCGCCGATTAAGCGTGACACGGTATGGCGTTCCATATACTCAGACATATCGAAGCGGATTAACTCCAGACCAAGGATTTTAGCCAGCTGTGCGGTAACTTCGGTTTTGCCCACACCGGTAGGCCCAGCCAATAAGAATGAACCTATGGGCTTTTCTACAGGCTTTAAGCCCGCCCTAGCCATCTTGATGGAAGTCGCCAAGGAGCTTATGGCCTCGTCTTGACCAAACACCACCATTTTTAAGTTGTCCTCTAACTTAAGCAACTGCTCTTTATCGTTGGACGAAACTGATTTAGGCGGTATCCGCGCAATCGTTGCCACGATGTTTTCTATCTCGGCAACATTAATAACTTTTTTGCGATTTTCAGGTTTTTGTAAGCGTTGGTAGGCACCCGCCTCGTCTATCACGTCAATGGCTTTGTCGGGCATAAAACGATCGTTGATATAGCGCCCCGATAACTCAGCAGCAGCTTGCAAGGCTTTATCGGTGTACTTAATGTCGTGATGCTCTTCAAAACGGCTTTTTAAACCCTTAAGGATTTTGAAGGTGTCTTCCACTGAAGGCTCACCCACGTCCACTTTTTGAAAGCGGCGGCTAAGCGCCCTGTCCTTTTCAAAAATACCGCGGTACTCCTGAAAGGTGGTGGAGCCTATGCAGCGTAAACGCCCCGAGCTCAACAGCGGTTTTAATAAATTGGAGGCATCCATGACCCCGCCTGAGGCAGCACCCGCTCCGATAATAGTATGAATTTCATCGATAAAAAGAATGGCATGCTCACGTTTTCTCAAGTCAGCGAGCAAACCTTTAAATCGTTTTTCAAAGTCACCGCGATATTTGGTGCCCGCCAATAAGGCCCCCATATCTAATGAATAAACGGTGCTGTCTTTTAATATGTCAGGTACTTCGCCGTCGACGATGAGTTTAGCTAAGCCTTCGGCGATAGCAGTTTTACCCACCCCGGACTCACCCACTAGCAGCGGGTTGTTTTTGCGACGGCGCGATAGTATTTGCGCTACCCGCTCTATTTCCTTATCACGACCGATCAAGGGGTCTATGCGGCCCAACTTAGCTTCTTCATTTAAATTGGTGGCGTAGTTATCCAGCGGCCGTTGCTCTTGCTCTGTGGCGATACCGTCTTCGTCCACATGGCTGCGGTCATGCTCCAGGCTGTGGTCGCTGTGACCCGCCACCTTGGATATACCGTGGGTGATGTAATTAACGATGTCCAAGCGGGCAACACTTTGCTGTTTTAGAAAATAGACCGCCTGGCTTTCTTGTTCAGAAAAAATAGCCACCAATACATTGGCACCGGTAACTTCTTTTTTGCCCGAGGATTGCACGTGAAATACCGCCCTTTGCAGGACACGTTGAAAACCCAAGGTGGGCTGTGTTTCACGCTCAAGATCCCGCTCTGGGATCAGCGGCGTGGTTGAGTCCACAAAATCGGCCAAATCGGTCCGCAAGCGGCCTAGGTCAGCGCCACAGGCCATCAATACGTCAGCGGCGATGTCATTGTCTATCAAGGCCAGTAGTAAGTGCTCTACTGTCATGAACTCATGCCGCTTGGTACGAGCCCCTTTAAATGCCTGATTTAATGTCAGTTCAAGATCTTTGCTTAGCATATACGCATACTCCGAAATATAATTACGTTTGCTTAGTCTTCTGAAGGTTCAACTTCCGACAATAGCGGATGCTGAGACTCCCTAGCATATTGATTCACTTGCTCGGCTTTAGTTTCCGCTATATCACGGGTATAAAGTCCGCAGATCCCTTTTCCTTTGGTATGCACCGTCAACATCACCTGCGTTGCTTGCTCTCTATCCATATTGAAGAAAGCTTCTAAAACCTCTACCACAAATTCCATGGGGGTATAATCATCGTTTAGTATTACCACCCTATACATCCTAGGCCGTTTTAATTCCGGCTTGGCGGACTCCAGTGCTAGATCACCATCATCGTAAGCTGGTAAATCTTCCTCATCACTCATAGATAATGTTAGTAGAAGATTTTCATGTTTACCCATAACTATGCTCATATCTTTAAATATTTCAAAAATGCGGGTTAATTTCACCCAATTTGCCTATATTTCAGCCAACCCTCTTGACTATTGATCAAAAAATGTTAAATAGGGAGGCGTTTCTTTTGCTTAGAAACAAGAGAATACCACCTCAGAATAATAAATCAGGTGGTGTTATTGAAACAAATACGCCTTTTAAGGCAATAATAAAAGGGCCTCTTCATGTATACGGGAATGGTCAAGTGGTTTAACAACGCTAAAGGGTATGGCTTTATCTTATCGGAAGAAGGTGGCGGTGATATTTTTGCCCACTACTCTGCAATCGATATGGATGGCTATAAAACACTTAAGGCGGGTCAGTCTGTTACCTTTGAAACAGAGCAAGGCCCCAAGGGTTTGCATGCCACCCAAATTCAGGCGGTTGCTAACCAAATGGAACAAGATACTAGCCCCAAAGAACAACAGCCAGAGCTAGAATCAAATTAACCCCCAGTGACGAAACGCCACCGGCGGGTTAACGGTTACATACCTTTAATTATTGCGTCACCGAACTCTGAGCAAGACAGTAGAGTTGCGTCTTCCATCAAGCGATCGAAGTCATAGGTTACGGTTTTTGCCTGTATGGCATTATTCATACCTTCAATAATCAAGTCCGCCGCTTCATTCCAACCTAAATGACGCAACATCATCTCTGCCGATAAGATCAATGAGCCAGGGTTTACCTTGTTCTGGCCTGCGTACTTAGGTGCCGTACCGTGAGTGGCTTCAAATATGGCTATGGTGTCGCTTAGGTTCGCGCCAGGCGCTATGCCTATGCCGCCCACCTGTGCCGCCAGCGCATCAGAGATATAGTCACCATTAAGATTCAAGGTAGCAAGCACACTGTACTCATCGGGGCGCAGTAAAATCTGCTGTAACATGGCATCAGCGATAACGTCTTTAACGACAATTTGCTTACCGTTATTGGGATTGGTAAACGCCATCCACGGGCCGCCATCTAACAACTCAGCACCAAACTCTGCCTGCGCCAACTCATAGCCCCAATCCTTAAAGGCACCCTCGGTAAACTTCATAATATTACCCTTATGCACTAGGGTTAATGAAGGCAGGTCTTGATCTATGGTGTATTGCAGAGCCTTGCGTACCAGGCGCTGAGTACCCTCTTTAGATACGGGCTTAATGCCTATACCACAGTCGGTATCAAAGCGAATCTTGGTAACACCCATTTCTTCTTGTAAGAATTTTATGACCTTAGTAGCCTCGTCCGTACCTGCACGCCACTCAATGCCGCAATAAATATCTTCACTGTTCTCTCTAAAAATAACCATGTTGGTTTTTTCCGGAGCCTTAACGGGAGAAGGCACGCCCTCAAACCAACGCACAGGGCGCAGGCAAGTGTAGAGGTCCAACTCCTGACGCAAAGCCACGTTCAATGAACGAAAGCCGCCGCCTACGGGTGTGGTTAAAGGGCCTTTGATGCCTACCGAATATTCTTTCAACACATCTAGAGTTTCGGCGGGAAACCAATCGCCATCATAGAGCTCCGCGGCCTTTTCGCCGGTATACACTTCCATCCAGCTGATTTTCTTGTCGCCGCTGTAGGCCTTGCTTACCGCAGCATCAACCACTTTTATCATTACCGGGCTGATATCCACACCGATGCCATCTCCTTCTATAAAGGGAATAATAGGCTGGTTGGGCACGTTCAATGAATAATCGGCATTGACGGTGATTTTCTCACCTACGCTAGGGACTTTTATGTGTTGATAAGGCATATGCTAATGCTCCTTACAAATTTTAATTATTAAATGGCTAAAGGTAATAGCCAGTTAGTTTAGGCGAAAGATGCCAATGCTGCATTAAGGGTTTTACTGGGACGCATTGCTGCCTCTGTTTTATCACTATCGGGGTGGTAATAGCCACCGATATCAATAGCTAGCCCTTGGCTGGCATTCAGCTCCTCTAGTATTACTGCTGCATTGCTGCTTAGCGCAGCCAGTAAAGGCTTGAAGCGCTGCTGTAATTCTGTGTCGTCACCTTGTTCTACCAAGGCCTGAGCCCAGTATAAGGCCAAATAAAAATGGCTGCCGCGATTATCTAGTAACCCTACACGCCGCTGTGGCGACTTATTTTCTTCTAGGAATTTTGTCGTTGCCTTATCCAGACAGGAAGCCAACACCTTGGCTTTACTGTTGTTGTTTTTGTGTGCAATATCTTCTAGCGAGACTGTTAAAGCCAAAAACTCGCCCAGTGAATCCCAGCGTAAATGCCCCTCTTCTAAAAACTGCTGTACATGCTTAGGCGCTGAACCGCCAGCCCCTGTTTCAAACATGCCACCGCCATTCATTAAAGGCACAATAGAAAGCATTTTGGCACTAGTGCCCAGCTCCATAATAGGGAACAAATCGGTTAAGTAATCTCTAAGTACGTTACCCGTTACCGATATAGTATCTTTACCCTTAATCAAGCGCTCTAGGGTAAAGCGCATGGCCATAACCGGAGCCATAACGCGTATACGCAGGCCTTCAGTATCGTGATCGTTTAAGTATTGTTTAACTTTTTTGATCATCTGCACATCGTGAGCACGGTTTTCATCTAGCCAAAAAATAGCTGGTAGGCCGGTTGCTCTGGCGCGGTTAACCGCCAATTTTACCCAATCTTGTATAGGCAAATCTTTGGCTTGGCACATACGCCAGATATCGCCTTCTTCGACACTGTGTTCAAAAATGACAGTATCGTTTTGATCAACGACTCGAATAATGCCTTCGCCTTCAGCTTCAAAGGTTTTATCGTGTGAACCATACTCTTCCGCTTTTTGCGCCATTAAGCCTACGTTGGGCACAGTGCCCATAGTGGTTGGGTCAAAAGCACCATGTGTTTTACAAAAGTTAATCATCTCCTGATAAATGGTGGCATAGGTACTTTCAGGCATAATGGCCTTGGTATCTCTTAACTTGCCATCGGGCGCCCACATCTTGCCGCCTTCGCGTATCATTGCCGGCATAGAAGCATCAACAATAACATCGCTGGGGACATGTAAGTTTGAAATGCCTTTATCGGAATTAACCATGGCTAAAGCCGGACGATTAACGTAAATGTCGCGTATATCACGCTCAATTTCTTCCTGTAAACTGCGCGGTAATTGTTTGATTTTTTCATAAACATTACCCAAGCCATTATTGGGGTTCACGCCTATTTTTTCAAAAGTCTCTGCGTATTTTTCAAAAACTTCTTTATAAAAAACTTTCACCGCATGCCCAAACACTATGGGGTGCGATACCTTCATCATTGTTGCTTTTACATGCAGCGATAATAAAACATCTGTTTCTTTAGCGTCTTGAATCTGTTCTTCAAAAAATGCGCATAAGGCTTTTTTACTCATGCGCATGGCATCGATAACTTCGCCCGCTAATAAATCGGTACTGTCTTTTAATATTTTGATGTCGCCGGCAGCATTAACATACTCTATGCGTACTGTGCAGGCTTGTTTAAGCGTAGTGGACAGCTCGCTGGAATAAAAATCACCATCACGCATATAAGAAGCATGAGTGCGTGATGCTGGGCTCCACTTGCCCATTTTATGAGGGTTGTTGCGGGCGTATTGTTTTACCGCCGGCGGTGCACGCCTATCAGAATTACCTTCGCGCAACACCGGGTTTACCGCGCTGCCAAGCACCTTGACGTAACGTGTTTGGATGTCTTGTTCTGCTTGGTTACTAGGCTCATCGGGATAATTAGGGATATCATAGCCCTGCCCCTGTAGTTCAGAAATAGCCGCTTTTAGCTGTGGAATAGACGCGCTGACATTAGGTAGCTTAATAATATTGGCTTCAGGCTTAAGAGTAAGCTCGCCCAGTTCAGAGAGAGTATCGCTGACTTTTTGTTGATCACTTAGTCGTTCTGGAAAACAGGATAAAATTCTAGCCGCAACAGAAACATCTTTGGCGACTACATTAATACTAGCTGTTTGGGTAAATTTTTGAATAATGGGTAGTAAAGAATACGTGGCTAAGGCCGGGGCTTCGTCTGTTTGGGTATAGACAATGGTTGAACATTGATCGGTCATAATGAGTCCTATGCTGTAATGGCTGTGTCGCCCGGAACCTCGTTGTGAGTAATTTTTGATTACTACGTTGCAAGGCCTACCGCTATGAAAGCGCGCGGATTATAGCAGCAAGCTATCTATTCTGATAGCTGATAACATTATTGCAAATTCACTGAATATAATTCCATGTCCAAAATTATTTTATTTAATAAGCCCTTTAACGTGCTTAGCCAATTTACCGATGAGGCGGGCCGCGACACGCTAAAGCAGTATATGCCGGGCATTGGCGACTGTTATCCCGCGGGCAGATTGGACTACGACTCGGAAGGCTTACTACTGCTGACTAACAACGGTAGCTTACAACATCGCATCAGCCACCCCGATCATAAATTAGCCAAAACCTACTGGGCGCAAGTTGAGGGTCAACCCTCTAACGAAGATCTTAAGCCCCTGCAACTAGGCATAACGCTAAGTGACGGCCCCTGCCGACCAGCAAAAGTTAACGGTATAGCGCAGCCTGATATATGGCCTCGCCAGCCGCCCGTGAGGCAGCGCCAGCATATACCCACAGCATGGTTGGAAATTACTATTAGCGAAGGGCGCAATCGCCAAGTCAGACGCATGACCGCCGCTATAGGCTTCCCCACCTTGCGGCTAATACGCGTTCGCATAGGCGACTGGAGCATAGAGGGCATAGCGCCAGGCCACTACCGCGAACTGCAGGTACACGCACCACAGGCAACCAAAAAAACCACAAAACCTAGGTCTAATCGCAAAAACTCTGCTAAACGGCATACCACTAAGCGCGATCGCCGCTTATAATCCCCAACCTATTTAGCCTTATTACCTAACTACCAGATGAGCAGTGATATGGAATGGCAGCCTCACGTTACCGTAGCAACTATTATTGAACGTGATAAACAGTTTTTATTAGTAGAGGAAATGTCTCATGGCAAGCAGGTTTATAATCAACCCGCTGGCCACTTGGACCCCAACGAAACATTGCAGCAAGCGGCGGTACGCGAAACGCTAGAGGAAACTGGCTGGGCCATAGAGCTACAAGGCTTGGTGGGCGTAGCGCTCTATGAGTCCCCTCACAATGGCGTCACCTATCACCGCACGACGTTTTACGGTAAAGCGCTTAACCACCACCCCGAATTGCCCTTGGATGACGGTATAGTGCGAGCGGTATGGATGAGTTATGAGGAAATACTGGCCAGCTCTGATAAACTGCGTTCGCGCTTGGTACTCAGCGCCATAGAGCAGTACCAAAACGGCCATTTATACCCGCTCAATTTTATCTATTCATAAACACGGTTTAATCAGCATTAATGACAAACGTCCCCAGCCCTAATCGCAAAGTTATCGTCGGCATGTCCGGCGGTGTTGACTCCTCCGTGGCCGCCCTACTGCTACAGCAGCAAGGCTATGTGGTGGAAGGCTTGTTTATGAAAAACTGGGATGAGGATGACGGCACCGAATACTGTACCGCTAAAGATGACTTAGCTGACGCCGAACAAGTCTGTAAAAAACTGGGCATACCCTTGCACACCGCCAACTTTGCCGCTGAGTATTGGGATAATGTGTTTGAGCATTTCTTAGAAGAATACAAGGCCGGCCGCACACCCAACCCCGATATACTGTGCAATCGCGAAATTAAGTTTAAGGCCTTCCTAGAATACGCCCTCACTCTAGGTGCCGACTATACCGCCACCGGCCACTATGTACGCCGCTCCGCTGACGATAGTAACGCCCAGCTACTCAAGGGCTTGGACGACAACAAAGACCAAAGCTATTTCTTACACGCAGTAGGCGGCGAAGAAATAGGCAAAACCCTATTCCCTGTAGGTGAAATGGAAAAGCCGGCAGTGCGTGCGCTGGCCGAGCAACACGACTTAGTTACCCACAACAAAAAAGACAGCACCGGTATTTGCTTTATAGGCGAACGTCGCTTTAAAGATTTTTTAGAGCAATACCTGCCCGCCCAGCCCGGCGCCATAGAAGATGTAGCTGGTAAGCCTATGGGCGAACATAGCGGGTTGATGTTTCACACCATAGGTCAGCGTCAAGGTTTAGGCATAGGTGGTGTTAGAGGTGCCGGCGATGAACCTTGGTATGTGGTGGATAAAGACTTAGCGCGCAACGTCTTGATTATCGCCCAAGGTAAGCACCACCCTAGGTTGTATAAAACCGGCCTAGTACTTAGCGAGATACATTGGATCAACCATCTGGCGCCAGAATTGCCTTTTAGCTGCATGGCCAAAACCCGCTACCGCCAGCAAGACCAGGCCTGCCAAATACGGGTTGACGGCGATGGCTACAAAGTTGTTTTTGAGCAGCCGCAGCGCGCCATTACCCCCGGACAATCCTTAGTACTTTACCAAGGCGATATTTGTTTGGGTGGCGGCATTATTGAACAAGCTATTAACACATAGCCCTAATACTTTGATATTTAAGGAAAATCTTGCAAGAGTTAAGCCCTAGTCAAACTCAGACCCTTGCCTTGGCCGCCCTACTGCAAAGCGCACAATTGGTGGACCAAATAGCCCTCACCGGTAAAGCATTACCTGAAACCTATAACCCGCTACTACAAAGCCTATTTGCCTTTGATAGCGAACACCCAGCAGCCATTTACGGCGGCATACATGGCGTAGACAGCGGCTTAAAGCTATTAATCGCTGCCTTATCCGGCGAGGCCAGCAGCACATACCGTGCGGTGATGCGCTATGCATTGGGAATGATTCACCTGCAGGGTAAGCTCAGCAAGGATACAGAGCAGCTCAATATCATTGCCAACAGGCTGCAGCACATACACTTTAACACCGAGCACTTTAACAATGATATCAATAACTTATCATCCAGTGTTGCAGCAGTTTATAAAGATACTATTAGTACTTACAAAACCCGTATACACGTTAACGGCAACGCCATACATCTGCAAAACGCTAGTAATGCCGATAAAATTCGCGCGTTACTATTAGCGGGCATTAGAGCGGCCGTATTGTGGCGCCAAATGGGCGGTAAACGCTGGCACTTTTTCACTGCCCGCAAGCGCCTACTACAGGCCGCGCAAAGCCTGATTAATCACTGATCGGCGTGGATCGGCGTTGATCGGCGTTGAATAGCCACTGAAAAAAACGTTCAGTTCGTGTATCATGCGCAGCTTTCTTAGCCACACCCTTTTCAGTCCCTACTCAGGCGTAATGCTGGGACGTTGGGCTTTTATTGACTCACCGTGAGATTTAACACCATGGATTTATCTGCGCTTTCCGCAATTTCCCCCATAGATGGCCGCTATGGCAGCAAAACCGCATCGTTACGCACCGTGTTCAGCGAATTCGGTTTAATCAAAAACCGTGTAATCGTAGAGATACGTTGGTTGCAAAAGCTCGCTCAGCATCCGCAGATTACGGAAGTACCTGCCTTTGACGCTGAAGCCAACGCCCTGCTAAACAGCATCGTCGATAACTTCTCTGAGCAAGATGCCCAGGCTGTAAAAAATATAGAAGCCACCACCAATCACGATGTGAAAGCGGTTGAGTACTTTATCAAGCAAAAGATAGACAGCAACGCCCAGCTCAAGGCCGTTACCGAGTTTGTCCATTTTGCCTGTACCTCAGAAGACATTAACAACCTCTCCCACGGCCTCATGCTTAGCGAAGGCCGTACCGTAGTACTGGCTGAGATAGACGCCATTATCGACACCCTAGCCAGCATGGCCAAGCAATTTGCTGATGTGCCACTGCTATCGCGCACCCACGGCCAAACCGCCAGCCCGTCAACGGTAGGTAAAGAGTTTGCCAACGTGGTTGCCCGCATGCGCAGGCAGCGTGAGCAAATCGCCAAGGTAGAACTGCTAGGTAAAATTAACGGCGCAGTAGGTAACTACAACGCCCACATCTCTGCCTACCCCGATATAGACTGGGAAGAAAACGCAAAAACCTTCATTGAAAGCCTAGGTTTAAGCTTTAACCCCTACACCACGCAAATAGAGCCACACGATTATATCGCCGAGCTGTTCGATGCTCAGGCCCGCTTTAACACTATTTTGATCGACTTAGATCGTGACATCTGGGGCTATGTGTCTTTAGGTTACTTCAAGCAAAAAGTCGTTGCTGGCGAAGTAGGCTCATCCACCATGCCACACAAAGTTAACCCTATAGACTTCGAAAACTCTGAAGGTAACTTAGGATTGGCCAATGCCTTGTTGTCACACATGGCCAGCAAGCTACCTATCTCACGCTGGCAGCGCGACCTTACCGACTCTACCGTATTGCGCAATATGGGCGTGGGCATGGCCTATAGCCTTATCGCCTACGCGTCGACACTAAAAGGCTTGGGTAAATTAGAGCTCAACGCAGCGCGGCTAGCAGAAGATTTAAACAATAGCTGGGAGATACTGGCTGAACCCATACAAACCGTGATGCGTCGCTACAACATAGACGAACCCTATGAAAAGCTAAAAGCGCTAACCCGCGGCAAAGTGATGAACCAGCAAACCATAGCCGCCTTTATAGAAACTCTGGATATGCCAGAGCAGGCTAAAGCAGGCTTGCGGGCATTAACCCCGGCCAACTATATAGGCAACGCTATAGCCCAAGCCAACCGCATCTAATCCTAAAGCCTCGCATTGCGGGGCTTTTTTTAACCGCTTTTTTAAAAGAAATAAAACCACTACCATACCCCTAGATAATTATGACCCTAGAAAATTTCGATAAAGACGATTTTTTAACCAACTATTGGCAAAAAAAACCACTAGTCATCCGTAACGCTATCCCCGATTTTCACAGCCCGCTCTCTCCCGATGAGTTGGCAGGGTTAGCTTGCGAGGAAGATATAGAATCGCGCCTCATTGTGGGTGCCGGCGAAAAATGGCAGCTCACCCACGGCCCCCTAGCCGATCAACATTTCGAAGCGCTGCCCGAGCGTGAGTGGACCTTGCTAGTGCAAGCCGTAGACCACTGGATGCCGGAAGTGGCCAGCCTGACCGACTATTTCAACTTCATTCCCTATTGGCGCATTGATGATGTAATGGTGAGCTATGCAGCCGATGGCGGCTCGGTAGGCCCCCATTACGACAACTATGATGTATTTTTAGTGCAGGGTTTGGGGCAAAGGCGTTGGCAAATAGGCCAGTACTGCCAGCCAGATGAGGCGCATATTGATAATCAGCAATTAAAGATACTACAAAATTTTAAACAGCAAGATGAATGGCTATTAAACCCCGGCGATATTTTATATGTGCCGCCCCGCTACGCCCACTGGGGTATCGGTGAAGGTGAAGACTGCATGACCTACTCAGTAGGATTCCGCGCGCCCAGCCACGGCGAGATTCTGTCGCACTTTTGTGACCATCAATTAGCTCAAATGGATGAACTACAGCGCTACCAAGACCCAGCTATAGACACCAACAGGCCAGCAGGTGAAATTGGTAGCGACAGCTTGCAACTGATCCAAAGCATCTTACTGCAGCAAATCAACAAGCCCGAAGCCATTGCACAATGGTTTGGCCAATACATGACTGAGCCTAAATACCCGCAGCTACACGACGATGACACGCAAAATATAAGCCTTGACGAATTATCCGCCGATTTAAGCCAGCATGAGCACGCCTACAAAAACCCCGCCTCTAGATTGGCTTACCTGCGCAATGACCATGGCCTGCAGTTTTTTGTAGACGGCAAGGCCGTCAATAGCAGCCCTGCAAGCGCAGAGTTAGTAAAGCTGCTGTGTAACCAACAACACTACCTTGGCTGTGCGTTAAAAAATAAGCTAGATATAACAGAGAACCAAACCTTATTACTGTCGCTATTTAATAGCGGTGTACTGTACTTTTATGACGACGATAACGATTAAACAAGTTAGCTGGCAGCAACATGGTGACGAGCTACAACAGCTGCGCCATGAGGTTTTTGTGCTAGAACAAAACGTTCCACCCCATTTGGAGTGGGATGACCAAGACGACGAGGCCTACCATTGGCTGGCCTATAACTCCCAGCAACAAGCCATAGGCTGCGCACGCTTACTACGCAATGGCGCCATAGGCCGCATGGCTATAGCAAAACAGGCGCGTGGCAAAAATTACGGCCTACAGTTACTACAAGCGGCGGTAGAGTTTGCTCAGCGTCAATTAAGGGTTGATGACGTGCATTTGTCAGCGCAAACCCACGCTATTCGCTTTTACCAAAAAGCCGGTTTTGTGGCCGAGGGCGATATTTACGATGATGCCGGTATCCCCCATATCACTATGCGTAAGCAGCTCAATAGCCAGCCTATCCTGGGGCAAAGCGCGGGCAAGTTTTTTGTGCAACAACATCAAGCTAGCGCGCTAACTATGGCGCAACAATGTCGGCGGCAACTGCGCATTGTAAATTACGACTTAAACCCTAAGCTATTCGATAACACCGCCTTTTGCGATGCCGTTTCGGCCCTAGCCCGCAGGCATCGTAACAACCAGGTTAAATTATTGCTGGTTGATAGTCGGCCTGTAGTAAAGCGCGGCCATAAGTTACTACAACTACTAGCGCAGATTGCCCTCTGCCATTGCTATTAAACAACTTAGTGATGACACTGGGGTAAGTGAAAATTTGATACTGGCGGATGATTGTGGCGTGATAGCACAATCTATATTAAACCCCGAAACCCTTTGGGCTGACTTTAATAATAAGCCGGTAACGAAAACTAAAATCGATCACTTTGAAATTTTATGGGGGCAGGCTAATGCCAATAGCGACTTTAGAATACTGGATATCTAAACCCCTGTGGCTGACGCTTATTATAGCGCTACTGTGTTCGGCGTTGGCTCAAGCTGATACTGATAGCAGTATTATTTATGAAGCACAGCATAGTAGTAGCCAGCAATTGCAACAGCGTATAGAAAAACTCTACCCGCAAGCGCGGGTGAGCAGCCAGCAACAACAAATCATTGTGCGCGCCCCGCAACATCAGGTTAGTGAGATAGCGGAGCTGCTGGCCATTATGGATAAACCGGTACAGCAGTTTGTAATTACCCTAAGCAGCGCCCCGCAGCACGGCAAGCATAAAACCTACTCCACCCGCAGCAATAAGCTGCAACAGCGTTACCGCCTCGCCAACAATGAAACCCTAAGCTTGGAGTATGCGCGCCAGCAGCAACAACTGTTGGCCGTGCGCCGCTACTACCACCCACTGCATAGCGATAGTGCCAGTATGAGCTTACAAGATAGCGATAATCACAGTGTCAGCCTAAAGCTACAGGCGCTGGGGCCGCAACAGGTACGTATAGATTACAGCCTTTATCAATTGCAAGGCGATAAGCGCAGCCGTATTAGCAACAGCCTTGTTGCCACGCTAGGCGAGTGGGTAGTGCTGGAGGGCGAACCCAGTCTAGCGCATAGCACCCGCAACACAAATAGCCTGCAGATACGGGTACAGCAGGAGTAAAGTGCTACAACCACACCCCTAGTTCATTGCCTTGATCGCTAAGCTCATAAATTTTTAATGCGCGGCAAGGCTCTTCACTGTAGTGCAGCAGCTTGCCGGTCGCTATGGCAAACTCATAGCCGTGCAAGGGGCAGCGTAACTTATTGCTGCTGATATCTGCGACCGATAAGGGGTGGCCGCGGTGGGGGCAGAGGCTCTCCAGCAAAGAAACTGTATCGCCGTTTTGTATTAGCAACAAATTATGATGATCAATCTTTATTTGCTTTCTATAACCATCATGCAAGTTTATGAGTTTTTCTAGTGAGTAAAATTGCATAGAGTAGAACTCAAATTCATGGCAAACTGTTTAATTATAAGTACACTATTAAGCATAACGAGAATTAAGCCGAGTATAGTCTTTGCCCAACCCAATTAACACCAAACAAACTGCACTCTTAATGCCCGGCGGCGGTGCCCGTGCCGCCTATCAGGTTGGCGTTATTAAGGCATTGGCTACTATCATACCGACCAGCCAAAGCCGTGACCCCTTTCCTATCTTATGCGGCACCAGTGCCGGTGCACTCAATGCTATAGGCCTAGCCAGTAGAACCGACGGTTTTGTCAACGCCAGTGTCTGGCTAGAAAATCTGTGGATGGAACTTAGCCATCAACATGTCTATCGCAGTGATTTTCTAGGCCTAAGCTTCAATGCTTGGCGCCTGATGTTATCCTTATTTAATGCCGGTATTGCCGTGGGCAGGCCGGTAGCCTTGCTGGATAACGCCCCCCTGCGCAAACTGTTAAAAAGGAAAATCAACTTTGCCGGCATTAGCGAAAACATACAGCAAGGTAATATTACCGCCGCCTGCGTAACCGCGATGAACTACACCGAGGGTAGCTCAGATAGTTTTTTCCAGGGCGGCCCCGCCAACAGTGAATGGCGGCGCTGGCGGCGCAAGGGTATACCCACCCCATTACAGTTACCGCATTTAATGGCTTCTTCCGCGATACCGACGATTTTTCCGCCGCAGCGCATACGCCGCAACTATTATGGAGACGGCGCCCTGCGGCAAATGAACCCTATCAGCCCGGCCCTACACCTCGGTGCTGATAAAATATTGATCATCTCCACCACTGGCCATAAAAAAATATACGATGCCCCGCCTCGCCGGGTGCAATCACCCGCCTTTGGCCAGATTTTAGGCCACCTGTTAAATAGTGCCTTTGTCGACAGCCTAGAAAATGATATAGAAAACCTAGAAACCATTAATCGTTTGGTCGACAGCTGCGCCGATGCCAGAGGTTACGATTCAGAGCAGCGCCTAAGAAGGGTGGAGCCTTTCATTATCTCGCCCTCACAAGATATAGACGCCATCGCCACAGAGCATATCAATGAGCTGCCCGCGACGGTGCGTTTCTTTCTCAAAATGACAGGCAGTGGTAGAAATGACGGCGGCGTCAATATTGCCAGTTATTTACTATTCACCGAAAGTTTTTCTCGCGAACTGATTAAAATGGGCGTTAAAGACACGTTAGATCAAGCGGATAAAATTTTAAAATTCCTCAAAGACTAACTGAGAAAATAACCATCACAGAGGCATTTTCTCCTCAAACTGACTACCTTTTTTATGGCACTGCCACTCACCTAGGGCAACACTAAAGCCCTGCTGTTTAATATAAGCGGCCACCTCAAATAAATACGCTAAATCGACAGTAGTCGTGTGTAAGGACATAAGCTGCCGGCCGGCTCGACTCACCTTGTAAATAGGGAGTAACAGTATCTTACTGGCCTGCTTGGCCTGCACCCGCATCGCCTTATTACCGCAAGGTAAAAAGGCGAGATAGCCATCGGATGTCTCTGATGATATCTGCTTGATCAGCGGCTCCATGTTATAGCCTGTGATCAAGCCTAGGTCATCCATACTCTCTAATAAATTATGGTATAGCTCGGTGTTAAAATACCCTTGCGAGGCATTAAAAAGAAACGAACCAAAACTAAACTTGCTTAGTATTGCCAGCATTTCCAAGTCATCAGCATTAAGCTGGCGCAACATATACAGGCTGCTCATGGCATAGCTATTGGTTTGAGCGACTTCCTGTATCAGCATTCTGGCAAGTAAGATTTGAATTTCAGGATTGAATACATCTTGCGCAACGTTCTTCCAGCAGATCATCCACTCGGCAGACACACTGTGCTGGCTTATCGGGCGGTCGGCGGCAGCGTAAACCTCGGCCTCGGCCAATAGAATAATTTTGCGCAGGTTCAAAGCTCGCTCTAAATCCCTAACGCCCACTTCTTTCGCGGCTGTTTCCAGCATAGAGACTGAGGACTGCTTACCTACATCGCTAAACTCATCAATACCTGAGCTTTCGATAATAGCGTGGGTTTGTACGGTATCTATGCGCGGGGTATCAACCAATTTACCGCGGCTATCAATGCATTTAAGCCCTTGGTGTATAAGATTAACATCCTGCTCGGCTTCAAATAGGGCTGCCATCTCCAGTTGCCTAACAGCCTGCCTATCTCGCCGCTGACGGCGAATTTGGCCAGGGCTTAACAGCCCTGAGGTCTCGCCATCAAACAAATGTTGCCACAGCTTATCCAGCCATTGCTGTTTGATACGGTCGCTAATAGTCTCTGTGCGCAAGCTAGTTTCAGTCAACATGTTTAGATATCAATATGGGTTGGATAAAGTGTAGCCATTATTTACCCCCACCGCCCACCAAGCTTGACTGGAGGGCATAGCCTAGAGGGCTGATTATTTTTTATTAGCCTAGTGTTCAGCAAGTCGCTAAGTTTATTCGCTGGACAAAAATCAATTGCAAAGCTTACTGGGTATTTTCACTATAAACAAATACTTAAGTGATAGTTTAAACCTGAATAATTAGCATTTTTCGTCTATACTTGCCACTAGCTTACAGGGCCGAAAGCAACACGTCAGGTGCATAACTCGCCCTTAGACCCTGTATATCCCTATTAGGCCTGATAGCAATAAGGCAGAGCGGTGCCATATTGTGCACTGCAAGCATGAACAGTATTTAAATGAAGCGTCTGAACTTTATTAATAATCAGCCCTTGGCAGTAAAGCTGACTACCGCTTGCTTGGCAACCAGTATATTCAGCCTAATTATCGCCATGGTCGCTCTCAATATTTATGATAAAAACACCTACAAATCATTAATACGCGATGAAATTAGCCTACTGGCATCGGTCATTAGTAACCGTAGCGTGGAATCCGTGTTATTTAATGATAAACAGTCGGCCCTCAATAACCTCATCCCCCTATCCTACCGCAGTAGTATTATCGGCGCCTGTATTTACCGTGTTAGCAGCGACCCCAAACACAGCACTAGCACCTTAGCGAGCTATCCCAACGATAAAATATTTTGCCCCAGTGCCCAGCCTGGTGAGATTAAAATTATTGAGCCTTCGCATGGCCGATTTATAGACTTTATCCACCCCATTAGCCATGAAGAAGAGATTATTGGTTACTTATATTTAAAAACGTCTCTGTCGGAGCTCAGCACCCGAACACAGCAAAGTTTTAATGTTTTTTTAGCCATTATCATCGTTGCCAGTATCATTGCTTTATGGCTGTCGAAAATCATTTCTTTCAAACTTATCAGCCCCTTGCGAGCCTTGGGTGAAACCGCTAGGAATGTCGCTAAAGTTGATGATTACTCGCTGCGCGCCGAAAAAATTAACCACGATGAAATAGGCAGCGTAGTAGACTCCTTTAACCATATGCTCAATGTTATAGAGCATGAACATGAGCGCCTGCGCGAAAGTGAAGAAAAGTTCCGGCTAATTAGTGCCTCGTCTAAGGTAGGTATTTTTCAACTTAATCCACAAGGTGAATGCATATTTGCCAATGATGAAATGTCCTATATCACTGGTTTGCCCATTACCCAAATTTTAAATGAATCATGGCTATCCGTAGTAGAGCCAGAAGACCGTGCATCGCTGCAAGCCCAACTAAACACCATGATGAATACGCACATCCCCATTAATATCAACTGCTCTATTAGTGACACCAATAATAAATGGATTAATGGCCACGTCGGTGTTTTGCGCGGCAACAGTGATGAGATTATTGGCTATCTAGGCTCCATCAATGACGTTACTGAAATTAGGCAAGCGCAATCGCAACTAGAGCACATGGCTTTTTACGATACCCTTACCGGCTTAGCGAATAGACGCTTATTTAGAAATCGTTTAGAGCATCTGCTCAATAACCTCTCACGCAACCAATATAGCTTGGGGCTAATCCTGCTGGACTTGGATCATTTTAAAGAGATAAATGACTCCATGGGTCATGATGCCGGTGACGGTTTGCTCACTATTATCTCGGAGCGCTTACAACAATGCGTTAGATCCAGCGACACCGTTGCGCGTTTAGGTGGCGATGAATTTGCCATAATACTACCCATAGATAATGACGGCATAGCACTACCCAATATTGCCGAAAAAATCATTACAGCCATTACTGCACCTATTATACTGCAAGAAAATGAACTCACGATTTCCGCCAGCCTAGGCATAGCGGTAGCGCCCATTGATAGTAGCCAAGCCGAGGAACTGATCAAACAGGCCGACATGGCGCTATACAAAGCTAAAGATATGGGTAGAAATAACTACCAGTTTTTTACCGATGAAATTAATCAAAAGCTAGTTAGCCACTTAGATTTAGTCAGAGACTTGCGCTTAGCCATAGAGAATCAAGAGTTTCATCTAGTATTTCAACCACAGCTTTCTCTAGAAGATTATAAAATCACCGGCTTTGAAGCCTTAATACGCTGGACCTGCCCCAACCGTGGTTTTGTGCCCCCCGATCAATTTATTAATACCGCCGAAGACACCGGGCTCATTATCCCCATAGGCCGCCTAGTGATCAGTAAAGCCTGTGAGCAACTCAAGGCGCTAATAGACAAAAACTTGGTTGACCATGAAGTGGTTATGACGGTGAATATTTCTGCCAAGCAATTTCAAGATGACAGTTTAGTTGATCACATTACCAATGAGCTTAGCCGCAATAATATATCGCCACATCAGTTTGAAATAGAGCTCACCGAATCATTATTAATGGAAAATATTGATGAAGCCTTAGTTAAGCTCAATGAGATAAAAGCGCTAGGCATACTCATTTCTATAGATGACTTTGGCACTGGCTACTCCTCACTCGGCTATCTCAAACAATTACCGGTTAACATTCTTAAAGTAGACCGCTCCTTCGTTTCTGACATACCTGAAAATAACGACGATATGGAAATCACCGCCGCAGTTATCGCCATGGCCCACAAACTAAATTACCAAGTTGTTGCCGAAGGCGTAGAAACACAAGAGCAACTGGCATTTTTACGCAACTGCAAATGTGATTTCGGGCAAGGCTATTTATTCAGCAAACCTTTAATTGCCGATGACTTGTTTGATTTCTGTAAAAACTATAAGGCCAGTGATAGCCGCCAACAATACAGCTAACTCCCCTATTAATGATTTGAGTAAACTATGTCTATACATTGGTACCCCGGCCACATGTACAAAGCCAATAAAGAAATGGTTGAAGTGCTACCGCAGGTGGATATTATTATTGAACTACTTGATGCCCGCATCCCCTATAGCAGTTCCAACCCTGCCATAGAAAGCCTGCGTCAAAACAAGCCCTCTATTAAGCTATTGAGTAAAAGTGACTTGGCCGACCCTGAGATCACCCTGTTATGGCAGCAATACTACGAGTCACAAGAACAAACCAAAACTCTGGCTATTAGCACTGACCAACAAGGTAGAGATCAACAGATCATTAACCTATGCCGCAAGCTTGCGCCCCATAAAGAGCACAAGGCTAAAGATATTTTGGTCATGATTACCGGCATACCCAATGTCGGAAAATCGACGTTAATCAACAGTCTGGCGGGTCGTGCTGTAGCTAAAACCGGCAACGAACCCGCCATCACCAAAGGCCAGCAGCGCATTAATTTACGCAACGGTATAATGTTGTTGGATACGCCCGGCATACTGTGGCCGAAAGTAGAAAATGAAAATAGCAGTTATAGACTAGCAACCACTGGCGCCATTAAAGACACGGCCATGAGCTATGACGACGTCGCATTTTTTGCCGCTGATTATATGCTAAAACACTATCCCCAGCGTTTAGTTGAGCGCTACAAGCTCAAACAAGTACCCAAATCAGAGCTGGATTTTTTAGAGCAGCTAGGGGCACAGCGCGGCTGCTTGCGCGCCGGCGGCCAAGTCGATCTGGAACGTGTCTCCACCATTTTTTTACATGAATTACGTGCAGGTATACTGGGTGGGCTTAGCCTAGAAACTCCCGAACGGGTAGAGATAGAAAAGCAGCAGGTAAAAATCATGTTAGAAGAAAAAGCTGCCAAGAAAAAATTACGCCTAGAAAACAACAAAAAGACCAGAAAGCGTTAACCTGCTCTTTTAGCATAACGGTACTTCCTATTAGGCTTTTCTTTAGCTAGCTACCAATAAACATTTACAAAATTGGGGCTAGGCCCTACCATGCGCGCCCACAGCATCGCTAAGAAAAGGCATACAGTATGGCACTTATAGGGTTCGCAAGAGTCACATCAAGGCAGCAGGACCTAGAGGCGCAGCTAGAAGCTCTCAACGGTGCAGACTGTAGCGACATCATCACCAGCCAAAAGACAGGTAAAACCGATAACAATGCCGAGCAAATTGAAGCGTTAATCACGCAAGCTCAAAAAGGCGATACCGTTATCCTCACCAAGCTATACCGCTTGGGCCACTCCGCTCACAAAGTACTGGTCACCTTAAAGGCATTACACGACAAAGGTGTGGCCGTTAAAACCCTAGATGGCCAAATAGATACCTTTTCTGACGACCCTACCCAAAAAGCCATGGCGCAATTATTAGTGATATTTGCGGATCTTGAACGCTCCAGTGCTGCCGACAAATCAGCCAGTAACCAAGAGAAAAAGCCCAAAAAAGGCCGTAAAAACAAACCCCTAGATCAAGCGCATTATGCTGCCGTTAAAAAACTTTCGGCTGAAGGCACAAGTATAAGCCAGCTATCCAAACAGTTTTATGTTTCCAGATCTGAGATTGAAAAAGTATTAGACACCTAAGGTAATTTACCAATAAAACCTCGCACTAAAGCCTAAGCAAGTGACCGTCAGTATTTGCTCTAGGCTGTTGGGCAGTCAGCGCGAGGGCCAACCATCCCTTACGCGTAGTTAGCTGATGCGTTAGGCTGTTTTTAGGGGCAATTCCTTGATATTTCAGGTACAATGGGCCATCACTTATACATGAAAGAATCGAAATGGCAGCTAAACCGTTAAAAACCACAGGCAAAAAGAAGCAACCCGCAGTTGTTGAAACGTCTCAGTCTATTGAAGATAAAACCAAAGCTTTTCTAGAAGCTGGCGGCAGCATAGAGCAAGTAAACTCCGGCGTTAGCGGCCAGCAAAGCCTGCTGGTACCAAAACCTAAACCCTCAGTACCTAATAATTCGAACTAAAACACCCCTCTCGAATTAATATAGCTAAGCGAATATTTCAAGACCTTTTGTTGGCCACACTACGCCAGCGATGGGTTGGCCCGTACCCATATTAGAGTAACGCCACTCTTAATTATTGCATACGATAGGCGGCACAATATTGCCTAAACACTCGTGTGCTGGCACAGAATCCAGATCGTCCTAGAATATCTTTTTCAGTAAATTACTCGTAATTGATGGGCGCCGTTAGCCTATATAGCCTCTAGCGCCATGTTTAACTAACAGTAATTCTCCGCATATTAAACATTATCAGTAACTTACGCCCTCTAGTCGGTGAAGAAATATGAAGGTATAAACCTCGCTATAAACTGTCATGATGACAATGAATCTAAGCCGTTTTATAAATACTGGGCGGCGGCATAGGCCGAAGCCCAGGCCCATTGAAAGTTAAACCCTCCCAAGTGCCCTGTCACATCCACCACCTCGCCGATAAAAAACAAACCTGGTTGAGTTTTACTGGCCATGGTTTTAGAAGAGAGTTCATCGGTATTAACACCACCCAGGGTAACTTCTGCGGTGCGGTAGCCCTCAGTGCCGGAAGGTTTAAGCTGCCAGCCTGACAAGTTTTCGGCCACGGTTTTTAAAATTGCATCGGGAATTTCGGCCATGGCCGTTTCTGTATACTGCGGCCAAAACAGCGCCTGTAATTCAGTTACTAAGCCTTTAGCTAAATGCTGCGCTAGTAAGTTGCGTAATAAGCTTTTCGGATGCTGCGCCTTATACTCTAACAACAATTGCTGCACATTATTGTCCGGCAATAAATTCATGCTAATGCTATTGCCGGGCTGCCAGTAGTTAGACAACTGTAAAACCACGGGGCCACTTAAGCCGCGATGAGTAAACAAAACATTTTCGCGAAAACAAGTGCCCGCTGTCGACAACTCTACATCCACCGCCAAACCCGACAGACGCTCAGAAATACTTTTAATATGGTCGCTAAAGGTAAACGGCACTAGTCCTGCCGTTCTGGACAATAGCTTGTGACCAAATTGCTGAGCCAGTTCATAACCAAAACCGCTGGCGCCCATGGTAGGTATAGATAAACCACCACTAGCCACCACCAAAGACGGTGTAGTAAAACTGCCAATATTGGTTTTTAGGCTATAACCCTGCTCGGGCTGATAATTCACTGCCGTTATTTCACAGCGGGTTTTTATAGTGACCTGCCCCAGCTCACACTCCGCCAGCAGCATATTTAAAATATCTTTGGCGCTATCATCGCAAAATAATTCGCCGTGCTTGCGTTCGTGGTAGGGGATTTGATAGCGCTCCACCAGCTCTATAAATTGCCACTGGTTATAGCTAGATAATGCCGACTTGTGAAAGTGGGGGTTTTGGCATAAATAATTATCGGATGTGACATAAAGGTTAGTGAAATTACAGCGGCCACCACCCGACATCAGAATTTTTTTGCCCACTTTATTACTGCTATCGACTACCAGCACACGCAAACCGCGCTGGCCCGCCAGCCCCGCACAAAATAAACCCGAGGCACCGCCGCCAATAATAATGGCATCGTAATGATGATGATCAGTCACTGGGGTAGGCGCTTATTTTTTCTTTTTAATAGGGGCAAAGCCGTCTAAGGCTTTTACTGGCCTAGAGGGCCTAGCGCCGGTTTTTTTCTTTTTCTTCTTGGGCTCTGCCGCTTTAACTTTGCTACGCTTGGTAGTACTGGCTGCCTTACCGGAGCTTTTTAATTTTTTCGGGCCTTTGTATTTACCCAGCAATGGCTTAATGGTGCGCTTTTCAAAGCTCACAGTTACATAACGCTCTATCGCCGCCATTAAATTCCATTCTTTGGCTGTGATAAAACTAATCGCCAAACCCTTTTGTTCAACGCGGCCGGTTCTACCTATACGGTGGATATAGTCATCACCATTGCGCGCCATATCAAAATTAATCACTAAATCGATATCATTAATATCAATGCCGCGAGAGGCGACATCGGTGGCCACTAAAATTTGGGTGGCGCCACTGCGAAAACTGGTCATAGTGGTGCTACGATCTTCTTGTGACATATCACTGTTAATCGATGCGGCGCGATATTTCTTGCCCCGTAAAAAACCTCTTACCCGGTTGGAGTCGGTTTTAGTATTGGTAAACACCAAGGCTTTACCGAAGGTTTCGTTGCTTAACAGCCAATCTAATAAATTCTTTTTGTGCTCGTAATCATCCGCCAAAATAACTTGCTGACGTATATTTTTATGCTGCTGCCTATGGGTATCTACCTGTATGGTTTCGGGTTCGTTTAAAATACCTGCGGATAGCTCAGCAATGCCGCGACGCTCTAAGGTGGCAGAGAACATTAAGGTTTGGCGCTGCGTATTGCTATGACCTGCGATAGCGGTGACGTCATCTAAAAAACCCAGCTCCAGCATTTTATCCGCCTCATCCAATACTAAAAATTCTAGCTGTGATAATAGCGCCGAGCCTTTTTGTAAGTGTTCTAATAAGCGGCCGGGAGTAGCGATAATAATTTCAGGGTCTTTGCGTAATAAAGCCTGCTGATATTTAAACTCTTCACCACCGATAATTAAGGCAGTTTTTAAATAGCTAAAACGGCACAGGCTTTTACAGGTTTTAAAAATCTGCTTAGCCAGCTCACGGGTAGGCGCTAAAATCACACAGCGGCTGCCCTCGGCTATGGTGGCCTTGCCCTCAAACATAGGCTGTAACACCGGTAACAGAAAGGCGATAGTTTTACCGGTGCCGGTTGCGGCACTCACCCGTAAATCTTTACCGGCCAAGGCTGCCGGTATGGCTTGCTGTTGCACGGCGGTAGGTGTTTTTATGTTTAGCTCGTGTAACGCTCTTAATAAACGCTCATTTAATGGCATTGCTGAGAACATAGGGATGTAAAACCTGAGATAATGAGGTGAGTTCGACCAGGCACTGGTTGCCACATTGACGAAAACGCGGATATTAACAAAAATATCGGGCTATGGCTTGCTAAGAGGTGCTTATTATCACTACCCCCACACACTCCCTCACTGACACCACCCTGGATTACGACCCCGAGACGCAATCGCTGTGGATCATAGACCAAACCTTACTGCCCCACCGTTACCAGCGTATAGCGCTGATTGAGCTAACTGATTTTTGCCATGCTATCGCTAGTATGCAAGTGCGAGGCGCACCACTAATAGGTATTACCGCCGCTTTTGGCTTGGCCTTATCATTACGACCTAACTCCCCCCACAGTGCTGAGCAAGCCTATCAAGCCCTGCTGGCTACCCGCCCCACCGCCATTAACCTGCGTTGGGCCTTGGATAAAGTAATGTCGGCCATCAAAGCACAGCCACAAGATGCCTTTATCGCCGCTATTACCATGGCACAACAGCTTAGGGCTGACGATATAGACCATTGCGCAGCTATAGGCCTGCACGGTGTAGATTTAATTAAACAGCAATATCAGCAAAAACAGCGCAGCATCAATATACTCACCCATTGCAACGCCGGCTGGTTGGCCACCATACGATGGGGCACTGCCTTAGCGCCTATTTATAAAGCGCAACAATTGGGCATACCGATACATGTTTGGGTGGATGAAACACGGCCCCGCAACCAAGGCGCCCACCTAACCGCTTGGGAGCTGCAACAGGCAGGCATCCCCCACACGCTTATTTGTGATAATACCGGCGGTCACCTCATGCAGCAGGGTATGGTGGATATGTGCATAGTGGGCAGCGACCGCACCAGCGCCAACGGCGATGTCTGCAATAAAATAGGCACTTACCTCAAGGCCCTAGCCGCCCATGATAACCAAATTCCTTTTTATGTAGCCCTACCCAGTTCCACCATAGATTGGCAGATTAGCGATGGCCTCAGCCAGATACCTATAGAGCAGCGCCACAGCGATGAGGTATTAACAATTAGCGGTGTCGATGAGCAAGGGGTTGCGCGCAGCATTTGTATTAATAGTCACTCACCCGCTGCTAACTATGGCTTTGATGTTACCCCGGCGCGCTTAGTTACTGGCTTGATAACCGAGCGCGGTATAGTGCCAGCCAACAGCATCGCGTTAGCCGCACTGCGAGAGCAATTATGAATAAAACCGTATGTGAAGAAAATGGACTAAAACAGCGCCAACAACTGCTGCACTACGCCCAGCAACTCAATAGCAGCGGCTTAAGCGTGGGGAAATCTGGCAATATCAGCCTACGTTGTGAGCAGGGTTTGCTCATCACCCCATCGGGGGTAGCCTACGATGAACTTGGTGCCGAGGACTTGGTAAAGATTGATTACCAAGGCCAACCACTAGGCCACAGCATTTACCCGCCCTCATCGGAATGGCATTTTCATGCCGCCATATACCAACAGCGCCCCGAGCAAAACGCCGTGGTACATGCCCACCCCAGCCACTGCACGGCACTGGCCTGTACCCAGCGTAATATTCCCGCGTTTCACTATATGGTGGCTATCGCAGGCGGCAGCGAAATTCCGCTGGTGCCTTACGCCTTATTTGGCTCTGAACAATTAGCCCAGCACATCATAGAAAGCATGCAGCACTACCGCGCCTGCCTATTGGCCAACCACGGCATGATAGCTTGCGGGGAGGATTTACCTTCAGCTTTTGGCTTAGCCATAGAAGTGGAAGCGCTGGCCCAGCAATATGTGCTGGCGCTGAGCATAGGCGATGTCCACTATCTCAGCGAGCAGCAAATAAACGAGGCTATAGAGCAGTTTAAGCACTACGGCAAAAGAGAATAAAAAAGAGTAAGAAGGGACTAGGCCAGTGGCTGGACAAACTCAGCTTCTATATTGTCCTGTAACTGCTTGCGGCTGGCGCCCCGCAATCGTAACGAAGCTTGCAAGCTATTGGCGCGTTTTGCCTGCTTGGCCTGACGTATGCAGTGCTGAAAAAATTTCGGCTCATGCTCGCCGCTGAGCAGCGACTGAATCAAATCCAAGGCTATACCGGTACGAAAGGCGATGCGCGCAGGATGTATGCGATAAACGTGAAACTCGGCCACCACGGCTATTTGTTCACGCACAGGCTTGTCACACTGTTTGGCTGTTAGCGGTTGGGCTGCATGTTTGGCAGCGTCGTCTTTGGCTACGGATAGTGCCGACATTAGATAAACCTTAATAAACAATGACTAATACAAAAAGCCCTGCAATAATAACAACAGCCATAAGCATAAATAAAGCAGCCTTACGCATTTATCACAAATCATCCAGCCTTATGAACCCAAGCTATTACCGTTTATTACTTTTTATTAGCTTCTTCCACCTGTGTAGTTATGGCACAGCACAAACCGCTGTTGCTGAAAATAGCGTGCAGGCAGCGCCCCCTACTGCGTTAATCACCCTCAATATGCGCGAGGCAGAAATTGTCTCGGTGATACAGTGGATAGCGGAACAAACCCAGAAAAAAATTATTATCGACCCCAGAGTCAGTGGCAAGGTTAGCATCTTGGCCAATGTACCTATGAGCGTAGAACAGGCCTACCATGTTTTTTTAGCCATGCTCAATGTCTACGGCTATGCCGCGGTTGAAAGCGGCGACATCGTTAGAATCATCCCCAGCGCCGCCGCCAAAACCACGCCAGGCAGTGTAATAAGCAATTTTGAAAAACCGCTAGGTGGCCAGCAAGCCTTATATGTCTATCAAAGCCAGGCGCTGGACAGCCAAAAGCTGCAAAACGCCCTACGCCCCCTAGTTAGCAACAGTGGTCATATCAGTGCCATACCCGGTAGCAATAAGCTGATTATTGCCGACGCCTACGACAATATACACCGCTTAGTGGCGCTGATAGAGCAAATCGATCAAGTCCAAGGCGTGACCATACAAACCTTAAAATTACAGCATGCTTCGGCCAATACCGTGGCCTCGGTAATTCAATCCTTAATAGAAAATGATAAAGGCAGCAACTTCACCATCGCCAGCGATCAACGCTCTAACAGTATTCTAATGACTGGGGACCCGGTAATAGAAAAACGGGTTAAACAACTGATCGCACAACTGGACCGGCCTATTAGTAGCACTGACAACACCAAGGTCATCCCCCTGCATTATACCGGTGCCGATGAGATGCTGCCTATTTTACAAAACATGGCCAAGGCACTGGAAACCGACAATAAAAATCACAACATCCAAGGGCAAACCATAAACGTAGCGGCAAGCCTTAGTACTAATACGTTAATCGTCACCGCGCCCCCTGACATTTTATACGCCATGGAAAAGGTTATAGCGCAAATAGACATACGCCGCGCCCAAGTATTAGTGGAGGCAATTATCGTTGAGGTTAGCGAAGATATTTCGCAAAGCTTAGGGGTAGAGTGGAACAGCAGTTTTTCTGCAGGCACCGGCACCGAGGCCGCTACCAGTTTTGGTTTAAAACAACTGAACATCGCTACCGGTGAGGTGCTGCTATCGGGTGGTTTATCGGTGGGTTACTACAGCGGCAGCAGTTTACGCGCCTTAGTTAATGCCCTAGCTACCGAAGTGGATGCCAACATCTTATCCACCCCAACTTTGCTGACCTTAGATAATCAAGAGGCCGAAGTATTGGTGGGTTCTAACGTGCCTTTTATTACCGGCCAATCACTGACCAATAAAAATAATGGTGGCGACCCTTTCAACACCATAGAAAGACAAGACATAGGCCTAAGCCTAAAAGTCACCCCGCAGATTAACGACAGCAACTCTGTCACCTTAGACATAGAGCAGGTGTTAGAAACCCTTAGCGACAGCAGCACTACTGCCACCGACCTAGTAACTAATAAGCGCAGCATCAAAACTAAAGTACAGGTGCAAAACGGCGGCATCTTAGTATTAGGCGGTTTAATTAGTGATGAGCAAACCGAAAGAGTGGATAAAGTCCCTTTGCTGGGCGATCTGCCCATTTTAGGTGCCCTATTCACCAGTACTACCACACAAACAGTGCAGCGTAATTTAATGATATTTATACACCCCAAAATTTTGGGTAATGAACTGGATAGCGAAGCTTTATCCAGCGAAAAATATCAGAAAATGCAGAACCTACGCGAGCAGTACAAACAATAAAGGGGCGAATAACATCGCCCCTTTCTCCTAGCTAACATAAAACCGATTAGCTTAGTTAACCACGATAGTGTCTACATCCAAGCTGGCAATTACCCGCTCTGCGGTATTACCTCTACGAGTTTTCACCTTACCGGTTTGGCCCAGCGTACCCATCACCACCACATCGGCATTGATTTTGTTGGCAATCTCAGCGACTACCTCATCGGTATAGCCTTTATGTACGTGTATCTTATCGCTGGCAACACCTGATTTTTTCACCAAATTACCGCGATCCGGATACTTCATAGAATCTCTATAGCCGTTAACCAAATGCAGATCGGCACCGTGTGATTCTGCTATCCACCTGCCTCTTTCTATAATACGCATATTTAAGGCCTTGTGCTCCTCATCCTCGGCTTGAAAATTAACCGCGGCTAATACGACTTTGCGCTCGGTTTTTGCGCCGGGGCGCACTAACACGATAGGACAGCTGGCCGTTTTTAATAAGTCCCATTTATTTTCACTAAAGGTAAAGCGGCTTTTGTTAGTTTTTTTCTGCACGGGTAAGTAGATGGTTTCTGCACCAAAGTGCTTGGCCTCTTGCAAAATGGATTGTTGCCATTCCAGTGACCAAGAAAAAGACACGCTGTAGTTTAAACCGGCGGCATCTAAAGGTTCTTTAATCGTTTCTAGGTACCAGGTTTGATCACGCTGCAAATTGTCATTATTGGCCCGCATATTCGTCGATTCAGAATCCACACCTATAAATACCTGAATATTAACCGCCTTTTTATCGCGATATTGCGAGGTGATAATGGCGCGTTCTAAAGCCACCTGCTTATCAACACTGGGGTCTACGACCACAAAAATTTTAGTAGTACTACTGGACATAACACACTCCTGTTAACGAACTGGAAAATAGGAACCATCAGTATATAGCAAGTGCGCTAATAAATAATGATACAAATCAACTTCTCTGTAGCCGCCGTGACTATAGAGACTGTATAGCGTGGCCTTTTTTAAAAGCGCTGATAATTGCCGCCAACTGATCCACCAAGCGCTGCCGGGAGCCCTGACTGGCCCAAGCACTGTGAGGGGTAATAATCAGATTGGGGACCTCCTTTTGCAATAAAATACTGTCTGCGGGTGGTGGCTCAGTAGCCAATACATCCATGGCAGCACCGGCAATGGTTCCCGCCTTTAGCGCTTGCGCTAAGGCCAGCTCATCCACTATGCCACCTCTGGCCGTATTAATTAATAAAGCGCTAGGCTTCATTAAGGCCAATTGCTCGGCACCAATTAAGTTGCGGGTATGCTCACTTAAGGGGCAGTGCAAGCTGACTATATCGGCCTGCGCTAATAGGCTGTTAAGCGGTAGCCTACCGGTTTGGTTCTGGCGACCCGTCAAACTCTCGGCTATCAGTATCTCCATATCAAAAGCCTGCGCCATGGCCGCCACTTTTTTAGCTAAATTACCATAACCTATTAATCCTAGGGTTTTACCAGCCAACTCTTGTATGGGGTAATCCAGCAAGCAAAAGAAATGATTTTTCGACCAATCTCCTCGCTGCACCGCAGCATGATAATCCAATAGCCTAGTGTTTAAAGCCAACATCAAGGTAAGGGTATGCTGCGCCACACTGGCGGTGGAATAAGCTCTAGCGTTACACACCACTATGCCCTGCGCCGTAGCCTCGGCTACGGCTATATGGTCAGTGCCAGTAGCCATGGCTACAATCAGTTTTAATTGCGAATTTTGTTTTATGGCTTCGGCATTAAGCTTAACTTTATTGCTCAGCACCACCTCAACATCGGCAATACGTTCCATCAGCTGCTCGGGGGTGGTGCTGGGATAGATAGCCCAATCGTCTAATTGCTGCATTAAATCACTTAACTGCAAATCATCCGCGGCTAGCGTATCAAAATCGAGTATTACGCCTTTCATAACACAACTCATCAATAGGAAAAATGTAACAAGAGCTGCCACCTACAACGGTGGCAAGGGGGAATAAACAATGGGGTGTTACCAGGACTCGACTACATCTATGCTAAAGCGCACCCGGTTTTGCCAAATCAATACCACACCCTGTGGGCTGATCTCCTCTAATAGCAAATCTTTTTCAACTAACGCGCCCTCTTTAACCCGACGATTATTAATAATAATGGTGCGCAGGCTGGGATTGTCTGAATAAACATGAAACGAAAAGGTTAACCCGGGTATAGCTGTGCGCGTATTGGCATCTAAATCATTAAAGCGTATCGCCGAGGTGTTTAATACTGGAGGCGGGTTTACTACCGCCGGCTGCGTTTGGGTTTGCGTTTGCGTTTGCGCTAAGGTTGTGCCGACCTCGGCTTCAGCAGCAGGCTTGGCCTCTGTCTGCAGAGTCACTTGCTGGCTATTGTCCGACGCCGATTTATTAGCAGAGAGAAAGTACCAGCCCGCCACGGCGGCCAATGCCAGTAATAACAGCAACAGCAAAGTCAGTATTAACTTTAACAAAGGGCTATCGGTATTGGCCAATACCGGCCGGTGTATAGTTTGCAGGTTAGGGCCTGCACCTTGCTGGCGCTGTTGATCAGATTTTTTTAGGGCATCGAGTATATAAGACATTATAACGCCTCTACCCTGTCAACTTGCTGCGATTTTTCTGTAGCCTTTGATACATCAGCATTACCTATGGTTAGCGCTAAATAGTTATTTTTAAACAGAAACGTCAGTAACAAAATAATGACCGCCAATGCTGATGCAAACAACAAGGGCTTAGGCCAGGACTTTTTAATCTTGTATTGGCTGAATATTTCCTTAGCCGCTTTATTGACTACCCTGCCATCCACTATCGCCGCATTATTGGAATACACGCCTAGCATACAGCGATCACAGAGCAAATTAATCAACCTAGGCACACCGCCACTAAATTTATAAATTTTGTTAATGGCGGCACGAGAAAAAATTTCACTGTGGCATTGAGCCACCGACAAGCGATGCTGTATATATTCAGCCACCTCCGCTTTCGATAAAGGCGACAAATGATGCCTAGCGGTAATACGCTGAGCTAATTGCCGCATATCGTCACGGGCCAATATATCGTTTAATTCGGGTTGGCCCAACAGCACTAGCTGCAATAATTTCTTTTCGTCAGTTTCTAAATTGGTTAGCAGCCGCAGTTGTTCCAGTATGTCGACAGACAGGTTTTGTGCTTCATCGATAATTAATATGGTGTTGCGGCCTTGAGCATGTGCGCCCAGCAAATAGCCATTGAGCCTGTCTATCATGGCCTTGCTAGTCATGCCTTCTCTATAGGGTATGTTCAACTCTGAAAAAATAGACTGTAATAACTGATTAATACTTTGTCGTGGATTAATAATAAACGCGATATTGGCGTTATCGGGTAATTGCTGTAACACCGAGCGACAGACGGTGGTTTTGCCCGTGCCTACCTCACCGGTTAACACGACAAAGCCGCCCTGATCGCCGACACCATAAATTAAATGCGCCAAGGCTTCCCGGTGTTTGTCGCTCATATAGAGATAACTGGGGTCAGGCGCTATAGAAAAAGGCAGCTCACTGAGGCCAAAATACGCTTTATACATGGCTAACCTTTAATCACTACGCGGGCATTGACATAGGCGGGGTTGCCCTGCCGCTCTATATTAATATTCGATAAACTAATGCCGTGTTGTTTTTCTAAAAATTCTAACCACAGTACTAAGTTTTTAAATAATACCCGTTCCATATTAATATGCAGGGTATTTTCGTCTTGCGACTCATAACGCTTAAAGTCTATATAATATTTTTTAGCACTGGAGCTGGCTATTCCCAAAATAGACTCATTAGGGTTGCGCCGCGGCGCGGTAGCCAGGTTAGCGGGGGTGTTCTCCCTCATCCATTGCAGGTCGGCTTGCGCTTGTTGGTATTGCTGTTTGGCCTCGGCGCTATAATTAACACTGGGCACTATCAAGCCATAAATAATGACTAGTATAAAAAAGAATGCCGTTAACAGTTTAACCGCCAGCTGATCGCGCTCTGACAATTGTTGATAGCGGTGTACGCAGGCCTGCACTAGCGGCAAGCTATACCAATCCAACAGACTCATGGCTGTGCCTCCACGGTCATATTACTAATCACAGTATTTTCCTGTGCCCTAGCAGAACCTATTACCGCTTTAATACCTATAGCGGAGAACTGTTGTTTTAAACTATCTAATTGCTCAATGGTTTGGCTGCTCAATTCAAAGCGTAACAAACCATTATCTTGTGAAAAGGCCAGCTGTTTAACCGCAATCTGGCCCGATTGAGTATAGGGTTTAAATTCAGCAGCAATAGCCGCCAAGGTGGCTAAAAAGGCCCCGCTTTCACCACTGCTAATTAAACGCAAATGGTTTTGCAATTGCCGCTTAGGGCTAACCACCCTGCGCTCATTAGGGAACAACTGTTTGTAATAGCGCACGCTCTCTTGCTGTATGCGCTCAGCCTGCCAACTAAAATAGCTAGCACTGGCTACATGCACCAGCACAAATAACGCTACGCTGGCTGCTGCCGCTATGGCAGCTGGCCGCCATACCAGCCAAGTATTAGTGTCGTCCTGGCCCTGCTTATAGCCCCCCTGTAACAGATTAATATTGGCTGTGCCCTGTTTGAGCATATTCACAGCCAAAATCTCACTGCTGCTCTCTTGGTAATGGCTGTCCTGCTGCGGCCCTTGGTAATCAATAGCGACGGACTGCTCTGAGTTTTGACTATGAAAGCAGTGCAACAACGGCAGCGCATTCTCGTCTAACTCCGCAGCTATAACCTGAGAATATAGCGTATTGAAAACCACACTCTCACAACACACGCCGTGGTATAGACCCAAGCGCAATAATGTTTTATCGCCCTCAAACAATACACTGTGATGTTGTGGCTCTATTGGTATACACAGCGTATCCACCACCATAGTTTGCGGGATGAGCTGGTGGTGATGCAATAAGTCCAACCAGCTAATTAACAGGCTGTGTTTAATAATGGCTACGTCTATTTTGCCATGACTGGCGTCCAAGTCTTGGGGCAGAGCCATATGGACGTTTTCTAATTCTTCGCTAATAAATTCTTCTATAGCAAAAGGCAGTGCCTGTTTAATATGTCGTGGGTTGCGGCTGGGTATATCGACTCGCGCCAACAACACCGCGTCATTGGGAATAATAATATGTATGCTAACACTGGCCTGTACTGCCTCGGGCAAAGCGTTGTTAATTGCCGACAGCGCATCGCAACCTTTGAGCAATAGCTGCTGGTGTTGATTAAATATAAACCACTGCAGCTCACTGTGCTCATCTATCTGCAAGGAACTTATGCGTATAACTAGTTTGTGCTTGTGATGATTATTCATTATGGCGCTTCATCGTCGTGATTTCGCTCTTGTTGGCATTGCGATAGAGGGTGGTACTAAGTCTAGCAACCCGCCCATCATAAAGGCTTTTTACCTGCACCTCAAAGTACTCACTGTTAACCGAAAATAATGCTGCCTGGTTTTTTAATTTGTGACCAAAAGGCTGTTGTAACCAAGTGGCTATAGCTGCTAAGCCTCCTTGGTTTTGCAGTTGCTTAATTTGATCCAGCTCAGACTCATTTAAACTGGGCAGCACCGCTTTTAATACCTTGGCGGTAGCGGTGTTGAGATTGATTTTACTGCCCCGCGGCAAGGTGCTTACTTGCTCTGCCAGCTCGGTATAGGCTTGATAGCTCAAACCCTCTAGCAAACGCAGCTCGGTGTTATCGTATAACGGCTGATTGGCAGTGACGTAGGGACGAGTTTTATTACTATAGGCTATGTCCTCGGCGCCGCCAGCACTGAGTTGCTGATTACTATCCAGCCAATCTAATAAGGCTGCGGTAATATCGGGATTAGTGTCTAGCTGGCTCTGCAATTGTTTAAAGGCCTGCACATAGCTCGGGTTTATCGTATCACTGTCGGCCAACAAATTATTAATATTAAAACGGCTTTGTAAATCGATAAGCTCTATGGTCATGGTGCCTTGGTCAATCTGATAACTCTCCAAGGGCTGCGCCCAATTATCCTTAAAACCGTCGCTGCCATCTTGCTTTTTCATATCTCTATACAATAGTTGCCGGGCCAGCTCCTCACCCGCTAGCGCATAATAATAGGCCTGCTTGCTGCTAAATTGATGTTGTGTTTTTTTGATGTCGCGGTAATTAACCGCCAGCATATCGGCAGCTAGTACCGTTATTAAGGCGAACACCAGCAGCACACTAATTAAGGCAACCCCTTGTTGCTGACGCCTATACATTTAATTCAACCTATAAACACGGGACAGTAAGCCCGTGGTTTTGAGGGTAATATTGATATTTAAGCCCTTGAGCACGGGTGCATCTTCGTCCGTATTGCTATCACTTAATGGCCATTGTTTGTGCATACCCTGATCACTGATCGCCTGCACGGTAAAGGCCTCCACATTGGCAATCAAGGCCTGGCTCATAGGCGCTTGGCTGCGCTCCACGCGGTCCATATGTGGCCAATAATGGCGTCGTAAAAAACGCACATTACTCTGGTAATAAGGACTATTAACATCATCCCTGTGCGGGTGATAACCGACATCGTAGGCAACCCGTTGTAGTTGGCTGCGCTCCAGCATTAGCGGATTGCGCCAGCCTGCACGGCTAAACTCCAAGCTATAATCTTGCGCCAGCACTAAGCTATCTAGCTGATCGGCCCCTGCCCGTATTGGCCGCTGAGCAAAAAACTGTATGTCTCTATCGATCACAGCCATGCTCCGTTGTAACGTGGCCAACTGCTGTGAATGCGCTTCATTGACCTTTTGCGAGGCGATTACCGCACTCAACAAACGACCCGAACCCAGCCCGATTAAGGCAAAGATACTTAGCGCTATTAACACCTCGATTAAAGTCAGGCCTTGCTGGCTAGACTGCGAACGATCACTTGCTGCCCAAGGCATTAGTAGCGTCCTCGATAACTTACTAGGTTCACCAAGTCGCCGGGGGTATCAAGCAAGCCTACACTCACCGTAATTTGCCGCAGCCAAGGCTCAGAGGTAGCAGTTACCTCGCGCTTTAGCTGCCAATCCAGCCCTGCCCATTGCAGCCGCTTTTCATCCCTGCCCAGTGCTGGCCACTGCTCATTGAGCATTAGCACAGCCACTTCATTTTCGGCAATCAGCATGGCGCTAGTTTTGTAGGCCAGCTGTTGTTGTTGAATGTGGCCATTGCCTATTTGGCGACTGATCGCCAGTGCAGAAATTGCGAATATGGCCAGCGCCACTAGCACTTCTAATAAGGTAAAGCCGCGTTTGTTCAACCTCATCGCAGCGTCACTCCGCTATAACCGTCACTATAGATGATACTTTCTGCATTAATTGCCGCCATGCTTAGGCGTAATTCAAACGCGCTAAGCTCACCGCTGCTCAGTAATAAAACCATCGGTGCAGGTAGACCATTGCTCTGTTGTTTTTTCAAACGGTTCAATTGCTGGCGCTCATTGTCGCTAAGGGCTTGATCCTGCAAACTCAAATCTAAACGCATACCTTCGGGTAACTCATGGACTAAAAAGGCCTTGTCAGAGAGCGCCTCCCAAGCCAGTTCTTGCGGATTAAAGCGTAATATTTGATAGCCTTGCTCGGGCAGCGCCAAGGCCAGTTCTAGGCCTTGCATTACCGCTTCGTCAGCGGCAAATTGCAGTACCGCCTGTATGCGTTTTGCTTCGCGGTTTAATTGTTGCTGTGGGCTGGGGCTTAAATTAGCGCTAAATAAACCCAACAAAATACCCAGTAAAGCCAGTACCAGTAAGATTTCTAATAAGCTAAAACCCTGCGTCCTTAGCCTCACTGAATATCCCAATTCCCTATATCCGCATCATAAGCCTCACCGCCTTCGCGGCCATCGGCACCGAGGGAGTAAAGATCATAGGCGCCACTACTGCCAGGGCTGAGGTATTGGTAGTCGCCACCCCAAGGGTCTTTCGGTAGTTGTGATTTCTTTAAATAGCCTTCTGGACGCCAGAATTTGGCCTGTGGCTCACCGGTGGGCTGGACGATTAAGGCTTGCAGCCCCTGATCAGTACTAGGGTAGTGATGATTATCTAATCTATACATATCCAGAGCTTGCTCCAACGTGCCTATATCGGCCTTGGCCGCTGTGACTCTGGCCTCGTCCACCCGCCCTAAAATATTGGGCGCTACCAAACCTATTAACACGCTGATGATAACCACCACCACCATGATTTCAATTAATGTAAAACCTTTTTGCAAACCCACAGACCACCTCCTAGGTGTTTTAAAAAGCTGCGTAAAACTACATGATTAAATTAATGTGTTGAGATCAAAAATAGGCTGCAGTATCGCTATCACTATGATTAATACCGCCCCTCCCATAAACAGCAACATAACCGGCTCAAAAAAACCTACTAAGGTGGCGATGAGATTATCTAATTCTTTTTGTTGATGATCGGCAACCCGGCCCAGCATACTATCTAACTCACCGCTAAGCTCACCGCTGGCTATCATATGCACCATCATGGGGGGAAAATAACCACATTGTTCTAAGGACCGATGCAAACTGCCCCCTTCACGCACCTGCTGAGCTGCAGCCATCACTCGCTGTTTTAAAAAGCTATTGGCCATTACCTGTGCGGCTATGTGCATAGCATCTACCAAGGGTACGCCGCTGGTAGTTAATATCGATAAGGTGCTGGCGTAGCGGGCGCAGTTACCACCACGGGTGAGGCGTTTAACTAAGGGGAAGTGCAGTAGCTGCTTATCTACCCACAACCTAAAGCCGGGTTTATTAAGGGCTAATTTAAAACAGGCTATGGCAACGATCAGCAGTAACAGCAGCAGCAAACCGTAGTCCACTATAAAGTCACTGCTGGCAATCAAACCGCGGGTGAGCGCCGGTAATTGCTGACCCTGGCCGACAAACACCTCCACCACATCGGGAACGATAAAGGCCATTAACCCTGCCACGATGGCCACGGCCATAATAAATAACAGCACCGGGTATAGCAGCGCCAGCAGTGCTTTTTGCCTAGAGGCGTAGCTGTTTTCGCAATAGTCAGCCAGCTTATTGAGTACTAAATCCAAATGTCCGGCATGCTCGCCGGCGGCCACGGTCGCGCGAAACAACGCAGGAAAGGCTTGGGGATAGTCCGCCATGCCGCTAGCTAAAGTATGCCCCTCAAGCACCTTAGCGCGCACCGATAAGATGACACCCCGCACTTTCGCCCGCTCGGTTTGTCTAGCCACGGTATTAAGCGCTTCTTCCAGCGGTAAGCTGGCTTGCACCAGCGTGGCTAGTTGGCGGGTAACCATGGCTAAATCTGCCACGCTTAGTTTAGGGCTGCGCTGGTATTGCCGCCCTGGGCTATCGCCCTTATTGTGGGCTAACGGCCGTACCTCCAACGGGGTTAATTGCTGCTCGCGCAACTGCTGGCGAATTTGACGGCTGCTATCGCCCTCTAACACGCCTTTCGATTGCTTGCCTTGTAGATTTAATGCGGTATAGGAAAAGGCAGCCATGCTTATTCCTCGTGGGTGACGCGAATCACTTCTTCAACGGTGGTAATGCCTGCCAGTACCCGCTGCCTACCGTCGCTACGTATGCTGGGGGCGTGTTGGCGCACATGCTTGATAAGTACAGATTCGTTGGCATCGGCGTGAATTAACTCCCGTAGTGGTTCATCGACTATCAGCAGTTCGTAAATACCTTGGCGGCCACTGTAGCCCAAGTGGTTGCATTCATCACAACCCACAGGCCCATAGATAACCTTGTCAGCAGTAAGCAGCTCCCCTAAAAATTCACGCTCTAATACCGAGGGCTGTTGCGGTTGCTTACAGTGCTCGCACAGCACCCGTACTAAGCGCTGGGATAACACCCCTACTAAGCTGGAGGCCAATAAAAAGGACTCTATGCCCATATCCCGCAAGCGGGTAATCGCCCCTATGGCGGTATTGGTATGCAAAGTGGATAACACTAAGTGCCCGGTAAGGCTGGCCTGCACCGCTATGCTGGCGGTTTCTATATCGCGTATTTCCCCTACCATGACCACATCGGGGTCCTGTCGCAGCATGGCGCGCAGGCCGCGAGCAAAGGTCATATCGGCTTTTACATTAACTTGGGTTTGGCCTATGCCCTCTAGGTTATATTCTATGGGGTCTTCGACCGTCAGTATGTTGCGGGAGGCATCGTTAATTTCAGCTAAGCCCGCATACAAGGTGGTGGTTTTACCCGAGCCGGTAGGCCCCGTCACCAATATAATACCGTGCGGTTTACGCAATAGATGGGCCGTGCTTTTATGTAAATGTTTGGGCATACCTAGCGATTTAAGGTTGAGCCGCCCGGCCTGCTTATCCAGTAAGCGCAACACTACCCGTTCGCCATTACTGGCGGGCATGGTGGAAACACGTATGTCGATTTCGCGGCCGCCTACCCGCAGAGAGATACGGCCATCTTGCGGGATGCGTTTTTCGGCTATATCCAGCCTCGCCATAACCTTTAAGCGCGATACCAGCAAGGGCGCCAGCTCGCGTTTGGGCTCTACCGCCTCACGCAGTACACCATCGATGCGAAAGCGTATTACCAGCCGCTTTTCAAAACTCTCTATATGTATATCGGAGGCATTTTCCTTAACCGCCTCGGCTAATACCGCGTTAATCAGCCGTATTATGGGTGCATCGCCCTCCTGCTCTAGCAAGTCTTCTGCTTCGGGCACGGCATTAGCTATGCTGGCCAGATCTATTTCATCACCGAGGTTTTCTACCATTTGCATGGCTTCAGAAGAGTCACGCTCATAAGCGGCAGCTAATTGCTGATCAAAGTCTGCGCTATTAAGTAAATGGCAATCAAAGCCACCGCTAAAATTGCGCCGCAACTCGGCATACACCATTAACGGCAAGGGGTTCTTATGGCAAACTTGTGCGCGCTGCTGCACCCCGGGCTTAACAAAGACGGCATTCTTTTTTGCATAGGCGAAGGGGATGTTTTGAAAAGCCTGGTTCTGATCTGCCATGTTTTATCCCATGGAGTCGCTATTAGCGCTCTCATGCTTGCTGAGATGGGGTTATTGTTAGATCTGCATCACACATTGTGAACGATAATAAAGCCAATGATAAAGATAGTTCAACAAGCTGTAAAATACGTTAAGAAACTTCGCTAAGTCACTGCTACAATTAATAACATTAATGCCTATACTAGCATGCCACTGGTTTACCGTTTACGGTATAGTGGCTGCAAAATAACAATAGGTTTCAGAGTATTTTCACGCCACAAGGTAGGCCTAAGCGCGGTGAACATAAACTTACAGCATTACTTGGCAACAACACAGCATAAAGCACTAGCCCGCTATAGCGCTTACCTGCTGCTATTGATCACCCTATCGGCTATCGCCATAGAAGTGTATAGCGGCCTGCAACTAAGCAGCCACAGCCAAGCCAGCGCCGCGCCAGTAAAAGCCGGCAAGCCTATTAGCATGACCAACTATAGTGCCGCCATTGTTGACGCCGCTCTATTCGGCAGCAGTAACCTCAACCAGCTCAGCGATATAGAACTACCCAAAACCAAGCTGCAACTTATTCTTAGGGGTGCGTTTACGGCCAGTGACCCCAGCAAAGCCTCCGCCATTGTTGAAGGCGGTGATCAAAAAGCCAAGCACTATAAAATAGGCAGCGTATTATTTGGCCAAACAACATTAAAAGCGGTGTACAGCGATAGAGTGATACTCTCCACTAATGACAATCTTGAGACGCTGTATTTTCCCGCCAGCACCAGTGACAGCATAGACAATAGTAACAGCCCCGCTGCCAACAGCGGCTCCCAGCTCAGCGATGAAAAAAGAAAACAGCTGATCCAACAAAGGCTGGAAGAATTACGCAAGCGCGTTAAACGATAAGGAATGCTCAACCCCATGTTTAAATACCGCACTCAGCTCTTCGCCCTGCTATGCAGTAGCCTGTTACTACTCAACGCTAGCTGGGCCGAAGACAAGCTACGCATGAATATGCGCGACGCCGATATACGCGCCCTGATTCAATGGGTGGCGGATAATACCGGCAAAAATATCGTGGTACATAAAGATGTCAAAGGTAATGTCACGGTTATTTCCCCCGAGCCGCTATCAAGCAAAGATGCCTACCAAGTTTTTTTGTCAGTGCTTGATGTACACGGCTACGCCGCAATAGATACCGAGCAAGCCTTAAAAATCATCCCTAAAAATATAGCCACCAGCGGCCTAGCCTTAGCCAAAAACAGTGGTAGCAATGCTGATATGGTGGTAAGCGTTATCAAAATCCACAATATTTCTGCAGCCAAACTACTAGGCAGCTTGCGCCCCTTAATCAGTAAGGAGGCCGTTATAAGCGCCAACCCCGACAGCAACAGCCTGATTATAGCCGACCACTACAGCACGATTACCCATATACGCAAACTCATTGCCGAATTGGACCAAGCTGGCGACAGTGAAATTGAATTGGTAAAACTCAAATTTGCCAACGCCGCTGATATTTTAAATAGCTTGCAGAGCCTAGTGCCCGCCACTAGCGGTGAGAGCCAGCAACTGAGCTTATCGATGGATGAGCGCAGCAATAGTTTATTAATTGCTGGCGAAGCCAGTAAGCGCGCGCAAATTAAAAAGCTGGTAGCGCAGCTGGATACGGAATTGATGGGCGATGGCAACACTCAGGTGATCTACCTGCACTATGTGGACGCCAAAGAGATGGTGCCTATTTTAAAAAGCCTGTCCAGCAGCATACAAAGCGATAAGAAAGAAAGTAACAGCGCCATTAGCATAGAGTCCAGCGTCACTACCAATGCGCTAATTATTAACGCCCCCCCCGCCATGCTCACCACCATGAAACGGGTGATACAGCAGGTGGATATACGCCGCGCCCAGGTGCTGGTGGAAGCGCTGGTAGTGGAAGTCAGCGGCGATGTCGGCGAGGACTTGGGCATATCTTGGGTTAGCGAAGACTTAAGCGCTGTAGGCGATGGCTTGGCCGGCGCAGTCAACACATTAGGTGACCTCTCTGCCGGTGGTGAAGTCGACGGCCAGTTTATTCCCGGTCGCGGCATGACCTTTGGTTATTTTAATAACGGTGATTTACAAGCCGCTATACGCGCGTTAGACGCCACCACCAAGGCCAATATTTTATCCACCCCTACCGTGGTCGCCATAGATAATGAAGAAGCTTCTCTATTAGTAGGCCAAAACGTGCCCTTTATTACCGGCCAATCCACCGGTAACGCCTCCTCTACTAATAATCCTTTTACTACTATAGAACGCAAAGATGTGGGCATTTCTTTGGTGGTCACGCCACGCATCAATCGCGGCGACTCCATCACTCTGGAGATTAAACAAAAAACCGAAAGCATTGCCCCTTCACTGGCCTCGGCCTCAGATTTAATTACAAACAAGCGTGAAATTATTACCAAGGCGCTGATTAAAGATGGCCAAATGCTGGTGTTAGGCGGGTTAATTAGCGATGAGCTGACAGAAAAGCAGGAGCAAGTACCGATATTGGGTAGCATTCCTATTTTAGGTGCCCTGTTTAGAAGCACCAGTACCGACCATGTTAAAAAGAACTTAATGGTATTTATCCATCCCGTTATTTTGAAAGATGATCAACACATCAACGAGATCACTCAGCGGCGCTATCAGTTTATGCAAGACCTTAGAGCGCGCTCGCAAAAACAGCAGTGGCAGCATGAGTTAAAAAGCAACACCCAAATGGACGATTTCTCTACTTTCAAGCCCTCTACACCAACTATGTAGGGGCAAATACCTATGCTAATCCCCAACCGTAGGGGCTAGCATGGTAGCATTATGTATAACGACAATAACAACGGGCAACGCGAAACGACATGGACTGCAATAGCCTTGCTTACCGAGATTAAGCTATAAATGCGCCCCACCTATCTTCAATATTTAGTCATCTTACTAAGCGCTTTCTACAGCCTGCACAGCATGGCTGATGAAGTGACTATAGTCTCTGATCGCTGGTACCCCTTTAATGGCATACCTAACGCCCCCGACCCTGGCTATATGATAGAAATGGCCCGCTACGGCCTAAGCAGAGGCGGCCATACGTTAAATTATCAAATCATGTCCTGGCAAAATTCTATGGACTTAGTACGTCAAGGCAAAAAAAATTGCATTGTAGGCGCCTATAAAAGTGACGCCCCCGACTTTATATATTCGCAGCAACACCAGGCCGTGGACAGAATGGCATTTTATATACGTGCTGATGAGGCCTGGCACTACCAAAAAAGTGACTCCCTGCATAATAAACGCCTAGGTGTCATCAACGGCTACGCCTATCAACGCGAGCTAGATGTCTATATTGCAAACAACACTAACGATAGCCAAGTTAAAAAAGCCAAAGGTAAATATGCCTTAGAAAACAATTTATTGGATTTGATTGCAGGCCGCTTAGATGTGGTGCTGGGTTCTGAGATAGTCATTGAACGAACGCTGAAAAAACAACACTGGCAACAGCAAATACAACTTGCCGATTATGCCACCCCGCCCAGCAAAATATATATCGCCTGCTCACCCAAACTCCCGTCTTCCATAGCGTACCTAGAATTGATTAATCAAGGTATTGAGGAGTTAAGAAGTACCGGCCAGCTGCAAAGCCTGCTAATGAAATATCAAATGACAGACTGGCACGGTATAGAGGCGCTGGATCAGTAAAACTTAATGCAACTGATTGCTGTTGGCCTGCCCCCACAATTTAACCAGCGTTTTATCGACTACGGCCTCTGCCGCCAGCCCTAGCTTTTCCGACAGGGATTTTTTGTGACTAAAGTTAATTTCGTATATATCACAGTCATCGCGCAGCGATAATAAGTACTCATCACTGGTTTGCAGCTCATCCACTAAATTGCGCTCTAGCGCTCGGCTGCCATACCAAATTTCACCGGTGGCAACGTCGTCTATTTTCACTTGTGGGCGGTTATCGGCTACAAAGCTTTTAAATAACGCGTGAGTATCTTCTAGCTCCTCGGTAAATTTGGCCTTGCCCTTTTCGGTATTCTCACCAAACATGGTTACCGTGCGTTTATGCTCACCGGCGGTAAATAACTCAAAGTCTATGTCATTTTTCTTTAACAAGCGATGAAAGTTAGGCAGCTGTGCCAATACCCCTATAGAGCCGATAACGGCAAAAGGTGCTGCCAGTATTTTATCGGCTACGCAGGCCATCATATAGCCGCCGCTAGCGGCTACCGCATCTACTGCGATAGTTAGCGGTATGGATTTGTTTTTAATACGTATTAGCTGTGAGGCTGCTAAACCGTAACTATGCACCATGCCACCCGGACTCTCTAAGCGCAGCACCACTTCATCCTCAGGCTTGGCCATAGTTAACAGGGCGGTAATCTCTTCGCGCAAGTTATGTACCGCCGAGGCTTTCATATCACCATCAAAATTTAGTACATAGACGCGTTTTTTTACCCCGGCTTCAGGGTTTTTCTTGCGCGCCTTGGCGAGGGCTTTGTCACTTTTCTTTTGCGCTTTATGCTCGGCCTTTAGCTGCTCTTCGCTAAGTACCGCTTCTTTAATTGCATCTTCCATGTCATCGAAGCTGTCATTTAAGGGCTCGACATCTATAAATCCCTGAGCGTCTTTTTTACTCTTGCTGCTAATGGCAATTAGGCCTGCCACGGCAATAAGTAATAACGCCACAAAGGTGACTGATTTTGCCAAAAATAGGCCGTAGCTTGTTAAAAACTCCAAAAAACACCTCTATATTCCAGATAATAAAAAGGCCCGCTATGCGGGCCTTGATATAGTGTCTGCGGTGCTGTGGCAAGTCAAGCCACTATTGGCTGTTTGCTGCTAGCCGTGGGCTATTGCCAGTTTGCTATAGCCTGCTGAGCTCGGTCATTTAATGGGCTAGCGGCTAAACCATTATGAGTGAGCTTCACCGCATATAAGGCGCCGTCTTTCATGGGTAGATAGGTTGCGCTGCCGTAGTCGCTACTGATTAGTGAGAATGTTTTGCCGTGCTTATGTAACAGCTGCCATACGTCTAAGCCAGATTCACTTTTCGCTAAGGCATGCACTGTTCTGGGGGCGTATTTTTCTTGCTCTAGCGACACGTAGCGGCCGCTTAATCTATCTAGGCGATACCCGGGCAATAAGCCCATGCGGGCGAAAAAATCAGACCAGGTTAATAAACGTACATCCAGTTGCCACAAATCACCGCGCAATTCATAGCTGTGCTCTATACCGTCATCGCCAATTAACGACACCTTGTAATGCTGCGGGGCCAGCTCGTTAAAGCTGATATTGGCGATGGACTTATTATTTTGATATTGCCTATAGCTGTAAAAATCTAATGCCGATAACACCAAGGCTGCAGCCAGCAACAATAATAATAATCCGCCCGTGCCTCTAAGCCAGCCCAGCAACCAGCTGCGCTTAAACAAGGCTTTAGCAGCGACAACGACAACAATGACTGCCACAATCACTAGGCCTGCCGTTAGTGCCATATAAACCATAGTCTTTCCTACTCGTTATTTATTGTTGTTATTGCGCCTAGTTTATTGCCTAAAGCTCGCTGCTATGAGGCATTATCCACGGCAAATCCCAAGGCGGCCAAGCTCTCTTCCGCAACGGTGAGTATTTTATCATTGACCTTATGACCGCTGGCAACTTCCCCTAGGTAATATTCCATGCTTATTAACGCATCGGCCAGTGTTTCCAATAATTGGTGGCGATGCTCGCTGGCGTTTTTATCGTGTATGTGGCTGTCTATAAACGCCCCACAGCTCTTCAATATCGCTGCCGCGCGATCGTAATTTAACACCAGTAAACCGCCGCGTACGGTATTCAGTGTCACCGCTATATTGGATATATGGCCAGCATCGAAGTTAGACTCTACATAGGAGCTGATGGCGCGCTTGGACAGAGCAATACCTGCCTCAGCCTCGACTAACACCACCCGCTGCGCTTCCGCCAAATGACTTTCGGCAATAATTTTTTTACGGGTTTGATCATCTGCACTATTAAGCTCGGCCACACTAATTTCACGCCGCTCTAAGCTGGATAAAGCACCCTCTATAAATAACAAGGTGTCGGCGGTATTGTGAAAGGCATTGCTGCCACCGTTGTCAGCCTGCTGAGTCCAGCTTTTGATATGCTCTAACTCTTGCTGTAACAGCTCTCTAGGGCCAGATAAATTTAGCATACCTAGCGTGTCGGCTATGCGAGACACTAGCTCCAATAAGTTCTGATGATCATCCTGCTGTATAGCATTATTTTGAGAGGCGATTTCCAATATATCTTTGGTATGCCTGATCTCTTCTTTAATAACCTTAACCACAGACTCCATGGTATCTATGCTAGGGCCATACATGTGCTCGCGCTGCTGCGTCAATTCACTATTGCTCATGCCTATCGCTGGCAGCGCATAAGCCTGCTTAATAGCCTGCACACAGCCATCGTCCGTATCTGTGGTGGCGATAAGATATAGTAAGTCTTTTTTTAGCTGACTGTGATCTTGGCTTAAAGCCTGCTCGCCTAAGCTGACTAACTGCCTAAACTGGCCTTCTATAGCGGCCAGTAACCGCTTTCTATTTAAAGTGACTTCTAATGGTGCTGCCGCCCAGCAGCTGGCCAAACCTTTGGCCAAATACCATAGCTCGCGGCCCTCGTGCCCCACCAACATCGCATCAACACGGGATAAGGCGCGCAGTATTAGCTGGGCAAAATACGGACTGGGGCGCTTCTCACTGATTAAGCCCAAAAAGCCCACTTGATACATATGGCGCAAACGCCCTACCGAGCTTAACAACAAACTTAGCTGAGGCTCGCCGGGCTCTAAGGTAGGGCTGACAGTTACGTCAAAACCCACAAAGTGATATTCGGGCAGCAGTGATTCTTTGCGTACCATCCGCAGTTCATTGATGTAGGGGATTAATAAGCTAGGTAAAGCCGCCTGACGTATGCCTATATATTCTATATAGCGGGGCAATACGAATAAGTTATGGGTAATAGCACCTAGCACGGCATCGCTGGCTTTAATGTCCCCGGCGATTAGTGCACGTAAGGTTTCCGCCATTTCTTGTGCTAACAAGGCCGCACCGGGAAATTCAACTAATTTAAAGGTACCCGCTAGCTGCTGCATCGCTTTAAGCGCGTGCTCGGCGTGATTAAAATCCTCATCATTAGCCAGAAAGGCTTCAAATTCTGTGCTGGCATGCGCTAGGGTGTTTTCCAGCTCCTCTTTTACCAACTTCAGGGAAGTAAGGTTTATTGCTACATCCAGAGACACGATTGCTCCTTATAAAAGAACTCTGTCGAAAAGACTGGCTTGTGGCCATGGCTTATCTTTATATGACAAAAGGTAATGATTTAGCTGACAAACTATTATTATCTGTTAGCGCCACAGTATAGCGTCATTTTCTCAGTTAACCTGTCTTTTTACTGATAATTTGTGCGCTAAGTCTTTGTTATTTTTGCAATAAGCTATTTTTAAAACAGCAATCCTAGGCTGCCAACAGCCAAGCGATCAATTAACAGCCAATTCTGATCCCTGTGGGAAGGAATTAACAATAAAGCGATAAATTACACTGCAAAAAACTAGAAAAGTATTATATTTCAATGTATTAATGGGGGCTGCTAGAATTAAGCACCCTAACCAATAAGATTAAAGGAGCCACTATGGCACACACTATGCCACAAGCATTCATGCAAAATTTTCTGGGGCAGTCACCCAGTTGGTACAAAACAACCATTATTGCATTTCTCATAGTTAACCCTTTTTTGCTGTACGCCGTAGGCCCCTTTGTGACTGGCTGGGTGTTAATACTAGAATTTATCTTCACCCTAGCCCTGGCACTGAAGTGCTACCCCTTACAGCCCGGGGGCTTATTGGCTATAGAAGCCGTTATCTTAGGCATGGCATCGCCAGCAGCTGTTTATGCAGAAGTCGCCGCCAACCTACAGGTTATTTTGCTATTGGTCTTTATGGTGGCCGGCATCTACTTTATGCAAAAGCTATTGCTGTTCATGTTCACCAAGATATTGTTGGGCGTACGTTCTAAAAAAATACTGGCTCTACTATTTTCTATTACTGCGGCGGTGTTAAGTGCGTTTTTAGATGCCCTAACGGTAACCGCGGTATTAATCACTGTCGGTGTCGGCTTTTATGCGGTCTACCACAAAGTAGCCTCAGGTAAGCCCGCCCACAGCAATCACGATCACAGCCACGATGACAGCGTTATTGAATATCACCGCAGTGATTTAGAGCAGTTTCGCTCTTTCTTACGTAGCTTGCTCATGCACGGTGCCGTAGGTACTGCACTGGGTGGCGTCTGCACCTTGGTCGGTGAGCCACAAAATCTGTTAATCGCGCAGCGCGCAGGCTGGAGCTTTGTTGAGTTCTTCTTAGTGATGGCCCCGGTAACAATGCCGGTACTGGTCGCCGGTTTACTCTGCTGCTTGCTATTAGAGATTACCGGTAAGTTTGGCTACGGCGCCGAGCTGCCCTCTTCGGTACGTTCTGTGTTAGAGGACTTCGCCAGAGAAGAGGAAAGCAAACGCACTAAGCGCGACACTGCCAGTTTAATTATACAAGCTGTAGTGGCAGTATTTTTAGTGTTGGCACTGGCTTTTCATGTTGCCGAAGTTGGCATCATAGGCTTAACCATCATCGTATTACTCACCGCCTTTAACGGCATTACTGAAGAACATCAAATCGGCCACGCCTTTGAAGAGTCACTACCCTTCACCGCCTTATTGGTGGTGTTTTTTGCTATTGTTGCGGTAATTCACACACAGCATTTATTCACCCCAATTATTAACCATGTATTGGCCATGGACGCCGCTATTAGGCCCAGCATGTTCTTCTTAGCTAACGGCGTACTCTCCATGATTAGTGACAATGTGTTTGTTGCCACGGTGTATATCAATGAAATTAAAGCGGCGCTGGATGCGGGCACTATCAATCGTGAAGAGTTCGAGCTGTTGGCAGTAGCGATTAACACCGGTACCAACTTACCCAGTGTAGCTACACCTAATGGCCAGGCTGCCTTTTTATTCCTGCTGACTTCGGCCTTAGCGCCGTTAATTCGCTTGTCTTATGGCAGGATGGTTTGGATGGCGCTACCCTACACTTTTGTACTGGGCGGCGTAGGTCTTTACGCGGTAACCTACTTACTGTAAAGCAAACTCAGGGCCTATAAGCACCGTCTTATAGGCCCTTTTTATTATCCCCTCTTTTTATACCTATACCGACTACCTGCTATGACTGAGCCCAGTAATCCCACTGACAAGCCCGCCAACAACGCCGAGCCACCCACACTAGCCGGCAACAAGCTAATTATAGAAACCGCAGAAATCACTGCCGAAAATACCACCGCGCTGACGGCCGCAACTGATAAATATTCTGATTATGAGATTTCTGTAGAAAGCCAAGAATTTTACCCAGATGCCCTATTCAGCAGCGACGATGAACTGGATCTCGCCCTTACCAAGACCAAAGCTAAATCCAGCCTAGATAAGCCAAAGCCTGAGCAAACCGCAGAGCCAGATCTAGACGCTGCCGTGCAACTCGTTAACCAACCCGAACCTATAGACTTAACAGCCTTTATTAGCAGCCACAGCCAGCAAAAAAAATTCCAGGCCGGCAAACACCTGTTCAGCAAAGAGGGCCAACAACTGCCCTGCTTACAAAACGGTGTACTCAACACCTTGGTATTATTAGAGCAACAGCTTACCCCTCACTATCACTTTGTATCTACGCTGCCCGTTGCCCAACGACCAAGTTTAGTTACAGGCAAAAAAAACGCTAAGCAACGATGGCAGAACGGTAAAATGTTGGCTCACTATCAGTGGCAAAAAATTCGTATTGCCCTTGACCAATACCTTGGCCGCAGCCTGCCGGCAAGAACACTAGATCTGGATTACAAAGCCTTAAAGCTCAAACCCAAAAGCCAGCTGGGCAATATACTCAGCCTGTATGAAATCAATAAACGTTTTAACAGCAAAGCGATAAATGTTGAGCAGCTTATTAGCCTCGCCAGTGACGAGCTTAATAACATTGCTAAATGCGCCTTATCCAAGCGTAAAAAACAGCAGCTGGTAGCGGGTTATAGTCAATTGCTACAGCCACAACTGCAAGCTTATATACACAGTAGCAACCTACAGCCGCTGGCCAATAAGCAAAAGCAACAGGAGCTACAAGTAGAAGATATTAAGTCGATTTGCAAAAGTATTATCAGCATTTACAAACAACTGTATATGCCACTATATCAAGCTAGCAATTTAATTTATGGGCCGCAAAGACGCCAAGCACAGTCTCTAGCCTACACACTTATAGACTGGCTATGTATGGAGCAATGGCTGTACAGCGCCATGCTGACCCCACTACCCAACAGCTCTATCAAAACCCTTAACAGCCTATTTTATGCGCTGGCCTGCTATGAACCGCAACAGTTAGAACAAACTCAAATCAGCCTATGCAGCGACAGCCCGGTAAGCCTAAAAGCACTTTATATACGCTACCAGTTATTACTCATCATCGATTTCAGCACCATCAATAGTCGCTTACATCAGCATGTTATTGCTCAGTTGCTGGCCGCCATACCCCTGGTGAGTTTATTTAAACTGCCTAACCAACAGCCACAAGCCTGCCACGCCATACCTTGCCACCACTCAGCAATGATGCAATTTGCCAGCGCGGCTAATCTCCCTGAGGTGGTAGGCATAGGGCTGGATTTAGCTGAACTTACTAACGCGATAAAAAGCGACTATCAACAACAATTAGCTACGTTAGGTAGCGCCAAAGCCGGTAGTAGCAAAAATATATTTGCTGCCTCAGCAGCCTTAATGACCCAGCTGGTGGCGTTTTCGCAACAACAAAGCCATCAGCATTACTCGCTGTATCAAGAGACAAAACTGGCATTGTTTAGCGGCTTTAATGATTGTTTTAACCACAGCCTGTACCGCTACGTACACAATGTAAAAAGTCAAAACAAAGCCGCCGATATTGAGCTACCGCCGCTGCCAAAATCCAGCGCTGGCCCCTGGGGTGTGGCACTGGATAATGAAACCACACTGTGCCTGCAAACACCCGAAATCAAAATCAGCACTAGGCTCAACATTGGCCAGCCACTAATTATTAGTATGCACCATGAGCAAAAGGGCGAAACGGAATTGCAGCTAGCCTTACTAAGCAGAATCACCCGCACACAGACTAAGTTGGTAGATTTAGAACTCACAAAAGTCGCCAGTGATTTTACCGGCGCAATTATTGACGAGGCGCTACCGCCCCATAACAAAGCGTTGCTGTATAGCGTACAGAATAAATACTATCTGTTGACGCAAAGCGCTGAGCCTTGCTGGAAAGGAAAAACGCTATCACTGCGCTTACACAACGAAGAAACTGTGGTTGTTTGCATTAAGGCCTTAGCACAAGATTATGGCCAGCACCGGGCCTATTTATTATTTTAATGCACTAGATTCATAACGACGCTCGCCGCTTAGCTGCGCCAGAGGCAACCACTTTCACTTTTTTTCTCTACTTCATCCAAGCGCTGCTCATGCAAGGCTAGCTCTTCGGCAGAGGCCGTAATCACTTTTAACGGTGCGCGGTCAGCCTGCACCGGGCGTAGCTCTGCCACGGCTTCGCCCTGTTGATTATTGTCGCTATCGGCCAGCAATAAATTGGTTTGGCCGCCGGTGATAAGTAAATAAACGTCGGCTAATATTTCCGAATCTAGTAGGGCGCCGTGTAAATCACGCTGGGAGTTATCGACACCATAACGCGAGCATAAGGCATCGAGGGTATTGCGCTGGCCGGGGTGTTTTTTTCTTGCTAAAGCCAGGGTATCCAAAACGCCGCAGTACTGTTCTAACCGTCCAAGCTTTTTATCGTGTAGCGCCAGCTCGTTGTTCAAAAAACCCATATCAAAGGGCGCGTTGTGTATGACTAATTCGGCCCCTTTCACAAAGGCTAAAAAATCATCAGCAATATGCGAAAATAGCGGCTTATCCACCAGAAATTCATTGGTAATACCATGAATGCCTATGGCCTCCTGCTCTATATCGCGATTGGGATTGATGTATTGATGGTAGTGCCTGCCGGTGAGTTTTCTATCCACCAGCTCTACACAGCCTATCTCAATAACCCGGTGGCCTTCGCGATGCTCTAGGCCGGTGGTTTCTGTATCTAACACAACTTGACGCATATTTACTAACCTTGTTGCTAAGCCTTTAACTAAACTTCTTGCTAAGTTTTTTACTAAGCCTTACAGCTCATCAATACCGCGGTTGGCCAATTGATCGGCAATTTCATTTTCCCTGTGGCCGCTATGGCCTTTTACCCAGTGCCACTCTATTTGATGTTGGCTGGCCTCGGCATCCAGCGCCTTCCACAAGTCGACATTTTTGACAGGCTTTTTGCTGGCGGTTTGCCAGTTTCTTTTTTTCCAATTAAGCATCCATTCGCTAATACCTTTACGCACATACTGTGAGTCGGTGGTTAGCTGTACTAGGCAGGGTTCTTTTAAGGACTTCAGGGCTTCTATCGCGGCCATTAACTCCATACGATTATTGGTGGTGTCTTTTTCGCCGCCCCACAGGGATTTTTCATTGCCTTGGTAGCGTAATAAAGCACCCCAACCGCCAGGGCCTGGGTTTCCCTTGCAGGCGCCATCGGTAAATATCTCAATCTTTTTCAAACTAAAACCTTCGCAGTTACTATTCTATTTTTTTAAAGGGGATAACCTTGCCCTGCCGTATATTGGCCTTGGGTCGCAGCGTCGTAAAGCCGCTAGCGGCTGTGCGCCAACGCGAGCTATCAGGGGTCATAGCCGCCTCTTGTTTCACCGACGTTATACAGTAAAAACTACCCAAGGGTAATTTTTTTGTCGCCGAGACTACGCAGCGATTAATAAAGCGCCAAAAGTTACTGCGAGACTTTTTACGACTGCCAGCAAACCGGTGGTAGCCAAACTGGCGCTGAGTTACCTGAAAGCCTAGCAGCGATAACCAATCTTCCATACGAGAATGGCTAAAGGTTTTATTATGCCAAATTGAGCGCGGTAAATAACGGGTAAGCACACTTTGCAAGCCCATTAATGAATAAGGGTTAAACCCCACCACGATTAAGTGGCCACCATTAACCATCACCCGCTCCACTTCGCGCAACAACTGCTGTGGGTTGGCGGCAAACTCGTGGCTGTGGTGCAGTAGTACCGCATCGACACTGCCAGTAGCCAACGGCAGCTGCTGTATATCAGCAACCACATCTACCCGCTGACCCTGCTTATTACCTGCCACCGGATACACGCAAAACTTATGTTGCACCCTGGCGGTATGACACAAAGAGCGCTGCCTAGTCACACTCATTTGCAGTATGTGGTAGCCAAAGCAGCCGTTTAATGAGCGCTTGATTAGATATTGTTCGGCACAGAGCAAGGCCTGCCCCTCCTCAGATTCAAACCAGTGCTCCACCGCGGGAAACACCAATTCTAAGGGCGGAGGATTGACTGCACTACCGACAAAAAACGATTTTATCCCCTGTAATATACCGCGTAACATGTGTACACCTAACCGCTATTAATGTGATTACTCAGAGTTTAGCAATGTTAACGAATTTGACCCAACCTACAGTTTTAACACTCTCATGTTGACCCTGTTTAGACTGCGTTGCATAGTAGCTATACTTAATAGCCCAAGCCGCACAAGAAACTCCCTATATTATGCTAACCATAGAAGCCATTCCTGCTTTTGACGACAATTATATTTGGTGCGTATACCACAGCGTATCCAAGCAAGCACTGGTAGTCGACCCCGGTGAGGCGCAGCCAGTGCTGGACTTTTTACAGCAGCGCCAACTTAACCTCAGCCACATACTGATCACCCACCACCACTACGACCACGTCAATGGCCTAGCGCTGTTAAAAAGCCATTACCACGCCCAAGTATACGGCCCCCACAATCCTTTTATTAATGGCATAGATTATTATTTAAAGGCGGGTGATCGTATAGAGCTGCTAAACAGCTCATTTGAGATTTTAGAGGTACCTGGCCACACCCTAGATCATATTGCTTATTTCAGCCCTGATCTCAACAGCTCTGACCTTAAAAGCACAGGCCTTAAGAACACAGGCCAGCCTAATCAACCGCGCGTTTTTTGTGGAGACACTCTATTCGCCGGCGGCTGCGGCCGCATCTTTGAAGGTAATCCGGCCATGTTGCAACAATCACTGGCACAATTGGCGCAACTACCCGCCGAGACACTGGTCTACTGCGCCCATGAATACACACTGGCCAATCTAGCCTTTGCACAAGCGCTAGAGCCGTCTAATAGCGCACTAGAGGTGCGTATAGTCGCCGATAGCAGCAAACGGCAAGCGGGCCAGCCCACCGTGCCCAGCAGCCTCGCCTTAGAGCTAGCCACTAATCCTTTTTTGCGCTGCCAAAGCCCTGAACTGATCCGCAGCGCAGAGCAGTATAGCGGTCGCAGCGGCTTAAACCGCGGCGACACCTTTGCGGTTATCCGCGATTGGAAAAACCATTTTTAAGCAGCGGCGTTGACCTAGGCCCAGCCGCTACTTACAATGAACCGCAATAGCGAAAACACAAAATAAGATATAAAATCAATATGTTAAAAGCATTACCTCAAATTATACTTAGCATCTGTATGCTCACTGGTTGCCAGATTAACGGTGATAAATTCACGCTAGCCAGCGAACCTGCGCTAATAGACTACCGTCAGCTGTCGCTACCGGAACAACAGCTATACACCCACTATCACGCCCCCCACAGCTGTGAGCACAGCCTCAGCCAACCCGACAACGAACAGCCCTATTGGTTAGAACCCAGCACCGTCTGGCAACGTATACCCTTGGGTTATCAACTGCAGCAAGTAGATAGACCACGCCTACAAGCCGAGTTTAACTGGTATAAACGCCACCCCAGCTATATGAGCCGAGTGAGTGAGCGCGCCGAGCGCTACGCCCACTATATTATTGAGCAAGTGGAACAGCGCAATATGCCCAGCGAAATTGCCCTATTACCCATAGTAGAAAGCGCCTTCGATCCCTTTGCCTACTCCCACGGCCGCGCCTCTGGTATGTGGCAGTTTATCCCCGGCACCGCCAAAATGTTTAATCTCAAAAGCAACTGGTGGTATGACGGCAGACGCGACACCTTAGACTCCACCCAAGCCGCGTTGGATTACTTACAATATCTAGCCGACCACTATGATGGCGATTGGCTGCTGGCCCTAGCCGCCTATAACTCTGGCCAAGGCACCGTCAACAAAGCTATTAGAAAGAACCGTAAAAAAGGTAAGGCCACCGATTTTTGGGCACTAGATTTACCACAAGAAACCCGCAGCTACGTGCCTAAACTACTGGCGCTGGCCAAGCTTATCGAGCAGCCCAAGCGCTACGGCCTCAACTTATATCCGGTAGCCAACCAGCCTTATTTTGAGGTGGTCGATATAGGCTCGCAAATCGATCTGGCACAGGCGGCAGAAATGGCCGAGGTGGACATAGAAGAGATTTATAAACTCAACCCCGCCTTTAACCGCTGGGCTACTGACCCCGAGGGGCCACATCGATTATTGGTGCCCCACAATAACGCCAGCCAGTTTAGCGAAAAAGTCAGCCTGCTCAGCAAAACCCAGCGCTTACATTGGCAGCGTTATACGGTAAAAAACGGTGACTCTCTACTACTGTTAGCCAAGCGCTTTAACACCGGCGTGGAAACCATACGCCAAACCAACAACATCAAAGGCAATATGATACGCAGCGGCCAGAAACTCATGATCCCCATGGCCTCACAGCAAAGCCAGCACTACGCCTATAGCGCCAAGCAAAGAAGTGAAAAAATCAAAAGCCGTCGTAGCGGTGGCACCGGCACGGTACAGGTATTTCATCAAGTACAAGAAGGTGAAAGCCTGTGGACCATTGCCCGTAAACACGGCGTGAGTAGTAAGCAGATTGCGCACTGGAATGGTTTTGCCCCTAAGGATTTGATACGCCCTGGGCAAAAGCTCAGCCTGTGGGTAAAAGCTAAACCCGCGGCGGAAAAAGTTGCCAGCCTAGCCTTGGCGAAAGCACAACAGCGCGATGCAGTAATGAAGAAACTAGGCTATACCGTACGCAGCGGTGACTCACTGGCTGGCATAGCCGACAAATTCAAAGTGAATCTGCAAGATATTATTAGCTGGAATAGCGTCAACCCTAAGAAATATCTACAACCTGGCCAGCGCCTCACCTTGTATATAGACGTAATGAACCGCTACTAACGCTTAGACTGTGCCGCCAACATAGCCAGGGAGCTATTTGCCTGCTGCACAAAGTGGCAATAACTATCGAATTGTTCTTGGGTAATATCGGCCCCCTTCATGCCCCGGTCAGCCACCAGTAAGCCTATGGTGCGCTTACCGGTATAGATAGCTGCAATCACGCAGTTATCTACATCAATAAGATTTTGCATACGCTTGTTAATCAAGTGCTCTAAGCCGCAACTGCTTTTACGCTTCATCCATGCTGTAACTTGTTTATGCAGGCAGTAGGCAAATAAATTATCTTGCTGCGCCTTTACTGGCATTTTTAATTCATCGCGCCACGGCTCTGTTTTTGCGCCCAGTACATACTTGGCTGTCATCACAGTAACTTGCGGATCGATTAAGCACAGTGCTACGCGCTCAAACCCCACCCCTTTCTGTATGCCTTCGGTCAGCATCTTAAATAAGGTATTTATATCAATATTATGCTCTATCATATTGCCCATTTCGCGCAATATCTCTAGCTGTAACTTGGCATCGGCATTGACTGAATCATTTGCTGCACTGATGGCCGTTGCTGCAGGGGTAGCTTCGGCTTCCTTGGCTGGCTCAGTCTCTGCGCCATCCGCTTTAGGAATGTAACGAGTAATAGACTCGGCACCAAAGGTATGCGCCACCGTGGTGGCACGCTCGGCCCCGGCCATAATATGAGCGCGCATATCCTGCAAACTAGCCCCGGTAAACATCGAGGCGTCCACCAAAACATCAGTAAACTCGGGGGAATCCCAACCTTTTTCGGCAGCAGCGCTGATCTTTTCGCCTAACAACACCGCTTGTGTGCGCAGGCTAGGTTTGTGGCCAGGGCTTAACACTTCTTTTAAGTCCTCGCCTAAATTCCACTTATCGGCCAGTGCTACACCTACTTCCTTAAGTGTGGTACCCAAGACTTTTTGCTCTAAACGTGGGCTGGAAAAATCACCGGTGCTATCCAGCGCGCTGTGCAAGAGCTTGGCGTGCTCACCTTTCATACTCCAAAAAGCCATATCGCCGACATGCAATAACAAGGCGGTGATAAACACTTCTTCATCAGCTTGGTTATCTATTTGCTTCATCAGGTTTTCGGCCTGTACTGCGGTGTGAAAACCACGGGCCATCCACTGCATCATGCGCTCTTTGTCTTTATTTTTTAACAAAGAATCTACCAACATAATTGATAGAGAGATGGCCTTAATACCCTTAAAACCCAGCTGCACCACCGCTCTGCTAATGGTATTAACTTTATTACTGCCACGGGTATTGGTCACACTATTGGCTAGGCGCAGCACTTTGGTGGTGAGCGCCGAGTCACGCATAATCAGTTCAGATAACTGCTCGGCCGAGGACTCGGTACATTGCGTAACAGCATTGATTTCCTGCATCACGCCGGATAATACTGGCAGCTGGACATCGCTTAACTGCTGAATCCAATACGCTGTATCTTTACTCTCCACACTCACCCCTAATACTAAAATTTTGGTTTATTGTTGTTATCGTTTAAATAACCCAGCATTATAGCCTGAAGTCTTCCATCGCTGGTAACTTCTTGATAACTTTGTTTTATTGTCAAAACATTAATATATAACTAGCAGGCAATCTTACGACTCACCCTAGATTGCAATGTTAAAACACCTTACATCGCCCACCTTATCAAGCAGCCAGTGCCATCCATGAGCCTATACATCCACCGATTTACCGATAAACTGGCCATTCCAGCTGTAGCTATGCCTCTTATTGTAGTACTGCTTAGCCTACTAAGTGGCCAATTTAGTCATGCTGGCCAGCATGACAGTAAAAGCGAACAAAACATCATCAAAAGCCATGCTATAGCCATGCACGGCAGCGCCAAATACCCAGCAAGCTTCAGCCACTTTGATTACACGTCACCTCATTCAGCCAAAGGCGGACAACTACGCCTAGGCCTGCAAGGCAGCTTTGACAGCCTCAATCCGTTTATTGCCAAGGGTAATAGCGCAGCGCATTTAGGTTTAATCTACGATAGCCTAACAGTAAGCAGTATGGACGAACCCTTCACCCGTTATGGATTGCTGGCTGAAAGCATGGAATACCCAGCTGACCGCTCCTGGATTATTTTCAATTTACAGCCAAAGGCAAAGTTTCACGATGGCGTCGCCATCACCGCCGATGACGTAGTGTTTACCTTTAATACCCTCATGGAAAAAGGTAACCCCTTCTACCAAAGCCTCTACGCTGATGTGGAATCGGTAGAGGCACTTAATAACAAGCGCGTGCGCTTTAGCTTTAAAAACACCGTTAACCACGAGCTAGCACTTATTGTTGGTGAGCTAGCCATACTCCCTAAACATTATTGGCAGGATAAAGATTTTGCCAGTAGTAGCTTAGAGATGCCCTTGGGCAGCGGCCCCTATAGCCTCGACAATATTAACCCCGGCAGAAGCCTCAGCTATAAGCGGGTTAAGGATTATTGGGCTAAGGATATAGCCGTTAACATAGGCCTCTACAACTTTGATCGCATAGTCATAGACTACTACAAAGATGCCAATGTTCTGCTAGAAGGCTTAAAAGCCAAACAGTATGATTTCCGTTTAGAAAACTCCTCCAAGCAATGGGCCACCGGCTATGCCAGCGATGCACTAGCCAATGGCGAGCTAATACAAGAAGAAATAGCCCACCAACTCCCTAGAGGTATGCAGGGTTTTTTAATGAACCTACGCCGGCCGCTGTTTCAAGATATGCGCGTTAGGCAGGCACTAAACCTCGCCTTTAATTTTGAGTGGAGCAATAGTAATCTGTTTTACAACGCCTACACGCGCAGCGAAAGTTATTTTGCCAATTCAGAGCTAGCAGCCACTGGCCTACCTTCGCCACAGGAACTGGCCATACTAGAACCTTATCGCTCGCAATTGCCTAACAGTGTATTTACTCATCCCTATCAAGCGCCGGTATCCAGCGGTAATAAATACAACCGCGCCAATTTAATCAAAGCAACCCAGTTACTGAAACAAGCGGGCTGGCGCATTGTTGATAATCAATTGGTGGACAGTAATAACCAACCCTTTGAATTTGAAATCACTCTAGTGCAACCCAGCTTTGAGCGCATTGTTAACCCCTATATTCAGTCTTTAAAAAAGTTGGGCATCAAAGCTCATATACAGCACAGTGAAGTGTCCCAGTACATCAACCGCTTGCGCGATGCTGATTACGATATGATAGTCAGCGGCTTTGGCCAGTCACTATCGCCGGGCAATGAACAAAAAGAATATTGGCACTCCAGCACTGCCGACACGCCTGCTAGCCGCAATTTAATGGGGGTTAAAAATCCGGTTATAGATCATCTCGTTGAGTTAGTGATTAGCGCGCCCGATAGGGAAAGCTTAGTCACCCGCACCCGCGCTTTAGACAGGGTATTGCTGCACCATCACTATCTTATTCCGCAATTTTATATTGCCAGTCACCGCATAGCTTATTGGGATAAATTCAACAAGCCCGCCACCAGCGCGAAATATGATTATGATTATCAATACAGCCTAATAACTTGGTGGCTAAAACCCGAATACCGTAAGAGTGAACGTTAATGCTTAATTATTTATTAAAACGTTTGCTGCTTATTATCCCTACCCTATTAGGCATTATGCTATTGAATTTTGTCATTATTCAATCGGCGCCCGGTGGCCCGGTAGAGCAAATGATCGCCAAGTTACAAGGTATAGGCGACTCTGCTACCGCTAGGGTTAGCGGCTCCAGCCAAGGTGAAACCTCTAACACTAGCAGCCATGGCCTATCACCAGAAACTTTGGCAAAAATTGAACAAATGTACGGCTTTGACCAACCCGCCCACCGTCGCTTTATTGATATGGTCATCGCCTATAGCCAACTTGATTTTGGCGATAGTTTCTATAGAAACAGCTCGGTTATAGACTTAATCAAAGAAAAACTGCCCGTCTCTATTTCCTTAGGGCTGTGGAGCACCTTACTAGTGTATTTAATCTCCATACCCTTGGGCATAAAAAAAGCCATAAACCACAACAGCCGTTTTGATATTATTAGCAGCGCGGTAATTACCGTTAGCTATGCCATCCCCGGTTTTTTATTGGCTATATTTTTGATTGTTATTTTTGCCGGCGGCAGCTTTTTAGATTGGTTTCCGCTGCGCGGCCTGCACTCCAATGATTATCAACAATTAAGCCTGTGGGGTCAGATCAAAGATTATTTTTGGCACTTGGCGCTGCCGCTTACTGCTTACACCATAGGCGGTTTTGCCACCCTCACCATGCTAACTAAAAACTCTTTTTTAGATGAAATTAATAAGCAATATGTTGTCACTGCCAGAGCCAAGGGTTTAACCGAACAAAAAATTTTATACGGCCACGTATTTCGCAATGGCATGCTGATTATTATTGCAGGCTTCCCCGCGGCTTTTCTCAGTATGTTTTTTACCGGCTCCATGTTGATAGAGGTTATTTTCTCTTTAGATGGCTTAGGCCTACTGGGTTATGAGTCGGTGATTAACCGCGACTATCCCGTCATATTCGCCACCCTGTTTATTTTTAGCCTGCTGGGTTTGCTATTGAAGCTGCTTAGCGATTTCACCTATATGTGGGTAGACCCACGTATCACCTTTAACGCGCAACAGTAATAGGGTTTATACGTGACTGTTCTTTCAAACTTAAGCCCTATCAACCAACGTCGCTGGGCCATTTTTCGTGCGCACCGCAGGGGCTTTTATAGCTTAATACTGTTTAGCCTATTATTTGTGCTTAGCCTGTTTGCCGAGCTTATTGCCAATGACAAACCGTTTATTATCAGCCACAAAGGCGAGCTGTATGCCCCGGCCATTTTTACCTATCCCGAAACCACTTTTGGTGGTTTTTTTGAAACAGAAGCGGATTACTCCGACCCTTATGTTATTAACTTACTAGAAAACAACGGCTGGGTGATATGGCCTTTAATCCCTTATAGCTACGACACTCACATCGATCAACTCGCCAGCCCTGCTCCCTCCGCCCCCGATGGCAATAATTGGCTAGGCACTGACGATCAAGCTAGGGATGTTTTAGCGCGGGTGATCTACGGCTTTAGAATATCGGTGATTTTCGCCCTCAGTTTAAGCATAGGTAGTTCCATCATAGGCATAACTGTAGGTGCGGTGCAGGGATATTTTGGAGGCAAGATAGATTTACTGGGGCAACGATTTATAGAAATATGGTCGGGGCTGCCGGCACTGTTTATCTTAATTATTTTGGCCAGCATGATTACCCCCAGTATTTGGTGGCTATTGGGCATTATGCTGTTATTTAGCTGGACCCAATTAGTCGACGTAGTACGGGCAGAATTTTTGCGCGGCCGCAACCTAGACTATGTTAAAGCGGCCAAGGCCATGGGCGTAAATAATAAAACCATTATGCTACGGCATATATTACCCAACGCTATGGTTGCCACCCTAACCTACATGCCGTTTATTATTACCGCTGCCATCACTACCTTAACTTCCTTAGACTTTTTAGGCTTTGGTTTACCACCAGGCTCGGCCTCTTTAGGTGAACTAGTAGCGCAGGCAAAAGCGAATTTACATGCCCCTTGGTTAGGCCTCAGTGCGTTTATCGTGTTATCCACCATGTTAAGCTTATTAGTATTTATAGGCGAAGCCGTACGTGACGCCCTAGACCCAAGGTTAATCAGCTAATGGATACTATGACTGCTACAGCGCTACTTAGCATTGATGACTTATCAATCACTTTTAACAACAATGCCAATTACACGGTTAACAATGTCAGCCTTGCTATAAACGCGGGTGAAACAGTGGCGTTAGTGGGCGAAAGTGGATCCGGTAAATCCATTACCGCACATGCCATTATGCGCTTGCTACCCTACCCCTTAGCTAGCCACCCTAGCGGTAAGATTTTTTTTGAAGGCGTTGACGTTTTAAGTTTGCCAGAAAATAAATTACGGACACTGCGCGGCAACGACGTTGCCATGATTTTTCAAGAGCCCTTAAGTGCGTTAAACCCTTTACAAACCGTAGGCAAGCAAATTGGCGAAGTCATCAGCCTGCATCAGGCGATTAGCAACGGCCAACTGCAAGAGCAAATAATTAAGCTACTTAACAGCGTTAAAATAAAAGACCCACTTAGCAAAATAAATAGCTACCCTCATGAGTTATCCGGCGGCCAGCGCCAGCGTGTGATGATAGCCATGGCTATAGCCAACAAACCCAAATTATTAATTGCCGATGAACCCACCACCGCCTTAGATGTTACCGTACAAAGTGAAATTTTAGACTTGCTGTTAGATTTACAAAAAACCATGAATATGGCTATCTTATTGATTAGCCATGATTTACGGGTGGTTAAAAAAATGGCCTCGCGTTGCTACGTTATGCAACAGGGTAAAATCGTTGAGCACCAAGCCACTGCTACATTACTCAGCCATCCCCAGCATCCACACACGCAAGAGTTATTGCAAGCACAACCCGACGCCAATCCCGTCCCCATAGCTAGCCAGCAACCGTTACCCATACTTAGCAGCAAGCAATTAGCGGTTAATTATCCACTGGCTAAGCCTTGGTTTTTTAGCAAGCAACAATATTTCACCGCATTACAGCCGTTGGATATACAGCTATACCCCGGCCAAACCTTAGGCATAGTAGGTGAAAGCGGCTCAGGTAAAAGCACCTTGGCTATGGCCTTATTAAAACTGCAAAAAGCCAGTGGTAGCATTTATTACCAAGGGCAAAATATACTGCCGCTTTCTGAATCGATCTTTAGACCGCTACGGCAAGATATCCAAGTAGTGTTTCAAGATCCGTTCAGCAGCCTTAGCCCACGCCTAGCCATTAGCGAGATTATCAGCGAAGGCTTACGCGTTTTTCATAAGCTAACGCCGCCGCAATGTGAACAGCGGGTCATAGAAGTACTAGACGAAGTTAAACTAGACCCAGAGTTACGCCACCGCTACCCGCACGAATGTTCAGGGGGGCAACGCCAGCGCATAGCCATAGCCAGAGCCATCATTCTAAAACCTAAAATCATTATTTTAGATGAGCCCACCTCGGCGCTGGACCGCTCGGTACAGGTACAAGTATTGGATTTGCTAAAAGACTTACAGCGCCGCCACCAGCTAAGCTATGTCTTTATCAGCCATGATTTGCAGGTGGTGCGTTCTATCAGCCATCAGTTAATCGTGATGAAAGAAGGCGCTGTTGTCGAAGCTGGCGACAGTGGCGAAGTCTTTACTAAACCGCAACATCCCTACACCCAACAATTATTACAGGCCGGGCTAGATCATTGAGCACAGAAACCTTTACTAGCGCAGTCGCCACCACAAGGCTGCATCGCCTACCCTTGCAAAACCAGCAAAGCCTAAGAGCCTGGGATGCTGCCGACGAGTTATTGCTTAAGCATATAGCCAGCCAACAGCTAGTACAGGCCAATAGCAAAGTACTGCTAATTAACGATCACTTTGGCACCTTAAGTGTAAACTTGGCCGCCGCTAATGTCGCCAGCATTAGTCACTGGGGCGATTCCTATATTAGCCAGCTGGCAACAAAACATAACTTACAAGCTAACCAATTAAATACGTCCTTACATTATCTCAGCTCAGTGGAAGCATTGATTGAAAGCTATGACCTAATTCTCATCAAGTTACCTAAGGTTACCGCCTTACTAGAAACTCAACTCAATGGTTTAACTCAACACTTAAACGACGGCGGGCAAATTATTGCAGCAGGTATGTGTAAACATATGCCTATGTCTACGTACAAAATTTTCGAGCGGTTTATAGGCAGCACCTGCACCTCCAACGCGCATAAAAAAGCACGGCTAATATTTCCGCAAGTTGAATCGCGTGAAATACAAAGCCTGCCCTACCCTATTCGTTTTACTGAACCCAGCTTAGAACTTAGCTTAAGCAACCACGCCAATGTATTTTCAAAAGAGAGCTTGGATATAGGCGCTAGATTTTTTATCGAGCAGTTTCAACAACTACCGGCAGCGCAAAATATTATCGATTTAGGTTGCGGCAATGGCGTACTGGGCATTATTGCCAAGCGCATCATGCAGCAAAAAAGAATAGACAGTCACATACACTTTGTTGATGAATCGTTTATGGCTATTGCCTCAGCACAACAGAATTACCAACAAGCTCACCAACAAAGTAAAGATGCTAGTTTTTATCACAGTGAATGCCTCAGCCAATTACCCGGCCTGCCAGTAGACTTAATACTGTGCAATCCACCTTTTCATCAGCAACACAGTACCGGTGACTATATCGCCAAGCGTATGTTTAGCCAGAGTTATGAGCGCCTTAAACCGCAAGGCCAATTATGGGTTGTTGCCAACCGACATCTGCCTTACGCGCCTTACTTAAAAAATCTTTTTAGCCGCTGCAACACGATAGCAAAAAACAATAAATTTATTATATATCAATTAGTTAAGTAAGAACTCTCAGATCTATACCGCCTAAATAATGCGCCCAGATAGCCGGGCGTAAGCATTATTGCGTATGGAAAATTACCGTTTTTTCGCTATCCTACTTAATACATGGAAAGCTTTCCGGAATATTCCAAGGATAGATAGTATGAAACACTCTCTCGACGATGAGCAACAGGTCCCCAAACAAACCGAATATGACCAGCACTTTGCCAGCCTCATCCAACCATTTATCAAGTCCTACCCGCATTTAAACCCTCTTTTTTTTGACGACATCTCATGCCTACATACCCGCATAGATATAGACATACCTAACGGTAAATCGCTATTACACAGCCCGGGCCTATATGCCGACGTACTGCAAACCGAACTTTTTATACCCGTATCTCTAGGTAAAGACGGATCTGGACAGCAGCCACAGTATGTTTTCAGCAACCCGCAATTACCGGGCACAGATAGAAGTTTTGAGTTAAGCGCCACCTTCGGAACCCGCTTTATTGCCTTACAGCTAAAAAGCGAGGCCGACACCAATAATATGCAACCGTTACTGCGCTATGCCCTAGAAATCATTGACAAGCTCCATGAGCGTATCAATAGAGTAACTACCAGCAGCGCTATAAAAAAACTACACAACCGTCGGCCGTGCAACCGTTATAAAACGGGATAAACTAAAGGTTTATCGATCTTGGCCGATAAGGCTAAGGTAGTCTTAAATATAGAACACCCTTAAATCGCATATTTCAATTTTTCGCAGTAATGAGGTAGCACTATGGAAATCGGGTCATCCGCTAGCAGCCAGCTAGCCAGCAACAGCCATGAATTACTAGCGGCAAATCTAGCTAAAAAACAACAAGTTGCCGATGGTGAAGCGGCGCTAAAATTACTGGCCTCAGCTAGTGTGGCAACGGCCAGCCCTGCAGCTAACCCTGGTGGCAGTATTGATATTAAGGTTTGATGACAGTTTCTAGTTTCTAGTTTCTAGAAGAGCTTAACGAAAAGCCTCTGCTGTGCAGGGGCTTTTTTTATGGCTTCTTCTCTAGTAACAACATGCATTCCATATGCTTGGTTTGGGGGAACATATCGATTAGTGCGGCTTTGCTAATCACGTAACCGCCCTGCTGTAAAATCTCAGCATCTCTGGCCAATGTGGCTGGATTACAAGAGACATAAAGCAACTGACTAGCGCTATGCTGGGCTAGCACCGTACATAACTGCTTAGCCCCGGCTCTGGGGGGATCTAACACCACTTTATTGGCACTTTGCGCTATGACTAGTTGTTCGGCAAATAAATCGGCGACGACAAAAGTAATATTAGTTAAACCATTGTCAGCGGCATTCGCCTGCGCCTTAGCTACCATGGTTTCTACCAGTTCATAGGCCAGCAACTGCTTGCTAGCAGCCGCCATAGGCAGGGTTAAATTACCTATACCGCAAAAATAATCGGCTACCACATCCTGCTCGTTTAACTGCAGCCAGGATTTTAAGCACTGTATCATTTGCTGATTAATCGCCGTATTGATCTGGGTAAAGTCACCGGCTTGGTAAGTAATGTTCATATCAGCACTTAAGCGGTAGCGCTGCGGCAGCGAGCCACTGATAAATAAAGGTGCGGCATAGGGCTGCTCTACATGCAGCACCTTAATAGTGACGGCCAAGGGCTGAGCAAACTGCTGTAGCTGCGCGTAATCTTGCTCTGGTAATTCTGCCTTAACACTGAGCAACACGGAGAGTTGCTTATCAGCATCCACGACGACGGCACATTCTAATAACAACGCACGCTTGCTCAAAGTGCTGAGTAATTGTTTAAGCGCAGGTAAGAATGTATTGATAGCCGGGTCGGCTATCGCACAACTATCTATAGCTATCAACTCATGGCTATTAGCCTGCCTATAACCCAACATAAAGTGCTTGCCCTTGGCGCTAATGGCAAAACGTACTCGGTGGCGATAATGGTAGGCATCTGCGCTAAGCGCCGGTTGCCACGCTATGGGCTGCTCCTGACTTTGCTCATGGTGTTTAAATAGCTGCTGCAAATGCTGCTGCTTGGCCTGTAACTGCCCTTGGTAATGATAATGTTGGAAACTACAGCCACCACAGCGGCCGTAATACTGGCACGGTGCTGTCACCCGCTGATCAGAAGCCTGTAGCACCTTTATCGTTTCGGCTTCATCATGACTTTTACGGTTAGTGGTAAAGCGCACCAACACTTGCTCGCCGGGCAAAGCCCCGGCTACAAAAACGGTTTTGCCTTTATGCTTGGCTATACCACGGCCGTCACTGCTGATGGCGTCGATAGTTAGCTCATGATTACCCTGCACAGCAAGCCTTTGCTTGGGCTTGAATATGCGTAAATTATTTCTAGGTTTAGCCATAGTGATTTAGCTTAAGGGTTTAGGTAAAAAGGCTTTATAGCGATTAATACATTGGGATTTTCTTTGCGCTAGTAATAGCTCTTCACTGCGCGAGTGAAAAATCTCTTTATCTATACGCTCGCAAGGTACGGATTTAAAATACTGCCAATCTCTATCGATCACGCGCATCTTGGGCTGAAATTCAGTAGCTTCATTAGGCTGTTGCGCCCATGAGGCGTTAATAACAAAGCAGAGAGCAAGGGAAACTATCTTAAACGGTTTAATTGTTAATACCTTCATGTTTATAACTCCACTTCTTGCCAATGAGGTATAGCAGGGAAATACAGCGCTGTTTTAACCGGTATATCCAGCCCCGCATCTTGATGTAGGGCTTGAATTAAATATTGGTACTGCTGTAATTGCGGCGTATAAAGACCCAACTCTTTGCTGATGAAATCGGCTAGTGCCTCACCATGCTGTGGGCTAGAGGTTTTGTAATCCACTATCCAACGCACACCCTCGTCATCAATAAACGATCTATCAATAACCCGCTTAGATACAACATCGTCGCTACAGCTAAGTAATTCATATTCCACATCGGAGCGCTTATGCTGGGGTGATAATAACCAACGCGCTTTCGGGTCATTGCTGACATTAGTCATCATATTATCAATAAACACATTAACATCACCCCAGCGCTCTTTGGTTACGCCTTGGCTGTGGCACAGGCGCCTAACCCACAACACTTTTTGCTCGTCGGATAATCTATCGACATAGCTTACCCCTGCATTAACGCAGTGCTCTAAAATGGCATGGGCAATATTGCCTAGCTGTCTGGGGAAGGTGTCTTCATAAAAATCGGGTAGATTATTTTCACTCTCGGGAGGCTGTTTGATATAGAAATCCGCCAGTGGGTTAGCAAAAGACCATTGCGGTGGTTGCCAATCATCGGCCAAACGATAATGCACAGGGCTGTCTTCCGGTGCATCAAAGGCGATAAGTAATTGTTCGTCATCGCTATGGTCGCGGCAAATAGAATAAACAATTTCGTCCTTTACGCTATCCCATATACTTTGTAGCAGTGACTGCTTAGCCGGCGCTTTCACCGCTTCAGCTTCATACACGGCCGCCTGGCTAAAGGTCAAATATAACGTACTGATGGCGCGGGTTGCTGCCACATATAACAGGCGCGTATTTTCCAAACTACGACTTTGATCTTTTTCGTAACGTAAATAGTCGTAAACCGCATCACTTTTGCCAGTAGCCGACAGCGGTGACATCAACAGGTGGTTATCGCCCTGTGCCGATAAATATTCGCGCCACATCAATAAGGCTTTATCATCCGAGCGCGGCCGCCTATCGAGGCCAGGCAGAATAACCGTATCAAACTCTAAACCTTTAGACTTGTGTATAGTCATTACCTGCAAGCAGCTATCATTAGCTTGCGGCGCAGCATATAAACGCGCCACTGCCTCCTCAAACTGAGCCATGGACGATAACAGGCCCGACTGCTCGTGCCGCTCTAGCAAATTAAGATAATCATCTACCGCTAAATATTCTGCAGAATCGGCCACACAGGCAGGGCCGCCTAAAGCCAGCCATACGCCATGCACTTGCACCCGTAAGGCTTGCCTACCGCGCTGTAGGTTAGCGGCCTGTAAAACCTGCCTGACTAGGGCGATACGTTGTTGGCCATAGCGGGATAACCCCTTACACAAAGCCTCATCGTTAATGGCCTGCTTAACCGTGACTCGTTTTTGTTGCTCGCCCAATAAAACATGTAAATCACTATTATCCAAGGCTATAAAAGGTGTACGTAACAACGCTGCCCAAGCTATACGGTCAGCGCTGCTTAACAACGCTTTGGTCAGTGACAATAAATCCATAATCGTACTGTTTTTCGATAGTGGATTAATGTCGGTAGCCTGCCACTCTATACCGGCAGCAAATAAGGCGGGTAAAATATCATTGAGATGATTACGGGTGCGCACCAAAATAGCAATACTAGCTTGAGGCTTGTTCGCTATATGTTGTTGCACTAGAGCAACCACTTTTTGCGCTTCTTGCTGCCTGGCATCGTCGCCCAGCAAACCAAACACTTGCACTGCAGAGCTATCAGTATCGGCTTGATAAGCGCTAGAGTTTTCATAACGTACCGCACCGCGGCCTAAGTTTTCATACTGGGGAAAAGCCTGCTTAAAGGTTTTATTCACCCATTCCACTATCGTAGGCGTCGATCTAAAATTAACCTGCAAAGACAAAGCTTGTAAGGGTAATTTATTAACCCCCTGCCGCCTCGCCTCTAAGAATAATCCGACATTAGCTTCGCGAAATCCATAAATCGATTGCATACCATCGCCGACAATAAACAAGGTATTGGGTGTGTCGGGATTATTTTGATTATGCTCCTGCCAACCTTCCAGCAAGCACTTGAGCAATTCAAACTGAGTAGAAGCGGTATCTTGAAATTCATCAATTAGAATATGCTTAAGTTGATAATCTAATTTTAAACGTAACTCCGTTGGGTTTAGCGCATCCCCTAACGACTGTATCGCCGCCAAAGCGATTTGTGAGTGATCCACCTCGCCCTGTTGCTGAAACTCCAACATTAACTCAGCCACCAAATGCGGTAACAAGCTGGTTAAGGCCGCTAAGAAATGCCATTGCTCATCAGGGTAATGCAAGGCAGGCATAACCCGTAGCTCATGCAATAGCGTAGCCAATTCTGCATCGTCGGCCAGCTGGGCTATTAGCTGCAACATGGCCTCTTTGCGCTGTTTGGCCACGACCTTATCACCCGTAGCTGTTTGCGCAGGGAAGCCGGTATTTTTATTAACCGTTTTACGAAACTCACCCTTAGCGGTTAATAACAACTCAGCGATGGACTGCCAGGCCGCCAACTCACAGCCATCGCCAACAGGCAAACCTGTGCAGCCGGCTAATAGTGTAATGGGGGAATCACTGTGCTCTTGTTGCAAACAATGGCCGGCATAATCCATTAAGAGCGCCAATTCTGCCGCCCATGGCGCTAAGCTTTGCTGCAATTTGGCTAAATGATCTTGTACTACCGCCTGCAAGGCCGATTCTAAAATAGCGCGGGGTTGCTCATGTTGATGGATAAAAATATGAAATAGCCACTGATCACGGCAACGCAATAAATCCATTAATAATTTTTCAGTTTTGCGCCAATCATTATCCACATGACGCAGCAAACTTTCTAAATGCTGAGCTAGCGCTGTATCAGATTCTAAATGCTTTAATAAATTAGCTACTGCCCGTTGATAGATAGGCTCGGCATTATCGGCAATCTTAGGCTGGGCACCAAAGCTGGCCAGTATAGGCATTTGCCGGGTTAAGCTAGCGCATAAGCTGTCTATGGTTTGTATTTTTAAGCGGCTACTGTTTACCAATAAATTCCAGTCGCAGGCATGGTCACGTGCCAATACCGCCCTAGCCAAACGCCAGGTAACTTGTTTGTACTCTTCTACAGGCTGATCATTATCGCGGGCAAATAACAAGGCTTGCATAATACGGTGATGCATTTCAGCCGCGGCTTTGCGGGTGAAGGTAATGGCTAAAATTTCTTCTGGCCTATCCATCCTGGCCAATAAGGTTAATACCCGCTGGCTTAATAATTCCGTTTTCCCTGAACCCGCTGGCGCGGTAACGCAGGCGGAGCATAAGGGATTTAAAGCGGCTGCGCGTTGCGCCTGATCTATAGGCGCATTCATTCGCTTAGCTCCATTGCCGCACTGCTGCCTTGATGATTAATGCGGCAGACACTGGCCAAGTCACAATATTGGCAGCTTTTTACTTTATCTTTTGGGTTCACCACCGATTTACCTGCTATAAAATCTTGCGCCAAGGCCGTTAAGGTTTTCTGCCACTGTTGTTTTAACTGCGGCCAATCGATAGCGCCAGAACTGCTTTGCATATTGCTAGTCCATTGCAAGTTAGGTTCTGGGCATTGCTCATCACCCACACCTTTTATCTCACAACCCTCTATATGCACTTGCGCAAAACACACCGCTGACACTTGCCGCTCATCCTGTTCCAATAGCGAACTATACAAGGGCAGTTGCGGCTGGTCAGGGCGATCACCCCACCAACTATTGGTTGAACTTTTACCGGTTTTATAATCTATTATCACCTGGCTGCCATCGCTTAATTGATCCACCCTATCCACTCTAGCCACTAGCTCTAGTTGCGAAAAACGAAACACTTTGCGCTCTTCTCTGGACACTACGGTGAAGTCAGCGCGCTCACGCTCTACTGCTAACCAAGCTGACAATAAAGCCGACAGCCTATCCCGCTCTATGGCTTGCTGTCTTATGCCCATTTTATTCGCCATGCGATGATTCATTTCATTGAGGGCGTACTCGGCATAATCATGGCAGAGCTTAGTTTGCGCTGGCGCATCTAAAGCCAGTAAGCCCTGTTGATTTTCTAACTGCTTCCAAATTAATTCTAAGGCTCTATGTAACAAATTACCGCGGCTGGCGTGATCTATGCCTAATACGGGTTCGGCCATAGCCACCAATCCCAAACGATGACTGGCGAAGGCTTTAAAAGGGCAAGCTGCTTGATTGGCAAATAAAGAGCTGCCACCTTTGACGGACTCCTCTGCGGATAAAGCTTTAGATTTATAAGGCTGGTAATCCTGCCATTTTTTCTGTTCAAAATAACGACGACGTATCTCACTGTGCGGCAGTAATTGTTCTATGCTTTTTTGCAATAACTGCTCAGGCGAGCACTGTGGGTAGTCGGCGAACAAGCCACTAACATTGGCAGGGTTATCGTCTATCACTTTTGCATAACTCACATACAGAGTTTTAGCGCTGTGCATAAAGCCTTGAGTTAATACCCGTGCATAGTCCAACTCGCCTTCGGCGGTGGCGTTGGGCATGTTGTAACTACGCTGTAAGGCGATAGGTAATAAAGGATTGGGGGCTGGCGCTGCTGGCCACTCTTTGCTGGACATACCACTGAGCCACAGATAATCAAAGTGCAAGCCCGCCGCTTCTAACGCCCCTAATATTTGTATAGGTGAGTCTACTGTTTGCGCCTGAAAAACGGTGCCGGCTAAGATCTGTTTAAAATGATCATAAGCTTGCTTGAACGTAACATTGCCCAGCACCGCTCCTTGGCTAACAACATCCTGTAACAACTGCTGCCATTGTTTTAAGGCTTGATACTCTATGCTGTCAATTTTACGCTGACCCGGCCAACCCAAAGAAAACAGTGATTGTTTAAAAAATACCGCCCAGTCACTGAGTGGCTGTTTTTTATTAAGGCCTACGCCGCGGGCCAAATTTGAATGCTCTAATAAAGCGGCCAATAAGGGCCAAGGTGCTTCTTCATCAAAAAATTCTGCACCCACCTTTTCAACCAGCTGACGTACTCTAGCGGTGCTAATTAGTGCAAGCTTTTGCTCGCGCAGTAAATAAATTAAACGCGCTAAGGCATTGTCATCATCATCGGTTAATAAAAAAAACGGCGACAGCAAGCCATTGATAATGTGCTCACATTCCAGTTGCGGCTGGTTCATCGCCAGCGCAAATAAACTGGCTGCAATAATAGGTTCATCACCCAGCGGGCTGCCGGCCGAAATATTAAAGGGTAAATTATTGCGTTGATAAGCAGGGGTTTGAAACTGCGGACAAAACACTTCTTGAAAAATACGCACAACCTTGTCGCGTTGCTGGCCTAAGCTGGGAATAACGATAGCAATAGTCGGCAATTTGGCGGGGTTGATGGCATTTTTTAATTGCTGCTTGGCCCACAGCGCGGCGACGACAATTTCCTGCTCGCTATTTTCACAGCCTATGGCTAATTGCGGCTGCGCCTCTGGCCTAGGGTTATCTATCTCTCGCCACTGTTTAGCCGCGCTGTTAATTAATTGTTTTTGTAAAGGAGTGGGATTATCTAAAGCAACACTGGCTATAGAGGGATGTGTTGTTAAGTGGCCAGCGGCGAAGGCCTCAATCACAATATGATGCTGCCGTATGGGCGGCAAATAACCTTTTTGCTGGCAATAGTCATCAAACTCGGCCAGCCATTGCAGTAGTATTTGGCTGTCGTCACTGCTGCCATTACCATTAAAGAATGGCTGCACTTCAGCACACTGCCTATCTAACAACCAATGCTGTAAGGTTTCGTAGGCATTAACCACATGCTGCGCTGTGGCTCTAGGCCTAAGCAGTTGCTGGCCCTGCTCCGACTCATTAATAATGCGCTCAACAATAATCAGCTGCTCTGCCGAGCTGAGCAGCTGTTGCGCTATCGCCTGAGGATAGGCCGACAGCAGCAACTGCTGCCAGCAACTCGCCAACCATTGATTGATGGATTTTATATTGGGAGCGGCCACCACGGGATGGTGATTATCGCGACAAAAAATCGCGTAGGCTATGCTCATTCTGCTAGCCAAACGCTGGTTGGGAGTCAGCAATAATTCGCCGCTGGCTACATCTGCCGCAATAGGTGCTATATCGTATAGGGAAATAAGCTGAGTCATGGGCTGCGGGATCATCCAGTATCTTTTATTGCTGGCTATTCTAACTGTTGCCCGCGCCATGACAAACGTATCTACGAATAAATCAGCAATATTTCCCCAGCTGGTCTGTTAGAGGCACATTTAACAGTGGTATTACGCTATAATCTCTGGTCAAATTGTTAGCATAGCGTGTACAAGAATGAGTACAGCGCACTTTTTAGGTGTAGCAAGAGCAGCTGTAGCACTTTAGGTGTAGCAAGAGTAGCTGTAGCACTAGGATTGAACCATTAGGATTAAATAATGAGCAGCAAGGTAGTAGACAACATCAATGTTGAATCTCAGGAGATTCTTATCACCCCTGAGCAACTAAAAGCCGACACGCCCATGTCTGACGCGGCGAGAAACACGGTCGCCGAAAGCCGTGAAGTTATCCGCAATATTTTAGACGGTAAAGATCAGCGCTTATTTGTGGTAGTAGGCCCCTGCTCCATACACGATGTTGATGCTGCCCTAGACTACGCCCAACGCTTAAAACAATTGGCCGATAAAGTCGCCGACACGCTCTATATCGTAATGCGCGTTTATTTCGAAAAGCCCCGCACCACCGTGGGCTGGAAAGGTTTAATTAACGATCCTCACCTCAATGACACCTTTAAAATTGAAGAAGGCTTGAGCATAGGTCGCAAACTATTATTACAGATTGCCGAAATAGGCCTACCTACTTCTACCGAGGCCTTAGACCCCATCTCACCACAATACATACAGGATTGTATTTCTTGGTCAGCCATAGGTGCGCGCACCACCGAATCGCAAACTCACCGCGAAATGGCTAGCGGCCTATCCTCGGCAGTAGGTTTTAAAAATGGCACCGATGGCGGCTTAGAAGTGGCCACCAACGCCATTAGATCTGCCGCCAAACCACACCGCTTTTTAGGCATAAATGGCCAGGGGCAAGTCTCTATTATTCAAACCAAGGGCAATGCTTACGCCCATATGGTCTTACGTGGCGGCTCCAACGGCCCCAACTATGACTCTGTGCATGTCGCCATCTGTGAAGCCGACTTAGAAAAAGCCGGTATAAGCAAAAACATTATGGTGGACTGCTCACATGCCAACTCCAACAAAGATCCCAACCTACAACCATTGGTGATGGATAATGTGGCCAATCAAATTCTGGAGGGCAACCGCTCTATAGTCGGCATAATGGTGGAAAGTAATATACACGAGGGCAACCAAAGCATCCCCGCCGACCTCAGCCAATTACAATACGGCGTATCGGTAACCGATGGCTGCATCAGCTGGGAAACGACCGAGGCCTCCTTGCTAGCCATGCATGAAAAGTTAAAAAACGTACTGCCCGGCAGACGTAGCTAGTCGCTTTTTAACAAACAAAAAAATACCGCAGCAATTGCGGTATTTTTTTGTTTGGCTGTTTTAGATAACAGGCTATTAGCTGGCTATGTATTTACTTTACTTAAAATAAGCCTGCGAGGTGTCGGTATGGTCGGTGGTATCACGCACTGCCGCTAGCGCTGGCACTTGCTCTAATAAGGATTTTTCTACCCCATCTTTTAAGGTCATATCCACCATGCCACAGCCCTGACAGCCGCCACCAAAACGTAGGATGGCTATCTTCTTATCCTCCTCTTCAATCACCTCCACTAAAGACACTTCGCCTCCGTGGGCCGCCAAAGAAGGATTAACCTCGTTATACAGCACATAGTTGATTTGATCTTCTACCGAGCTGTTTTCATTAACCTTGGGTAATTTGGCATTGGGCGCTTTAATCGTCAGCTGGCCACCCATACGATCTTTGGCGTAGTCGACAAAGGCATCTTCCAGAAAAGGTAGGCTACGTAAATCTATGCGGGCCAATAGATTGTCGTATTGCACGACGATATCATCATCCTGCTCATCGTCTTCGCGGCAGTAAGCAATACAAGTCTCGGCCTTAGGCGTACCAGGACTGCTAATAAATAAGCGTATACCTTTTACCTCTTCATCTTGGCCCGCCAACAGCTCGGCCAAATAGCCTTGCGCCGATTCGGTAATGGTTAACTTTAATTCAGGGTTTGCTTCCGACATGTATAACTACAACCTTAATAATGGCTCTACGCACTAAAAAATAGAGCTGAATTTACACCTTTTCGCCGCATTAGTACCGCAGTGCAGCGTCAAGTTTGTTACAATTCACTAATTTACCACAAGTCAAAGCCCAACTGCCACAGTCAAGTATTAGTTGGCTAACTTTTAGAGATAAGATCGGAACCGATATGACGGATAGAAGCACTAGAATTAACGCCCTACATACCGCTTTACAAGAGAGGATTTTGATTCTTGATGGCGCTATGGGCACCATGATTCAGTCTTACAAGCTACAAGAAGCCGATTACCGCGGCGAGCGTTTTGCCGATTACCACATGGATATTAAGGGTAATAACGACCTACTGGCCATTACCCAGCCCAAGATTATTAAAGATATACACACCGCCTACCTCAAGGCCGGTGCCGATATCTTAGAAACCAACACCTTTAATGCCACCAAGGTGTCACAAAGCGACTACGACTTACAATCCATAGCCTATGAAATTAACGTAGCCGCAGCCAAACTTGCCCGTGAAGCGGCCGACACCATGACCGCGCTCACCCCAGAGAAGCCACGCTTTGTTGCCGGAGTTATAGGGCCGACCAGCCGCACCGCCACCATTTCACCCGATGTTAATGACCCAGGCTACCGTAACGTTACCTTTGACCAGCTGGTAGAGGATTACAGCGAATCGGTAAAAGGCTTAATCGAAGGTGGCTCTGACATTATTTTGATAGAAACCAGCTTTGATACCCTCAATGCCAAAGCGGCTATTTTTGCCACCCAAGGGGTATTTGAAGAGCTGGCTATAGAACTGCCTATAATGATTTCGGGCACTATTACCGACGCCAGTGGCCGCACCCTTTCCGGCCAAACCACCGAAGCCTTTTGGTATTCAGTCGCCCACGCCAAACCTATTAGCATAGGCCTAAACTGCGCCTTAGGGGCACAAGAGCTACGCCCCTATGTGCAGGCCTTAACCAACTGCAGCAACACCTATGTCAGCGCCCACCCCAATGCCGGCCTGCCCAATGAGTTTGGTGAATACGATCAAACCGCTGAAGAAATGGCGGTCATTATTAAAGAGTTTGCCGATAGCGGCTTTTTAAATATTGTTGGCGGCTGCTGCGGCACCTCCCCCGAACATATACGCGCCATTGCCGATGCAGTAGCTGGTTGTAAGCCTAGGGTTATTCCTGAGCAAAAGCCTGCCTGTCGCCTCAGCGGCTTAGAGCCTTTTATCATCGATGATTCTTCGTTATTTGTTAACGTAGGCGAACGCTGCAACATCACCGGCTCGGCCCGATTTAAGCGTCTTATTTTAGAAGAGGACTACGACACTGCTTTAGAGGTTGCCCTACAGCAAGTGCAAAACGGCGCCCAGATTATCGATATTAATATGGATGAGGGCATGTTGGATTCCGAAGCGGCCATGGTGCGCTTCCTCAATCTTATTGCCTCCGAGCCAGAAATTTCTCGCGTGCCCATTATGGTGGACTCCTCCAAGTGGGAGGTAATGGAAGCAGGGCTGAAATGTATACAGGGCAAATCGGTGGTTAACTCCATCAGCCTAAAAGAAGGCGAGCAAGAGTTTATAGCCAAGGCCAAACTGTGCCTGCGTTATGGCGCAGCGGTAGTGGTCATGGCGTTTGACGAAGATGGCCAGGCCGATACCGTCACCCGTAAAAATACTATCTGTAAGCGTTCATACGACATACTGGTAGACGTCGTAGGTTTTCCACCGCAGGATATTATTTTCGACCCCAATATTTTTGCCATCGCTACCGGTATAGAAGAGCATAACAACTACGCGGTAGATTTTATTGAATCCTGCCATTATATACGCGAGCACCTGCCCTACGCCAAAATATCCGGCGGCGTCAGCAACGTCAGCTTCTCCTTCCGCGGTAACGATGCGGTACGTGAAGCAATACACGCCGTCTTTTTATACCACGCCATTAAAGCCGGCCTAAGCATGGGTATAGTCAATGCTGGCCAGCTGGCGATCTACGATGACATCCCCGATAAATTGCGTAAAGGCGTGGAAGACATAGTCTTAAACCGTCATGAAGATGCTACTGAGCGCATGTTGACTATCGCCACTGAATTTGCCGGCAAAGGCTCAGAAAACCAAGAGGAAGATTTAAGCTGGCGCGAACTAGACGTCAACAAGCGCTTAGAATATTCCTTAGTTAAAGGTATAAACGCCTACATACTAGAAGACGCCGAAGCAGCACGCCTGCAAGCCGATCAACCCATAGAGGTGATAGAAGGCCCGTTAATGGACGGTATGAACGTGGTGGGTGATTTGTTTGGCAGCGGTAAAATGTTTTTGCCGCAGGTGGTTAAAAGCGCCCGCGTGATGAAACAAGCCGTAGCCCACTTGACCCCTTACATAGAGGCCAGTAACTCCGGCGTTAGCAAAAGCAATGGCAAGGTTATTATGGCCACGGTGAAAGGCGACGTGCACGACATAGGCAAAAACATCGTCGGTGTAGTGCTGCAATGTAATAACTTTGAAGTCATCGACTTGGGCGTAATGGTAGCCTGCCAAGATATTTTAAACGCCGCCAAAGAACATAATGCCGACATCATAGGCTTGAGCGGATTGATTACCCCCTCGCTGGATGAAATGGTTTATGTAGGCCGTGAAATGCAGCGCCAGGGCTTTAACCTACCCTTGCTGATAGGCGGTGCCACCACCTCGAAAGCGCACACCGCGGTAAAAGTAGAGCCACAATACAAAAATGCGCCTACCGTTTATGTCGCCGATGCTTCGCGCAGCGTCTCGGTAGTGGCCGCCTTGGTACACCCCGAGAACAAACAAACATTGTGGAATGATCGCAAAGCAGAGTATGAAAAAATTCGCGTGCGCAACGCCAATCGCAAACCCAAAACCAAACCTATTACCTATAGCAACGCGATTAGCCGTGGCTTAAAGTTTGATTGGAATACTTACCAAGCACCCAAGCCCAGTTTTGTAGGGACTAAAGTATTTAAGGACTACCCTCTGCAAACCTTGGTAGACACCATAGACTGGACACCGTTTTTTATCTCATGGGATTTAGCGGGTAAGTACCCCAAAATACTCGAGGATGAAACCGTAGGTGAAGCGGCTAGAGCACTATTTGCCGACGCCAAAACAATGCTGCAAAAAATTGTCGATGAAAAACTATTAACCGCCAATGCGGTAATAGGCTTTTGGCCAGCCGCCAGAGTGGATAGTGATGACATAGAAGTCTATGATTCTGAGCAGCAACCTATTGCGCTACTGCACCATATACGCCAGCAAATTGATAAGCCCAACGGCAAAGCCAATCTGAGCCTGGCTGACTTTATCGCCCCTAAAGAAAGCCGATGTCAGGATTATATAGGCGGCTTTACGGTGACTACCGGTTTAGGTGCTGACGAACTATCCAAACAATACCAAGCAGATGGCGATGATTATAACGCCATAATGGTGAAAGCCTTGGCGGACCGCCTGGCAGAATCTTTTGCCGAGCATATGCACCTACGGGTACGCAAAGAGTTCTGGGGCTATGACAGCGCCGAGACACTGAGCAATGAAGATCTGATTAAAGAGCGCTACCGAGGTATACGGCCGGCACCAGGCTACCCCGCCTGCCCCGACCACACTGAAAAAGCCACACTGTTTAAATTGCTGAACAGCGAGCAAGACATAGGGGTAGAGCTCACCGAGCACTTTGCCATGTCACCGGCGTCATCAGTGAGTGGATTTTATTTCTCCCACCCCGAGTCCGATTATTTTGCCACCGGTAAAATCAGTAAAGACCAAGTCGAGTCTTTGGCCGAGCGCAAGTCTATGACCTTAACGGAATTAGAGCGCTGGTTAATGCCGGTACTGGATTACGACCCCGTATAACAACACTGAGTAATAAGCATGTCTGAACAAAGTGATAATAACGATGACGAAAAAAAGCCCAGTATTACCCAGGTAATGGCCAGTGTGATGTCTGCTTTTTTTGGTGTGCAAAGCAGTAAAAATAAAGAGCGGGATTTTAAACACGGCAATCACAGGGTGTTTATTATCATGGGGCTGGTGACTACTGCCCTATTTATCGGCGGCATAGCACTGTTAGTGCAGTTTGTTCTACATATAACAAAGGCGGGTTAACCCGCCTTTTGTCGCTTGCAATTTTAGTCAATTAAGACAATGAGTAAATAGCTATTGGCCGCTCAACCAAAACACAACGGTAAATACGACTAGCGCCACCACGGCTGTTGCTGCAATAGCATCGGCTAGGCTGTCATTGTACTGTGTTTTAGGCTGGGTATTATCTGACATGGGTATTCCTCTTTTACATTATTATTAACGGTTATATTTATACTGCTTTCTACGACTACAGTTGTTCTGGAAACGATTTGTTCTCATACTATCCATAAAACTAGCTAATATCTATACACCTATAACAAAAAAATGGCCTATTTCAGCCATATTGACCTGAAATATTCCCCTCCCTCAGCCTTGAGCAGGACCCGCTATATAATGGATGCCAGCAGTATCACCTTCTCGTTCTTTTTGATCTTCACTGGCGCCGCTGTTTTAGCCACTATAGCCCTTTACACCCGGCAACCCCTACTTATCGCCTATATCGCCCTAGGGGCTCTGATAGGCCCCTACGGGCTGAATTTTGTTAACGACCTCAGCCTGCTGTCAGACATTTCCCAGGTGGGCATCATCTTCCTATTATTTTTGCTGGGCTTGGATATGCAGCCACAAGCGCTGCTAAGCACCATGAAAAAAGCCACACCTATAGCTATTATTAGCTCGCTGACCTTTTTGCTAGTCGGTTTCGGGGTTAGCCTGGCCTTTGGCTTTAGCCAGAGCGAGTCCATTATTATTGGTGCCGCGATGATGTTTTCCAGCACCATCATAGGCATTAAGCTGTTACCCACCACTATTTTGCATCACCGCCACATGGGCGAAATGATGATCAGCCTACTGCTGCTGCAAGATGTTATCGCCATCTTTGTCTTGCTAGTGCTATTAAGTGGCGACGTAGGTCAGTTTGACATCACCATGATGTTAAAAACTATCGCCACTTTGCCCCTATTTATAGCGCTTTCCATGCTGTTTGTTAAATACGTGCTATTAAAACTGATACAAACTTTTGACCGCTTCCATGAATATATTTTCTTACTAGCGCTGGGCTGGTGCCTAGGCTTGGCTGAAGCCGCTCACCAAGTGGGTTTATCCGCTGAGATAGGTGCCTTTATTGCGGGCATTTCTTTAGCCACCAGCCCCATCTCGCAATATATCGCGGTTAACTTAAAACCGCTGCGAGACTTTTTCTTAATCTTGTTTTTCTTTTCACTGGGCGCACGCTTTGATTTGGCGGTACTGTCCGACATTATTATTCCCGCGGCAGTATTAGCGCTGTTAATGCTGAGTTTAAAGCCGGTGGTTTTTCAGTTTTTGTTGCGCAATGCCAGCGAGAAAAAAGTTCTAGCTTGGGATATAGGTTTTCGCCTGGGCTCTATCAGTGAGTTTTCGCTGCTCATCGCCTTTGTCGCTTTTGATGCCGCACTACTGGGCAAAAACGCTTCGCACTTGATACAGGCCACCGCGATTATCACTTTCTTGATTTCTTCCTATATAGTGATATTTAACTACCCTACCCCTATCGCCTTAAACGACAAACTGCGGCGCGATTAAACGACCTCCATAATAAAGCTCTTGCTTAGATGAGGGCTTTATTATTTTTGGGTGATCTCTGGCTACATGTGAAGTTTGTTAGCGCCGATGACTGAGCCGAATGCCGCCGCTACATGGTATGGCCCCTACTGGGTACCCGCGTCCGCTACTGAGCCTTAAAGCGCTGCGCTGTCTCATCCGCTACCCCGGCCAGCCCTTTTATATTTCGCGACAGCATCCGGCTCAGCCCTCTTGTATCGTGCCAATGCCGATTTTGCAGTTAANAAAACTGTACTCTAATACCACGCGATAGACAGGTAATGGCACAAGGTTATTGCGGAATATAAAAGATGAGCGCTGAGTGAGCGACTGAGACCGGCTGCCTTCCCCGCAGGGGGAGACGGGCTCAGGCGGGAGTGAAGGCAGCCCGGAGGGCCGCCATCATGGAGCAATGACCTTGTGCCATTCCGGGTTAAAAACTTCTCACTATGCCAACAGGCAAGCTTTTTTTTGCTGAGAGTGGCTTAAGCCAACACCGTGATTCACTAAACCCGATGGCTAAGCCGGATGCCGCCGCTACATGGTCTGGCCCCTCCCCCCTTTATCTAAAAAGACGCCCGCGTCCGCTACGAGCCTTAAGGCGCTGCGCTGTCTCATCCGCAACCACGGCCAGCCCTTTTATATTTCGCGACAGCACCCGGCTCAACCCTCTGACATCGCATTAAATTTAAGATTGTTAAAATAAATATGTACTACGGTACAGGTAATCACAGAGGCTTATCAGATTTAAAACCCACCAACAAAAAACGCCCAGCTTTTATTAAAAGCTGGGCGTTTTTTTAAACAGTAAAACAAAACTTATAAAGCGTTGTTTAACTCAGGTACGGCTTCAAATAAATCCGCCACCAAGCCATAGTCCGCCACCTGAAATATAGGCGCGTCTTCATCTTTGTTGATAGCAACTATTACCTTGCTGTCCTTCATACCCGCTAAATGCTGTATCGCACCGGAGATGCCAACAGCTATATACAAGTCTGGCGCTACGATTTTACCGGTTTGCCCCACTTGCATATCGTTAGGGACAAAGCCTGCATCTACCGCTGCGCGAGAAGCACCTACCGCAGCACCTAACTTATCAGCTACCGATTCCAACAAGGCAAAGTTCTCGCCATTTTGCATACCACGGCCACCAGAGATAACAATAGAAGCTGCTGTTAATTCTGGCCTGTCGCTAACGGCTAACTCTTCACCCACAAAACTAGAAAGCCCGGCATCGTGTACCGCCGCTACACTTTCTACGCTGGCAGAGCCACCTTCAGCAGCAACACCATCAAAGGCGGTACCGCGCACGGTTAACACTTTGATAGCATCGGCAGATTGCACAGTCTCTATCATATTACCGGCATAAATCGGGTGCTTAAAGGTATCAGTACTAACCACAGCGGTCACATCAGATATTTGCGCCACGTCTAATAGCGCAGCAACCCGTGGCAAAATATTTTTACCGTTGGTAGTCGCCGCAGCCAATACATGGCTGTAATCTTTTGCCAGCTCTGCCATTAGCAGGCTTACATTCTCGGCCAGCTGATGGCCGTAAGCGGCGTTGTCGGCCACTAGCACTTTTGCCACACCGTTGACTTTTGCCGCTTGCTCACCGGCAGCCGCACAATCGGCGCCCGCAACTAATAAGGTGATATCACCACCAATTTGTTGGGCACAGGCTACTGTGTTTAACGTAGCCGCGTTGAGGGTAGCGTTATCGTGTTCAGCTAAAATTAAAATGCTCATTAGATCACCTTCGCCTCATTACGTAATTTATCGACTAACTCAGCGACTGACGCCACTTTAATACCCGCAGCGCGTTCAGCAGGCGGCTCAACTTTAACCGTGGTCAAACGCGGAGCGACATCAACGGCCAATTCTTCGGGCGTTAACACATCTAAAGGCTTTTTCTTGGCCTTCATAATATTCGGCAGCTTAGCGTAACGAGGTTCGTTTAAGCGCAGATCGGTGGTGACTATAGCGGGCAAAGTTAAACTTATCGTTTGTAAACCACCATCCACTTCACGGGTCACCGCAACTTTGCCATCGGCAATAATTACTTCCGAAGCAAAAGTGCCCTGTGGCATATTGGCTAAAGCACCTAACATTTGACCGGTTTGGTTATTGTCGCCGTCTATCGCCTGCTTGCCCATAAGCACTAAATCGGGCTGTTCTTTATCGACCACGGCTTTTAATAGCTTGGCGATGGCTAAGGGCTGTAAATTACCCACGCTTTCAACGTGTATGCCTCTATCGGCACCTAGCGCCAGAGCGGTACGAATTTGCTCTTGGCAGGCTTTGTCGCCTACCGACACCGCTATCACTTCGCTAGCAATACCTTTTTCCTTTAAGCGCACAGCTTCTTCAACTGCGATTTCACAAAAAGGGTTAATTGCCATTTTCACATTGTTAAGGTCTGCACCGGTGCCGTCGGCTTTTGGCCTAACCTTAACGTTGTAGTCTGCTACTCGCTTTACAGCAACAAGAACCTTCATAGACTCACCGTTTTATTCATTATGGATTTTTTGACTATAGCAAGCATAGATCACATGCTGCCATACCTCTAACAAGGGGGCCGCCATAGTGACTATTATTGAATAATCGGTCAATAGGCTAATCTGCCCACCCCTATTAACATTTATACCCATTCTGCTGTTCACAGTAAAACATAGGCAAATCAAAGGGTTTAAACATTGCGGTTTCATTTTCACCCACTATATAATCGAGCGCTATTAACTCGCTGGTAGCACTTTAGCGACCCCCCATGTACAAGATGTGCAAGCAAGAGGACTATTTCGTGGAAAGAGAATCAATGGAGTTCGACGTTGTTATCGTCGGTGCAGGCCCTGCAGGCTTATCGGCCGCTTGCCGTATCAGGCAGCTCAGCCTAGAGAGCGGCAACGACGTTAGCGTCTGCGTAGTCGAAAAAGGCTCTGAGGTGGGCGCCCATATACTCTCTGGTGCAGTGTTTGAACCCACGGCCCTCAATGAGTTGTTTCCAGACTGGAGCGACAAAGGCGCACCGTTACACACCAAAGTCAGCCACGACGACATCTGCTATATGACCAGTGCCGACAAAGGCATAAACGTGCCGGGCTGGGCTGTACCCAAAACCATGCACAATGAAGGCAATTATATTATCAGCCTAGGCAACCTATGCCGCTGGCTGGCTGAACAGGCTGAAGAACTAGGGGCCGAAATCTACCCCGGTTTTGCCGCCGCCGAAATTCTCTACCATGAAGATGGTCGCGTCAAAGGCATAGCCACTGGCGATATGGGTGTCGCCGAAGATGGCAGCCACAAAGACAGCTATGCCGAAGGCATGGAGCTACACGCCAAGTACACCCTATTCTCTGAAGGTTGCCGCGGTCATTTAGGCAAGCAGTTGATAGAGCAATTCCAACTTGATGCCGGTAAAGACCCTCAACACTACGGCCTGGGCATTAAGGAAATCTGGAAGATTGCTGACGACAAACACCAGCAAGGCAAAGTGTTTCACTCTACTGGCTGGCCTTTAAGTGAAAGCGGCAGCTTTGGTGGCGGCTTCCTCTATCACGTAGAAGACAACCAAGTCTCGCTGGGCCTTATCACCGATCTAGGTTATAGCAACCCACACCTCAGCCCCTATGAAGAGTTTCAGCGCTTTAAGCAGCACCCTGCGGTTAAGAGCGTATTGGAAGGCGGTGAGCGCCTATCCTACGGTGCCAGAGCGATAGCCAAGGGCGGCCTGCAATCGCTACCCAAAATGACCTTCCCCGGCGGCTTACTCATAGGCTGTGATGCGGGCACCTTAAACTTTGCCAAAATTAAAGGCAGCCACACCGCCATGAAATCGGGCATGATCGCCGCCGAAACGGTACATGCGGCTATCAGCCAAGAGCAAAAAGAGGGGCAGGAACTAACTGAGTACACCACCGCCTTTGAAAGCTCATGGCTGTATAAAGAGCTCAAAGCACAGCGTAACTTTGGCCCAGCGCAACACAAATGGGGCAATCTATTCGGCTCGGCCTATGCCTTTATCGATATCAATATCTTTAACGGTAACCTACCCTGGACCTTGCAAGACAGCAAACCTGATCACGCGCAAATGCTACCTGCAGCCGAGTGCAAAAAAATACCTTACACCAAGCCCGACGGCGTGATTAGTTTTGACCGCCCAAGTTCGGTATTTTTATCCAACACCAACCACGAAGAAGATCAACCCTGCCACCTCACCCTAAAAGATGCCAGCATCCCTATTAGCCACAATTTACCGCTATACGATGAACCGGCGCAGCGCTACTGCCCAGCGGGTGTGTATGAAGTGGTGACTACAGATAATGGCGAACCGCGTTTTCAGATTAACGGCCAAAACTGCGTGCACTGTAAAACCTGTGATATTAAAGACCCAACGCAAAATATCGTATGGGTAACCCCCGAAGGACTAGGCGGCCCCAATTACCCTAACATGTAGCCTCAGGCTATAACGCAAACAAAAAACCCCAGCTAGGCTGGGGTTTTTTATGCTCGCAAATTACATATTACACTTAGTGCAGCGTGTGCTCGGCACTATCAATAATTTCGGCCTTGGCCACACCGCGATCGTCAGCGATGGCTGACGCTACTTCTATGCCGGCCTGTATCATGGCCTTGGCGACATCGATAGTACCATCGTCTATAAACGCTTTGGCTTCATCGGAAAAACGGATAGTCACTAAAGCATCATCATCATGATCTGGATGCTTTAATACAATGTCGCCATTGGCTAATTCAATAATTTCTAATACGGATGAGGGCACGATAATAAACCTAACACTGTGAATCTGCCGACTATGGTAACAGCCAGCACTACAGACTACCACTCCTGCGTAAAACTGCGCTGGCTTTCTATTAACTGACTTAAAGCCTCATGGCTCGCCTGCAAGGCCTCTAAATCCAGCATGCTGGGCATCAAGGCGGTTAGCCTTATCTGGTCAGGGGATGAGGCTTGCGGTGTTGTAGCTGCGGTTATAGCGCCTGTAGGCGCTAACAGCCGTGACAGCCAACTGGCTTCATTCGCCTCTAATTCACAGAGCTGGGTCATTTCAGCCGCAATGATATTTTGCGCGGCCATAAGCGGCGCTAACTGCCGAGCACTAGTAACGCCCGCAGCTACAACATTATAAGCCTGAGCCAGTTCTAATAAATACGCTTGATAAGCGCGCTGTAAGTGCGCCAGCCCCGCCTCCCCCGCCCAGCACCGTATGACATTTACAGGCAACTCGGCGGCGGCAAGCCTTTGTTGATAGAACTCTAACTGCAGGCGACAACAATACAGGCGTAAATTAACCTCATCGCGCAGTGTGTTAGCCATAACGCTTACTTCTTTTTAGCCGCAGCTTTGCGTTTGACCGGTGGCTCTTCTACCTGCCACTTGCCTTTGCTGTAAAAGGCTTTCCAACCGGTGGCCTTACCCTCTACCTCAGACTGTACATATTGCTCTTTAGTTTTACGGCTAAAGCGCACCACCGTTTTGATACCGTTATTGTCTTCGGTAGGCGCTTTCATGATATGCGCATACTTAATATCGATCTCGTCTTTGTGGGGTACTAACTCCTCCACTAAAGGCGCGCGGGTTTCACGGTTTTTAGGGAAGTTGCTGGCCGCCAAAAACAAGCCTGAGGCACCATCGCGTAAAATATAGTGATCATCTACTTTTACGCACTGTAATTCGGGCATGGGCACAGGGTCCATTTTCGGTGGCGCGGCCTCACCACTGCGCAATAATTTACGGGTATTTTTGCAGTCTTCACTGGTGCAGCCAAAGTATTTACCAAAGCGGCCGGTTTTTAATTGCATCTCTGCAGAACATTTATCGCATTCAAGAACCGGGCCTTCGTAGCCTTTAATTTTGAAAGCGCCTGTTTCTATTTCATAACCTACGCAATCTGGGTTATTACCACAAACATGTAGCTTGCGACCTTCATCTATAAGGTAACTGTCCATAGCGGTATTACAAATAGAGCAACGACGCTTGTTAATTAATAACCGTGATTCCGCTTCGTCATCAGTATCGTCGGCGCTAACCACTTCATCGCCAGACACTAAATTAATGGTGCTTTTACAGCGCTCTTTCGGTGGCAAACCATAGCCCGAGCAACCTAAAAACACACCGGTACTAGCCGTGCGTATCTGCATATGGCGGCCACATTTGGGGCACTCTATATTGGTTTCGGTAGGCGCGTTTTCACGCATGCCACCTTCGGGGCTGCTGGCCAGCTCTAACTTGGCTTTAAAGCCGGTATAGAAATTGTTTAACAGGGCTATCCAATCACTTTCACCGGCAGCCACTTTATCTAAGGAGGCTTCCATAGTAGCGGTGAAGTTGTAATCTAATAGGTCATCAAAACTTTCGACTAAGCGCTCGGTAACCACATCGCCCATTTTCTCAGCATAAAAGCGCCTATTTTCTACCCGCACATAACCGCGATCTTGTATGGTTGAAATGATCGCGGCATAGGTAGACGGTCGGCCTATGCCACGCTTTTCTAACTCTTTCACTAAGCTGGCTTCGCCGTACCTAGCGGTGGGCTTGGTGAAGTGCTGACTGGGGTCTATTTTTTTAACATCGAGTACATCATCAACCTTAACGTCAGGAATGATAACGTCTTCATCTTTTTTAGACGATGATGGCTGCGCTAATAAGAAACCGTCAAAGCGCAAAATTCTACCACGTGTACGCAGCTCAAACTCACCGGCTTTAACGGTAATACTAGTGCTAGTAAATTCAGCAACTGTCATTTGACAGGCCACGAACTGGCGCCAAATTAATTCATATAAACGCTCGGCATCGCGCTCCATATTTTTGAGATTTTTAGTTTCCACACTAACATCTGAGGGGCGTATAGCCTCATGCGCCTCTTGTGCGCCCTCTTTGCTGCTGTAGGAAATAGCTGCTTCAGGCAGATAGCGCTTGCCATAACGCTCATCGATATAGTCTCTACAATTGGCCACCGCATCAGCACTTAAGTTGGTAGAGTCGGTACGCATATAAGTGATGTAACCCGCCTCGTATAAACGCTGCGCCATCATCATGGTTTTTTTAACGCCAAAACCTAAGCGCGTGCTAGCCGCCTGTTGCAAGGTAGAGGTAATGTACGGCGCACCTGGTTTGGACGTGGTGGGCTTATCATTGCGTTGGGCAACCACAAATTCCTGTTGTTTAAGTGTCGTTAAGGCGGCATCGGTTTGCTGCTCACTATTGGGGCGAAAATTAGTGTCACCCTGCTTCTTAAGCTCTAAGCGTAACTCGCCGGCCTTGGCCTCGGCATCGACAAATACCTGCCAATATTCTTCCGGTACAAAAGCGCGTATTTCTTGCTCGCGCTCTACCACTAAACGGGTGGCGACTGATTGCACACGACCTGCCGATAACCCCCTGGCCACTTTTGACCATAACAGCGGCGACACCATATAACCCACCACGCGATCTAAAAAGCGCCTAGCTTGCTGGGCATTAACCCGGCTGATATCTAAAGTGCCCGGTTTTTTAAAGGCTTCCTGTATCGCTTTTTTGGTAATTTCGTTAAACACTACGCGGCTATAACGGCTGTCATCGCCACCTATCGCTTCGCGTAAATGCCAAGCTATGGCTTCTCCCTCGCGATCCAAATCCGTTGCCAGATAGATGTGGTCGGCATCTTTAGCCAATTGTTTTAATTCGTTAACTACCTTTTCTTTACCCGGCAAAATTTCGTAATGGGCTTCCCAGTTTTTATCGGGGTTAATACCCATACGTTTAATTAGCTGTTCGGTGGTTTTCTTCTTTTTATAGGTTTCTTTCGCCTTGGGCGTCATTTTGCGGGTTTTAGCCGCTTGCTTGGCGCGCTCTTTAGGGTCAGATTTACTGCTGCCCGCAGTCGGTAAATCCCGTATATGGCCGACACTGGACTTAACGATAAAGTCTGTACCTAGGTACTTATTAATCGTTTTTGCTTTCGCCGGCGACTCAACTATTACTAATGACTTTGCCATACTGTCCTTCTGTAGGGGGGATTACGGGAATGTTTAATTGCGACATATATAAGTGCTGGAAGCACGAGGGTCAAGAAGAAGATTTTATTTTTTAGATAATCCTTGGTCGTTTTTAGCGATTAACGACCTACAGCCGCGCAAAAAACAAACAATTTTTTACGGTTATAAATCAGCCTCTGCTGTGGTACTAGCAGCTAGCCAAGCAAAGCGCGGCAGGCTCTTACCCGCTATGGTTACGGTTTCCGTAAACATCGTTAAAGGCCTTACCCATAAAGCTTTTTCACCGTATAGCGGCCTGTACACCACTAGGCTTTCCCCAGTTTCGGAATGGGTGGCCACTTCATACACTTGATAGTATTTGCCCTTGTAATGTCTATAGATACCGGCCTGTAGTGTACTCACGAGATTAGCTCTCCTTGTTTTAGCTGCTCACGCAGCGCTGCTAATGCCGATTTAATTTGATCAACAGCAGCGTTACCGCCGCGCTCCTGCCAATAGCAAGCTACACCCGCGGCGCTATATTCTATGGCTACCGCACTAGCCGGGCAATGCTGTAATGCCGCAGTAAACTCAGCCTCCACCGCCGCTAGACTATCACCTTGCCACTCATAGACATCAGCCTGCGGCGAGGTTACCGCCGGCTCAGGCTGCGGACTAAATTGATCACTCACGAACTCTGCTCTACTTAGGCAATAGACTTGCGTCATCGTAATCGGACGCTTGTTAGCCAGCGGCAAACGATAAATTACACCTTGCTTAGCGGGCGCTTTACGTACACGCTGGCGGTGACTTTGCGGTAGATCACAAACCTTAATTTGCAGCCCCTGCGCCAAGGCATACTGCCTAAGCGCTACTTGTTGCCGCTGCCTAGTGCTGGGCATCATCCACATAATCGGACCCAACACTATCGCAACTATGATGGCTATAATGAAATAATTCATAAGCTAAACGCCATGAGTGCAACCTTTTTATTGATCTGTATCACTAGACTTAGCTCCAATTTTATACCTTAATTACTAACATCAATGCTTACATAAGAAGGATCCGCAATGAGTGATTATAAAAATATACTGTTAGCCCTCGATCTCACCGAAGACGCCGAGCAAGTAATAACCAGAGCCCTCAGTATTAGTCAGGGCGAGGGTAGCACGCTGCATATGATACATGTGGTTGAGCCTATTAGCTTTGCTTACGGAGGGGATATCCCCATGGACTTTTCCACTATACAAGACGACATACAACAACAGGCCAAGCAACAGCTAAGTGCACTGGGCCTGCGTCACAACATACCCGCTGAACAGCAACACATCGTACTAGGTAGGCCCGAAACCGAAATTCACAATGTTGCCGAAGAGCTTAATGCCGATGTTATTGTCATAGGCAGCCACGGCCGCCACGGCTTGGCCCTGCTGCTGGGCTCTACCGCCAATAGCGTATTGCACGGGGCAAAATGCGATGTCTTGGCGGTGCGCGTAGGCACTACCAATTAATCGGCTAACGCCTCCCAACGCTCATAGGCCTGCTGCAAACGCTGGTCTATGGCCGCAAGCTGCTGCAACTTAGTATTGACCACCGCCTGCTCCTGCTGATAAAAATCAGGCGCTACGGTTACCACTTGCAAGGCTTGCTGCTGCGCTTCCAAGTCTTCTATCAAGCTAGGTAATTCATCTAATTCGCGCTGCAACTTATAGCTTAGCTTTGTTGGCTTACTCGTTACTGCTGCTTTTTGTGTAACGGACTGCTTTTCTTGTTGCTTTTGCAGCTGCGCCCGTTTTTCACGTATAGCCGCAAAACCGCCCGTTTGGCGTATCCAGTCTTCATAGCCGCCCACGTAATCATTGACCACACCGTCGCCTTCAAATACTAAGGTGCTGCTGACTACGTTATCCATAAACTCTCTGTCGTGGCTAACTAATAAGATAGTGCCGCCAAAGTCTATAAAGATGGACTCCAGTAGCTCTAAGGTTTCCACATCCAGGTCATTGGTAGGCTCATCCAACACTAAGATATTGGCAGGTTGGCTAAACAAACAGGCTAGTTGCACCCGGTTGCGCTCACCACCTGACAGTGCTTTTAACGGCGTACGAGCACGCTCTGGCGAAAACAGAAAGTCGCTGAGGTAGCTCATAATATGGCGGTCCTTGCCATTAATAGTAATGCTGTCCCGGCCCTGCCCCACGGTATCGACAATGGTTTTATTGTCGTCTAAGCGGTCGCGCATTTGGTCGAAATACACCACATCCTGTTTGGTACCCAGCTGCACCTTACCGCTAGTGGCTTGTAATTCACCTAGGATAATTCTTAATAAGGTGGTTTTACCTACGCCATTAGGGCCGATTAAGCCTATCTTGTCACCGCGCATAACGCGGGTAGTCACGTGCTGAAACAGAGGTTTATCGCCATAACCAAAGCTAATATCGGTTAGCTCCGCTACCAGCTTGCCCGACAGGCTGGATTGCTCTACCTGAATATTGGCTGAGCCTACTTGCTCGCGGCGCTCGGAACGCTCGTTACGCAATTTTTTAAGCGCTCGCACGCGGCCTTCGTTACGGGTACGGCGAGCTTTAATGCCCTGTCGAATCCACACTTCTTCTTGTGCTAGGCGTTTATCAAACAGGGCGTTTTGTTGATCTTCCACCTCTAGCTGATGCTCTTTTTCAACCAAATAATTATCATAATCGGAGGGGAATAATTGCAAGTTGCCCCTATCCAGCTCTACCACCTTGGTGGCTAGGCGTCTAACTAGAGATCTATCATGGGTGATAAACAGTATGGCGCCATTAAACTCTAATAAATGTCTCTCCAGCCACTCTATGGTTTCTATATCCAAGTGGTTGGTGGGCTCATCCAGCAGTAGTATATCCGGGCTGGTAACCAGCGCCTGAGCCAGCGCCACGCGGCGGCGCCAACCGCCCGACAAAGCATCCATACGCTGCTCACGGGGCAGCCCTAAACGGGTAATCACCTCGTCTACTTTTTGCTGTAGTGACCAACCATCCACCGCTTCCAGCTTGTGCTGTAGCCGTGATAGCTGCTCTAACGCTTTTTCATCCATAGCGGCACTGGCCAGTGCGTCATATTGCTCCAGCAGCGCTGCGGTCTCAGCTAAGCCTTCGCTGACAAACTCCAGCACGGTACGATGATCTGCCGGCGGCAACTCTTGCTCCAACCTGGCCACCTTAATGCCGGGGCGAAACCAAATAGAACCAGCATCGGGCTGTATCTGCTGGGCCACCAACTTCATTAGGCTGGATTTACCGGCACCATTGCGGCCTATTAAACAAATCCTGTCGCCTTTGTATAACTGTAAACTAGCGTCTTCGAGTATGACATGGGGGCCAAAGGACAGGCCCAAGTTATCTATCCGTATTAACGGCATATACCACCTTAAAACGTGCGACCTAACGCACAACAACTGATCGTAAAACAAGATCTTGCTTGTATAACAATAAAAACGAGTCTTGAACGGGGGCGGGATTATACTACAGAGCAGAGCTGAAAATAGCAGCATATCTAGCTATCGCAGCTATTTTTCATTCGCAACAGCCATTAGGCCGTCGTAACAGGGCTGAGCGGCTCGCGTTATCGCAGCATGATAGTTTTTACCCGGGCCTGTACTTCTTCGGCCATTTTGTCGGGCTGGAATTTGGATAAGAAGCCATCACAGCCCACTTTCTTCACCATCGCATGGTTAAAACTACCACTCAAAGACGTGTGCAATACCACGAACAAATCCTTCAGCGCTGGATCTTTCCTGATCTCAGTGGTTAAGCTATAGCCATCCATCTCCGGCATCTCTGCATCGGTGATGACCATCAGTAATTTTTTACCCACATCTATGCCTTCATCACGCCATTGCTGCAAACGCCGTAAGGCTTTTAAACCATCCATCTCTACGATCACTTTCAGGCCCAGCTCGCGCAGTGTCGCCGAGGCCTGCTCTATAGCCATACGGGAGTCATCTACCAGCAATACCTCCATACCCTGAGAATATTCTAAGATATCCTGCTCTAATAACTCTTTAGAGACACGGGTATCAAAATGCACCACGGTGGCCAACACCTTCTCAACATCAATAATTTCAACGATTTTGCCATCGACGCGGGTAATAGCGGTTAAAAAGTTATCCCTACCTGAGGCAGCTGGCGGCGGCATAACCTCATCCCAGTTGAGGTTAACAATCCCATCCACCGAGCCCACCACAAAGGCCTGTAGTGAGCGATTATATTCAGTCACTATAATAACGGCGTCACCATCCAAAGGGATGGCACTGCGGCCCACCGCCAAACTTAGATCTATCACGGCTATGGTTTCACCCCTAACCGTCGTCACGCCTACTACTACGGGGTTGCTTTTCGGCAAGCAGGCGAAACGAGGGACTTTCTGTACTTCCTGTACTTCCTGCACTTTAAAAACATTAATGGCAAATAACTGCGAGCCTTTAAGCCTAAAGGTCAACAACTCCAACCGGTTTTTACCTACTAAGTTGGTACGAGAATCAACGTTTTTTAAAAGATCAGACATAAGGCTTACTGCTTTGAAAGAGGGGATGAATAAAGACCATACATAAGCGTTACTCGCAGTGTAATAGAATATCCCACTGATAGGAAAGTGATTCTCCCGCTACCCTCGTCGCACAAACAGCAAAATAGGATTACTTACAAAGAGTTACGACGATATACTAAGCCGCTTGCCGCAACCATGACACCATTCTATGAATACGCCCGCACCACACAGCGCCCACGCCAGCATCGATATAGGCGCCAACCTCAGCCACCCACGGTTTAGCAAGGATGTGGACCAGGTAATTTATCGGGCCCAGCAGGCCAATATCAGCCATATTATCGTCACCGGCACTTGCCTAGAGAGCTCCACCGCCGCCATAGCGCTGTGCCAACAATATCCAGATTACCTCTATTGCACCACCGGACTACATCCACACGATGCCAGCCAGTTTAATCACCAGAGCTATCAACAGCTTATACAACTGGCCAGCCACCCCAGCGTAGTGGCCATAGGCGAAACCGGGCTGGATTTTAATCGCAATTTTTCCAGCCCCGAACAGCAAATTCACGCCTTTGAGCAGCAAATAGCGCTGGCCATAGAACTGCAACTGCCGCTGTTTCTACACGAGCGCGATGCTCACCAAACACAATTAGATATGCTTAAGCACTATCGCCCGCAACTGGTTAACGCGGTAATACATTGTTTTACCGGTGACCAACAGCAGTGCTTTAATTACTTGGACTTGGATTTACATATAGGCATTACTGGCTGGATTTGTGATGACCAGCGCGGGCTTAGCCTGCGTGAGTGCGTTAAGGAGATACCTAAGCACAGGTTGATGTTAGAAACCGATGCGCCCTACCTGACCCCTAAAACCCAACCCAAGCCTAAGCTGGCCAGCAAGGGCCGCAACGAACCCTGTACACTGAGTTATGTGGCCGAGGCCGTAGCCCTTTACAGCCAGCGGCCACTGGCAGCGGTAGTCGAAGATTGCGCTCACACCAGCCGTTTATTTTTTGGCTTGAGCTAAGCGTCTGCGGCCATAAAAGCCTGCAGTATATCGGCATCAAAAGGCCAGTCTAATTCCAGCTGTAAATCGTCCCGGTACAACACCGGTATGCGCAGGACGTAAAGCGACATCAGTTCGGCTGATTCACTAATATCCGGCTCTTCAAGCGTGTAGCTACTAGCCGGCAAGCTATCGATCAGTAAGGCTTTGGCCTGCTCACATAAGTGACAACCTAATGTGCCGTAGAGCTGTAATACTATCTGCTGCATAAGCCGCCCTAAGTGGTCTCTATACCTATATTGCTAGTCGCGATACTGCCAGCAAACGCTTTTAATGCTTTGACGCCATCTTTTTGGCTAGCCGTAGTATCAGCCAAACGCTGTTGCAGCTCAGTAAAATACGCCTGAGCATCGGCCATTAAGGCGTGCTGTTCAGCATCGGCGTCGGGCTCAGCAAATTCCAGATAGGCCATAATCGTAGAGCAATACAGCGTTTCAAAAGCCTCGGTTTCTAAAGGCTGATTACCGGCACAGCCATCAAACAACATCGTTAACGCTACGCAGGCATCAGCCGCTGGCCTTACTCCAAAAAAGTCACAACTCTCGGTATCAGGCATGGCGGGCTCTAGCTTTTCTAGCAGCTTATTAAAGTCCACGGTTTGCTCATGGCCGGCACAACTGGCCCACAAGGTATCCAAACCATTTCTTAACAGCTTCGCGTCACCCTGCTCGGTAAGCTCAGAAAACAAACAATAATTAGGGTACATGCGCTCAATCAACGCTGTGCAATAGGCAATATCGCGCCAGTTACTGGCTAGTAAAGTCTCAAATTTCATCAAAGTTCACACTCTTAGCCACAGGCTAATAATAAATTACAGTAAAATGCTCAAACTAAACTATACTATCAGCTTAATTAAGTAACACATTGATCAATAACGATATTATTCATCTCAAAGTGAGACATATACAACAGCATGGTTTCCCCTCATCTCGCCCTAATAAGACTTTTTAAACAAAAGACCGCACTCATTATTGATGACTACCCGGATATGCGGGGGTCTATACGACGTATGCTGGTTAATTTTGGTGTCGAGAGTATAGACACCGCGTCCAATGGTGACGAAGCCATACTAAAATGTGAAGACAACCAGTACGACATTATACTTGCCGATTACAACTTAGGCGATGGCAAATCAGGCCAACAAATTTTGGAAGAGATGCGTTACAAAGGCACGCTTAAACAAACCAGCCTGTACATGATGATTACCGCAGAAACCACCAAGAGCATGGTATTTGGTGCCCTAGAATACCAACCCGACGATTACCTCACCAAGCCCTTTACCCAAAGTGTGTTGCAAAAACGGTTAGGCCGTATGGTGCTAGAAAAAGAAGCGCTGTACGAAATCAATAAAGCCATGGACATGCTGGATTTTGACCTAGCTATAGAATTATGCAAAACCCGTATCGCCCAGCACGATAAATATGAGAGCCGCTGCCACCGAATTATGGGCAGCTGCTTTTATAAAAAACACAAATATGGCCAAGCCAAAGAGCTGTATAAAAAAGTATTATCCGAACGCGATGTAGAATGGGCCAGTATAGGCTTAGGCAAAAGTTTAATGGCGCTAAATGAACTAGATGAAGCCGAAGAAATATTTAGCAAGCTCATCAACAGCGGCTGCCAATGCTTGGAAATTTATGACTGCATGGCCGACATCTATGTACGCAAAGGCGATGCCGAAGAAGCACAGAGACTGTTAGAAAAAGCCGCCGAAATATCCCCTAACGCCATACTCAGGCAGGAAAAAATTGCCGAGCTAGCTGAAACCAACCACGACTGGGCTCGCGCTGAAGCGGCTCATAAAAAAGTTATACGCCTAGGCAATAACTCTGTTTACGAAACACCAGAGCATCACTTTAAACTAGCTCGCTGCATCTCGGCCGAATTAAAACACAGCAACGACAAGCCCAAGCAACGCATTAAAGACGCGGAAGAAATACTACGCCGCGCCCGGCGCAAATACAAAAACCACGAGGACATAAATTTACAGTCCGACATTATTGAAGCGGGTATATACGCCGACGCAGGAGAAACCGAAAAAGCTAAAGAAAAGGTTAGCGCCAACCAGTCACGTATAGAAAAAATTGAGAGCCGCTCCGTACAGCTCAGCCTAGATATGGCCAAAACCTACAAAGCTATAGGTGATGACAAAAAGTCCATGGAACTATTAGTTGATCTTGCTAAAAAGCACGCTAATGATCCTGACATCTGTATGAAAATTGACGCCATGTCCGACGAACCCATTACCGAACACGGTAAACGTAAAGCGATAGAGCTCAACCAAACCGGTAAAAAACTATTTGCCGACAAAGAATTTAATAAAGCCATTCAGTTATTTAGCCAGGCACTGATGCACTACCCCAACAATGCTGGCCTAAACCTCAATCTTATGCTGGCCTTAGTTAAGAAAATGACCGTAGATGGCTGCAGCACTAGAGGTATAGCGCGGGGTCGAGAGGCGGCAGAAAAACTAGCGCATTTAGAAAGCGGCCATATGCTCTATGATCGTTTTCAAGCGGTAAATGCCCACTTAGAAAAAATGGCTCAAAAATAAACTAAGGACAGCGCATTGCCTAATAATAAAATCAACTTCCCCATGCTATTAGCATCCTCAGTGCACGATATCAAAAATTCATTGAGCATGTTACTCAACTCACTAGAAAGCATGATAGAAGTCAAAGATGCCGATGCTAAGTTACGCCATGAATTTAGCGTGCTACACGGCGAGGCCTCGCGTATTAACCACTCCTTAATCCATTTATTAGGCTTATACCGACTAGACAATAATCAGTTATCTATCAATAGTGAAGAAATCTACATGGAGGACTATTTAGAAGAGCAAATAGCCAGCCAGCAGCTATTACTAGACGTTAACAACATAGCTATAGAGCTGCATTGTGACAGTAATCTTAGCGCCTATTTTGATGAAAATTTAATCAGCGGGGTGATAGGAAATATACTGGTCAATTGCGCCAAATACACTAAAGATCACATCGCTATATATTGTGAAAAGGCTGATACAGGCATTATCATACACATCAAAGATAATGGCTCAGGATACCCGCAAAGCATTATTGAAAACCTGGCCAACCATGAGCGCAGCCTGGATTTCAATACCGGTAGCACCAACCTAGGCTTATTTTTTGCCGCTGAAATAGCCCAGCTACACCACTGCAAAGAAAAAACAGGTTATATCAGCCTATCAAACCACGACAACGGTGGCTGCTTTACTTTATCATTGCCCTAATCATGTAATAGGCAGGCGTTAATGACACAAGCAAGCGATCAACCTCAAGACTCAGAGCAATATAAAAAAAAGCAGCAGTTTTTTAAAAGCCTGCTCACCATCTATGGCCGCAAGCCTATTTTAGAAGCCCTGCAAAACCCGCAACTAGAATTCTTTAAATTACACCTAGCCGACTCCAATAAACCGCAAGGGATCATTGCCGAGATATTACAGCTGGCAGAGCAACGAGAAATTGAGGTGCAGTACCACGATAAAAAAGCCTTATCGCGCATCTCAAAAAACGCCAAACAAGATCAAGGCATAGCCGCTGATATCAAGCTTAAACAATACTTATCAGTAGAGCAGTTTTTAGCCAGTAACAACAAAGATGCCACCCTGATTGCACTGGATAGAATTACCAACCCACAGAACCTAGGCATGATCATACGCTCAGTCTGTGCTGGTTACGTGGATGGGCTGATACTGCCGCAGAAAGGCTGCGCCGCCCTCTCTCCCTTAGTGATCAAGGCTAGTACCGGCACCGTTTTTAAAACGCCGCTACTGTATAGCGAGAGCATAGAGCAGGCTTTGCAATTATTAAGTGATAATGGCGCTACCATCTGCACCCTTTCCTCCCACGCCAAAACCTCATTGTTTGACTACCAAGCAAAGGGCGTCACGGTGTATGTCTTAGGCAATGAAACAGATGGGGTAAGTCAGCAGGTAGCCCAGCTGTCTGATCATCAACTCACCATACCGATGAGTAACGATGTGGAGTCTTTGAATGTAGCCATTACAGCGGCATTAATTGCATTTAAAAAATAAGATTACGCTGACAAATAACGCATGGCGCGCTCTAAGCCATTAACCGTAAGTGGGTACATCTGGCCTTCTAGCAATTGCTGGCAATAGCCTATGGTTTGGGTATAGCGCCAGGATTTTTCCGCCACGGGATTGAGCCAAACCACCTTGCTATAGGCAGCGGTTAAGCGTTTAAAATAGGCTTCGCCGGCCTCCTCATTCCAGTGCTCTATGCTGCCGCCTGGGTAGCTAATTTCGTAGGGTGACATAGAGGCATCCCCCACCACTATCACTTTATAATCAGCGCCGTATTTATGCAGAATCTCATCCAACGTCGTGCGCTCATCGCGGCGGCGCTGGTTATCATCCCACAGGGATTCATAAATAAAATTATGGAAATAAAAATATTCCATGTGTTTAAATTCTGAGCGCGCTGCCGAAAACAGCTCTTCACAGTTTTTGATATAGGAATCCATAGAGCCGCCGACATCAAAAAACAACAACACCTTTACTGCATTATGCCGCTCCGGCACCATTTTAATATCCAATAAACCAGCATTGTTGGCGGTGCTGCGTATAGTGTCGTTTAAATCCAATTCCTCAGATGCGCCGGTGCGGGCAAACTGGCGTAAGCGTCGCAGGGCCACTTTTATATTTCTAGTACCCAGCTCTACATCATCATCTAAGTTTTTAAATTCGCGTTTTTCCCATACCTTAGCTGCACGCTTATTACGGCTTTCGCCGCCTATTCTGACCCCTTCGGGATTGTAGCCGCTGTGACCAAAGGGCGAGGTGCCGCCGGTGCCTATCCATTTACTGCCGCCTTGGTGGCGTTTTTTTTGCTCTTCCATGCGTTCTTTAAAGGTTTTTATCAGTTCCTCTAAGCCACCCAAAGATTGAATTTTCTCTTTATCTTCTTCACTCAGTGTTTTTTCAAACTCCTTGCGTAGCCATTCTTCGGGTATTAAGGCATCGATGATATTGTCTATATTTTCCAGCTGCTGAAAATACAGCGCAAAAGACCTATCAAAACGGTCGTAGTACTTCTCATCTTTTACCATTACCGCGCGGCTTAAATAATAAAACTCATCCATGTCAGCAAAAGCCAGATGGTTTTTTAACGCCAAGATAAGATCCAGCAACTCTTTAGTGCTAACCGGTACGCCTTGCGATTTTAATAGCTGGAAAAAATTAATCAGCATTAACGCTGTTCCCGGCGCTGCAAAAAGGCCAAGCGTTCTAGCATATGCACATCTTGCTCATTTTTTAATAACGCGCCATATAAAGGCGGGATGGCTTTGCTGCTATCGTGATTTTTTAAGATCTCGTCAGGCATATCGTCGGCCATGAGCAACTTCAACCAATCAATTAACTCAGAGGTGGAGGGCTTTTTTCGTAAGCCCGGTATATCTCTAACGTCAAAAAACATATCCATGGCTTCATTGACCAGCTCTAGCTGTATATTGGGAAAATGCACATCAACGATGCGCTTCATGGTTTCCCTATCGGGGAAACTGATAAAGTGGAAAAAGCAACGCCGTAAAAACGCATCGGGCAGCTCTTTTTCATTATTGCTGGTAATAATGATAATAGGCCGATGCTTGGCCTTAATCGTTTGGCCAGTTTCGTAAACAAAAAACTCCATTTTATCCAGCTCTACCAATAAATCATTGGGGAACTCTATGTCGGCCTTATCCACTTCATCGATTAGCAACACCACCTGCTGCTCGGATTCAAAGGCCTGCCACAGTTTGCCCTTGCGTATGTAGTTAGCGATATCATGTACACGCTCGTCACCCAATTGTGAGTCGCGCAAGCGCGATACCGCATCGTAGTCATACAAGCCCTGCTGGGCTTTGGTGGTGGATTTAATATGCCACTGGATTAACTCTAAGCCCAACGAGTTTGCCACTTGTTCGGCCAGTAAGGTTTTGCCCGTGCCCGGCTCACCTTTGATTAGCAGCGGGCGCTGTAAGATCACCGCGGCATTAACCGCTGTTTGCAAATCATCGGTAGCAATATAGGTGTTTGTGCCTTGAAATTTCATACAACGTTCCAACAGTTTATTAACGCCACCAGCCTAACCATTCTGCTTCGCACTGGCAACAATGTAGCCTACCAATATTGCTGTATACAACATATAAGCTATACAACAACGAAAAACGCCCCGCTTATATAGCTATAAGCGGGGCGTAATTAAGATAAGACATTATTTTTTATCGGGGTCTATATCTATGGCCTCATCGGGCAGATCCAAGATGTCATCGACATCGGCTAAATCATCTATATCACCGTCATCTATTTCGCTATCTAAATCCACCTCTATACTCGCCTCTTCATCGGCTGGCTCTGTAGCGATAGGTTCGTCGCCTATGTCTGCCGGCTCACCTAAATCTAATTCTAGGTCAGCCTCTGCTGCGTCAGGCTCAGATTCTGGTTCTGGTTCTGGTTCTGGTTCTGGCGTAGTGTCGCCATCAGTAAGATCTTGCTCTAGCTCATCAGACTGGCCTAGCACATCAGACTTATCCGCCCCCATCACCATTTTGTAAGCAAAATAGCCCAAGCCTATAGTTAATATATTCCCTAACACCACCCCGGCATAAAGCAATATGTCGGATAGGGTAATGCCCTCGTCAGCTTCAGGCTGCGCCGCTACCGGCTCGGCTTTGGGCGGCGCTGGCTTTTCTTCGGCGATAGGTGCGGGTTCAAGTGCGGGCTCTGGTTCTGGTTCTGGCTCCAGCAAAGGCGCCGACCCTAGCACAGCATGAATAATCTCTACCGCCTCAGAGCTATAATCAAAACGGCCGCCAGTTTGGTACTGACCGGTAGCCTCAAAATTAACCCAGTAGCTACCCGTCTGTTCTACACCGCTAAGCTCTAGCTGCCAGGTCCTTTCTTTTAACACCTGCACCGCTTTTAAGGCGGTGCTGCCATCAGGGCTTTTAACTCTAGCTAATACCGTAGAGCCCTCAGTATCAATAGCCGGATTTTGCGCAAACAAAGTAACACTGTGGTTAGGTGGCATATCATCACTAGTGCTTTGCTTGATATCGAAGGTTTCTCTTACCGCTATGGTTTGTTTTTGCTCGCGCTGAAAGCTTTTACCATCAGCCCGCACACTAATATCATATATACCGGCCTCCGCCAGCATCGCCAACGGACTGCTAAACAAGCCATTACTAGGCGCACCTTGATCACTTAACGACAACTGCCACTGCTGCTCATCATCACGGCGTTTAATGGTCAACTGTATATCCACTAAAGAGAGCAGCTTGGCATCCATAATGGTTTTGCCCTGCTCTTGTAAAAGCGCTGACAGTTCACTATCCGCCCCCACAAACATACTGGCGGGTAAGCGTGACGCCACTAAACTGAGATTACTGATTATGGTAACGCGGCTGCCAGGCTCTAAGTCAGCGACTAACTGCCACTCCCCTTCGTAGGGTGACTTAACCGTAATCAACTCGTAGTTGTTATCGCTAAACCAACGGCTATCACTATCGTGCTTAGCTTCTGTGCTGCGTTTATTATCCGGCGAGACTAATGTGGCTGCCTTGCTACCCGGTTTTTTAAAAATCAGCGCAGTAAATTCTTCTATGCTGGAATCGACAATAAAAGTATTGCCATCTAGGGGCAGCTGTTCTGCGGGGGCGGCAGCATCAAAGGCCTGTAAAAAAACCGCCATTAATTCTTCCGCGGTTTCGGCTACGGCAGTCAGGCCATTAGTTTCTACCGCCAAGCGCTCCATCAGATCGCTATCGGCATTTTTAGATAAGGCCACGGTATGTATGGTGATACCAGCATCGCGCAGCTTAGGTAAAATCTCGTTAATGATTCTATCTCTGGCGGCTGTGTTTTCTTGTTTAGATTTGGAAATATCCACCATGCCGTCGGTTAGCAGTATCATGTGGGTGGCGTAGTTGGGGTCTAGCTTACTGAGATCCATGGCTGCCTTTTCTAGCGCCAGTGGAATATTGGTGTGCAGGGCAACCGAGTTAATTTTTTGCGCCGCCAACAGCGCACTATCGCGCCATTTATCGTCGACTTGACCGTGCTTAACCAGCATATTAACCCACTGACCAAAAGTCCAAACCCCGGCCTTAGCATCTTTGGGGAACAGTTTCACCAGTAGCTCTAATGCTGGCCTACGTAGATTTTCGGGGTCATTACTTTTCATGCTGCCCGATATATCAATCACCACACGTACATCTGGCGCTTTGCTAGTGCTGGCCAGCGCGGCATCTATGGTTTGGGTTTGGGTTTGGGCTTGCGCTAGCCAGTTAACGCTCAATAAAATCAGTAAAGTGATTAAACTGCGTGCAATCGCCATCATGTTATAAACTCTAAAATAGATTTAATGCTTGAGCAGCGCTGCACAAGCAATGAGAAAATTGTTTATTAACAACTATTTATAGCAGGTTTCTGATAATTAACAACAGACTTTTATTATTATAATCAAGGCCTTAAGCTCATATATTAAGGCCTTACTTTTGTGCAGAAGCTCGCTTGAGCTTAGTCCGCAGCAGTCGCCATAGCAACGACAGCGATACCAGCAGCAGCATCACAACTAATATAGGCCATAAGCGCTTAACACCACCATCTATACCCATGGTGACAGTATCAATTAACGCGGCCATAAACGCAGGCGCCCAATAGTTTGATCCTGCCGCTATAGGCACAGGAGTGAATAACAACGCCGCAGCCAATATCAGTAGAATAAACCGTAAATCTAGCAACTTAATACCCGCCGTTACTCGCCATAGCATTAACAGCAGCAACAAGGTCGCAGCCACATAGCAGCCCCAGGCCAGTAAATAATCAGCAGCCATGCTGCCTCCCAGTAATTGTTATTAAGATTACGTACACAGGGGTTACTCCACCCAGTGAACAATATGCTCTTCGTAGCCATCGGGGTGCACAAAGTTCTCGCTAAGCGCCCTACCCTTAATCGATATCCCGGCTTCGTGTACCGAGTCGGCACGGCCGCTTAGCAAGGGATGCCAGTTAGCTAGCGGCTTACCCTCATGCACTAGCCTATAGGCGCAGGTAGACGGCAGCCAGTGAAAACTCTCTATATCCTCTGGCCTCAACCACACACAGTTAGGCACCAGTTCGTTGCGACGCTGATATTCAGTGCAACGGCAGTCATCATCCATATAACGGCACACCACCTTGGTGTAATAAACTTGGCCGTCATCTTCATCTTCTAATTTATGCAGGCAGCATTTAGCACAGCCGTCGCACAGCGACTCCCACTGTTCACGATTCATATCTGCTAACGCGACTGTCTCCCAAAAGGGCTTTTTTTCCGTCATATCAGCTACTGTCACCTTAGCCACCCATTTTGCTGTTTTTTTGGTGTAATTCTTTCATATATTCATCACCGGATGCCGAGGGTGGCATTTGCAGGAAAAAACCTTGTTCACCGATAGCATTCAGCACCTGAGTAACATTTACTCGCGCCAACTTACGTTCTGGGTGTAATAGCAACACCATAGCGTGTTCGGGCTTACCAAATTTTTTCAGCAAGGCCTCAGGCACCCGCGCCAAATCCTCAGCCTTATCTACATATAAATACATACCCTCTTTTTTAGGGCTGCGATAGATGGTGCAAATTTTCTTCATGCTTAACTCGTCACCTAGCCTTTAAGCTGGCGTAATAATACATCGCCAATAACGGCTTTGCGCCAGCCCGATAAAGAAGCTGGTAATTGATAGGGCTTGCCCGACATACCTGAACGCAGCAAGCTTTCGTAGTCGCGTTTTTTAACTAGAATTTCGCTGGCCATATTTAATTCTTCGGCCACTTGTTTTACCTGCGCCTTCAATTGTTTTAAAACACCACCGGTTTGCACCGGCAAGGGCTTAGGCAAGGCCTTGGGTAAATCATCGGCGGCTTTAGCCTCTGCCACTAGGGCAATAATTTTGTCGCCATCTACCCGCAGGGTTTTTGGGCCCAGCTCACTAATTTTAGCCAACTGATTGATTTGGCTAGGCATGATGCTAGCTATTTCAAAGCAGCTTTTATCTTTAATCACTCGGCCTCTAGGCACGTCGCGCTGGCGGGCCTGCTGCTCACGCCAATGGGTTAGGCTAGCTAACACTTGCAATTGTTTAGGGGTCAACTTCCACGCTGACTTTACTTTTTTGTAATAGGGCTCGTTACTATAAAAGCTCGCCACCTGCTCGGCACAATCGTGCTGCAGCCAAGCTAAGCGATCTTTGGCGACTAAGCTATCATGCATTTGTTGATAAATTTCCGGCAAATACTCTACATCTAAGGCGGCATAGTGACACTGCGATGGGCTTAAAGGCCGCTGCAACCAGTTGGAGCGTGTCTCACCCTTTTCTACATGCACATCCAAAATAGCCGCCACCAAGTTTTGATAACTCAAACTAAAACCAAAGCCCAACATGGCTGCAGCTAACTGAGTATCAAACAAAGGCGTAGGTAATACCCCAAATAGTCGCTCAAACACTTCCAGGTCTTCGCTGCAGGAATGTAGCACTTTAACGATGCTGGGTTGCTGCAGCAAAACCACTAAAGGCTGCCATTCATTAATACTTAAAGGGTCTATTAAATAATTGTCCGCTCCGGCAGAAAGCTGCAATAACCCCGCTATAGGGTAAAAGGTATCGGTGCGTATAAATTCAGTATCCAGCGCTAAAAAAGTGGCATCTTGCCATTGCACACAGCATTGCGCTAACTGCTCATTATTGGTGATAAAGATATAATTTTCACTAGGGTTACTACTCATAATCAGCTTATTACCTGACGGCCTTCTAGGGCGTGAGCAAGCGTGCCCACATCAACAAACTCCAGCTCGCCCCCTAAGGGCACGCCGTGAGCAATACGTGAAACCGTCACACCCAGAGCTTTAAGCTGCGCGGTAATATAATAGGCGGTGGCCTCACCCTCTACGGTGGGATTGGTGGCCAGTATGACCTCTTTAACCTGCTGCGCTGTAACGCGACTAAGTAAATGACTCAAACCTATTTCTTCGGGGCCAATGCCATCGATGGGCGATAATCGGCCCATTAATACAAAATACATGCCGCGATATTGCCCGGACTGCTCTAAGGCCAGCACATCACTAGGGGCCTCGACTACGCACAAGGTTTGATGGTCGCGTTTAGCGTCAGCGCAAATCGCGCATTTAGGCTGCTCGGTGAGCGTGCGGCACTGCTCACAGCGCTTAACACCCGCCATAGCCAGCTCCAAATGTTGGGCAAGTTTGACCCCACCTTCGCGGTCGCGCTCTAATAAATGAAACGCCATACGCTGCGCCGACTTAGGGCCTACCCCTGGTAAACAGCGCAGGGAATTAACTAATTGATCGATTAAGGGACTGTAAGCCATGATAATTAAAACGGCATTTTAAAACCGGGGATATCTAACCCGCCGGTCATATTTTTCATGGCTTGCTGATTACTCGCTTCCACTTTGCGTACCGCATCGTTGACTGCGGCGGCGAGTAAATCTTCTACAATTTCTTTGCTCTCTGACATTAAGCTGTCGTCTATGCTCACGCGGCGTACGTCGTGGCGACCATTCATCAGTACTTTAACCAAGCCAGCACCCGACTCACCCTCAACTTCTGCCTTGGCTAAATCGTCTTGCGCCTGCTTCATCTTTTCCTGCATTTGCTGCGCTTGCTTCATGAGGTCATTTAAATCGGGAGTCATAATTTTTCTCTATCATTAGCTACTGTATCTATAATGCTATTTTTTTGCGCCAAGCATTACACCATATATTACAACATGTGTTACCCGAGCGATTTAATGCACCGAGCTAACCGATTCTAAATCTAAGCTGGCGCCAAACTCCTCAACCAACAAACGTATATTGGGGTCGTTTTGTAAGGCTCTAGTGGCCTGCTGCTTTTGTTCGGTTTTGCATTTGTGGTTATAGCTGGCCGGTGTTTCACCCGCCACCTGGGTCACCATCACCGATACCTTTACCGGGCAATTTAGCGTTACCGTTAGATGCTGCTGCATTCTGTCGGCATAGCCTTCATTGTAAAGGCTGGCATTGTTTTCATCTAAGACAAAGGACAATTCCTCACCCTTGCGCTCTACCAAGGCACAGTGAGCAGCGATATTGCCCACTACCCCACCAAAACCCAAGCGCGAGTACAACGCTGGCCAATTATCCACACTGATATCGTCTATACGTAGCGGCTGCTCGCTGTCATGTGCTGCAGCTACAGGCTGGATATCAGCCCCTGCAGCACTTAACCCTGACGGTATATCCACCGAACCCGCCGGGCCGGTAACCGGAATCTCCGCTGGCTTAGGGCTAGGGTTGAGAAATTCTGCCTTAACAGCAGCCAAGGCCTTATTGATAGGCCGCTCTGCAGGTGCTGGTACCGATGGCACGGGCTGCTGCAGTGGCTCGGTTGCGAGCTCAACGGCCGCTGCGGCCGGTGTTAGGGTTGCTGTCTCCGCCGCAACCTCAGCGGTTTCAGACTTTTTTACCGGTACAGCTGCCTCTGGTGCAGCCTGCATGGGCTGTGTAGGCTCTGCTTGCGGTTGCACTTGCGACGGTACCGCCTGAGCTGGAGGCTGTAGTTGCGGCTCAGGTTGGTTGCCGACAGGTGTAACTATCGGGCTATTTTGTAGCGTAACCTCGGAAGCTTGTGGCACACCGGCAGGTTTAAAAGCTAGCATGCGCAACATCAGCATTTCAAAACCGCTGCGAGGGTCGGGGCTAAGTGATAAATCGCGACGACCTACCAAGGCCATTTGATAAAACAGCTGTATGTCTTCCGCGGTAATCGAACGCGCCAATTCGCCAATAAGCTCGGCATCACCGTGGCTATTGTCTATAGCGCCAGGCACCACTTGGGCTATGGCTATGCGGTGCAACAGGGTAAGCATTTCTTCTAACGCGCCGCTATAATCGGGAGCAAATTGCGACAACTTATCTACCGAGGCCAACACTTGGGCGCCATCGTGCGCCATCAGGCCACGCAGCACATCCACCACAAAATGCTGATCGATAGTGCCCAGCATTTGCCTAACATCAGTTTCGCTAAGGCTGCCGGAGCCAAAAGCGATAGCTTGATCGGTTAAGCTCAGTGCATCACGCATGCTACCATCGGCGGCACGGCCCAGCTGCCACAATGCGGGCTCTTCAAAGGGCACCACTTCTTGCTGTAGCACATGTTGTAAATGCCCTACTATGCGCTCGGGTGTCATGTTTTTTAAATTAAACTGTAAGCAGCGCGACAGCACCGTGGCCGGTAGCTTCTGTGGATCGGTGGTAGCTAATAAGAATTTTACGTGCGGCGGCGGCTCTTCCAAGGTTTTTAACAAGGCATTAAACGAGCTATTAGACAGCATGTGCACCTCATCGATGAGGTACACCTTGTAGCGGCCAGCTGTGGGCGCGTACTGTACGTTTTCCAGCAACTCGCGGGTGTCTTCCACCTTGGTGCGCGAGGCAGCATCCACCTCTATCAGGTCAATAAAGCGGCCATCGTTAATTTCATTACAGGCCGAACATTGACCGCAGGGCACCGAGCTAACCCCTACTTCACAATTAAGGCACTTGGCCAAAATACGCGCAATAGTCGTTTTACCCACTCCACGGGTGCCGGTAAATAAATAGGCATGATGTAGCCGGTTGTGATCTAAGGCATTGATTAAAGCCTTGAGTACATGCTCTTGGCCTACCATTTCCCTAAAGGTTTTGGGGCGCCATTTACGGGCCAACACCTGGTAACTCATTCACTAAGCCTGTTATTAAGTTAAGTGGCAATAAGGCAGCAATACGCTGAATCTAAATGCAGAGATCATACACTAGCCGCCGCCCTACATAAACTGCTGTAAAGGCCGCAAAGGGTTTGTGTTTAGCAATAGAGATGTAACAAGGGGGATATTAAGGTGGCAGTCCAACCAGCCACATCCCGGCACACGATTTGGTAACTACCGTTGCTCCCTTCCAGGCCTGGCGGAGTTTGCTACCTATCGTTGCGAGAGGACCAGAAGGACCACCATAACGTCTTTGACGGGCTTGCTCAAAGGCCGCGTATTGTGCTGAAAAATAGCAGCACTTGCAAGCCTATTTAGGCGGAAAACGATTAATAATAGCGGTAACCGTTTCATTCACAAATTGATCGCGCTGCGCCGGCGTAACCGAACCAGGCAAACGACGCTCACTGACGCCACGCCACAATAACTCGCGTTTTTCAGGCTCAATAATATCGATCATAAAAGAACCCGCGCGATATTGTTTAATCTCTATATCACTGTCGTGATGAAAGCCGGCGCGAAAACAATGAAAGCAAGGGTAGTAACCAAAGTGGTTGCGATAACTTTTCACCGACAATTTTTCGTTGGAACTCAATTGATAAGTAATCAATACATCAGCACTTTCAAGGGCAACTTTTTCATAACCCTGCGCAGCCATTTGCTGCTCCATCGCCCGGTATAAACGCTGATGCATTAGGCTGTTATCCATATGCGGATCGGGCGCCTTCTTATCTTTAGCGGGCAACCATGCATAGGTTTTAATGGCGGCAAAGTTATAAGCCACATCATAATCAGTGGCTACCCGCAGCTGGCTGCTACAAGCTACTAAGCCCATAAGTAACACCAACAAGAATACTTTTTTCATTGCTAACTCCCTCTATTGTTATACACCCACTCTTATAGATAGGGGCATAACTGTATGTTTCTGGCGGTAATACTACCGACTAGCACTTGCCCGCCCAGCTTAACGGCCGAGCTCATGGCGGATTGTTCAAAACCCAAGCTGGTCATTTTGACCACGGGTTCAGCCAAAAGGTCATTGTCGGCAGCGATATAGTAAAGCTCACTGGCCGAGGATTTGAGCCCTTTGCTCATAATATGACGCAGGTAATCCAGCGGCCTTAGCGCGCCCACCACCCATAAGTCACCGTTACCATCTATTTGTATCTGCTCCGGCGCAGCCGCTAGCACCACCTCTGCACTATAGCTTAGCTCACCACTTAATAAATCGCGCTTATAATTAATAACCCTGCGCCCCTTAGCATCAGCCACATAAACTCGGTGACCATCGGCAGTAGCCGCCACCGAACTTAAAAAATGATGCTGATCGAGCACAGTTTTAATAACGCCGCGATCATAGTACAGCAACGTAGACTTAGGCCCCACACCCATCATGGCCTTATAGCGGCCCAATAGCGATGCCGGCGGCGGCCCGGTGAGGACATAAAACTGATCGTAGCCCACCACCGCCACATCAATAGCGCGTTGAAACAAGTCATTTTTTAGGGTTTTAGCAAACACCGGCTGGTTACCCGCAGCGAGGGTAAGTACTTCTATAGTATCTTGGCCGGTGGCGCGGTTATTCACCACATATAAGCGCCCTTGGCTCTCGCTGCTGTCGCCATTAGCACTATAAAGGCTGATACCAGCCGGTTTAAAATCGATTAAACCGGGTAGGTTTTTGATACTGTAACTACTCGGCAGTTGCTGACTATTGAGCACCACAATATCACCATTGGCTTGGCCTCCCTGTGAACTAAGTCCCTGCGAGCTATCAGCCTGCAATACACCCAAGCGATCGTATACCGCCATAAAGCCCACACCACTGCGGTAATTAAAGGCCATATCCGCTGCTGCACCCACACCATTAATCATCTGGCAGGAGCCCGCCGATTTCGGGGTAACCGAACGAAAGCCATCCAGCTGCCAATAACTCCACCCCGCCACCACACCAGCCAGCAACACCGTAAGCAGTAATAATTTTTTCATCCTTTATCCTTTGTTTTTATTATTAATCCCAAGCACTACTTTATCTGTAGTCAGCTATTAGTAATAGCTGACTCGTAGCGAGCATCCACCACAAAAGGGTTGCTGCGCCGCTCCTCACCAAAGCTAGAGCTGGGGCCGCCCTCTATCGCCGACCATCACTGCCGCCCTGCCATTGCGCCGACATATAAGCGCCAAGCAATTTAGTTGCTAATGAGTAACAGAGACAGCTACGCACTTGGGCGCTGATGATTTTTTATTCAATTACAGCCTCTACTGATAAAGACAAAACGCTATCATAGCAAGGCAACAATAAATTTCAGTAAAAAAGCCTAAAGCCGCCCAAACCATGCACCCAGAGTTGCCAAGCGACTGATTCTCCTATACATTAGCGCCCCTCAAACAGTCATAGGTGAGGTGTCCGAGTGGCCGAAGGAGCACGCCTGGAAAGTGTGTATACGCAAGTATCGTGGGTTCGACTCCCACTCTCACCGCCATAAATAAAAGAACCGGCCCTGTGCCGGTTTTTTTATTTATGGCGGTTACGGGACGGACGAGAATCCGAGCAGGGTTCGAAAAATTACGCCCACGGCGGAATTTTAACGCCTGCCTTCAAAAGGCGCCCGCAGAGTCAGAATAGCCTCAAGCTATTCTGATTAATCCCTCCCTCTTTTCTTTTTTACCACAGCCCTCACTTTTTTCTTGCCCCTGCCCATAGCAACAGCCTCTCAATCAAAACGTCCACAACAAATCTGGGCTTTATGCTTAAGCTAAAGCTAAAAGCTTAGTCGTCATCAAGCTTCGCCGAGGACGCAGGCAGGCCGAAGGCGCAATCGAAGGCCCAGGTAAAAGTAATCGCATAGACAAAGAAAAACACCAATAAGCCAAGGTTCGCCAGTAACGCACTGAGCAGTGAGATGTTCAACCAAAGAGCCATCACAGGAACCAGTATGATCACGAGGCTGCCCTCAAAACCACTGCCATGCAACAACCGCCTAGCAAATGACCGGCCTCGTACGGGCTGGCGCGCCTCCCAGCTTTCAAATATTGAATTGAATACGTAGTTCCATCCTAGCGCGACGCTAGATAATACAATCGCGAGGCCTATGGTTGAGGTAGGCGGCTTATCAAAAATAATACTCAAAACAGGGGCAACAAAGGCAATGGCAAAAACTTCATATAGCAATGCTTGCAGTATCCGTCGTTTTTTGGGGCTCATAGCAAATCTCTAGAGTGGTGCCTGGTTTAATTGAGGCCTAACGAGCCGGTAGCAAAACGTTGTGACACCATCGCCCGTCCATCGCTCACTTCGTATTGGTTTTTTTAAAATGATTCTACTCTGGGTAGCAACCACCCAAATCAATTTAATATGATGCCATCTTAGGCGCAGCAATGTGAATAGATAGAGACTTATCTCGTTTATCGTCCGCTCCATAAACGTCTACGCTAAGCACTTAAGTACGCACCCAATAAGATAAATTATTGATAAAGATTGCAGGCTAGGTTCACGGTAGCCTTAGCGGTATACGTGGCCGGAATAAATGCCTAGCCTTTTGGCAGTATCAGGAGCCATGGTATTGAATCATCCGCCTATTTGACAGCTGCACAGCGAAATTTTTCAGCGTAGTGCTTGTACTTATTTTCATTAGCCACCTCATATCACCTCGTTAACGGGCAAGTAAAAAGGCAGCTACTTTTGTGGGTAATTTAACACCTTAACCCCAGGTACCGTTTGCCGAATCGAGATTGAAAAATCTAACCCTGAGATATTAGACTCAAGCGCGCGCTGGTTAATGTAACCTAGCGATTGCAGCTCGAGGAAGCTATAGCCTGGCGTTAGCACACCCAAATCATGAGCGTATTCGGCGAAATGTCCGGACAGCAGCAACCGGTAGTCCAGTGGCAGATCCGGCGCAATGACCCGGCCGAGTTCAAATACAACAGTCGTACAGTTGCCGGTTAGGCTATTGTAAAAACGTGGTGTGTTGCGCAGCTCCTTAGCCGCCTGCAAGTACGCCACAAACAAGTCTCGAACTTGCGCGGGCTTCATTTTTAATCGATAAAGGTAGACATTCTCACCCCGGGTATTGCTGCGGGTTTTTAGAATATCGCGCTCATCTGCCGCCACCAAAACTTGTTCGTACTGGCGGAAAAAGCCAGCGATCGCAGAAAAGTTTTCCTGGCGCTCTTTGCGAATTTCCAATGAAAAAACTAACTGTTCGCCGTCGTCAAAACCGAATGACACCAACGTGTGGGCTATATGCGGCCCCATCCAGTAGGAAAGCACGAGGTCAGCCGTGCGTAGGCTTTCGAGGTTGTAACTGCGTTTCTCCCACCGAGGGTCGTAGTCAGTTTCGCTGCGCCACTCGAAATTACGCACGTTTTTCAGGTGAACCCAGCTGCCGTCAACATTGGATTCGAGCAGTTGTGCCACATCATCAGCCCACAGGCGCTGATGTGATGGCTGCACCCCACTCCACCAGCTGGCCATAATCACAATGGCACTGGCAAACAGAATAGTCGCTAAGCTACGCGCACGTCGCTTGCCTTTAAACAGACCCGTGAGCGCCGCAAGCATGGCCAGCCCGGCAGCTATCCACAGCGCCATGGCTATCCATCGCACTAGCCACAATGCTACTGGCTGTTGCGGTAACTGCAGCCACAACGCCATGGCTCCCCAAACCATTAACAGCAGCACCGCAAGGCAAAATATTAAGCGTGCCAGCCACTGCCACGTGCCATGTTTTGTCTTATTCATGGGTTTGTATTAGCTCAAGGCGTAATCGCCCATAGAATTTTTAGTTTCGCCAACGGGAAGCTATGCTCAATCAAATCACTTTCACGCGATGCACCTTTAGGCGCAATTAGGTAGCCACGACGTTACTCTTTTTTACCCTCATTATTAAAGACCTGCTCTTTCCAATCAGACCCCAATGCTTGCTCTATATAGTCGCGCATAAATTGGCGAATTTTTTGCGAAGGAGTGACATCCTCCTGATCACACAGTTTTTCAAAGGCTGCTTTCTTATCAGGGTCGACTAAAACCGTTAATCGTGCAGTGCGTTTTTCCATGGTGAAACTCATTAATTTATTAGGCTAAATATGCAGATTTAATAACTACATTTGTGTGCTTGAGCAGCGTTACTAGATAGAGACCCTGCTCAAGCATAGGTTTAGGCTTAGTCCGTAATAGCAGGACCTGCGCTTCTTAAATCCGCACCCTTTGAAGTATCGGTAAACTGTTCGAAATTGGCGATAAATTTTCCAGCTAAAGATAAAGCCTTTTCCGTCCACTGCTCGGGCTGGCTGTACGTCTGGCGCGGGTCTAGCAGCTTGGCGTCAACGCCAGTAAGGGCGACAGGGGTTTCCAAGTTGAATATCGGTAAGGTGTTAAAATCGGCCTGCTCTATCGAGCCATCCAAAATGGCATCAATAATCTGGCGAGTCGCTTTAATAGAAATCCGTTTACCGCTGCCGTTCCAGCCAGTGTTAACGAGGTAGGCTTGGGCACCCGACTGGGTCATACGGTTCTTAAGGGTGGCGGCGTACTGGGTGGGATGCAAGCTTAAAAAAGCCGCTCCGAAGCACGATGAAAAGGTTGGCGTGGGTTCAGTAATACCGCGTTCAGTACCCGCCAGTTTTGAGGTATAGCCCGAAAGAAAATAATACTCAGCTTGCGCTTTAGTTAAGCGCGCTACAGGCGGCAGCACACCAAAGGCATCGGCAGTAAGAAAAATAACTTTGCTAGCATGGCCTCCCACCGATACAGGCTTAACAATATTCTCTATGTGATAGAGAGGATAAGACACGCGGGTGTTTTCCGTTTTGGAACTATCGGCATAATCAATAGTGCCCTCTGCATCAACCGCTACATTTTCTAATAGCGCATCGCGTTTGATGGCGGCGTAAATTTCTGGCTCTTGCTCTTGGCTTAAGTTAATTGTTTTGGCATAACAGCCGCCCTCAAAATTGAAAACGCCATTGTCGTCCCAGCCATGCTCGTCGTCACCAATTAAAGCCCGCTTAGGGTCGGTGGACAAGGTAGTTTTACCCGTGCCCGACAGGCCGAAAAAGATGGCAGTATCACCGTCTTCACCGACATTGGCGGAACAGTGCATGGAGGCAATGCCCTGTTGCGGCAATAGGTAGTTCATGACCGAGAAAATGCCTTTTTTCATTTCACCGCCGTACCAAGTACCGCCGATCAACTGTATGCGCTCGGTCATATTAAAGGCGACAAAGTTTTCCGAATGCAAGCCCTGCTCTTGCCAATTGGGGTTGCTGGTTTTGGCGCCGTTTAGCACCACAAAATTAGGCTCAAAATTTTCTAGCTCTGCCGCACTGGGGCGAATAAACATATTGCTGACAAAATGAGCTTGCCAAGCTACCTCGGTAACAAAGCGCACCTGTAAACGGGTAGCGGGATTAGCACCACAAAACAGGTCATTTACAAAAAGACGTTTACCGCTAAGCTGCTCACCTACCACGTCCTTGAGCGACGACCAGACTTCCGGGGTGATGGGCTTGTTATCGTTGTTGCCTTGGTCCGACCACCACAAGGTATCGCGGGTGGTATCGTCTTTAACAAAATACTTATCCTTGGGTGAGCGTCCGGTAAAAATACCGGTATCAACGGCAACCGCCCCGCTCTTGGTTACATGGCCGGCTTCATAGCCACTGAGCTCGGGACGTGTTTCTTCACGAAACAGCGTGTCGTAATCGGCGTTGTAGAGAATTTCCTGTGGCTTATGTATGCCGTAGCTAGCGAGTGCTTGTTGCAGTCGAGACTGAGTCATAGAGGTATCCTTTGGTTTGCAGAAGATTCTTAATGGGAAGTTTATTACTCATTTAATGATAATTATATTATCATACAACACTCATCACGCTAACCTTTTCTTACCCATAAACTAGGTTTTAGCGTCCAAGCTTGCTAGAACCAGCTTGGATAACAACCTATAGCAGATAGTTGCTAAAAAACCGAGCCAGGAGTACAGCTATGTCTCACCGCAAACACCTCTTTTCTTTACGGGTGGGCTATGCATTGCGTGAAGCGCTGGCCGAGGGCTATGGCCGCAACAGCTTATTGAAAGACCTTATCGCCGGCATGACTGTTGGCGTAATCGCGATTCCACTAGCCATGGCGCTAGCCATAGCCAGTGGCGTGCCACCGCAATACGGTTTGTATACGGCGATTATTGCCGGCGCCATCATTGCTTTCACCGGTGGCAGCCGCTACAGCATTTCTGGGCCAACCGCCGCGTTTGTGGTTATCCTACACCCATTAACAAGCCAATACGGCCTAGCTGGCCTGTTGTTGGCCTCGGTAATGGCCGGCCTCATTCTTATTGCCATGGCTTACGCCCGCCTCGGCCGTTTTATTGAATACATTCCTGAATCGGTAACGCTGGGCTTTACCGGCGGCATCGCTATTGTCATTGCCGTTTTGCAGATTCCCGATTTTCTCGGCCTAAGCATAGTCAATTTACCGGAGCACTTTGTAGGTAAAATAACGACCATAGGCGCCCATCTGCAGCAGTTGGATATAGGTAGCACCCTAACTGCTGGTTTTACCTTGGCGGTAATGCTGCTCTGGCCGCGACTGCGTACGCCCATCCCACCCCACCTACCCGCACTGGTATTGGCCTGCCTACTGGCAGTGGTGCTGGCGACCTTTGGTATTGAGGTGGACACCATAGGTTCTCGCTTTCACTACCTGTTACCCGACGGCACTGAAATGGCTGGCATCCCCCCTTACCTACCGACACTGGAGTGGCCGTGGGACCGGGCTGGCGCCTCCGGGCAGCCGCTGGGCATATCCCTAGAGCTGATCTCGAATTTACTGCCCGCCGCATTTGCTATCGCCATGCTGGGGGCGATTGAATCGTTGTTATGCGCCGTGGTATTGGATGGTATGTCGGGCAAGCGCCACAGCGCTAACAGTGAACTCTTGGCGCAGGGAATGGCCAATGTCATTGCTCCTTTCTTCGGCGGCATTACGGCAACAGCCGCCATCGCCCGCTCTGCCACAAACTTTAAAGCCGGCGCCGTTTCGCCCCTGGCCGCCTTCATCCACGCTATTGTTGTTTTGTTAGGCCTGCTACTGTTGGCAGGGGCGCTAGCCTATGTACCCATGCCAGCAATGGCGGCACTGTTAATGGTAGTTGCCTGGAATATGAGCGAGGCGCACAAGTCGGTAAAATTGGTGAAAAAATCACCCAGAAGCGATGTATTAGTGTGGCTAACCTGCCTGTCACTCACCGTCTTTTTTGATATGGTGATCGCCATTACCGCCGGTATTCTGCTAGCATCCATTCTTTTTATGAAAGAAATCGCTACGCTCACCCAGGTGGTCGATATAACTGACAATAACGACTTTGTACGCAAGCCCTTGCCCGCTAACTGGAAAGTATTCAAAATTAACGGTCCGTTATTTTTCGCAGCGGCGGATCGTATCTTTGGTGAATTATCCCAGCACATCGACGGCTACGATGGTTTGATTTTAGATATGCGTTATAGCGCCTATCTCGATGCAGGCGGCCTTGCTGCCATCGAAAAATTACTGGCCCACTGTGAAAAAAATGCCATACAGCTGCATTTTTCCGCTTGGCAGTTTCAGCCTTTGAAAACGCTATCCAGGGCACGCGGCGAGCTAAAAAGCCCTCTGGATATCTCGTTCTCGACGCTGGACGATGCAGCTAAGCATGTTTTAAAAAGAGAGGTAGGCCATGAAACTGAATGAAGCCATAGAGCGAAAAGGCAGTTGGCAAGAAGCACAGATAAGAATAAGCCCGGGCAGTAGAACGCAATGGTTCGTCATGCTGCACGACTGTAACTACAAGTCTTTTATTCTCGCAGATAATAATGATCAATCCATTGCCACTGAAGATATCAATGCGCTGGCTGAACTGATTAGATCTATAGGCTTGAAAGAATTTACCGTTTTTTTATAACCACCCTATTGTAAGGATTTTACTATGAGCAGTTATCCCCCGTGCCCCAAATGCCAGTCACAGTACGCCTATGAAGATCGTGACACACTGGTATGCCCTGAATGTGCACACGAGTGGAACCCCGCCGCTGGCGAACAGAATGAAGATGTTGCGGTGGTAAAAGACGCCAATGGCAATGATATTTTTGAAGGCGATAACGCCACCCTAATCAAAGATTTAAAAGTGAAAGGCAGCTCAAGCGTGTTAAAAGTTGGCACCAAAGTAAAAATTAATCGTATCGTTGATGGCGATCACAATATCGATTGCCGAGTCGACAAAGTGGGTGTAATGATGCTGAAGTCGGAGTTTGTTAAAAAAGCGACTGCCTGATATATACGCTGAACGACTATAGGAAGCCAGTGATTATTGATCTGGCTTCCACAGCCAATTATCGCCATTTACAAGCGAGTTTTACCTTTTATTTTAACCTTTAGAAGTGATCTAACTATTGAACAATTTCAGCGACATTCGCGCCTTACCTTATCAGGATGGTGGCAAAGTTATTCATTTGGGCAAGGATGATCACGGGCGTATTTTAGTGATCGACTATGGTAATCAGCGGGTATTAAATTTTGATTCGCTGTTTGAGCAAAGCTGTATGCAGCTGTCGCAACCTTTTCAGCTAGTGCATAAATACACCCAGTTTATGGCGCTAGTGCTTGCCTATATAGATCCCGACCACATCACATTTCTCGGCCTAGGCGGCGGCAGCTTGTTACGTACTTTCCATCACATATTACCCACATGTTATTTCACGGCGGTAGAGCTGCGGCAGGATGTAGTGACTGCGGCTAAAGAATATTTTTTATTACCTGACGATCATCGCGTTAGCATTACGATTAACGATGCCTTTGTTGAGGTGACGCAGCTTGCGGATAATAGCAGCGATATTATTGTGGCCGATATATACGACGCCTACCGTATGGAGCCTGCACAAATACAGCAAGAATTTTTAGAGGAGTGCGCTAGGGTATTAACTGATAGCGGCTGGCTGGTGATTAATATGCACAGCGTGCCTAGTGACCGAGCAGAGTTTTCTGACATGTTGGCTGCTATTTTTCCAACCGTGCTGTTGATGAGCTCAGTTACTGACAATTCTATTTTGTATGCCTCTAATGCTCTGCCTGCAGATGCCAAACCTATCCCCCAGCGTGTTGAGGCTATGGAAGAAAAATTAAAGCAACGGCTGACACCGCTGATGACTAGAATTAAACTCTTCGACGATTAAATTTCATGATAATGGTTTTGAATGCTATACAAAACGCTGATATTGCATAGCTTGCAAACGGCTAAGGGTACGACGGAACGGTGCCGTTAAATGCCCTTCGATATACAGCTCGGTTAATGGTACTGCCGCGTCTATATACAGCGGTATACGTCGGTCATAACACTCATCAACCAACATAATAAATCGCCGCACGCTGTCGTCGGTGGCGGACAAGGCGGGTAACTCGCGGTCCCCTGCCACGACACGTTCTACACCATCCTCGGTACCGCGCGCAATTTTGGCGGCTTGTGTTTTACCACTCAAGTTAGGTACCTCGCTCAGTAAAATAGCTGGGAAGCGATCACACAGCGCAATAAAATCTGTTGCCGCAATGGGCTGGCCACACAGGTCCACAAACCGCAAGAAAATGGCAGACTTACTATACTTTAGCGCTTGCAACGGGCGCTTATTGAATTGCAGTGGCTTATCCGAAACCGGTAGCGGACCACTCAAGCGCGCAAACACAGCCGTTAAGGCAGCGGGATTATTTACCCAATAGCGCTGATGCCCCGCGCCCGGATGCAGGCGATGATCCACCCCTCCGTCCAGCGCTACCACCTGCATATGCTGTTGTATTGCCGCAATGGCGGGCAGCAATCGCTCACGGTTAAAGCCGCCCTCATACAATTGCTCGGGAGCTTGGTTGGAGGTGGCGACTATGGCTATGCCGGCATCAAATATGGCTTGAAACAGTTTACCCAGCAACATGGCATCGCCTATGTCAGTGATGAATAATTCATCGAAACACAGCACCTGTATATCTTGAGCGAGTTCAGTGGCTAAGGTGTTGAGTGGCTCGGCGGTTCCCGTTAAGGCAAACAGCCGGCGATGTACCCACTGCATAAAATGGTGAAAATGCTGACGCCGGGCAGGCACTTGCAAACTGCAATGAAACATATCCATCAGCCAGGTTTTGCCACGGCCCACTGGCCCCCACAAATAAACGCCCTGTAGCCTTGCGCGACCGGGCTTGTGCAGCATGCGATAACATTGTTCGAGTAATTCTATCGCGAGAGTCTGTGACGCGTCGTCGACAAATTCTGTCTGTTGCTTAGCGTGTAGGTACGCTTGTTTAGGCGAGGTCTGGGTCATCATATTGCGTTAATAACGGACGCCTCCTCAGCTGACTATCACATTGACCAACATAATCAATGCCCCGACGACCAACAGGAAGTAAACAATGGCGGCGATAAACACGTGTAAGCCATTGGCGCGGCGAAAATCCTCCTCGCGATGGCTACGCGAACGCACCCCGATATGGCTAGAAAACAAGATCACCATTAGGCGCAGTAGCCCTATGGGTTTTTCACCGGGGTCTGGTCGCTCAAAATAGCGTTTGGAATGGGCGGTAGTGGAGGTATTGTCTGCTGTCTCTGTAGGCGCATCAGCTGTTGCTTTACAGCTGTCGCTATCGACGCTGTGGTTATCGGCATTACTGGTTGGTGTTGGCTTATCGGTGGGCGATGCGGGCATAGCAGATATCCTTCAAAGCAGCAGGAGGTGGCGGATGATAAGGCACTATCACCGCCCTACTCCTAGTTCTAGTTCTAGTTCTAGTTCTAGTTCTATTAATAGCTCTATTAATAGCTAGGCTGCCTGTGTCGCACTAACCCAGTCCAACACTACAACCTGATAAGCATTGTATGTTAATCAAAAGCACATTGATACAGCCACTCAGAGTATCGGCCGCGCTTTCAACTTTCCCTATATTAGCCGCACTCAGGGCCTGTGTATGTCATGGGATCACTAGCAAAATGCCTATCAACGCTGCGCGACCTTAGGTTAAATTGAGTTGAAAAAACATTCTAATCACGCTAATTAGCAGCTACCTTTGCCCCTTCTGACTACGAAACCAAGAGTAAGATTCGTCGCCTTAATCCCTCAGCGTATGCAGTATCTCCTGCATCTGCTTTTGGGTGGCCTTATCCAAGTGCCCCAGGCAGCGTTGTTCATGTTGTGCTATCACTGTTTCAACCTGCAAGGCCAGCTTGTCACCTTGAGGGGTTAGCACCAAAGCATGGGCGCGGCCATCAACGGTACGCTCCACCAAACCGCGCTGTTCCAGCTGAGCGACTATAGGCGTCATATTGGCCCGTTTAATCGCCAAGCAACGCCCTACCTCAATTAGCTTTACCTTAGGATTTGCCTTAATCACCAGTAATACCGAGGCCTCCGCCGGGCTGAGTTCAACGCTGGATAAGGCTTCGTGTAAATCTTTCATGATAAGAATAGATGCACGACGCAGCTGGTAACCCAGCAGATTTTCCAGCGGATCGACTAACTCCACACTTTTAGCACGTGAAGCCGCCTGTAATGTCGCCTGAGATATAGCCTCTGATGCCATGTCAAAACCTCAATAAATGTTATTGCAGATAACAATATAGAATGTTATAAAGTATAACAATCGCAGTGTTATGAATAATAACAGTAACCCCAAGGAGATCCCAGTGACTACACAGACTATTTCCCTATCCATAGGCGGCGCTGAGCACGGCACTGCTAACAGTTTTGAACGTCTAAACCCGATCTCCGGAGCAGTGGCAACCCGCGCAGCAGCCGCTACGGTAGACGATGCCAAGGCCGCTGCCGATGCTGCCAGTCGTGCACTACCCGCTTGGTCTGCCTTGGGCCCTAACGCCCGCCGCGCCGCACTCAACAAAGCCGCCGACGCCTTAGAAGCCAAGGCCGAAGACTTTGTTGCCGCCATGATGGCCGAGATAGGCGCCACTGAAGGCTGGGCTAGGTTTAACCTCATGCTGGCCGTTTCCATGGTGCGTGAAGCCGCTGCCTTAACCACCCAAATAGGCGGCGAAGTTATCCCTTCCGATAAGCCGGGCTGCATAGCCATGGCCAGCCGTGAAGCCGCCGGTGTGGTGTTGGGTATCGCCCCTTGGAACGCACCTATAATCTTGGGCGTACGCGCCATTGCGGTACCTTTAGCCTGTGGCAACACCGTCATACTGAAAGCCTCAGAGCTATGCCCACGCACCCATGCATTAATTATTGAAGCCTTTATAGAGGCCGGTTTGGGTGATGGCATTGTTAATATGATTAGCAATGCCCCGAAAGATGCAGGCGACGTAGTCGGCGCGATGATAGATCACCCCGCCGTGCGCCGTATTAACTTTACCGGCTCAACCAACGTAGGCCGCATTATTGCCAAGCGCGCCGCTGAAAACTTAAAACCGGTGTTATTAGAATTGGGTGGCAAAGCCCCCATGCTAGTCCTGGATGATGCCGACCTAGACGAAGCAGTAAAAGCTGCCGCCTTTGGTGCCTTTATGAATCAGGGCCAAATTTGTATGTCCACCGAGCGCTTAATCGTTGTTGATAGCATTGCCGATGCCTTCGCCGAAAAATTCAAAGCCAAAGTCAACACCCTAGCCGTAGGTGACCCACGTGAGGGCAATACGCCACTGGGCGCGGTAGCCGATCAAAAAACCGTCAGCCATGTACAAGCCTTAATCGCTGATGCTATAGCACAGGGTGCCACGCAACTGAATGGCGGTGATGCCAAAGGCGTGCTAATGCCTGCAACGGTTATCGACCATGTTACCCCCAGCATGAAGCTGTTTCGCGATGAGAGCTTCGGCCCAGTCGTTGCGATTATTCGCGCCAATGATGAAGCCCATGCCATAGAGCTGGCTAACGATACCGAGTACGGTTTATCGGCAGCGGTATTCACCCGCGATACAGCCAGAGGCTTGCGCGTAGCTAAACAAATTAAGTCTGGCATGTGCCACATTAACGGCCCCACAGTACACGACGAAGCACAAATGCCTTTTGGTGGTGTGAAGTCATCAGGCTACGGCCGCTTCGGTGGCAAAGCCGGCATAGAAGCCTTTACTGAACTACGCTGGATTACTATGGAAACTGAGCCTGGGCATTACCCTATTTAAGGAGCCCGATATAGAGAAGCCTACATAAAGAGTCCAATCTAGAGAGGCCCATTTAAGGAGTCCAATCTTAAGAAGACTATATAGAAAGGCCAATCTATAAAAGCCTATTTAAAGAGCCTTATTTAATCTTGTCGCGGTTGCAATTATTCAACCGCGTAACTTTTTTATTTTTTGAATGTAAGCATGAGAGGTAACACCATGACTGACACAGTCACCTATAAAATTGAAAACCGTATCGCCTGGGTATCGTTCAACCGCCCAGAAAAACGCAACTGCATGAACCCAGCACTAAACCGCCGCATGACAGAAGTGTTAGACGAATTAGAGTTTAACGACGACGTAGGCGTTTTAGTGTTAACAGGCGAAGGCACAGCCTGGACTGCTGGCATGGATTTAAAAGAATATTTTCGTGAAACTCAAGCCAAAGGCCTGGGCGCCATACGCCAAGCACAACGTGAATCTTACGGCTGGTGGCGCAAGCTGCGCTGGTTCCAAAAGCCTACTATCGCCATGGTTAATGGTTGGTGCTTTGGCGGCGGTTACGGCCCACTTTATTCTTGCGACTTGGCTATTGCTTCTGAAGATGCAAAATTTGGTTTAAGCGAAATCAATTGGGGTATTTTACCTGGCGGTGGCGCTACTAAAGTCGTTACCGATCTTATGCCTATGCGCGACGCGATGTACCACGCCCTTACCGGTGAATCTATAGACGCGCGTAAAGCGGCCGACTGGAGCTTAATTAACGAAGCGGTACCTGCAGATCAACTAAAAACACGCGTCACAGAAATAGCAAACGTGTTATTAGAAAAAAATCCGGTTGCCTTAAAAGCAACCAAAGATGCCGTGCGCAGAGTCAATGAAATGACCTACGACAATGCCGAAGATTACCTAGTGCGCGCCCAAGAAGCTGCCCACTACTATGATGCTGAAGGCAGCAAAGAAGGCATCAAGCAATTTATCGATGATAAAACCTACAAGCCAGGCCTAGGTGCCTACGCCTTAAAGCCGCAAAAGTAACTAATGGCAAGAAGCAGTAAATGATTAATAACAAGACAACTACCCCAGCTGGGAATAAAGGCGCTGTTACCCACAGCGCCATAGACATGTTAGCGCTGCAAGCCCGAACGCAACCCGATCGGTTGGCGGCCATAGATTTAAGCTATGGCCAGCAATGGAGCTACAGCGCCTTTGATAAAGCCGTTGCACAATGCGCCAGCGTATTGCTGCAACGTGGCATCAATGTGGGGGACAGAGTCGCGAGCCTGGCCAAAAACCGGGTGGAGTTAATCATGCTGCATCTGGCCTGCAGTAGAACGGGGAGCATTTATGTTCCCCTAAACTGGCGTCTGTCGCCTACCGAAATCGCAGGTTTAATTGAAGACGCTGAACCCAAACTATTATTTGGTGATGACTATTTAAAAACGATAGATTTAAACAGAATCAATCAACAACAAACCGTTATTGAAAGCATCACTTTAGATCAGCTTGCGGAAGAAATATCGGCGGCGATACCTCTCCCCCCTGCCCCTATTAATGCAGAATTACCTTCGTTAATTTTATATACCTCTGGTACCTCAGGTAAGCCCAAAGGGGTTTTACTGTCAGAAAATAATATTACTGAAACTGCTATTAATTTTTCCTTGTTGGGCAAGGTTAACCACCACAGCGTGGTGTTATGTGATACACCCATGTTTCATGTTATAGGCCTAGTCACCAACATACGCCCATTTTTGATGCACGGCGGAAGCTTAATCGTGTCCGATGGTTTTGTGCCAGCAACCACGCTAGCACGCTTAGCTGATCCGCAACTGGCTATTAGCCATTATTTTTGCGTGCCGCAAATGGCTGAAGCACTGAGAGCAGAGCCTAGTTTTAACCCCGCACAATTGCGTGGTTTAACCGCCCTCTTCACCGGTGGCGCACCACACCCAGCCGCAAGCATCAATGCCTGGCTGAACGATGGTATTGCTATAGTCGACGGCTATGGCATGAGTGAAGTGGGTACCGTGTTTGGCATGCCCCTGGACCGTAAGCTTATCGCCGAACGAGCGGGTTCAGTGGGCATCGCCACAACTAGAGTGCAAACACGCATAGTTGATGTCAACGGTAACGATTGCGCCATAGGCACAGCCGGCGAATTGTTACTTAAAGGCACCAATGTCACCAAAGGCTATTGGCGTCGTGAACAAGAAACACAGGCTGCGTTTACCGCCGACGGCTGGTTACGCACCGGCGATATAGCCCGCTGTGATGAGCAAGGCTATCACTGGTTAGTCGATAGACGTAAAGATATGTTTATCTCCGGTGGCGAAAATGTTTACCCGGCAGAAATTGAAGCTGTATTAGCGGGCCACCCTCAGATTAAAGAGAGCGCCGTTGTTGCCAGAGCTGACCAGCGCTGGGGTGAAGTTGGCCATCTCTATTTAGTTGCCAAGCCAGGCAGCGAATTAGCAACCGACAGCATTATTGCTTACTTAGAACAAAAAATTGCCCGCTACAAAGTGCCGAAATATGTCAGCTTAATTGACGCCCTGCCCCGTAATGGTGCTGGCAAAGTATTAAAAAACACACTGCGTGATTTAATTGATAATTAAGAGCAAAAACATAGGATCAATAATTAAACGTTACTTATTTTGTTAACGTTAATTAATTCTCGTCTTATCAGGCTTCGATCCAGTATCCATAGACTTTAAAATAACAAACAAAAGACAATAAAAAACGGGGACCATCACTGATGCTCTCCGTTTTTTATTACTAATTCAGTGAGCGCTAAGCCCACCTTATAAATATCTAATTAGTCGCCTTTAAGCAAATAACTACTCACCAGCACCGATAAACCATCGTCGGCCATATCTACAGTACCAACAAAAACATAATCCTCTAACCAGTCATGCTTGCCCGGCTGGGTTTTAAAATCAGGCACGGTTCGGTAATACACATCTTCCGGTTTTAGCGACAATCCCTTTGCCATTTTCTCCACCGCGAGTTTAGTTGGGTTCCAGATACCTTTGTTGTGGATAATAATGATTTGGCCATCATCGGTTTTTAACCTGTACAGCGCATCAATAATGGTCACGCCATCGCGACGCTCTAAAGCAAAGTCGGCACCGCCTGGCACCACCGTACCGCGCATTCCTTTACCTACAAAGGTACCGCCTATAATCGGGTAGTTATAGCGATGGCCATCGGCACTTAGGCCCATGTCTTCTTCTTCGCCTAGCTTAACGTCTATTTGTAACACTAGCTCGCTAGTCATTCTTTTTTCATATTTAGCTGCATCGCTAAATAGTTTTGCAGGCTCTGCCCAGCTTTGGCTGCTTAACGTTGCCAGGCTAATAGCGACTAAACAGCTAACGCTAAATATTGTAGAGCGATAAATAAGCTTACACATAGTACTCATAGGTGTTCTCCATCATTAAACAATAGCAAGTCTTAAGACTTAGCAGCACTTACCGCATCGCTTTGATAATCCGTTGTTTTATCGACTGCGGCATCTTTACTCACAAAATAAACGGCGACCATGGCGCACAATAAAGGCATGGAAAACAGCATAAACAATGAACCGCTCTGCCACTGCTGCTCGAGCAAAAAACCCGCAATAATGGGTGAGAAAATTGCGCCCAAACGTCCTATACCTATGGCCCAGCCCATGCCTGTGGTGCGTATAGAAGTGGCGTACTTAGCTGGGGTAAGTATATATAAACCTATCATAGAGCCAAATAAGAAGAAGCCCATAATCACACCTAGGCCCAGCGCTAAAGTAAGCTGCGACCAAAATAAACCAAAAGCCAGCATTAACACCGTGGTTGCGAACATATAAATCATGAGAATTTTGCGCAGGGCAAAACGCGAAGAGATATAGCCCAGTAGCAAACCACCGGTAATACCGCCTAAGTTAATTAACACACCGCCAGAAATTCCTTCTGCGGTAGACAGCCCTGCCGCCACCAGCAACTTAGGCGTCCAGCTTAAAACAAAATAAAAGCTGAACATCACCATAAAAAAGGCCAGCCAAATTAGTAGTGTTGAACGCCTTACCTCAGGGGCAAACAAGCTGCGGAGCTTTGTTTGTGGCAGTTCGCCGCTATCCGATAATGGCGGCAGGCTTGCCAAAGTCTGATGGCCCATACGGGTCATTAGGCGATTAATTTTTTGCAGAGCATTGGCTGGTCGCTTACTCAGTAAAAAATCTAAAGATTCCGGCAAACACAACAAGGCCAAAGGGATCAGCAAAAAAGACACCAGCGAGCCAAATAAAAACACTGAACGCCAGTCATAGTGCAACATTAAAACTGCGGCTATAGAGCCACCCACTACCGCACCGATGGGATAACCCACACCCAATAAACTGAGAATAAAATTATTCCATTTTGCCGATGAATACTCAGAGGCAACCACGGTGAGAGTGGCCAACATACCGCCTATACCCAAGCCGGTTACTAAGCGCAACATACCCAGTTCTATCATACTGTTGGCAAAGGCCGACAAACCCATACCTACGCTGATAATCACTAAGCAGCTTAACACCAGCGCGCGGCGGCCAAACTTATCGGCCAGTGGCGCAATAAATAAAGAGCCTCCGGTCATGCCAAATAAGCCGGCACTGAGTAGCAAGCCGACCTGCGAGGCTTGCAAGCCCCATTCTTTAGCAACGGGGGCGGCGGTAAAGGCCATAACCAATACATCAAAACCATCAAGCATATAGAGTATGACGCACAGTGACACCGCCACGATCTGGTAGCGTGACATAGAGTTGTTTTTAATGATGTTATTAATATTATTCATTGCATTACGCCGTGTTGTTGTTAGAGGGCCACGGAGGCTTTTAAAAATCAGGTTTCCATAGTCGCCAGCATGCTGGCGTTGTAACGTTCGCCTTGCACGCTGTCGACATTTATCAATTGTTCTAGGCTTACCATGGTGGCATCGCTTAACTGTATATGACTAGCGCCGGCATTCTCTACCGCATAGTCGTCATGCTGCGTGCCGGGTATGGGGATAATGATTTCGTCTTTATTCAGCAACCAGGCCAAGGCCAGTTGCCCCGGGCTGCAGTGGTTAGCTCTAGCGATAGCACTATAGCTTTCCAACAGCTGGAGGTTGGCGCTAAAATTGTCGCCCAAAAAACGTGGCATGCTGTGCCGTAAATCACTGGTTTGTAATAAAGTCATATCGCGTACATGACCAGTCAAAAATCCGCGTGCCAATGGGCTAAAGGCAACAAAGGCCACACCCAATTGTTTGCAAGTTTCCAGCACTGCCCCTTCGGGGTTTCTGGTCCATAGCGAATACTCAGATTGCAATGCGGTGATAGGATGCACTGCATGGGCGCGTTTTAAAGTCTGCGCCGAGACTTCAGACAGACCTATGGTTTTTATTTTACCTTCAGCTACTAGCTCCGATAAAGCGCCTATTGAGTCTTCCACCGGCACATTGGGGTCAACCCGGTGTAGGTAATACAAATCGATTACATCGGTTTTTAAACGTTTGAGGCTGTCTTCACAGGTTTGCTTAATTACTTCAGGTCTACCGTTTATCGCTCGCTTGCCTTCACTGTTTTTAAACAGGCCACACTTACTGGCTAACACAAACTCGTCGCGACGTTCATGTAACACTTCGCCTAATAAGCTTTCGTTTGCACCAAAACCGTATAGGGCGGCGGTATCTAAAAAGTTGTAACCTATATCCAGCGCGCGATGTAAGGTAGCTATGGCAGACGCCTTATCGGGCTTGCCATAGGCGTGAGACATGCTCATGCAGCCCAAGCCTATGTTAGCCACAGTAAAGGGGCCTAGCTTACGACTTTTCATCGCTGTATTCATAGACGACTGCATTGTTACGGGCATAGGCTGTTCCGAATGTTTACGACTAGACAGGAGTTGATAGCATTCACCGCCATTACTCTTCCGTATTTTCCAACACCAACACACCTGCGCCGGTATTAGAAATAGGTGCGTGATAGTGCTTGTGAACCACCTTAACTTTTTCAGTCAGTGCGCCACGCATTACCATCCACATTATAGTTTCTATACCTTCGGTGCCGGCCCGCTCCATAATTTCTGTATTACTTAACTGCGTAAATTTTTCAGGATTGTGGATAATATTTTCTATACACTCAATATCGAAATCGGTATCGATAATACCAGCACGCTCACCCTGTAATTGGTGTGACATGCCGCCGGTACCCACGATAACCACTTTTATGTCTTCACCGTAAGATTCAATCGCAGTACGCAAAGCCTTGCCTAACTCAAAACAACGCTCCGCGGTTGGTAATGGATGCTGCACAGTGTTAACCGCTAGTGGCACTAGCTTTACCGGCCACTTGTCATGTTCGCCCCACAATACCGTCATAGGCACAACAAAGCCGTGATCGACGCGCATTTCCTGGCAGATGGTCATATCAAACTTATCTGCCACCAGCGACTCAATCATATGCCATGAAAAGGGTGCGTCACCGTCAAAGCCTGTTAGGGTTTTTAAGCCCCAGCCTTCATCGGCGTTTTCATAACGTTGCGCGGTACCCATGGCAAAGGTAGGCATGGTATCGAGAAAAAAGTTAAGGCCATGATCATTGGCTACCACGATGGCGACATCGGGTTTGACTTTAGCCAACCATTCTTTAACTGGCGTGTAGCCATCAAAAAAACGTTCCCAGTAGGTGTCGTGTCGCAGGCCCTGGCTAATAGCATTACCTATTGCGGGTATGTGAGAGGTGGTAATACCACCTACGATTTTAGCCATGGAAATAACCTCCAATAGTATGCAATTGTTGTTCAAAACCTTCGCTATTGTTTAATAATTTGGCTTTGAATTGGTCGGTGCTAATACCACCCATTTGGGCACCGGCATCCTGCACGGTGAGGCCATGAAAGATAGCGATTTTTGCTAAATAATAAATATTGCCACCTAGACGCATCAAGCTTAGAAAGTCACCGGCCACCACTGCAGCCCTGGCTTCATCACTCAACTGAAACTTACGGCAGTAGGCATCCATATCACCGGCAAACTCTTCACGATTGCTGGCATCATTAAAACTAAAGGCCATTTTATTAATGCCATAGCCTTGTGCCGAACGCTCGCCGTTAAACACGTAGGTGCCCGGTATATGATCGTAGTCGTGTTTGTCCCAACTCATTTTTAAAAAACCTTTTGTTATGGTTTAAACCAACTGCTGTTCTAATTTATCTAACGTGGCCATAGCCGTTAAACATTGGGCGACACTGGCATTAGGCTCGCGCCCTTCTTTTATAGCGCTGATAAATTCGCGGTCGCACAGCTCTATGCCGTCCATAGAAACGTCAACTTTAGAGACATCGATGGGGGTTTCTTTGCCGTCGTATAACTCGTCGTAGCGAGCAAGAAATGTTCCCTGATCACAGATATAACGGAAGAACGTACCGAAGGGGCCGTCGTTATTAAACGACAAGGACAAGGTACAGATAGCACCGGAAGGCACTTTCATACCTATGCTCATATCCATAGCTATGCCTAAGTCAGGGTGTATAGGCCCCTGTAAGGCGAAGGATTCGGAAGCCACTTGCCCGGTTTGATACTGAAACAAATCAACGGTGTGGCAGGCGTGATGCCATAACAAATGATCGGTCCAGCTGCGTGCTTGCCCCAAGGCATTAGCGTTAGTACGGCGGAAGAAATAGGTTTGCACGTCCATTTGCTGCACGGTTAATTCACCTGCCTGTATCTTATTGTGTATCCACTGGTGGCTGGGGTTAAAGCGGCGGGTATGCCCTACCATGGCCACTAAGCCGGTCTCTTTTTGCACATCCACAACCGCTTGCGAATCGGCCAAGCTATCGGCCATGGGGATTTCTACCAACACATGCTTGCCTGCGCGCATTGCTGCTATTGCTTGCTCGGCGTGCATTTGGGTAGGGGTGGTTAAAATTACCGCTTCAACCTCGGGGTTATCTAATGCTTCTTGATAATTAATCGTCCAGTGAGGGATGCCCCGCTCTTCGGCTAAGGCCGCAGTAGATTCTGGACGCCTGCCCACTAATGACACGACGTTAACACCGTCTATGCGTGCAAGGGCGTCTAAGTGTTTTTTGGCAAAAGCGCCAACACCGGCTAGACAAATTTTCATGATAAAAATCCTGTGTTTATAAATGTTGTGCTAAATACTATTTCAAAAATTATTAATACCGCCCAACTAAAGTTTTATTCAAGCCTGTCAAAAGGAAGACCAACGTAATTTTCGGCTATAGTTTTTTGCCCGGCTAAACTATTTAATGTGTAGTCCAGCTCGGCATCGATTAGCTTACGCTCTATGGCATCGTTATCTAAGCTGTGCAACATGCTGGTCATCCACCAAGAAAAACGTTCTGCCTTCCAAATTCTGCGCAAGCAAGTGGCAGAATATTTTTCTATCAAGTCCGTACGACCCTCTTTATACACTTTCACTAACAAGGTGTATAAAGTGCTAATATCACTGGCGGCCAAGTTCAAACCTTTGGCGCCTGTAGGCGGCACTATATGCGCAGCATCACCCGCTAAAAATAATCTGCCATGCTGCATAGGCTCGGCAACAAAACTGCGTAGTGGCGCTATGCTTTTTTCTATGGATGGGCCAGTTACTAATTTGGCTGCCACATCTTCAGGTAAACGCGATTTTAATTCCTGCCAAAAACGTTCATCCGACCAATCTTCAACTTTTTCTGTTAACGGCACTTGTATGTAGTAACGGCTGCGCGTGGATGAGCGCATGCTACACAGCGCAAAGCCACGTTCGTGCTTGGCGTAAATAAGTTCGTGCGACACCGGTGGCGTATCCGACAACACACCCAACCAACCAAAGGGGTATACGCGTTCATATTCTTTTAAAATATCCGCGGGGATATTTTTGCGAGAAACTCCATGAAAACCATCACAACCGGCAATATAATCACACTGTAACGTGACCCGCTCGCCCTGTTGATCAAAGCTAATACTGGGCTGCTCGCTTGCCAAGTCGTGTATCTGCACATCGTCGGATTGATAGTAAATAGGCGTGCCAGACGCTTGTCGTGCCGCCATTAAATCACGGGTCACTTCAGTTTGGCCGTAAACCATTACTGTGTCACCGCCGGTAAGCGTTTTCATATCGATGCGCTTACGCTGGCCGTTTACCACTAACTCAAAACCGTCGTGCACTTCGCCTTCGCTATCCATACGATCGGATACACCGGCTTCACGCATTAAATCTACAAAACCTTGCTCTAGTACCCCGGCTCGTATACGACCTAATACATAGTCTGGGGATTGGCGCTCGACTATAACGTTGTCTATACCGTGTACATTTAACAGCTGACCCAGCAATAATCCTGAAGGGCCCGCACCTATAATGGCTACTTGTGTTTTCATAGTTATTGTTTCTCAGTGCTGCACCACACTAGCGATAAGCTCAGCATGTTTATCCGTTGAAAGTACTTGTATTTTTATACGTATGCGGCGCAACTTGAAGGCACCTTTCAGTAATAAAATTGGACTTTCCGTGGATATTTACGCTTTAGCTCAAACGCCAGCTAACACTGTAAACGACTAAACACTTTGCGGGCATTGCCCTCAAATATCTTGACTCTATCCTCGTCACTCAAGCGAGTATTACCATCGATATAACGTTTGGTGTCGTCAAAATAATGGCCGGTTTCTGGGTCTATGCCGCGCACGGCACCTATCATCTCTGAGGCAAATAAAATATTGTCTACGGGGATAATATCTAGCAATAAATCGATGCCTCGTTGGTGATAAACACAGGTATCGAAAAACACATTATTAAGCATGCGCTCCTTCAAATCCCCCAGGCCTTTATCTTGTGCAATACCACGGAAGCGACCCCAGTGATAAGGCACTGCCCCGCCACCGTGAGGAATAATAAGCTTCAAGGTGGGGAAGTCTTTGAATACATCAGAAAACATCAGTTGATCAAAGGCGGTAGTATCCGCGCCTAGGTAGTGCGAGCCAGTGGTAGTAAAACAATCATTACAGGCGGCGCTAACATGAATCATGGCGGGCACATCTAGCTCTACCATTTTTTCATAGAACGGATACCAGGATTTATCCGCCAATGAAGCATCTTGCCAATAACCGCCAGTGGTATCGGGGTTTAAGTTGCAGCCGATAAAGCCCATTTCCAACACGCAACGTTCTAACTCGGCAATAGATTTAGAGGGATCAACCCCCGGTGATTGCGGCAACTGCGCTACCGGCGCAAAGTTTTGTGGAAATAATTCGCACACACGTTTAATTAAATCATTTTGTTGCTCAGTCCAAAAACGGCTGGTGTGCTCATTGCCCACATGGTGTCCCATCCAGCTGGCCCGTGGCGAAAAAATAGTTAAGTCGGTACCGCGCTCTTGCTGTAGGCGCAGCTGATTACTTTCTATACTCTCGCGAATTTGGTCATCACTAATGCTGATAATGCCTTTTTCACCGACAAATAAAGGATCTTTAGCCAGAGCCGCTTTTTGTTGGTCTCTATACTCGCCTACAGCGGGTGGTGTGGTGGTGTAATGGCCGTGGCAATCTATGATCATTGATACTACCTTTTAAGCTTCTGATAATTCAGATGTTTTTTTTGTGTCTTTTAAGCCAGCTAACTTTATTGGCTTTTAATTTAATCTTTGCATTTGTTTCGCCCTGCTGGGCTAGTTACTTCTTTTGCGTGCACAAAAGAAGTAACCAAGAAAAGTGCACCCTAGTCCATCGTCGGCTACGCCGATGCCCTCCGCTACTCAGCCAATTTCGGCCGCTGCGGAACTCACGATAAAACGATAATCAATCGTTTTATCGCTCAAACAGTCCTCGCTGCTTCGCTCCGCAATTGGCCTCCGTTTCTCGGCGACTCCCAAGGGACTATGGGCGCTCCGTAGCTTATCTCTGTCATGCCGGACTTGATCCGGCATCCATTACTAACCATTGAAAGTAACAATACTTAACGCTTAGGCTTCTAACTCAGCCAAAGTCTCTACATACTCAAAACCACACTCAGCTAAACGCGGGCGCATATTGTATAAATCTATACCCAGCACACCCGAAGCTAGCTTTAGGCGCTTTTCTTCTTCTAAATTTTCTCTGGCGACACCAGCATCTAATACTTGCTTAGCCTGTTTACGTGGCACCACCACTACGCCGTCATCATCTGCAACTACCACATCACCGGGGTTAATTAATTGGCCAGCACACACAACCGGCACATTAACGGCACCCAAGGTATTTTTTACTGTGCCTTTGGATGAAATGGCACGCGACCAAACGGGAAAATCCATCTCTTCTAAATCGCGTACATCGCGACAACCGGCATCGATAATTAAACCCCTAACACCGCGCGCTTTGGCAGAGGTTGCCAGCAAATCGCCAAACATGCCGTCTGTGTTATCGGTGGTACAAGCCACCACTAAGATATCACCGGGCTGGCATAATTCTATCGCCACATGAATCATCCAGTTATCGCCGGGCTGCGCCATCACGGTGACCGCGTTGCCGCCTATGCGCGCACCTTTATAAATAGGGCGTATATACGGCTTTAGTAATCCTGTACGGCCCAGTGCTTCGTGCACTGTGGCCACGCCCAACTCACCCATGGCCGATACGACTTCGATATCGGCGCGTTCAATATTGCGTACGGCAACAGTTTTCATAGCTGGATTCCTGAAATATTGTTAATCGTTAAATTCATAAAGTCGCGCAGGGTTATCTACCAGCAGCTTTTGTTGCAGTTCTGCGGTAGGCGCAATTAGGGGGATGGTATCAACCAAGGCACCATCATCCGGCATATGCGATTTCATATTAGGGTGCGGCCAATCGGTGCCCCATAAAACTTGATCGGGAAATTGCTCTACCAAATGGCGGGCATAGGGAATCGCATCGTGATAAGGAGGAGCTTGCTGGCTTAGCCTTTCTAGGCAGCCTACTTTTATCCACGTATTGGGACGGTTACGCACCATCTCACAAATACGCATAAAGTCGGGGTGATCCAGGCCTTTACTAACATCGGGCCTACCCATGTGGTCTATAGCGATGGGCGTAGGCAGCTGCATTAATAACGACTCTATATCGGCAAATTCCTGTGACTCAAAATAGACGATAATATGCCAGCCAAAAGGCGCAATTAGCTCAGCGAGTTTGCGGTAATAAGCCTCAGGCTTAATATCCACTAAGCGTTTTACAAAATTAAAACGTATGCCGCGCACACCCACGTCATGTAAACGCTGCACCTCAGCTACGGTTAAATCATCACCCACCACCGCCACACCGCGGTAACGCCCCTCGCCAGCTTCTAACATGTCAACCATGGCACTGTTGTCGGTGCCGTGGCAGCTGGCTTGCACTAATACACTGCGCTCAAAACCTAAGTGCTTATGTAAGGAAAATAATTGCTCTTTAGGGGCATCTACAGGGGTGTACTTACGCTCCGCTGCATAAGGGAACTGCGCCGCCGGGCCAAATACATGGCAGTGAGCATCACAGGCCTTGGCCGGCAATATAAAATTCGGCTTTTTCGGCTTGGGACATACAGGTAAAAAAGACATAGTAATTATTACTCTCTTGCCATCAATTCAATTAATAACTTAACAAGCTTCGTCTATATATAATTCGCCGCGGCTGAGCAAGCGCGCGGTGCGCAACAAGCCAGCCTGTTTTACGCGGGGCAGCTCAGCACTGTAATCAATCGCCAAACTCACCGAAAATTCGCCGCTGGGGTGCTCTACCGATAACTTCAACGGATTACCCTCCCCTAACTGCGCGACATTTTGCGCCACTGAGCCGGGTAAGATACAGGCCGTGGCTACCGACACCGCACCTAACACACCCACTGCATCGTGACACTGATAAGGAATAAACGTACGGGTGTTAATGGCCCCGCCATGGCTGGGTGCAGAGATCATGCACATCTTGGGTACTGCCGCGCCATCCACATCCCCTAAATTCATCTTGGGGCCTATCTGTAAGCGTATCTTTTGCAGACGCGCTTTTAACGCCTCATTGCCATTAAGCTGCTCTGGCGTTTCGTAGCCACTGATACCTAAATCTGCCGCTCGCATCACCACCACTGGCATGCCATTATCGACGCAGGTCATTTCTATACCATCCACCACGTCTACCACATTGCCAGTGGGTAATAAGCTACCGCAGGCTGAGCCCGCCACATCGTCATAATTGCATATAACTGGCGCTGACGTTCCCGGCACGCCATCGATGTGGGCATCACCGCAATAGGTCATTGCGCCCTGCGGGGTTTGCAAGACTAGTTCGCAAACCTTGCCGCTATTAACCATGTGCACACGCACGCGGGTTTCCGCGCTGGATACAGGCACTAAGCCAGCCTCTATCGCAAATGGCCCTACCCCCGCTAAAATATTGCCGCAATTGGGTGTGGTATCGACGCGATTTTCACCCACCACCACTTGCACAAACAAGTAATCAATATCGGCATCATCACGGGTAGACAAGCTCACTATCGCCGCCTTGCTAGTCAGCGGGTTGCCGCCACCCAAGCCGTCGATTTGACGCCCATCACGGCCCAGTGCCGACAACAATAGTTGATTGCGGGTCGCCTCATCGGCCGGCAAATCGCCGGCTAGAAAATACAGGCCTTTAGAGCTGCCGCCACGAAATTGCATATAGGGTATCGCGCGCTGCGACATAAGCTGCTTACTCCGGCTATAGGTCTATTGTTTTTAACGTAGTTCCGATTATGGTTTATCGCCTCACTAAATAGCTAATGCCTTTTAATTGCTAAGCCATGCAAAAAAGTATTTAGCACCATGAAAAAAGTTTGCCAATTGAATAAAGCTAACGTTTTCTCATCGCATGAAATATAAAATAACCCTTTATTACAATAGCTTACAAAATAATGACTAGCATAAAATTATTGAGTGGTACAACTTTTTTATACTATATATACTGAATTACATTTATTTTTCATGTAGTGGGTAGCAGCGCCATGAGCAAAAAACCGATGGGTAACAGCCAAAGCCTGGGCATACCAAACCTTAGCTTACGCCACTTAAAAGCGGTAATGTATGTTGCCCAGTATAAGAACCTCACTCGTGCAGCGAATAAACTTAACCGCTCACAAACCGCAATCACCAAAGCTATTAGCGATCTTGAGTCCAACCTAGGGGTGCAATTATTTGATCGCTCTTCTACCGGCATGTTACCTACCGTTTACGGCGACGCCCTAGCAAAACGCGTGATACAGGCCAACGCCGAATTTGAAGCCGCCGGTGCACAGTATGTAGAATACAATAAGACCCGTAGCAGCTATCAAAATATTCCTATATTCACTATGGATGTTAGCTATAAACGCCTAGCCGCTTTTATTGCCTTACACGATTGCAAAGAAGTGTCTGCCGCAGCCCAGCAGCTGGGTGTCACCCGCGCCGCTATTTATAACTCGGTACGGCAATTAGAAGAACTGTTAGACCTATGTCTATTTGAGCGCGAACCCAATGGCGTCACCAATACCGCCTTTTGTACCGTGCTGGCGCGCCACGTTAAGCTCGCCTTCGCGCAAATTCGCCACGCCATAGATGACATCGCCAATGTTAATGGCGTCACTAGAGGGAAAGTGGTGGTTGGCACCCTACCCTATACCCGAACCATCTTAACGCCGCGCGCTATAAACCACTTACTGGCAGAGCAACCGCAGTTAGACATAGCCACCGCAGAAGGCCCCTACTCCACGCTGGAGGCGGCACTACGCTGCGGAGACTTGGATTTTATTGTCGGCGCGATACGCCCCACGCAAAGTGATAGCAGCTTAAAAACAGAGCAACTATTAGAAGATAGACTGGCCTTAATCGTACGCAAGGGCCACCCTTTAGAAAGCAAACAAAACCTCAGCCTAAGCGACCTACAACACTATGGCTGGGTGTTACCGGCTAACAACACCCCGGCACGCAACTTGTTTGACGATGTATTAAGTCGCCATCAATTAGCACTGCCAGAGCATGCGGTGGAAACCAGCTCGCTCTCAACCGTGCGCGGCTTACTCTTGGAAAGCGATCGCATCGCCTTATTATCAGAGCATCAAATTTATTACGATAAGCAATACGGCGCACTAATCCCACTAGCGATAGAATTAACCGACACCTATAGGCCCATAGGCGTCACCATGCGCGCGCACACCGCCCCCTCGCCTGCGGCGCAGCTGTTTTTAAATAGCTTGCGTATAGTCGCCAAAGAACTAATTCAATGATGTTATGTTAGTCATTTACAGTAAGCGGTGAGAGTATATAAATATGAAAAAAACGCCCACCAACGACAGCATACCGGTATTTAAACTCTATGGCGGTGATCATGAATGGCTTACCCCCGACCTATTACATTGCGAGCGCATAGCCGACCGCAGCAAATTACACGCTTGGGAAATCAAACCTCATAGGCATAGCGATTTACTACAAATTTTCTATATTCAAACCGGTGAAGCTTGCATACAACTAGATGACAGCCAGCACACGCTGACCCCGCCAGTGCTTTTGTTAGTGGCAGAAATGTGCGTACACGGCTTTAACTTTTCCAGCGACACTGAAGGCTATGTACTGACGCTAGCCTCGCCTTTAGTCAATCAATTACATACACGCTTAGGCGCACAGCAAAGCCTATTAAAAGAAAGTGCCTATTATGCAGTGGCGCATGAACAAGGCTATTTTGATCACTTATTTGAACAAATAAACCAAGAGTACCGTGCTCATCTACCCGGCAGAGAATTACTACTGGACGCGCTGGTAGGCAATATTATTGTTTCCACCAGCCGCATAGCGATTAAAACCTCCGCCCCTGCCAAAACACAACAAGATAAAGGCTTGGAGCACTACAGCCAGTTTTCTCAATTGCTAGAGCAGCAGTATAAAAGCCATTTATCGATAGAAGCCTACGCCGAACAACTCAACATCACCGGCGCACACTTAAATGCCCTATGCCGGCGCATAGCCAAGCAATCGGCCTTACAAATTATTCACGAGCGCTTATTGTTAGAAGCCAAGCGCAATTTAATTTATACCGCCATGACCATTAGTGAAATTTCCAACGAGCTCGGTTTTTCAGAACCGGCCTATTTTACCCGATTCTTTAAGCGCCACTGCGATATTTCGCCGAAAAATTTTAGGCAAAAAAGCGGTACTACCACGGTTTAAAAAACTTAATTAATTACGCTGTTGGGTATAGCAGGAATGCCCTGCGCCAAGACTTGCTGCAAACTCTCTACGGTGGCATGCGTCATTACTGGGTCTAGCGCCAGTGTTTGTAATAAAGCTTCGGTGCACTGCATTTCATGCAGGCGTCTTTTGGCATGGGTATTTGTGCCCGCCACCAAACGGGTAATTAAGGCCGCATCTGCCGTTGCTAATTCAGTGGTAATATTACCCCACAACCATTCACTACAGCCCGCAGCTTCAGCAGCACGCATGGCCTCTATAATGACCGCGGCCAAACCTTTCATCATCACACTGCGCAAAAGTTTGCGCTGGGCTGCGGCTCCCGCTTCGCCTGCCACCACCTCTACCGGCATGGCAAATTCAGCAAATATTGACGCAAAGGATCGCGCCCCTGTGCCGGCAACCATCACCGGCGTGCGTATACCCTTGCCTGGCACTATAGACATTAACGCCACATCAACAAAATGTAATTGTCGACTAGCAGCACGCGCTGCCAGCTGTTGTTTTATGGCAACGGAGTTAGTCGAAAAGTCGGCATAAATAGCCCCCGTAGGTATGGCCTCCAAAGCTTGCTCCATAGCTGTTAGCGCATCATCGCCTGCGGTAAGAGCAATGACCAAATCGCTAGTAGCTACCGCCTCATGAGGGGTATTAGCGCGAATAACCCCAGCCGGCGTTGCGACGTTGGCGGGATCAAATGCCGTCACCTGTACCTTTGCGTCCACTAAGTCCTTAGCCATTAATGCCCCAGCCTCGCCCAAACCGAACATTGCTACATTGAGTGCGCTCACCTATTACCCGCCTTTACATATAAATAATTGAAACAAGATAACAATGAGTTTAGCAAAACTGCAAGCCTTAAGGTCATGGCAATTGCTTGACGGATAATGAAAAAAGCTTGCAGCGCTGTTATGTGGCGATACTTTTTTGCATGGCTTAGCAATCAAAAGGCATTGGCGGTTTGGACGGAAAGCAAACAATATCACCACAAGGTGACATTTATCGTTAAAAAATATTCTTACTCTCTGCGCTAAGCATGGGGCAATGGTTAGGAGAATAAACGTTTTTTAGCTGCTTTAAATGTTACTTGATTGAGCGAACGGCTGATCGGTTGCTCTAGTTAAGCGGTAAATCTCAAAAGGATATACGGCTACTAGAGCTAGCCGATTCTAGCTGTTGGTTAAAAAACAATAACGATAAATAAAGACCCAGAGGACACTCACATGAAACATAACAAGCTTTCTAAAACCGCCTTGTGCCTATCGGTAGCGTCCGTGTTATCGGCCGGTTCAACCGCGGGGCAAGCAGCCAGTAGCATAGAAGAACTGATAGTAACCGCACAAAGACGTGCTGAAACTGCACAGGAAATTCCTATTGCGATAGCTGCGTTTTCCAGTGAACAATTAAGCTCTTTAAGCACTTCTAACCTTCAAGAGTTAACCGGACATATTTCCAGTGCCGAGTTATTTGATGACCGTGGCGCGGGCCAGCCGACCTGGGTTATTCGCGGCGTAGGCTTGGCAGACTTTAATGCCAACAACACCCCTACCGCTGCCATTTATTACGACGATCACTACCTGTCATCCAATATCTTGGGCGGCATAGGCATGTTTGATATAGATCGTGTTGAAGTATTAAAGGGCCCACAAGGCGGCCTCTATGGACGTAACACCAGTGGTGGTGCTGTGCGTATTAATTCAGTAGCCCCCGTTCCCGGTGCCGACATTAACGGCCATGTTTCTGCGTCCTATGGCAGCTGGGATAAATCCCGAGTGGAAGCCGCTGTAGGTAGCGCCATTAATGATAAAAGCGCCTTTCGCATAGCCGCTATGACTGAGCAAGGCGGTGGCTGGCAGGACAGTTTAGCCACCCCGCAAGATGATAATTATGGCGATAGGGATTTTTCTGCAGCCAAAGCACAGTTATTCCTACTGCCTAGTGATGATCTTGAAGTCATCATCAAAGTAGAAGGCGGTGAAGATAAATCAGAAACATTACTAGCTTTAGCTAAAGCTATTTACAACCCTTCAGGCCCTGGCTATTGCGCCAGCGCTGTGGCCGGCAAGGCCGATTCAAATAGCTGCGCTCTGCTGTCGAATGCCACTAACGCCTTAGTCATCTCACCTGATGGAGACCCCGGTTTATTACCGTCCTTACAAAAGCAAGACGGCACTAAAGTACTAACCAACCCTATTAACGCACTGGATAACTCCTGGGGCGGCGCCAATGTTAAAGTCAATTGGGATTTTGGTGTTGCGACTTTATCGTCTATTAGCGCCTACGTAGATTACACCAACAAACAAATTTACGATTATGATGCTGAGCCACTAGCGCTGCTACATGAAGATAGCAAAACCGAATTAAAATCCTGGTCGCAGGAATTTCGTTTAGTCTCCAATGATGATGAAGATATTTATTGGTTGGCAGGTATCTCTTATTCCAAAGATGAAATGGATGATGAAAGAACGGGCAGCCTGGATCAGAACTTTTTGGTTTTCGCCACCAACTCTACCCGTGGCTATGAACAAGTAGCTGAATCCTGGGCAGCCTACGGCCAAGTCGATAAAGATATAACTGACAGCATCACCATCAATGGCTCGTTGCGTTACACCGCGGAAGATAAAGAGTTTAATAATGCCTATCATTTTGATAATTATGGCCAGTTTTATTATCTCGAAGATCTCGATTATGACTATAGGCTGGATGCCAACTGGTCTGGCCATGTAGGCATAGACTGGGCCCCTACTAGTGACGCTATGATTTACGGTAAAATTACCCGCGGCTTTAAGTCCGGTGGCTTTTACGGCGGCTTTGCCTTTGAACCTGAAGAGCTAGATGCCTATAAAGAAGAAACCGTTATCTCTTATGAAGTAGGCTTTAAAAGTGATTGGCTAGACAGCACGCTACGAGTCAATGGTGCTGCGTTTTATTACGACTACCAAGATGTGCAAGGTTTTCTCGAGGAGTATAACGCTCAGACCAATACCGCTCTTACCAAGCTAGGCAATTTAGGTGTAGCTACACATAAAGGCTTAGAACTAGACGTCACTTGGCTACCCTTTGATATTGAAGGGCTGACCTTACAACTAGGCTTAACCTGGTTGAATGCTGAATTTACTGACTCTGATGTGGTGCTCACTGACCTATCCGATCCAGAGACTCCGGTTGGTACATTGGAAGGTTTAGATCGTACCTTCTCACCGAAATTTAGCTCTACGGTTGTTATTAACTATGAACGTAATGTGTCCGAGGATTTAGTCGGCGGCATACAGCTTAACTACAGCTATCGCGACGATATTGCCTCTAGAGACAGCTATTTAACGGATCTCAATTATGCTGCCTATGGCCAAAAAGGTTATGAGTTACTGAATGGTCGCATCACACTTAATCCTGCAAACAACCAATGGCAGTTAGCATTGGTAGGTAAAAACTTGCTGGATGAAGTCTACGTTGCCCGCGCAACAGGTAGTGATTTGGGTAGTTTTAGTGACCTACCTGGCCAGCCTCGTAGCTTTGCCATAGAAATGACCTATAACTGGGAGTAAAAACACAGCGCTAATAACGCAGCGTAACCGCTACCTTTGTAGCTAAATGCAAAGGCAGCTGTTTTTCCCATAGAGTTTATAACTCACTATTTTTTACCGATTTTAGCCATTAGCTATTGGCAGCTTGCCAATAATTCATGCTGGAGATGCTTCACCTCACTGGGGAAATTTGTGCTTCCCTTTTGCTCCCCCGCTTATCCGGGGGAGCTTTTTTATTCCTTTCTCTTTAACGCCTCCTTATTATTTAGCCACACCCTTTTTTGTATTTCACATCACTGCTGCCCCGTTAACTTAATCTCGTCATGCCGGGCTTGACCCCACAACTGTCTGGAATCATCTCCTAATCGTCATACTCCCGAAAGCGGGTATCCAGTTGCGACAAACGACCTATTCACATCAACATTCAAATTTACCATTAACTACTGTAAATACAGGTTTTTATCAAACTCAAAGTAATTTTCTGGATTGACGTACTCCGTTGCTCTGGCTCCCCGCTTTCGCGAGGAGGGCATACCCCGAGAGTTTAGCGAGTGCTGGGCATGACGACTGGGGAGTCACCCCGCACACTAGTGGACGACTTTCGTCATAACAAAGAGATAAATTATGGGGAGTATTTTTAGGAAGGATGAAGCTTTCTGCTCAATTCAGAAAGCTTCATGTTGTAATTTAAAATAATAATTTACTAACTACTTTTCCGCTTGATAAACCACACGGCCATCGAAGATGGTTAATAACACCTGCGTTTCACCAATTTTCTCTGCCTTATCTTGCTCAGCCAATTGCACCAAGTTTCTATCCAGCACAATCAGGTCAGCGAGCTTGCCCTGCTCTATGCTGCCTACGTCTTTATCTTGGCTGAGCATTTTTGCCCCGTTAAGGGTAAAAGCTTGCAGCGCCTCGTGTATATTTAAACGCTGGCTGGCATTAAGGACCTTGCCTTCAGCTGCACGGGTTAATGCTAATTGCATATTTATAAAAGGCCTAGGGTCACGGCTTTCTACTGGCGCATCACTACCAAAGGTTAGTATGCCGCCGGCATCTTTAATCGCCTTAGCGGGATAGACATTGCGCATATAATAGGTATCGGGGTTAAACAAATCATCGCGGCCGTTAACTTTTTCAATAAAGGGTATCACCATAAGATTGTAATCGGTAAAAGGCCCCGCCCATATATAGGTAAAGACATTAAACAAACCCAGCTCGCCTATGCGACGCTGATCATCGGGGTGCACTAGCTGTAAATGCGCCAAGCTTTGGGTTAAGCCTTGTTTATCCGCGTCGGTTTTAACCGCCGCTAAAGCATCCACCGCCACTCTTACACCTTTGTCTGACAAGGCGTGTATATGCACGTGAAAGCCGGCTGCGGTAGCCTGTTTAACATACTCAAGAATAAACGCTTCCGAGTGCTCTAATATGCCACTGCTAGGAAAACATTGCGCAGGCGGATGGCCGTTGGCTAGGTTAAAGGCTTTTATGGCAGCCGGTTTTTTAAAACGCTCAGGCGTTGCTCGCACTTGCTGGCAAACCGTACCGTTAAGGTCGGCATAACCTACTACGTCCACGGCACCGGTTTCTTTATTCATCTCAAAGATGGGTTGTTTGAAACCATTGAGTACCGCCGCACCCGGTAAAGTTGGCGGATGGGTTAAGGGGTTACCTTCCAATACCGAATCGGCAAATAACTTAATGCCGTTAACCTGAATATAGCGTGAGCCTTGGTATTGTTTTCGCAAGTCCTTAAAGCCCGCCATGATGGCTGGAATTTGTTTAAGTGCCTCAGGCTGGTGTGAATTTTCGGCATGGGCAAATAAACCAGCGCGTAGGCGAAAACTCATTTGGCCGCTGTCTTCCAGCCATTGATATTTGCTTAATGTTTCTGCCGAGGTTAACGGATCATGAATAGACGTAATGCCTCGGCTAGCCATGCCTGCGGCTATGCGCGGCATCAGTGCTTCAGGGTCGCTGCTAGAACCCAACATATCCTCTGTGAATTGTGGCCGTATTAATAAGCGTGCGCCCTCATTAACACCACCACTGGGTTCACCATGTTGATCTACCGCGATATTTTCACGCCATTGCGCAAAGTGCGTCGCTAAGGTTTCGCGACTAATGCCTAGCTGCTTGCCTTCTATACTCGCCAAGGCTAGCGCGGCACTGTTAGCTGCTCCGTGATGGCCATCATCGCCCCATAAAATAATCGGGTTGTCTTTAGACACCGCATCTAAGGCTGAGCGCAAGGTGGGGTAACGTTCACTGGGTTGATTACCGCCAGCGAAAGACCATTGCACCACGGGCAGCCATTGGCCTTTTTCTGGCGCATAGTGCTGTAAACAGGCTTTTAAAAACGGCACCATGTCGTCCAAGGTGTAAGCCTCACTACCCAGGTCACACATATCGGGGTCAACGGTACCAAAGGCATGGACATGGGTATCGTGTATGCCAGGCATAACCATTTTGCCTGCCAAGTCACGCACGTCGGTGTTATCACCGATAAAGGCGCGCATCTCTTCATTGCTGCCCACCCCGACGATGCGATTGCCCTGTATGGCTACCGCCTGGGCAACACTGTGCTGCCCGTCCACGGTATAGATATAGCCATCGGTTAATACTAAATCGGCTACGTTGCTCTGCGCTGATTCCGGTTCTGATTCTTGGCTACAAGCTTGTAATAAAGCGGTAATACATACCGCAGCCCATGTTATTTTTTTATTCACAATATTCTCCAATTTGCACTATAGCCGTCGCTTAGATGCGGCTTAGGCACGGTATTAGGCTGTATTTTTTGCCAACCCAGAGTAATACTTGCCTGGCTATAGCGTCTAATGCGATATGGTTGTTCGGATATGAGAAAAGATTACAGGCCATGACTTTTGTTTACATTACGGCCAACAAAGCCATGGTGTCAGGAACTACTACCTAGCCTTGTCACATTGAACGCTAGCAAACAGCGCGCCTATGCTGCGCAAAAAAGTCTGTCATTGCGCGACGCGTCCACTCTTGTAGCTTTTCTTACTTAGAGGCCTTGCTGTCATAATACTGCCAGCGCTCAGTCGCCATGCAAAATTCACGCGGGGTCTGATGCCCTTGTTTTATCCCTAGGTGATACTCTTCCAATACAAATAACATAAAGCGTTGCTGGTCATTGTCATCGGGCTTTTGACTGATTTCTATTTGCAAGGCTTGCTTCATCTCACCATAACTGGGTAGCTCGGGATCGTTAAGTTGCGCATAGACATATTCATAACGAGCGCAAAAGTGTTCGTTATCGGGGCTACAGCCCGCGATGATTAATAGGCTGGCTATTACCAGTGTTTTTTTAAACCGCATAAGGGCCTCATTATTATAGTTTTAACGGCATGCTGTTAATTCGCACTATATAGCTGTGGGCTACCGTAGTTTAAGCTGATCTATAACACCTAACAGTTGTTCGACACTGGGCCGCATTTTATAGTCATTCGACGAATGGCCCCACTTCACCACACCTTTTTTATTGACGATAAACACCGAGGCTACCGCAAATTTATGGTGCTTTTTACCTGACCAGTCCCGCAGCACGATACCGTAATCTTTATAGGTGCTGACTAGCTCATCGGGTAATGTGAATACCACATTAAACGCTTTGTGGGCGGTTAACTTGGGATCGGATAGTACCGGGAAAGGAATCTCATAGGTCTTTTGCACCAGCATACCGGCATCGGGCTTATCGGCGCTGATTAATACTGGGGTAATACCGCGCTGTTGGAATTCTGGCCAGGCTTCGGTTAGCTGACGGATTTGCACATTACAGTAAGGGCACCAGCCGCCTCTATAAAACACCACCATTAGGTCGCCCTGCTGCAGCAGATCATTAAATGAAGCTAACTTTCCCTGATGTGACTTAATCGTAAAATTTTTAATTTTGCTGCCATTGGCGACGCCTACTCCCGGCTCGTGGCTACCTAACGTTTTACTGTTAGTTGCCGACAGTTCGGGTAGCTTGGTGGGCAAACTAATTTCCGAGACGGCCATGGCATTAACACTAATCAATAACAGCGCGGCACAGAGAGATTTGATGCTAATCATGAAGGCTTCCTTTTTGATAAGTCCATGGTGCAGGCGTGAGTATGGCAACAACCCACTGCTTTAAGCAATAGCCAACTTTTCAGTGTAGAGAGTATGGTAATTAGCCCGCTAAGGCTGGTTATTTACTTCTATAGCTAAGGCTTGTGCAGTTAATTATGTCATAGAATCTACATCACAAAATGTCAACAAGCTACTGATATGTAATGAGTTAACTAATCTAGAATTATTCTAGATTAGTTAACTGCCCACACGCCAACACGCCAACACCTTACTCCTGTAGCGGGATAAACTCCTCCTCATCCCCCGGCACCACTGCAAACTCTCGGCGACGCCACTGCTGTTTAGCCTGCTCTATGCATTCCCTGCGGCTAGCAACAAAATTCCAATCTATATAGCACTTGCCCAAACTGTCACCACCTATAAGCGCTATGCGGGCATCCTCTAGCGCCTCAACTTCGGCGCCAGCAACAGCCATTACCGCCATGTTATGTGCGGGTACCACCGTGCCTTTAATTTACAACTTGCCACTCACCACATACACACCCAACTCCTGCGCTAGGGGCAAGCTCAGCTTTTGCCCCTGCTGTAACTGGGCCTCTACGTATAGGGTTTCCGAGTAGCTGACTATCGGTGACTGCAAGCCGTAAGCACGACCTATCATCACCCTAATATTCACCCCAGCAACTGTGGTAGCTGGCACACTGGCCGCAGGGTAGTGATAAAAAGCGGGGGCAATCTTTTCCTGCTCGGCAGGCAGGGCCAGCCATAACTGCAAGCCATGCAAGCTATGCGCGGCGGAAAGCGAGCAGGCCCCATATGATCAAAGAAGATCCACAGCCCTACCATTTTGCGATGGACCTTAGGCAGGCAGCGCCTAACCGAGCAACCGCCCAAATCTTTATCACGGGTTTGAATGAGTAAGGCTACGGCATCGTAGCACTGAGCTAGGCCACAGCCCTGCCCTACCTCGGTGGTAATATTGCTTATAACACATTCCTGCTAAGTGTTTATGGCTAGTATAAGATAAGAAATAGATCAAGCCGCTTAGCAAGCTAATCTCACACAAGACACGTTAGCGCAGGTAGAGCTAGACCAAATAGCCCCTAGGAATAGAGCCTAGTTAGACGAATCTGAAAGAGAACGTTAGAGCGTGCGGTGAAGAGCACATAAGCAGAAAACGAGATGATCACTATGCTGGAATAATAGTGTTAGCGCCGAAAATATCGACTGAGAAAACTAGGGACTACTCAGGGGCCACACGGTAACGAAGGCTCTCGCAGCAGTCGAACTTGATTGTACTTGCGAGCGACTAGGCCTAACAGCTACCCGCCTTAACATGGCAGCTGTCAACCTAGAGCCTAGCCATTACAGCTACAGGGTCGACGCTACAACTAGCAATCAGTGTCTGCTGCATCCATGCCTTCTTTGGCATCTTCACAGGCATCTTCAATCTTATTACCTATATCTTGGCCTTTTTCTTGTATGGTCTCAGCAGCGTCATCCATCGCTTCACCAGCCTGCTTAGCCTTATCTTCAACTACCTGTCCAGCCTGTTTAGTTTTATCAGCAATTGTTTCACCTGCCTGTTCAACCGACCCTTCTTTTTCGCACCCGCTGATAGCGGCAACTGTCAACAATACAGCTACTAACATGCTTTTATTCAACATAATTCATTCCTCTGATTTATAAATAACAAATATGATCACGACCGTGATCCGACATTTCGACTAGGTAGCTTAGCAATACTAAAGTCGAGAAGTTACCGGTATCCCCCTAGACGGCGCAATTCAAACGCCAAAGACGTAAAAAACAACTCAATAAAAAATCTGCGCCCTTTCTACTATCGTAGCGGCGACATCACTAAAGGCAAAAATCCAGCGAATATAACCCCACGAAAAACATTAATATCCAATAAGGTACAGCGATACTTTTAAGTTGATCTATTAGCCTATACTTATATGCCCTACCCCGTCAAACATAGCACTACCAAGAATACGATTGCCGCCGGTTCCAAGTTTGAACCAAACAACGCTGCGCGCCTACATGTAAACCAGCGCGCCTGTAACAATGGTGCTAACAACAAGCGGGGATCGACAACAAGTGAACCGCCATCTAGTTCATTTGCCATAACTTAAACACCCTTTACCGGCAGCTACCCCGTTATTTGCAAACAGTGTCTTTTTTATTATGGCTGAGATTAAATCACTGGCTGGACGCAGTTGCTAATCATGCCCTAAAGCGAAACGAGAGCAGCTTAAGCTGCCGGCTTTAGCCTAATCGCTTTTATTATGTCTCTCCAGCTAATGATTCCTACCGGTTTACCTTCTTTATTCACGACAGGGATACACGATATTTTATGCTGTTTAAATATCTCTACCGCCTCATAAAAGCCCGATGTCGGCAGCAAGGTAATCGGTTTTCTCGTTAATATTTGGTGTGCTTTTTTGTTAAGCGTGGCCGCATCCCTAGCTGTTTCAGCAGGCGTCCCAACATTAGGGCTCATGACTTTTAAGAGGTCTCTATCCGATATAACCCCAAATAACTTCATGGAATCCACTACCAACAGGTGATGGAAATTATTGCTGTCAAACAGCTCTTTGATCTGGGCCAATGAGTCATCCATGCCGACAGTGACAATAGATTTACTCATGATTTTGTCTACGTTCATCTTTAAACCTTGTTCATCTTTTTTGTGGTAGCGGACTCGGCTATCGATAAAGCTACCATTCAGGCTGCAGAGCAGAGAGCAATGAACTGTTATAACAATCTCTTAGCGTGCTATAAACCTAAGGCTAACAGTCAGGCTAGGCGTCCTCATCCCCTCTACGCTGCCAGCATTTGTGTTTAGCCAATATAAGTACCAACGCTATGGCCTCCCTTTCACTAACAGCTTGAAGTGTATTCGATATCCCGTCGCAAGGAGGGAAACTGCCTATATTTCTCGGAAAAACTCTTTAGGATGCCACTATGGGCTAGCACTGCAGACACCCAATAATGGCCATATACGCGCTTTTAAGAAGGGGGATTCAATACTGGAATGCCAGATACTAAAAAGGCCCCGTTAGGAGCCTTTAAAGTGTATATATGGTGCGAAGAGGGGGACTTGAACCCCCACACCCAGAAGGCGTCAGATTTTAAGTCTGATGTGTCTACCGATTCCACCATCCTCGCAAACTACATACAGTTACACACTATCGGTGTAACTGAACTTTATAAGTTATTAAATAAAATCTTATTATTCAATAACTTAATAAATCTTTCTCAATAAAAATAAAGAGACTCTTGGAATTTAAAGCCTGCCGGGCTACCTAGTCACTACTCAAAACTATTGAGAGCTTATTTACCCACGGCGGTCACCGTGCTGCCTTGGCCAAGGGCTTTCATCAAAGATGAAATGGAGGCGCGAGCCGGAATCGAACCGGCATAAACGGATTTGCAATCCGCGGCATAACCATTTTGCTATCGCGCCGTATCTAGCAGCTCTTATACGCTCTAAGTGCTAAGCACACCATCGAGTACGATAGCTGGCTAAAACTGGAGCGGGAAACCGGGTTCGAACCGGCGACCTCGACCTTGGCAAGGTCGCGCTCTACCAACTGAGCTATTCCCGCAAACTGTTTCGACGTGACTAATTGCTCATCCCCGAAAAGTGCGCCTATTCTAATGTTTCAAGCGTCACTGTCAACTACACAATGACTATCTTATTGAAAAATAATGAATAAAAACCCTATTCTGGATAGTTATTAGGCAAAGCCCCTCGCGGTCGTTTACTTACTATCCAACTTAAACTCGGGTGAAGCTGCCCGCAGGTAAACAATCATAGACCACAGCGTTAATGCTGCTGCTATATACATCACCACCACCCCAGAGATTACCCAGACACCGCTGCGCTCAGGCGCCGCCAGCAACAAGATAAAAATCGATAGCATTTGCAGTGCGGTTTTAAACTTACCTACTTTCGACACCGCAACGCTAGTGCGCTTACCTAATTCTGCCATCCACTCTCGCAGTGCCGAGATCAGCACTTCACGACCGATGATAATCATAGCCGGCACGGTAAACCACCAGTGCCCCATGCGCTCTACCAGCAAGGTTAGCACTATCACCACCATCAGCTTATCCGCTACCGGATCTAAGAAGGCGCCAAAGGGTGTACTTTGGTCCAGCCTGCGAGCCAAGTAGCCATCCAGCCAATCAGTTAGCCCTGCCAAAGCAAATATCAGCGCCGAGGCGGTATAACTCCACGCATAGGGTAAGTAAAAAACAAGTACGCAGAAAGGAATTAATAGGATTCTAAACAGTGTTAATAGATTGGGTAAATTCATGCAATTGGGGCTTAGCGTTGGGATGTTAGTATAAAGCGCCAGTTTAACTGTTATGCAGCGCAGTATATATATCTACCGCCAATTTCTGGCTAATTCCCGGTACTTTAGCCAAGTCGTCGGCGCTGGCGGCGCCCACCTCTTGCCAGCCACCAAAATGGCGCAATAGCTCCCGACGCCGTTTCGGCCCTACCCCGGCGATACCTTCCAGTGGCGATTCACGGCGTGCTTTATCGCGCCGCTGCTTGTGGCCGGTAATGGCAAAACGGTGCGACTCATCCCGTATATGCTGAATTAAATGCAGCGCCGATGAATCTGAGGGCAGCACAAACTCATCGCCAGTATCGGGCCGGTACAGGTATTCAAAACCGGCCTTACGGGTAGTGCCTTTGGCTATACCTACCACCATTAAATCCTTAATAGCCAGCTCCTCTAGCACTTGCGTGGCTTGGCTCACCTGCCCTTTGCCACCGTCTATAAAAAGGATGTCGGGCATTTTCTCGTCGCCGGCTTTAATACGGGCATAGCGGCGCTTTAGGGCCTGCTGCATAGCGGCATAATCATCGCCGGCGGTAACGCCCTCTATATTAAAGCGACGGTAGTCGGATTTCAGTGGCCCGTTCTGGTCAAACACCACGCAGGAGGCCACCGTGGCCTCGCCAGAGCTGTGGCTAATATCAAAGCACTCCATGCGCTTAGGCGGCTGATCCAAAGACAACACCTCTTGCAGCGCAGCAAAACGGCTGCGTATGTTTTGTTTATTGGCCAAATGGCTGTTGAGGTTTTGCTGCGCGCTTTGCTGCGCCAATTTCAGCCACTGGGCTCTGGCACTGCGCACGTTTTGGCTAATGCTGATTTGTTTTTGGCTGACGCTGTTTAAGGCTTCGTTAATAACTTGCTGATCTTCCGGCTCGTGGCTAGTGACTATTTGCCCTGGCACTTCTCTGGCCGACCCCGGCGACAAATAAAACTGTGCTAAAAACGCCGACAGCACCTGCCCCGGCTGCTCATCTAAATGCGCCTTAGGGAAATAGCTTTTACTGCCCAGCACCCTACCACCGCGTACAAATAACACCTGCATACAAATAGCACCGGCCGATAGCTCGCAGGCAAATATATCCACCTCACCGCCAGCGCCATCAATGGTTTGGGTGGCCTGCACCTGCTGTAAGTGCTGAATTTTATCCCGCAACAAAGCCGCTTGTTCAAATTCTAAATCTGCAGCTGCGGCTTCCATTTCATCAGCCAGTTCTTTAATCAAGGTTTTGTTATGGCCTTCTAAAAACATGACCGTGTGCTTAACCGACTCGGCATAGTCCTGTTCGGAAATTTTCTCGACACAAGGTGCCGTACAACGATTAATTTGATGCTGCAAACAAGGCCGCGAGCGGTTGCTAAAATAACTGTTATCGCACTGCCTAACCTTAAACACTTTTTGCAATAAGTTGAGGCTTTCTTTAACCGCGCCTGCGCTGGGGTAAGGGCCAAAGTACCGCCCGCCGCCACGTTTAACGCCGCGGTGATAAGACAACTGCGGATACTTATCATTAGACAAATATACATAGGGATAAGACTTATCATCGCGCATTAAAATATTGTAAGGCGGGCGATGTTTTTTGATTAAGTTCTGTTCAAGTATTAACGCTTCCGCTTCTGTATGGGTAACGGTGACTTGTATGGAGGCAATTTTAGCCACCAAGGCCTGGGTTTTAATCGCCAAGCCCTTGCTGCGAAAATAGGAGGACACGCGATTTTTTAACTGCTTAGCCTTACCCACATATAAAATTTTCTGCTGGGCATCATACATCTGGTAGATGCCAGGCTTGGCGCTTAAGGTTTTTAAAAAATTCTCCGAATCAAATAGCTGTTCAGTCATTTGGCACTAGCCACTATACGTCTAAAGGTTAAATTGATACGACCCTGCACACTGGCCTGCTGGGTTTTAGCCAGTTGATGCTGCCAGTAGTGCTGGGTACTGCCCTGCATTAATAGTAGTGAGCCCGACTCTAAATCTATATGTCGTATCGTGCGCGGCTGGGCAATAGTTCTAAAACTAAAGCGGCGGGTATCGCCAAAGCTAAGTGAGGCGATAACGGGATTAGAGCCCAACTCTTTTTCATTATCGCTATGCCAACCTACACTGTCTTGGCCGTTGCGATAAAAATTTGCCAGCACGCTATTAAAATTCAAACCTAGTTTACTCTCCAGCTGTCGTTTTAAAGTGAGCAGCTCCGGGCACCAACTATTGTGCTGTAACTGTATGCCGGAATAGGCGTAATCCGTATTTTCATCGCCATACCAAGCATTTAAGCGCGGTATGGCTTGCTGTTTGCCATAGAGCAGCATGCTGTCTTGTCGCCATTTAATGGCGCCTAATAGCGGCTGCACCCAGGCTTGGTCATCACCAATAAAATGCGGGTAGTAGCAAACCTCAGCATGCTCCATCACCAAGGGATAGGCGGCGTCTTGCGCAAACAAAAAATCTTGTTGACTGGCCATGGCTATAACCCTCGCTTACTAAATCCGGCGCTACCCATAAACACGGGGTTCAATTTCTAACATGACTTGAAAACGTTGGTAGACGCTGTCTTTCACTTGTTGGGCGTAGGCCATAATATCCTTACTGCTGCCACTGTGATTAATCAGCACCAAGGCCTGCTGCTGATGCATGGCTACGCCATTGTGGATTTTACCCTTCCAGCCTAACTGCTCTATTAACCAACCTGCTGCCAATTTTACTCGCTGCTCGTCCACCGGGTAATACACCAACTCTGGATATTGCTTAAGTAACTGCTGGCACTGATCTAGGCTGATGAGTGGGTTTTTAAAAAAACTACCGGCATTAGGTAATTCATCGGGCGAGGGTAATTTCGCAGAGCGTATCGCTATTACGGCATCCGCCACCTGCTGCGCATTGGGTTGAGTAATACTGTGTTGCTGAAAAAAGTGCTTCAGGGACTGGTAGGCTATATTGGCGTGGAAGTTGTTGCTGAGTTTGAAACACAACTCACTAATAATAAAACAGTCTTTTAATTCATGCTTAAAAATACTATCGCGGTAGCCTAGCAGGCACTGGCCTTTACTCAACTCGCGCCAAGTACCACTAATTAAATCCAAACCTTTAAGGCTGACCAACACATCGCTTAACTCAACACCGTAAGCGCCTATATTTTGTATGGCCGCCGCACCCACTCTGCCGGGTATTAACGCTAGATTTTCTAAGCCGTGATAACCCTGCTGCACGCAGTGCATCACAAACTCATGCCAATTTTCCCCCGCCTGCACGGTGACAAACACCTCATCACCCTGCTCGCTAACAGCTAGTCCTTTACTATTAAGCTGTATCACCAAGCCCGCCAGTGATTCAGCCAATACCATATTAGAGCCGCCGCCCAGCACGGTTATGGCCAGGCCTTTTTTCTTGCCCTCGCTCACCGCAGCCAGCAAGTCGTTATGATCATCAACGCTCACAAAATATTCCGCCGTAGCACTTACCGCTAAGCTATTGAATTTTTTTAAATCGACATTGCGTTGTAATTTCACGTCATTAACTAATCGCGGTTATAGAGTGTGTTGTTTGAGCACGTGTTTGATAAAGGCCTCACTGGCATCCGTTACTAAATCCAATACCAAGTTAAAACCTTGCTCACCGCCGTAATAGGGGTCAGGCACTTCGCTGTGGCTGGACTGTGCATCAAACGCTAAAAATAACGATAGTTCAGCGCGACACTCAGCAGGGGCCATGGTTTTTAAGTTGGATAGATTTTCCAAGTCCATGGCCAGTATATAATCGTAGTCATTAAAGTCGGTGGGGCTTACTGCTCTGGCTCGCAAATCACTAATGTCTATGCCCCGCTGTTGGGCGGCAGCTATAGAACGCTGATCCGGCGACTTGCCAATATGCCAAGCGGCGGTGCCTGCGGAATCTACGCTAATACGCTGCTCTAAACCCCGCTCTTTAATTTGTTGCCGCAACACACCCTCGGCGCTGGGCGAGCGGCAGATATTACCTAGGCAAACTAGCAACACTTTAATCATAATTGTTTTGCCGCAATAATGGCCCGAACTTTTTCTAAATCAGCAACGGTATCAACACCGCCAGGTATTAACTCTATCGCTTCTTGCGCATGAATTTTTACGCCGTTTTCCATAGCGCGTAATTGCTCTAGTTTTTCGGTTTGCTCCAACATGCTCATAGGCCATTGCACAAAGTCATGTAAAAAACTGACCCGATAAGCGTAGATACCAATATGCCTATAGTAATGGCTGTTAGCGGGTAGGCTTAGATCAGTATTACCGCTGGCCAAGCCTGCCCATAAATCTCTGCACCAAGGCATAGGTGCACGCGAGAAATATAACACCTCACCGTGTTTGTTTAAGGTGACCTTAACAGCATTGGGGTCGAAGACAGTTTCTACATCGCTTATAGCTTCGATTAAGGTCGCTATGCTGGCAAAGCTGTTGCTGGCTAAATTATTGGCGACTTGATTGATAACGGCGGCGGGAATTAACGGTTCATCACCCTGCACATTCACCAACACATGATCGTCAGCTAATTGTAATTGCGCGGCCACTTCCTGTAAGCGATCGGTGCCCGATTCATGGCTGGCTTTAGTCATGGCCACTTCGGCACCAAAGGCTGTTGCGGCATCGGCTATGCGCTGATCGTCGGTGGCTATAATCACCCGCTCAGCCTGTGATTGCAGCGCTCGTTCATAAACATGCTGAATCATAGGTTTGCCCGCTATATCTAATAACGGCTTGCCTGGTAAACGGCTAGAGGCGTAACGGGCCGGGATAATAATACTAAAACTCATGAGCTAAACTCTTCTACCTGTGAGGTTAGGGTTGCCAGTTGTGCGCTAAGGCCGCTGTAAAAAGCTGGCGCTATCTGGCAACTTACTGGCAAGTACCACATATTTGCCGCGGCAAAATCAGTTACTTTTACCGCATCTTTTTCTGTCATGATTATCGCCATGTCATCACTAAACTGTAAGTCTGCGGCGCAGTAATGGTGATGGTCGGCAAAGCTGTGTGGCGTAGTCTCGAAACCCAAGGTGCTCAGGGTATCAAAAAAACGCTGGGGATTACCTATGCCAGCAACAGCATGCACCGTCTTGGCCGCTCGCCACTGTGCTATCTCGCAGCGCTCACCGCTAGCGATATTGATTAGGGCCTGAGGCTTTAATTGCATGGCAAAGCTACTGGCATCTAGATCTTGCTCCGGCGCAGCGCCGTTATACAATTTATAATCTACCCGCTTAAGGCGGCTAATCGGTTCGCGCAAAGGGCCTGCAGGTAACAGCCAGCGATTACCAAATTGACGGGCAGCATCGACTACCACAATTTCTATGTCACGTTGTAGCGCATAGTGCTGCAGACCATCGTCGGCGATAATAATATTGCAATCATGATTAGCCAACAAATAGCGGGCAGCCTCTGCTCGGTCTGGCGCAATCACTAGCGGGCACTGGCTAGCGCGGGCAATGAGTAGCGGCTCATCACCCGCCTCTACGGCGTTGGAGCTTTCAGTTACTGCATAAGGATAATGAGGTGCTAGGCTGCCGTAACCACGGCTGATAATACCAGGGCGGTAGCCTTGCTCTTTTAGATATGCCGCTAGAGCTACGACTACCGGGGTTTTGCCCGTACCACCCACTGCAATATTACCGACAACAATCACCGGCACCGGCGCGCGATAGGATGTAAATAAAGCTACGCGGTAACAACAGCCCCGCAAGGCCATTAATAACCAGTAGATAAAAGACAGCGGCAGTAAGGCATAAGGCCATAGCGCCTTGCTATACCAAGCGCTAGCGAGAGCGTGTAAGCGGGGCTGCTGCTTAGCTGTCATTAAACTGATTTTTATGTAGCGCGGCATAGCGGCCATCTAAGGCGATTAAGCTTGGGTGATCGCCCTGCTCGACAATTCGACCCTGTTCCATCACCACGATAACATCGGCATTTTCTATGGTGGATAAACGGTGGGCAATCACCAGGGTAGTACGCGATTCCATCACGGCTTCCAAGGCATCTTGTATATGGCGCTCAGATTGATTATCCAAGGCCGAGGTAGCTTCATCCAATATCAGTATGGGGGCGTCTTTCAATAAGGCTCTGGCGATCGCTAAGCGCTGCCTTTGACCGCCCGATAACATCACCCCGTCTTCACCGGTAATGGTATCTAAGCCCTGCGGCAGATTGGCGATAAAATCTTGCGCATGGGCGGCGGCAACGGCGGCGTGTATATCATCGTCACTGGCATCCGCCATGGCACCGTAGGCAATATTATTGCGTATGCTGTCATTAAATAAGGTAACCGACTGTGTCACCACCGCAATATGGCTGCGTAGATTTTCTAAGCTGTATTCGGTAATCGGTTTACCATCTATGCAGATGCAGCCTTCGGAGTAATCATAAAAACGGGTAATTAAACTGGCCAGCGAGGATTTACCGCTGCCGGAAGAACCTACCAAGGCTACGGTCTGGCCGGGTTTAATGGTTAAATTAATATCGTGTAACACATGGCCATTTTCTTCGTTATAGCCAAAGTTTATGTGCTTAAACTCTATGGCACCGCTAACGGTATCGGCTTGGAATGTGCCTTCATCTTTTTCTACTTGGCTATCTAAAAAGCCAAATACATCGGTGGCAGCCGCTAAACCTTTTTGTACATCCGAGAATACTTCACTGAGCTGGCGTATAGGTTTGGGTAATAACATGGCGGCGGTTAAGTAGGCGACAAAAGTCCCCGCTGACATTTCACCTGATAGGCCCAAGCCCACCCACACCAAAAAGGCCAACACTAAGGTGACGGGCTGCTGTATTACCGGCGGGCTAATAGCATTATAAAAGCCCATCTTTACTGACTGATCTAGGTTTTTATTACTGGCCTTTTGAAACTTTTTACGCTCTGTTTCGGTACCGCCAAATATGCGTACTTCTTTATAGGCTGAGATACTCTCGCTAGTGACTTGGGTAACCTCCCCCATAGAAACTTGGATTTTTTCGCTAATTTTTCGAAAGCGCTTACCCACCCACGTCACAAGCAAAGCAACCAATGGCAGCGCTAAAAACAAAAACAACGACAGCTGCCAGTTCACGTAAAATAAATAAGCAACCAATCCCGCCGAAAACAGACCTTCGCGGATAATCACTTTTAGCGATGAGGTCACCGCCTTGGTCACCTGCTCGACATTAAAAATAATTTTAGAGATTAAAAAACCACTGGACTGGCCATCATATTCTTTACTGGGCACCAACAACATATGGTCAAAAATATTGCAGCGCATTTTATGAATAAGGTGACGAGAAATATAGGTAATATAATAATTACCAAAAAAGAAGCCCACGCCTCTCAACATGCCCAATAGGATAATACTGCCTACTATCCAGTTTCGGGCCTGGTTGGGCAGTATGTCGGCGCCCGCCATATCCAATACCAATGAAGCAACTATGCCGCCGCTATTTTTAGCTAGGCTACCGTTGAGGCTATCGACAATAAAGCCCATTAAATCGGCCATGGCTATTTGCGATGCCGAGAAAATCATAAAACCTATAATGGATAAGCTAAAGACAAACCAGTATTCCGTCACATAGCGCAATAAACGTAAATAGGCTGTTAAATCGCCGTCGTTGTTTTTAGACATAATGGTTTCGTTTTAAAGAGTTTATTCAGTAGCCGGTTGCTGCGTGGTTAAGCTTAGCTTAGCAAAGCCCTGCTTGCCTGCGGCGTCCATGGCGGTAATCACGGCTTGGTGTGGTGTTTTAGCGTCGGCGGTAATCACCAAGGGTAAATCGATGTTGCCGCCGCTCACTTCAGTGAGGGCTTTTTGTAAATTAGCTAGATTAGAGCTGACTAAAGTGCGGCCATTGACTGCGTAATTACCGCTGCTGGAAATGGTCACCTCTATAGCGTCTACCGCCACCACGCTTTCATCGCCGCTGGCTTCAGGTAGGTTTAAGCTTAGGTGGGTTTCTTTGGTAAAACTGGTAGACACCATAAAAAAAATCAACAGCAGAAACACCACATCAATTAAGGGCGTTAGATTAACGGTGACTTCTTGATTGGTTTGTCGACGAAATTGCACTGGTTATTCCCTCAATTAAGCCGTGTTATTACGCTTCTGTAAAATCGACTTTGCGCTCACCGTGTAAGGCGTCGACTAACTTAATGGTTTCTTGCTCTAAGGTAATCACAATAGTATCTATACGGCGCAAAAAATAGCGGTGCATGACTAGCGCCGGTATCGCCACAGTCAAACCTGCGGCGGTGGTAATTAAGGCTTCCGAAATACCGCCAGCGAGCACGCCAGCATTACCTGTGCCCTGCAACATAATAGCGGTAAATACTTTAATCATACCGATAACAGTACCCAGCAAACCCAGCAAAGGGGCTATGGCGCTAATGGTGCCCAAGGTATCAAGAAAATGCTCTAAATCATGAATCACATGGGCGGCAGCTTCTTGTATGCTTTCTTTCATTACGTCACGGCCATGCATGGAATTGCTCAAGCCCGCCGCTAAAATGCGACCCAGTGGCGAACTGGCTTTTAACTCGCGTAATTTCTTGGCGTCCAGCTGATTATTTTTCAGCCAACCCCAGACCTGCCCTAACAAATTACGTGGGGCAATTTTTTGTGGGTTTAAAGCGATTATACGCTCTACACAGATGGCTACCGCTAAGATAGAACAAAGAATAATGGGCAGCATTAACCAACCACCTGATGTTACTAATTCCAGCACATAAACCCCCGGGTTCTTATGATTATTAGCATGCATTATATGCGACCTGCCTGCATTGGGCTACGTCGTTATTGCCAATAATAAGCTTTATTGGCTCGCTGGTAGTTTATGTGGAGTGCTGTCGCGCTAGCATCAACGCTTAGTGCACCTTGCGCGGCCGTGCTGAAAGCTACCGCACCTAACTGCTGATAACGCTGCACCACTTGCGCGCTAGGGTGCATAAAACGATTATGGTAACCGCTAGAATAAATCACCACTTTGGGCTGCACCCGCTTAATAAAAGGCCAGGATGAAGAACTTAGGCTGCCGTGATGAGGCGCCAATAATAGCTCGGCGTTAAGCTGCTCACCGTAGCGGGCGACTAACTGCTGCTCTCTGGCCCGCTCTATATCACCGGTTAATAATAGACTGTGATAGCGGTTGCTGATTTTTAACACGCAAGACGCATTATTACTGCCGGTAGCCGGGCCACTGTCACCGGACATAAACTCAAACGCCACCCCATACCACTGCCACCGTTGCTGCTGGCAGCGCTGGCCCAGCTGGCTATAGTCGGTATTGTAGCTTGGTAAAGCTTCGCCCTTATAAAACTGTTTAACGGTGAGTTGTTGCAGCACCTCAGGCAACCCTCCGGCGTGATCATTATCGCCGTGGCTAATCACCAACGCATCGATGGCTTTTATACCCTGCGCTCTAAAATAAGGCAGCAATACACTATTGGCCATGCTGCCCTCCGGCCAAGCCGCACCGACATCAAACAGTAGATATTTATCGCGGCTATTCACTAATACCGACAAGCCCTGGCCCACATCAAACACTAGCACCGTGAAATGGCTGTCAGGCTTGCTAATAGTAGGGCTATACCACAGCGGTAGGCATAACAAACAGGCCAGCCAGCGGCCCGGCAGCGCCTTGGGTAACAGCAGTAGTAAACTAGCCGCCAATAATAATACATAGCCTAAGCCATTATCATCAGCCGGGGTTAATACCGCCGCATGTGCTTGTAACCACTGCAAGCCGGCCATAAATTGCGCCAGCATGGCATTCAGCCCCTGCCATAACAGGCCCGATAGCAGCCCCTGATCAAATAAGCTAAGCAAGGCTGCCAGCAACAAACCGGGGATGAGTAACAGACTAAATAAGGGGATGGCGATAAGATTTACCAGCACCGCCAACAAGGGCGCCTGCTTAAACAGCAGTAATAATATCGGCGTTAGCGCAATAAATACCGCCCACTGCGCCCTCAGCCAGGGTTTTCGTAGCACACTCTTTAAACCTAAGCCGCTGGCTTGAGCATGGTAGCGATTACCGCAGCACAACAAAATAGCAGCCACCGCAACAAAGGAGAGGTAAAACGAAGGGCTGATTACCGCCAGCGGGTCCAGCAATAAACACAGCAGTAAAGCCAGGTTAAAACGGTAAAACAGCGTTAAATGCCTAGCGCACAACATGGCCAGCATAAACACCCATACCATCACCGCCGCACGCTGGGTAGGTAGCGAGAAACCTGCAGCAGCGGCATAAACACCGGCAAACAGGCTGGCACTGAGGCAGCTATACCTCACCACATGATACGGCTGTAATAGCAACGCCAGCAGACGCCCGCCATAAAACCCTATCACCGCCAATATGCCTATATGCAGGCCCGAAATTACCCACAGGTGCAAAGTGCCGGTATCACTTAATAGCTGCCACTGGCTGCTGCTTACCCCACGTTTATCGGCAACCAGTAAGGCTTTAATCAGACCGCTGTGGTCTAGACCCTGCAAACGCTTATCTAAAAACTGCACTATGCGCCAGCGCCAGTAATCTAGGCTATAGCGGTTATGACCTAGCAACTGGTTGTCGTCGTTATTAAGCACCTTCCCTTGCGCATCTATGCCTTGCTGTAGCAACCAAGATTGATAATCAAAGCCGGCAGGATTACTTAAACCACGTGGCTGCCGCAGCTCGGCACTGAGCCGCCAGCGCTGGCCCGGAATAATGGCAGGGCCGCCGTACCAGTGCAGCTGTACTTTTTTTAACGCTAAGGCTTGTTTCGCAAAAGGCTGCCCCTGCTGATCGTGGCTGTGCAGTATCTGCAGTTCAAAACGCTGTACCGATTGGCCATAGCGCAGGGTTTGTTTAGGCAGTCCGACCACTTGCCCCTCTATGCTGATACTCTGGTTTTCGTGGCTAAGCGGCAAGCGCTGCGCTAATAGCTGCTGGCCATGGTAGTGGCCATAGCCCAGCCCCATAATTAACAGTAAGAGCAAGCTTGCGTAGCGGCGATATCTTGTGCGCTGCAATAGCAAACACAACACTAGCCCTAGCAAGCCCAGCGCTAACAGAGTGGGTCGCGTTAATAATTGCGGTAAGCCCGCCGTAGCAGCTATGCCTAGGCTGAGCGCAACCATCCATGATTGCATGATACTGTTTCCGTTATTGCGAACTTGAGTGCATAATATGCGCCGTTTAGTCATCACTAAGTGTTAACGTTCAGGGATAACACCGTTTTATTATGACCAAAAAGTTTATTCAGCGATTCTTACCTGACCCTACTTGGATTAAAAATCATCAATCACTACGGTTTTTAGGTGACTGGTTACACGATCCCAACATTTGGCACCTCAACAGACGCAGCGCTTCGATGGCGGTGTTTATAGGCTTATTTATAGCCTTTGTACCCCTACCCTCGCAAATGTTAATGGCCGCGGTATTGGCCGTATTATTAAGAGTTAATCTGCCGCTGTCGGTATTATTAGTTTGGGTTAGCAACCCCATAACCATGCCGCCGCTGTTTTATATGGCCTATAAAGTAGGCTTTGCCTTGATAGGCGACAGCCACGCCCCAGCCTTTCACTTTCAATTATCGTGGCAGTGGTTAAGCACAGGGCTGGCCACTGTCTGGCAGCCGTTTTTGCTGGGCTGCTTTGTGTGCGGTTTATTTCTTGGCTTGCTAGGCAGCGCCCTAACCCGCGTTGCTTGGCGCTGGCATGTAGTACACCTCTGGAATAAGCGCCGCCTGCGCCGCAGCATTGCAAAAAAATAGCACTGAAAATAACGCTTACTCGTAACGCCTACTCGTAACGTAAAGCTTCCGCTGGTCGAACTTTTGCCGCTCGCCACGCAGGATATATTGTTGCCAACACACTCATGATAAACGCCGTAGCTGCCACCAACAGCACATCAGACTGGCGTATATCCACCGGCAAATAATCTACCGGGTACACATCAGAATTTAAAAAATGGTAATTTAGTAGCTGCTCTAAGCCGGCCACGATATCAGTTACCGACACGCTTAAACCCAAGCCTAACAACACCCCAAAGCCAGTGCCTACCAAACCAATTAGGCTACCCTGCACAATAAAAATCATCATTACTTGCCTGGGGCTAGCACCCAGCGTGCGCAATATAGCAATATCGGCCTGCTTATCGGTAACCACCATCACCAATGCCGACACCACATTAAATGCGGCTACCGCAATAATAATAAACAGCATTAAACCCACCAGCTGTTTAGAGAGCTGTATGGCAGAATATAAATTACCGTGGCTGCGGGTCCAATCGCGGCTGCTATAGCCGTAAGGTAGGCTTTGTTCTAGCTCCCAAGCTACCCGCGGTGCGGCAAAGGTATTGTTGAGTAATAGACGCAAGCCCTGCGCGCTAGGGTTACCTGCCACCAAAGGCTGGGCGGTAGCCAGTGACAGCAATATCACCGACTGATCCAACTCGGTGCCGGTATTAAAGTCAGCAAGCAATCGCAGGCGCTTAAATATAGGTTGAGTTTTACCACTGGCCGATTGCTGGGGAATCATAATATTAACGTTATCGCCGGGCTGCAAAGCTAAACGCTGCGCTAAAGCATGACCTATCACCACGGTATCAGGCTGCTGCGCTAACTGTGCCAAAGCCTCGGGTTTGATGAACTGATCAATAATAGACACCTGCGCCTCGCGCTCTACATCTATGCCATAAATCATCACCGATTCGACATCGGTGCCGTGTAATAACATACCGCCTAATTGTATAAAGGGCGCAACGGCTTTCACCTCGCTGTGCTGCGTAATGATTTTTTCTACCGCGGGCCAATCACCGTTATCGCCATGGTGGTTAATAATAATATGCGGCACTAAACCTAAAATACGCTCGCGCATTTCCTTATCAAAACCATTCATCACCGATAGCACAACAATCAACAAGGCCACGCCCACGGTCATACCCAACATAGAAACCAGCGAGATAAATGACACCAATTGGCTGCGCCGCTTAGCGCCGGCATAACGCAGGCCTATAAATAAAGAGCAGGGTTTAAACATGGGTTTAGCTGGCCCCGATGGCTGAGTGTGTGGGCTGTAAGTGTAACTGCCCTTCCGACAAGCTATACACCTTGCTCATGCGCCTAGCCAAGGTCATATCGTGGGTTACCACGATAAAGCTGGTAGCTAAGCTGCTGTTTAATTCTGCCATTAGCTGATGGATATCATCGGCGGTATGTTGATCTAAGTTACCGGTAGGCTCATCCATTAACACACATTGTGGCGCTGCCACTAAAGCTCTAGCGATGGCGACACGCTGGCGCTCGCCACCGGATAACTCACTGGGTTTATGTTGCAAGCGCTGGCCTAAACCCACCCGATTTAAAAAATCAGCAGCCTGCTGCTTGGCCTGTTTGGCCGAACAAGTGCCTAACAATAAAGGCATAGCGACATTTTCCAGCGCAGTAAACTCGCCTAGTAAATGGTGAAACTGATAGACAAAACCCAAGTGCTGCTGGCGCAAAAAACCGCGCTGGGTTTCCGATAAAGTATTGAAACTTTTACCGGCAATGGACACCGATCCTTCACAGGGTAAATCCAAGCCGCCTAGCATATTAAGCAAAGTGGATTTGCCCGATCCGGAAGCGCCCACTATGGCCAGCATGTCACCGGCCTGCACTTGTAGATTAACCCCTTGCAGCACCGCTAATTGCTGCGGCCCTTGCTGGTAACTTTTATACACATTGTCACAGGCTAAAACGGTAGGCTGAGATTGAGGTTGAGTTTGAAAGTTCAAGCGACACCTTCTTTAATAGTATTATTCATAACGCAGAGCTTCTGCGGGGTGTATGTTGGCGGCGCGCATAGCCGGATATATGGTGGCTAAAGCGCTGAGTAAAAAACCAGCGCCGGCAATTATCGCAATATCTTGCCACTGCACCACCGAGGGAATTTTACTAATAAAATACACATTGGGATTAAATACGGTTAGGCCTAACCAAGACTCCAGCGTAGCCACTACCTCGCCCACATAAAAGGCCAAGGGCAAGCCCAGCACTATGCCTAGCAAAATGCCGCCACTGCCTACCGCCATACCCTGTATCATAAAAATATTACGTATGGCCTTGGGCGACATACCCATGGTGCGCAACACGGCAATATCGGAACGTTTATCGGCCACCATCATGGTTAAGATAGAAATAATATTAAACGCGGCTATGGTCACTATCACCAGCAACAGTAAGGTGATCATAGTTTTTTCCATTTTCATGGCCTGAAACAAACTACCCTGGGATTGCTGCCAGCTGCTGGCTTTAGCACCGGGGAATAGTTGCTGCGCCAATTGCGGTAGCAATATGGGCGCGGCAAAAATATCCTGTAACTCTACCCGCAAACCGGTCACGTCCTCGCCTAGCTGAAATAACTTTTGGCCATCCGCTAAATGGATAAAGGCGGTATCACTATCTAATTGTGCACCCACGCTAAAAATAGCCACTACCGTAAAGCGCTTCACTCGGGGGTAAACCCCAACCGGAGTAATGGTAACCTTGGGCAACATCACCGTGACTTCATCGCCAGGTCTAACCCCCATATAGCGGGCCAGAATATCACCCAGCACTATGCCGTAGCGCCCTTGCTGTAACTGCGCCATATCACCGGCAATAATATGCTCGGCCATAGTCGACACCCCTTGCTCTAAGGTGGGGTCTATGGCATTTAAACGCGCATTTCGCAAAACACCATAGCGGCTGAGCATCACATTACCCGCCACATAGGGCGCTGCGGCTTTTACCTCAGGATGTTGGCTTAGCTTTTGCTGCCATTGCGGCCAATTGTGTAAAGCTGGCTCGGCGGTAATATGGCCGTGGGGTAATACCGACAAAATACGGCCGCGCAGTTCGGACTCAAAGCCGTTCATTACCGACAGCACCACAATTAATGCCAGCACCCCTAACACCATACCCAATAAGGAGATCAGTGAAACAAAGGAGATAAATTGGTTGCGGCGCTTGGCCTGTGTGTAGCGCAGCCCTATAAACAGGGCCAAGGGTTTATACATTGTTTTTATTTATACCGTTACAGATTAAAAACTTAGCGCTACACTTATCGCTATCACAAGTCAGCATTGAGCCCGTGTGCGCCTATACCCTTGAGTTAACAAGCCGGGCAAAACAGAGTGTAACCTATCTATGGATAAATCGTCTCCCTCTTCTAAGACCAACCCCTTTGACATGGGGGATATGCGCAATTATTTTAGGGTCAGCTCTGAGGTTAAAATTCGCACTGTGCCCTGCAGCCAGCAGCAAGTAGAAAAGGAGCTGTGGCCGAAAGCGCTAAGTAAAAGCCCCTCCCTACTGTTATTAGAAGCCTTAAAAATTACTGAGCATGAAGCGGCCCCCTTATTGCGCAGCATAGGCGAGCAAAATCGAGCGGTGGAACAGTATTTACGTAATATTAATAAACGCCTAGAGTTGATAGGCAGTTATTTAAATGAAAGTAGCGAACAACAGAATGATAGCAGTGAGCAGCACGTTCTGATTAGCGAAGGCGGTATAGAGTATAAAGTTGACAGTTTAAGTCATAGTAAACTGGGGGATTATCTAGCCTTAGAAGTGATACTCAGCCTGTCGCAATCCGCCCTATCACTGTTTGGCAAAGTGATTAATGTACGCGAGAAAAATAAGCAATACCTAATAGGCGTAGAATTTTTACAGCTGAAAGAGCTAGACAGGCAGCAGCTGGCTAAGCATGTCATACAACAGCAACTGGCTGACAAGCGTGATGCTAAAGCCAAAGGCTAATACACACCTTAAAAAAAAGGGGCGCCGCTAATTGCTGCACCCCTTTTTTATTTATAGCTTAAGGCTATTGCGCTTATTTTTTAGTAGCGTCATAGGCTAGCTCGGTTTTTGCTAAGCTAGCTATGCGCTCATTCTCGTCATCACAAATCTCCTGGTCGCCACCGCAAATATCGCAAGCAGTCTCCATACCCAAAGCACTCATACCGCCACAGGAGCCTGTAATAGGCTTTTTACCCATAATCACACCTATGGCCATAGCGGCGATAACAAAGGCGATAAAACAAAAGGTAATAATAAATGTGGCCATGATAGTGTCTCTTTTAGTGACGTTTCGGTACCGGGGTCAGACCCCATATTCGATATTGGCGCTCTGACCCCTTATTCCCTGGTTGGGCTGCGGGGGACAGAGCACTGCGCGGCCCGTCTTTGTAAATAGGCCCCGTAAAATACAGGGGTGTTGAACCCCTGTATTTTACTGTAAATAAGGCCTAAAAGCATCGCTGTATTTAGCGGCAAAACCTTGCTCGGTTTTAACCAAAAGATATATCGCCAAGCCCTGCTGCTGGGCCAGTTTAAGCCCTGCCTCTGGCCCCATCACATTAATGGCGGTCGCTAAACCGTCGGCCTGCGCTGCCTCATCGGCAATCACGGTCACTGAAGCGAGGTTATGGGTAATAGGCTTGCCCGTAATCGGTGACAGGGTATGCGAGTAACGCTGCCCCTCTTTCTCGAAATAGTTACGGTAATCACCCGAGGTGGCAATAGCCTTATCGGTAAGGGCAACGGCCTTATACACCTCACCGAAGCTGCCGTCGGGCTGCTCTATCGCTATCAGCCACGGCTGGCGTTTAGGGCTGTGGCCGCTGAGACGCAGCTCACCGCCTACTTCCGCCATAAAATGCTGATAGCCCTGTTCCCTGAGTAAATCAGCAACTTGATCCACCCCGTAGCCTTTGGCTATAGCCGACAAATCAATTTGCAAAGGCGTTTTTTTGCTAATTGCTATGCTGCCTATATTCAACTCTATATTCTGAAAGCCAGCATCGGCCAACAAACTATCGATTAGCGTTTGGCTGGGTATTCTATCTTCGTGACCGGTATTGCCAAAACCCCAAGCATTCACCAACGGCCCTACCGTAATGTCAAAGGCGCCACCGGTCAGCCAGGAAATTTCCATGCTTTGCAATAACACATGAAATAGCTCAGGGCTAACCTGCTGCCACTGGCCTACCGGTAAGCGGTTGAATTGCATTAATTCAGAGTCGCTTATGTAAGTAGACATTTGCTGATTGATTTGCTGTAAGCGTTGATCAACCAGTGCCTGTATCGCGGCAGCATCGATAGCCTGCTCGCCGTGCACCACAGTGATGTGGTACGTGGTACCCATGGTCTTGCCGCTGAGCTTAAGCGCCGCTAGGGGCTGCTCGCTGCAAGCAGAGAGTAAAGTGGTGAGGGCTAAAACAAAAACGGAGAGCATTGCTGCTCTCCGTTTTATCAATATCATCGTGGCTAGCAAGATTAAAACTCGTCCAACATGATGTTTTCTTTCTCTACGCCTAAATTAGTCAGCATACCGATAACCGCTGAGTTCATCATTGGTGGCCCACACATGTAGTACTCACAATCCTCTGGCGCTGGGTGGTCGTTAAGGTATTCATTTTGTAAAACATTATGAATAAACCCTGTTAAACCAGTCCAGTTATCTTCCGGCTGTGGATCACTTAAGGCTAAATGCCAAGTGAAGTTAGGGAAGTCTTTTGCCAGTTGATCGTACTCATCCGCGTAAAACACTTCGCGTACTGAACGAGCACCGTACCAGAAAGTAATTTTGCGATCGGTTTTCAAACGCTTAAGCTGGTCGAAGATATGTGAACGCATAGGTGCCATACCCGCGCCACCACCAACAAACACCATTTCGTTATCTGTTTCTTTCGCGAAGAACTCACCGAAGGGGCCCATTACCTTAACTTTATCGCCAGGCTTCAAGTTAAAGACCCAAGAAGACATTTGCCCTGGTGTTAGTGCCAAGTTATTCGGCGGCGGCGTAGCACAACGAATATTAAACTTAACAATACCTTTTTCGCCGGGGTAGTTAGCCATAGAGTAAGCGCGGATAATGGGCTCTTTAACGTTAGAAACAACATCCAAGAAGCCAAAGCGCTCCCAATCACCTTTGTACTCATCACCTAAATCAAAATCAGAGTACTTGACGGTGTGCGCGGGTGCTTCTAGCTGCACATAACCACCGGCACGGAAATCTACGTCTTCACCTTCAGGTAGTGTTAACACTAACTCTTTGATGAAAGTTGCTACGTTATCATTACTGGCAACGGTAGTTTCCCACTGTTTGATACCAAACACTTCTTCAGGTACTACTATCTTCATATCCTGCTTAACAGGGGTTTGACAGGATAGACGCAAACCTTCTTTAACTTCACGCTTAGTAAAGTGCGGCTCTTCCGTTGGCAGCAAAGAACCACCGCCTTCTGAAACGATACACTTGCACTGGGCACAGCTACCGCCACCGCCACAGGCCGATGCTAAAAACACACCGTTGTTCGCAAGCGTTTGCAGTAACTTATCACCGGCGGGAACCGACAAGGTTTTTTCGCCATTAATTTCGATATTGACGTTGCCTGAGCTCACCATGCGAGAGCGAGCAAACAGGATGACCACTACCAACGATAAAACGATGGTAGTAAACATCGCAACACCGAGAACGATTTCTGTATTCATAATATTCCTCTATCTTCTCGGTTAAAGGTCTATACCACCAAATGACATGAAGCCTAAAGACATCAAGCCAACGGTAATAAAGGTTATGCCTAAGCCTTGCAATCCAGCAGGTACATCACTGTATTTCATTTTTTCACGTATACCGGCTAACAACACTATCGCTAGCGCCCAACCGATACCTGAACCTAAACCAAATACCACTGATTCACCAAAGTCGTAATCACGCTCAACCATAAACAATGAGGCACCCATAATGGCGCAGTTCACTGTAATCAAGGGCAAGAACACACCCAAGGCGTTATACAAAGCAGGTACGAATTTATCTAAGAACATTTCTAACATTTGAACTAAAGCAGCGATAACACCGATATAGCTCAACAAGCCTAAAAAGCTTAAATCTACTGTCGCAAAGTCAGGGCTTAACCAAACTAAAGCACCTTCTTTAAGAAGATAGGCATAGATTAAATAGTTAACCGGTACGGTAATCGCCAACACCACGATTACCGCAATGCCCAAGCCTATAGCGGCTTGCATTTTTTTAGACAGTGCCAACAAAGTACACATACCCAAGAAAAAGCTAAGCGCCATGTTGTCGATAAAAATCGACCTAACTAACAAACTTAAATAATGTTCCATTACACACTCTCCTGGGCGCTAGTATTTTTCGCCATTTTGAATTCAGGAGTTTCAACTTGATCGACTTTAGCTGTGCGTAATGCCCAGATAAACAAGCCAATTAAGAAGAACGCACTCGGTGGCAATAGTAGTAAACCGTTAGGCACATACCAGCCGCCATCGTTAACCAAGGGCAGGATCTCGTAGCCCATTAATTTACCCGAGCCTAATAGCTCACGGAAAACCGCAACAAAAACCAATACCGCGCTGTAGCCTAAACCGTTACCTATGCCGTCAAAGAAGCTGGGTATAGGTGGGTTTTTCATCGCGTAGGCTTCAGCCCTACCCATAACAATACAGTTGGTAATAATCAAACCAACAAATACCGATAGCTGCTTACTAATTTCATAAGCGTAGGCTTTAAGCAATTGGTCAACCACGATTACCAGCGAGGCAATAATAACCATCTGTACGATGATACGTATGCTGTTAGGAATCTGATTGCGAATTAACGATATGCAAAAGTTAGAGCAACCGGTAACAACCGTTACCGACAAACACATAACTAAAGTAACTTTTAAGCTAGAAGTAACCGCCAAAGCAGAACAAACACCCAACACCTGTAAGGCGATAGGGTTGTTCTTAAAAATGGGGTCTATTAATGTATCTTTAATTGTAGACATTATCCGGCCTCCCCTGCACGTAAGTTAGTGAGGAATTTTTGGAAACCTAAATCGCCCAGCCAAAACTGAACAAGATTGGTTACACCGCGGCTAGTCAGGGTTGCACCTGCCAGGCCATCAACTTGGTAATCAGCGTTTTTAGAAGAAGGATCAACCGAACCTTTAATCAAATGTAACGCTACGTCATCATCCGCATAAACTTTTTTACCTGGCCAAATGGCTTTCCACTTAGGGTTGTCAACTTCGCCACCTAGCCCGGGTGTTTCACCGTGCTCGGAAAAGCCTAAACCAACGACAGTGTTACCATCATTTTCAAGCGCGATAAAGCCATACAAAGTAGACCACAAACCATAACCGCGTATAGGCAGTATGATGGTGTCTAGCTGACCCTCTTTCTCTATCAAGTAAACTAAGCTGTAGTTTTCCCTACGTGAGATTTTGGCTTGGTCTTGCTCGCCGGTTAAGTTCATAGACAAGCTGCGATCTTTAGCCGCGGCTTTCGGTTTAAAAGTTGCTGCGTCTATTTCGTCAGTAAACACCCCTTTGTTTAAATCAACAACACGGGTGGTGACCTGCTCAAACTGCTCAATAACCGGCGTGCCAGCTTCTAATAAGCCCGCTGCAGCCAGTATATTGCTTTGTTTATCAACCAGTTTATTGGCTTGCTGCCTGCTTTTTAATAAAACAGCAGAGCCGGCAACCACTAGTGAACAAACTAAGCACAGCACTAAGGCAACTGTAATGGTTTTTGATGTTGTTTCTTTAGACACGTGCAAGCCTCCGTTTGATATTCGCCTGAACCACAAAGTGGTCAATGAACGGCGCGAATAAGTTAGCAAATAATACCGCTAGCATCATGCCCTCTGGGAATGCGGGGTTAACCACACGAATGATCACCACCATAAAGCCTATTAGCAAACCAAAGAACCATTTACCGGTATCGGTCATAGCCGCAGATACGGGGTCGGTTGCCATAAAGAACATGGCAAAGGCAAAGCCACCTAATACTAGGTGCCACTCCCAAGGCATAGCAAACATGGGGTTGGAATCCGAACCTAACAGGTTAAAGACCGTAGAGGTAGCCACCATGCCCAACATCACGCCTACGACGATGCGCCATGACGCTATGCGCGTCCATAACAGAATCAAACCGCCGATAAGAATCGCCAAGGTTGAGGTTTCACCAATAGAGCCTTGGATGTTACCAATAAAGGCTTGGTTCCAAGTCATCGCCTGCTGTAAAGCAGCCATGCCATCACTGGCAGCGATTGATAACGCGGTTGCACCCGTGAACCCGTCGATTGCTGTCCAAACTGCATCACCTGACATTTGCGCAGGGTAAGCGAAGAACAAGAAGGCACGGCCCGCTAACGCAGGGTTTAAGAAGTTTTTGCCAGTACCGCCAAATACTTCCTTACCTATAACAACACCAAAGGTAATACCTAAGGCCACTTGCCATAAAGGAATAGACGGTGGGCAAATTAACGCGAATAAAATAGAGGTTACGAAGAAACCTTCGTTAACTTCATGGCCGCGCTTCATCGCAAACAACACTTCCCAGAAGCCACCTACAATAAAGGTAACCGCATAAACAGGTAGGAAGTACATGGCACCTAGCCACATATTATCCCAAATGCTGCTGGGGTCGTTGCCAGCAAACATGCCTAGCAAGGCATAACGCCAATCACCACTCACGGCGATAGAAGGGTCTACGGCTAAAATGTTGTTAGCTTGAAAACCAATATTCCACATACCAAAAAACATGGCGGGGAATACACATAACCAAACGGTAATCATCATACGCTTAAGGTCTATGCCGTCGCGCACGTGTGCCGTGGTTTTGGTGGTTGAGCTAGGGGTGTAAAAAATGGTGTCAGCTGCTTCGTAAAGCGCGTACCACTTTTCCCATTTACCGCCTTTAACAAAATGCGGCTCGATATCATGTAAGAATTTTTTCAGCGCCATGGGTTAACCCTCCTTCTCTATGCGAGTCAGGTTATCGCGAAGAATCGGACCATACTCATATTTGCCAGCACATACATAGCTGCATAAGGCTAGATCTTCTTCGTCAAGCTCTAAACAACCTAAAGCTTGTGCCATTTCTGTATCACCCACAATTAATGAACGTAGTAATTGGGTAGGTAAAACATCCAAAGGCATAACCTTTTCGTAGTTACCTACCGGTACCATGGCACGCTCGCTGCCATTGGTGGTGGTGGTAAAGTTGAAAAGCTTACCCTTCATAAACTGAGAGATATAAATACCTAGCGCCGAATGCTTATTAGCACCCGGAGACATCCAGCCCATAAACTCACGCTTATCACCTTCAAGCAGCACGCTGACTTGATTGTGGTAGCGGCCTAAGTAAGACACGGAAGCCTGCGCATTGCGGCCACCTAAAATAGAGCCACTGATAATGCGATTTTCACCCGCTTTACACTGGCCAGCGGTCAATTGCTGTAAGTCAGCGCCTAGGCGCGTGCGCACTAAACGTGGCTGCTCAAGCTGTGGGCCGGCTAAGGCGATAACGCGATCGGTGTATAGCTTGCCGTCAATGAAGGTTTTGCCTATAGCAATCACATCTTGGTAACCGATAGTCCAAGCAAACTTATTGGCGTTTACTGGGTCTAGGTGATGAATGTGAGTACCGGCCAAACCGGCGGGGTGTGGGCCTGCAAATTCTTCAGTGCTGACACCGGCAACGCTAGGCACATCAGTACCCGGGGCTTTACAAACAAAAACCTTGCTAGCAAGTTTGGCGATAACATTAAGGCCATCGGCAAAAGCTTGCTTTTGCTCAGCAATCACTACCGCTGGGTCAGCTGCCAACGGGTTAGTGTCTATAGCCGTAACAAAGATAGAGCTAGGCTGGCTGGCAGGTGCAGGTACACGGCTGTAGGGGCGCGTTCTAAACGCAGTCCACAGGCCAGTGTTAACCAAGTTTGCAACAGCGTCTTCACGGCTAACAGTCGCTGGGTCTAGCTGTGGGAAAGATTCAAACTCATCTTCTTCCACATCAATCACCAGTGATTGAAACACACGCCTGTCACCGCGGTTAATAGCCGAAACTATACCGGTGGCTGGCGCGGTAAATTGAACACCGTCAGTTTTCTTGTCAGTGAAGATTAGCTGGCCTGTTTTGACCCTATCCCCTGCCTGCACCGCCATGGTGGGTTTCATCCCAACATAGTCATAGCCGATTATCGCAACGGCCCTAGTTTTAGGGCCCTCTTGAATAACCTGCTCAGGTGCACCAGTAATAGGCAAGTCCAAACCCCGATTGATTTTAATCATAGGATGCCGATTCTCGTTTTAGTGAGCGTTAAGTGTAAATATTAAGGGAAACACGCTTAATAGTTTGAAATAGATGATAAATCACCCGAAAACCCCAGCGTAAGCATAGACTAAAATAAGTCACACATTCGCCAGAACCACAAACCGCAGGCGTACCTCTCCAAAAATGGGCGCAATTATAAAGATCTAGGCAAGGAATAGCTATACGTAAACCCCCTATTTAATTGATAACGCAGGGGTTTTAAGGGAAATTTACCAAGAAATTAGGGCAAATAGCGACTCTATGGCCGATGGTTATGGTGTTTCGTACAGTAAACAATAGTTTGAAAACAAGCTAGCTTAGGGGCTAGGTTTTGTAGGCCAACAGTATGCTCATAGTGAGAGCCAACAACAAGCCCACAGCTACCGGCTTATTCAGACTTATTTAGCAGCTGCAAAATATCCATAGGCAAAGGAAACACAATAGTTGAACTCTTGTCGCCGGCGATATCGGTCAAGGTTTGCATATAGCGCAACTGTATCGCCTGTGGTTGTTTCGCCAAGGTTTGGGCGGCGCTCAATAGCTTGGCAGCCGCTTGATCCTCACCCTCGGCATGTATCACCTTGGCGCGCCGCTCCCGCTCGGCCTCGGCCTGCTTGGCAATAGCCCGGATCATGCTCTCATCCAAGTCTATATGCTTAATCTCTACATTGGAGACCTTAATCCCCCAGGCATCGGTCTGTTTATCAAGGCTTTCTTGTATATCGGCATTGAGAGTTTCACGCTCGGCCAACATTTCATCTAGCTCATGCTTGCCCAACACAGAGCGCAAGGTGGTTTGGGAGAGCTGGCTGGTGGCGTTAAGAAAATCTTCTACCTGAATAATGGCCTTTTCCGGATCTATAACCCGTAAATAAACCACCGCATTGACCTTCACCGAGACATTGTCCCGTGAAATCACATCCTGAGTGGGCACATCCATCACCACGGTGCGTAAATCCACTCGCACCATTTGCTGCAATATAGGCACAACAATGATTAAGCCCGGCCCCTTTACGCGATAAAAGCGCCCCAGCATAAAAATTACGCCGCGCTCGTACTCCCGCAACACCCGAAACAGCGACAGTAATAAAATAGCGGCCAGCGCCAGTAAAGGGCCGTAATAATAAAGTGTGTCCATGTTATGCACTCCTATAGTTTTTCCACCTGCAGAATAACGCCGCCAGCGGCGATAACACGCACGCTATCATCTAGCTGCAACGCTGACTCACAACTTACCTGCCATAATTCACCCTGCAACTGCACCATCGCCCTACCCTTGTGCATGGCGCTCACTGTTGCAACTTGACCCTCTAATATCGACACACCAGAAACAAGCTTTTGCTTTCTCGCACGCATAATCATCGCCAAACCAAACACCAGCACCGCAGCACTAGCGGTGGCAACACTGAGTATTAATGGCAGTGCGATTTGGTAAGCCGGAATAGGGGTATCCATAAGAATAATAGAGCCTATAACAAACGCCGTGAGGCCACCCAAACCCAACACACCAAAACTGGGCACAAAGGCCTCTGCCACCATTAACATGACACCCAAGGCAATTAAGGCCAAACCCGCATAACTCACCGGCAACACCTGAAAGGCATACAGGGCCAGCAACAAGCTCACCCCGCCGACTATGCCGGGCAGCAGCGTGCCGGGGTTATAAGCCTCTAAAATTAAACCGTAGATGCCCAGCATCATCAAAATATAGGCAATATTAGGGTCGGTGATCACCATCAAAAACTTATTGCGCCAATCGGGCTGATAGCGGTGAATTTCAATGTCACTCAAGTTCAAGGTTAGCGGCTTACCTGCCACCGTTAACTGTCGCCCCTGTAGCTGCTGCAGCAACTCATCTACATCATGGGCGATAAGATCTATTACCCGCAGCTTAAGCGCATCCTCAGCGGCTAGGCTAGCCCCTTCCCGCACCGCCTTTACCGCCCAGGCCTTATTGCGCCCATAAAGATCCGCCAAACCCTCTATATAAGCCACCGCATCATTGATTAGCTTTTGCTCCATGGCATTACTGGGCTTGGCAGGGTTACGCTCCTCTTTGGAGTTATTGTTATTATCGTCTTCAGGTTTAGGCGCAGTAGGCAAACTAGGGCTGGCAATTTGTACCGGCGTGGCCGCCCCCAAGTTAGTAGCCGGAGCCATAGCCGCGATATGACTGGCATACATAATATAAGTACCGGCACTTGCCGCCCGCGAGCCGCTAGGGGCAACGTAACTGGCCACAGGTACCGTGGAGGCAATCAGCGTTTTAATAATGTCACGCATGGCGGTATCCAAACCGCCGGGGGTATCTATACGTATAACCACCAAATCCGCATGGGCCTGTTCCGCCTCGTTAATACCGCGTATTAAATAATCCGCCGAGGCCGGCCCCACCGCACCGCGCAAATCCAGCAGCCAGACAGAGCTGGCTGTGGCGCTGGTATTGAAAACCATTAACAGCAACCCTAGATAAAAAGCTAGCCCTACCCTTAAACCATGCATAGCCAGATACGCCTGTATCAATACGGTATGAAAAGTATAGACCCTTTAAAACCAACGGTTAAACACAAGCCCAAGCAAGCGAACCTGCGCCACTTTCTTATTGAGGTTATTTGCCTTACGCTCGTCTATAGTCCCTGCATCCATTTCAACAGCCACAGAGTACAAATATGCTTAAAAAAACCCTGATTTCGCTTATTTGCAGTTGCTTGCTAAGCGCTACAGTCACTGCAGACTCCACCAACATCTCTAGCAGTGTAGCCAGCAGCATTGTGAAAAGCTTCACTGTAAACAATATGCAGCCACCGCAAAGCTTTGGGCATTTTTTACAAGCATTAACAGCCGACGAGAAATCCCCGCAATTAGCAGAGAGCATCAAAGCCTATAAGGCAGGCGACTTAACAGACTCGCAACAGCAACAGCTATTTCGCCTACTCGGTATCTACAGCCAAACAAAATACGGCCAGCAAGCTATAGAGACTTTACGCCAGTTAGTCGCCATACCCACCTTTAAAACCGAAGGGATACCCTCACACCAAAGCCCCGCCATGAAGCAGATAGGTGCCGAATTAGAAGCTATTGCCGGCGACTTTGGTTTGCCGTTTAATAATATAGACGACCGCGTTTTTGAAATTACCCTACCGCAACAAACCGGCGGTAAAAATATTGCCTTACACGCTCACGCCGACGTAGTGCCGGTAAACCCTAGCTCCTGGGTATTAGATGACGGCACCCAACTAGATCCTTTTAAGCTTACCGAGATTAATGGCCGCTTATATGGCCGCGGCGCTGAGGATGATAAAAACGGTATCGTCGCCGTGTTATACGCTATGCGGGTTATTAAGGAGGAAGGCATTCCGTTGTTTAATACCCTGCGCTTACTAGTTGATACCACGGAGGAGTCTGACGGCACAGCTATCCCCTACTATCTAGAGCGTCACCCTACCCCCGATTACAACCTAGCCTTAGACGGTGGCTACCCGGTGGTGATCGCTGAAAAAGGTTATGGCACCCTAATGGCCAGCTTTACTGTGCGCGCTGTTAATCCTCAGCAAACAGCAGTGATTAGCGTGACTGGCGGCTTGGCCACTAACCAAATTCCCGCTAAGTCTATAGCGCAGTTTAAGCCTGCTACAAACATCGAAGCAGCCGCTTTAAAACAGCAGATAGACCGCTTAGCCAAAAGTTTTATCGCTGAGCATGGGGCTGACTTTAGTATTGATACCCGAATCAATAACAAGCTAATAGAAGTGATAGTCAACGGCGTGTCAGCACACTCATCCAAACCTAGTAGCGGCGTTAACCCAGTGTCACGCATGCTGCTGTTTATCGCGCACAACAAAGCGGCGTTAGCGCTGGGGGACAACCATATTAGCGATGCCGCCCAGTATGCCGCTGATAACTTTGCCCTGGATTATCACGGCAAGTTATTAGGGGTAGATTTTGCCGATGATTTTATGGGCCCGCTAACCATGGCGCTGACTTTTATCAGCCTGGACGATAAGCAATTACAGCTAGCGGTAAATCTGCGCGCGCCCAAAGGCAAAAGCCCTGAGCAGCTCAAAAGCGAAGTGAAAGCCAAGTTGGACCACTGGTTAGCGAAAACAACTATTGCGATGCGTTACAGCCATAGCCAACGCAAACCTATGTACCGCAACCCCGAAGGTAAATGGGTAAACGCCCTCCTGGATATCGCCACCGAAAACCTGAATATGCCACGCCGGTTTGGAAGCTCGGGTGGCGCCACCTCCATACACGACTTACCCAATGGCGTGCAGTTTGGCCTAGCGATGCCCGATCAAAAATACACCGGCCACAACGCCAATGAGTTTAAACGGGTAGAACAGTTTATGCTGGATTTACGCATAGTGACTGAGATGATGGTGAGGCTGGGAAGCATGCAAGAGCTGTAAGCCTGCATGCTTCTGGGGTCAGACCTGCGCAGCAGCTCTGACCCTCCCGATTAGATGGATCCCGGATCAAGTCCGGGATGACTAATCCTTAGGTCACCCCAACCCAAGCCCATGTTGACGTACACCTCACCTAGCTATTGATACATGCCACTAACAGGTCTATTATTAGCCCCATTAATAGGTCTTTTTGAGGTATACAACAATGGTACACACCATTCTTGCCGATGTAACAACCAGCGTATCAGAGCTTAAAAAAAACCCCATGGCGGTAGTCAGTCTAGGTGAAGGGTTTCCTGTGGCTGTGCTCAATAGAAACCAGCCGGCTTTTTACTGCGTACCCGCCGAAGCCTATGAAGCCTTAATGGATAAACTCGAAGATTTAGAGCTAGCCGCACTGGTATTGGAACGCAAAAGCCAGGAGGAGTTAGAGGTTAATTTGGATGAGCTATAAGCTGCTATTTAAACAACAAGCATTCAAGGAATGGCAAGCTTTAGATGGCACCATTAAAACGCAGTTCAAAAAAAAGCTGACCGATAGATTACAAAAACCGCGCGTAGAACCATCACGCTTAAGCGGCCTAAAAGACTGCTATAAAATTAAACTTCGCAGCGCAGGCTATCGCCTGGTCTATGAAGTAAGAGATAGCGAGATTGTGGTGATCGTTATTGCCGTGGGCAAGCGCGAACGAAATGCCGTTTATAAAAGCGCTGCCAAGCGGATATAACAACAAATAAAAATCATAAAAAAAGCCGCAACAAGTGCGGCTTTTTTTATGAAGAGTTTGCAAAGGGGTCAGACCTGCGTAGCAGCTCTGACCCCTAAGAAAGATTAATCTTCCTTAGGAAACACCCGATAATCAACACCAGCCAATTGCTCTAGTACACGGTGTACCTGACAGCTGTAACCAAATTCATTATCGTACCAGCAGTACATAATCACTTGATTGCCATTCACAATAGTAGCTTCGCTATCGAAGATGCAGGCGTGGCGTGAGCCCACTAAATCACTAGACACTACTTCCGGTGAGTTAGAGTAATCGACTTGCTTACGCAGTGGCGAATGCAAGGATATGTAACGCATATAATCATTCACTTCATCGACGGTAGTCTCGCTAGCTAGGGTTAGCTTTAAGATAGCCATAGAAACGTTAGGGGTAGGTACCCGTATCGCATTACCGGTTAGTTTGCCTTCCATTATCGGCAATACTTTCGCTACCGCTTTGGCAGCACCAGTAGAGGTAATAACCATGTTTAACGGTGCACTGCGGCCACGTCTGTCGGCGGTGTGATAATTATCAATTAAGTTTTGGTCGTTAGTGTAGGCGTGTATGGTTTCTACGTGGCCAGACACGATGCCAAACTTATCGTTCATCGCTTTTAATGGCGGTGAAATAGCGTTGGTAGTACAGCTAGCGGCACAGATAATGTCATCGGTTTCTTCGATGATGTCATTGTTAATGCCGTAAACAATATTTTTAATATCATCTGCCGGTGCGGTTAACAGTACTTTGCTCGCGCCGGGGCGCAAGTGACGCGATAGCGATTCTTTATTTTTAAACATGCCGGTGTTATCAATAATAATCGCATTATTAATACCGTAGGCAGTGTAATCAATTTCTTCAGGGCTGCCCGCGTAAATCACCTTCACTTCATTACCGTTGGCAATAAATGAGCTGCGCTCTTCATCGACACGTATAGTGCCTTTGAAGGGGCCGTGTACTGAGTCGCGACGCAATAAGCTTACGCGCTTAACCAAGTCGTTTTTGGCGCCACCTTGGCGTACCACAATGGCACGCAAACGCAGGTTTTCACCACCACCGGCTTTTTCAATTAATAAACGTGCCATCAAGCGGCCTATACGGCCAAAGCCGTATAAAACCACATCGCGTGGCTCAGCATCGGGGACGGGGGTATCGAGTATTTCTTGTACTTGCGAGCGTACAAAATCGTCTACGCTCACGCCTTGCGCTTTAGGACCCTCTTCATACATGACGGCAATACGGCCAGCATCGATATGGGCAATACTCAAATCTAGCTTTGCTAGCGCCTCAATAACCGGGAAGGTTTCAAACTCAGACAGTTCGTTTTCTTCAATTTGGCGAACAAAACGATGTGCTTGCATAATTTCAAGCACTGATTGGTTAACCAGGTTATGGCCGTAGATGTAGGTTTTAACACTGTTCTTGCGATAGAGTTTACCTACCAATGGGATCATGGCTTCGGCTAGGGCTTCACGCTCTTTCCAATCGGCAAAATAGTCATCGGGTCTTTCACGGTTGGCATCGTTAGCTGTCACTGCTGGTTACCTTTAATGAGGGCTATGAAATAAGCGCGTATTATCTGTATTCATCCCGCCAAGTTCAACCGCTTAGCGCGCTTTTGCAGGCATATTCGCCATTTCTTTTGTGAATAGATTATGAATAGCACAATTACGCAATGAAAATTGGCAGCTGTCTCGCTACAATAGCCGCCCCTTAGCCCTGTACCAGACCATCATTTATGAGCCAGCACACGATTTTTGCCCCCATTACCCACTCTAAGCACGGCGATAGGCTGCGTTGGGGCAATTTATCCGGCAGTGCCAGCAGCCTGGCAGTGGTTAACGCCGCGCAACAGGGCGACAGCTTAACGGTACTGATTACCAACGACACCGCCAGCGCCTTTCAGCTGGAGCAAGAGCTGCGCTTTTATCGTGATGGCCTAGAGGTATTACACCTACCCGACTGGGAAACTCTGCCCTACGACAGCTTTTCCCCCCACGAAGACATTATCTCCGAGCGGCTCACCACGCTGCATAAGCTCAAAAATATGCACAAGGGCCTGTTAATCGTGCCTATTAGCACGCTGATGCACCGGTTACTGCCACAAAGCTATTTGGATGCCCACACCCTACAAATACAGCTGGGCGAAACCTTCGATATTGCCACCATGCGTATTAAATTTGAGGCCAGTGGCTACCGCTGCGTCGATACCGTGTACGAGCACGGTGAGTTTGCCCTGCGCGGCGCGATTATGGATATCTACCCCATGGGCAGCAAACTGCCCTACCGCATCGACTTGCTAGGGGATGAGATAGACACCCTGCGCACCTTCGACCCCGAAACCCAGCGCACGGTTAAACAAGTACAAGAGATAAACCTGCTGCCGGGTAAAGAGTTCCCCCTAGATAAAGACGGCATAGCCAATTTTAGAAACCATTGGCATCAAGCGTTTGATGTAGATCACAGCCGCTGCCCCATTTACCAAGACGTCAGCCAGGGCATAGCCCCCGCCGGTATAGAGTACTACCTACCGCTGTTTTTTGACCACTGCAGCACCCTGTTTGACTACCTACCTAACGACAGCCTGTTTTTTAGTTTCGATGGCCTAGATCGCGCTGCCGAGCATTTTTGGCGCGACCTACACACACGCTACGAAGACATGAATATAGATCCGCAGCGGCCGTTACTCGCTCCCAATAAAGTCTTTATCCCCACCGAAGAATTATTCTCAGCCTTAAAAGGCCAGCAGCGCATCGTGCTATTTCGCGACGCCATAGAGGAGCAAGTGGGCAGCGTGAATTTTGCTATCGCGCCGCCACCGTTTTTAGCCATAGACAACAAAGCCACTCGCCCCATGGCGGCCGTGCAAGACTTAGTAGCTGACAGCGGTAACCGCATTTTATTTTGCGCCGAAAGCGCCGGCCGCCGCGAAACCTTATTAGAGCTGTTAGGCAAGCATAAAATACGCCCCGACAGCTGTAAAAATTGGGCGGCGTTTATGGCTGGCGATCAGAACCTAGCCATTACCGTAGGCAATATCGAAGCCGGCCTGCGGCTTAGCGATGGGCAGGGTAAGCAAGTCATTGTTATTGCCGAAGCGCAGTTATTCGGCCAGCAGGTGATGCAAAAACGCCGCCGCCGTAAGAGCACCGGCAGCAGCGAAAATATCGTCAAGGATTTAACCGAGCTGACTATCGGTGCCCCGGTAGTACATTTGGATCACGGCGTAGGCCGCTACCACGGCCTGCAAACCATCGCCGCCGGTGGCGTTAATGAAGAATTTATCACTTTGGAATATGCCGACGGCGCCAAGCTCTATGTGCCGGTATCGTCTTTAGATTTAATCAGCCGCTACACCGGTGCCGATCAAGACATGGCTCCCCTGCACCGCTTAGGTAGCGATCAATGGTCAAAAGCCAAACGCAAAGCCGCCGAAAAAATTCGCGATGTTGCCGCCGAACTCTTAGATATTTATGCGCGCCGTGCCGCTAGACCTGGGCAATCCTTTAATCACCCCGAAGAAGATTACCAACAGTTTGCTGCTGCCTTCCCCTTTGAGGAAACCCCCGATCAGCAAAGCGCTATAGAAGCGGTTATTGCCGATATGCAGGCCAAAACCGCTACCGATAGATTGGTGTGCGGCGATGTCGGCTTTGGCAAAACCGAGGTAGCCATGCGCGCCGCCTTTGTTGCCGCCCACAACAATAAACAAGTGGCGGTATTAGTACCCACCACCTTGTTAGCACAGCAGCATCATCAATCCTTTAAAGATAGGTTTGCCGATTGGCCAGTTAACATAGAAGTCATCTCACGCTTTAAAACCGCCAAAGAACAAAGCCAAATTATTGCCGACACCGCGGCGGGCAAAGTCGATATTTTAATAGGCACCCATAAGCTGCTCAACGATGATGTGAAATACCATGATTTAGGCCTGGTGATTATTGATGAAGAACATCGCTTTGGGGTGCGTCAAAAAGAAAAATTAAAATCGCTGCGTTCAGAAGTAGATATTTTAACCCTAACGGCAACGCCTATACCGCGCACCTTAAATATGGCCATGTCGGGCATGCGCGACCTATCCATTATCGCCACGCCACCGGCGCGCCGCTTGTCGGTAAAAACCTTTGTGCGTGAACGCGACAAGGGCATGATTAAAGAAGCACTACTGCGGGAAATTTTACGGGGCGGACAAGTCTATTACTTACACAACGAAGTTAAAGATATAGACCGCGTCGCCCGCGAACTGCAAGAGCTAGCACCCGAGCTGCGCATAGGTATAGGCCACGGCCAAATGCACGAGCGCCAGTTAGAGCAAGTGATGTCTGACTTTTATCACAAGCGCTATAACGTATTGCTGTGCACCACCATTATAGAAACTGGTATAGACATACCCTCGGCCAATACTATTATTATCGACCGCGCCGACAAATTTGGCTTGGCGCAATTGCATCAGCTGCGTGGCCGCGTTGGCCGCTCGCATCACCAAGCCTATGCCTACTTGCTAACACCCGGCAGCAAAAACATGACCAACGATGCCAAAAAGCGTCTAGAGGCCATAAGTCTGGCGGAAGATTTAGGTGCTGGTTTTATGCTGGCCACCCACGATTTAGAAATACGCGGTGCGGGCGAGTTGTTGGGCGATGACCAAAGCGGGCAAATACACAGCATAGGTTTTACCCTATACATGGAGATGCTGGAACGCGCCGTGAAAGCCTTAAAAGCCGGTAAGCAAATCGATTTGGAAAACCCCATAGAGCACGGTGCCGAAATTAACCTGCGCTTGCCTGCTTTAATCCCGGATGATTATCTACCCGATGTACACACCCGCCTAACGCTGTACAAACGCATAGCTAGCGCCGAAACTGATGACGCCCTGCGTGAATTACAGGTAGAAATGATTGATAGATTTGGCCTATTGCCCGATCCCGCTAAAAGCCTATTTAGAGCCAGTAGTTTAAAACTGCGCGCCCATCATTTAGGCATAGCCAAAGTTGAGGCTCATAGCAGCGGCGGCAAAATTGAGTTTTGTGAACACACTCAGGTAGACCCCATCAAGCTAGTGCAGTTGGTACAAAGCCAGCCCACCACCTTCAAACTGGCCGGTGCCACCACCCTGCGTTTTGACGATGACTTAGCCGATCGCGAATTGCGCTTTCAATTTGTTGAAGACTTGCTCACATTACTCAGCCCGAAAGCAGCTTAAACGCCGCTTACCACGTCAAGCCGCTTGATTAATTGCTTGATGGCGGTAGAGTGATAAACCTCAAAAATAAGTGTAACCAGACTTTATGATCTACCGCCGTATCGCCCCATTGTTTGCTGCCTTCAGCTTATATGCCCACGTAGCTGTTGCCGAAGGCGACAGCCCGCAGCCCCAACCCCAACAATGGTACCAAGTGGAAATGCTGGTATTTGCCAATAACAACCCTGATGCCGCCTTAGGTGAGCAGTGGCCAGAGGAGTTGGGATTAAAATACCCCGCCGCTATTATTAACCTACAACCGCCGATTAGCGCTATAACAACCGAATCGCCGCTACCGTCATTAACCGGCCTACAAACTGCAGCATCGGCTGATCAAGCCCAGCCATCTATCACACCGTTAAAAGCCTTTGTCACGCTGCCAACAGAGCAACACCAACTCACCGAAGTCGCCCGCAATGTTAACGGCGAATATGCGTTTAGGCCGCTGTTTCATCAAGCCTGGCGCCAAACCATTGATGAACGCGACGAATCCCTGAGCATAGTCATTACCGGTGGCGCAGCCTTTGATAATCATTTTGAATTAGAAGGCAGTATTAAGATTAGCGTGGAGCGCTACCTGCACATACACACCGATTTATGGCTAAACCGGTTTATTAGTAACGTGGGTGACGAACAACCTAATTGGCCGCTACTACCGCCCATACCCCAAAGCCTAGATGAGCGTGACGCCTCGCAGCTACCTATCGCCCCACCCTCATTGATGACGGAAGACAATGGCTTGCCTGCAGCAATAGAACAAGCCCCAGCCACCGACCCCTTACAAGGTGCTAATCAGTTTTTGGCGCAGCAGCTAGCTTATTTGCAAGACAACCACTATCGGGTAGAAAAAACCATTGTGATGCGCCAGCATAGACGCATGCGCAGCGACGAGCTGCACTATATAGATCACCCCTTAATGGGTGTGTTGATACGTATAACGCCCTACCAAGCCAACGTCGAGGGCGCTGACACTAACTAGGTTGATGCTAATTCAGTGGATCGCTAATAATAACAGGCAGTGCTTGGCTCAATAGCCCTCTAACCTGCCCCATACCCTGCGCTATCACCTTGTGGATATCGTCCATGGTAATCAGCTGCTCGCTACAGCCCGCCGCCGGGTTAACCACCAAACACAGGCTGGCATAATTTATCGCGAACTCTCTAGCCAGTGCCGCTTCAGGCATCGCCGTCATACCCACTACATCGCAACCATCCTGCGCCATACGCTTGATTTCAGCGGCGGTTTCTAAACGCGGACCCTGTGTTACGCCGTAGACTCCGGCATCGTGTACGGGGAGGTTTACGGCCTTAGCGGCAGCTAGCAACTGGCTGCGCAAGCTTGCACTAAAAGGGTGAGTAAAATCTATATGCTGCAGAGGATTACTCTCGCCATCAAAAAAACTCTGCTCGCGGCTATGGCTGTAATCAATCAGTTGATCGGGTAGCACCAAACTGGCCGCAGGCATAGCCGGGTTAATCCCGCCCACCGCATTAACGGCAATAATGTCGCTAACCCCTAGTTGCTTAAGCGCCCAGATATTGGCCCGGTAATTCACTTTATGGGGGGCGATGGTGTGCGGATTGCCGTGGCGCGCCAAAAACACGCAGCTTAGATCTGATAACTGGCTGCGCACTATCTCGCTAGAAGTTTCGCCATAAGGCGTCACCCTGCCCCCCACAGTGCCGCTCGCTACACCATCACCGGTAAACTCTTGTAAGCCGGTGCCACCGATAATGGCAACTATGCGCTGCTTAGTCATGGGCCGCCTTATTCGGATTGGCTTGCCGTTAAAGCAGCTTGCTGCTCTAACTGCAGAGGGCCAACTTTAAGGGTAGTGGTTGGGTAGGCAATATCAGCATCGTGCTTAGCGATAATCGCTAACACCTCCAATAACACCTGCTGTTTGATTTTGTGGTACTCAACCCAGTTGGTGGTTTTGGTGAACGTGTAAATAAAGAATTCCAAAGACGATGCCGCAAAAGCATTGAAGTTAACCATCAGGGTTTTATCAGTGTCGATATCCTCATTGGCCAACAAATAGGCTTTGACCTCCTCAACGATGGTGCCGACCTTATCAGCATCATCATAGCGTAAACCTATGGTTTCATAGATACGCCGATTTAGCATGCGCGAAGGGTTTTCTACCGTGATTTGAGCAAAGGTGCTATTGGGCACATACAGTGGCCGCGAATCAAAGGTGCGTATACGGGTTTGCCGCCAACCTATGTCCTCCACCGTACCTTCTATAGATCTATCGGGTGAACGTATCCAGTCGCCAATAATAAAAGGCCGGTCTAAATACACCATTAAGCCGCCGAAAAAGTTAGCTAATAAATCCTTGGCCGCAAAGCCTATGGCTATGCCGCCGACACCGCCAAAGGCCAGCACCCCGGAAATACTAAAACCCAAAGTTTGCAGCATCATTAAACTAGCGGTAATAATCACCGCCGTACGCAATAGTTTACCTAAAGCAAAAACAGTGGCCTCATCAACCGAGGATTCAGCGCTGTCGCCAGCAATTAATTGCTGCTCTATACGCTTAACCAAGCGTACTAAAAACCACGTTAATATGGCAATGAACAGCACTTCTCTAGTGGGCGCTATCAACGTAAAAATATAGGCCTCAGACTTTGCTCGTATAATATCCAGTACCAAGCTAGCGCCCATTAACCACACCATAATAAAAGCGGGCCTACGACCGGCGGCAAAAATAGCATCATCCCACTTATTAGCCGTTTTTTTAAACTGCCGCTCTAAGCGCGAAAATAAAAAGCGAACAAAATAGCTGACGATTAAGGTTAGCAGTACCACCGCAAAGACTTCCCACAGCCAGGGGTAATCTTCTAACTGAAAAACATCAAGTAAATCTTGTAAGAAATTGATAGCCATTGCCCTCTCTTTTTCATTTTTCTGTGCCTATAAACAAACGGCAGCCTAAGTAATTTATACAATTTTATCCAGTAATTATGCATTTATATACCATAAGCATATTAAAACTAGCTGGCATTTACCGCATTTACCTACACCAAAAGCTAAGCCATTGAATCATCACTGTTTTTTTATTGATTGCAATTGATTACCGGCTGTGTTGATGCATTTTTGCTCTTTTTATAACACTGGACAGTAAAAATTTAGCTGTTATTACTTGTGTGTAGCCATAAGAAATGAGGATAAAAGCAATGAGAAATATTATGCCTAGTGTTGGCAATTGGTATAAAGAATTACAGGGTGGCGGTATTTTTGAGGTCGTTGCCGTAGACGATATAAGTCAAACCATAGAAACACAGCATATCGATGGCGAGATTAACGAATTTGATCTTGAAAACTGGCATGAATTACAACTATTGGAAGTAGAGGAACCTGAGGATTGGCGCAATGCTTATGAGCTAAGTCATGAAGACTCGCTAGATCCCGATGCCGCCATACGCCCCGAAGAATGGTCCAGCCCTGTTAGTTACATAGAAACCGATATTATGAATGGTGTGCTGGACGACATGTAAAGCCTTCTACTGCAGTCGTTCAATTTAACTAATCAGCAGCCCAGGGAATAATAAAAAGGCTTGCAGTGCCGACAATGCTGTATATAATCACAGCCACTGTACATAAAAACAGACGGATTGGACATGAGTAAATTAACCGCACGCCAGGCCGAAGTATTAGCCCTAATAAAAACCCATATAGAAGAAACCGGCTACCCACCTACCCGCGCCGAAATTGCCAAGGATCTGGGCTTTAAATCCGCCAACGCCGCCGAAGAACATTTAAAAGCGCTGGCCCGCAAAGGTGCCATAGAAGTTATCCCCGGTGCCTCTAGAGGCATACGCTTACCCGAAAACAAGGGTATACCCATCGTGGGACAAGTTGCCGCTGGCAGCCCTATACTGGCTACTGAGCACATAGAAGATTATTGCGAAATGCCCAGCTCGTTCTTTAGCCCCCATGCCGATTATTTTTTAAGAGTACGCGGCGACAGCATGATAGATGTGGGCATATATGAAGGGGATTTACTGGCCGTACACCGCACAGCGCAGGCCAATAATGGCGAGATTGTGATTGCCCGCATCGATGATGAAGTCACCGTTAAACGCTACAAAACCACACGCAGTAAATATCAAATACAACTACTACCCGAAAACCCCGACTACCAACCTATAGAGGTAGATTTGAGGCAGCAAGACTTTGCTATAGAGGGTTTAAGTGTAGGCGTGGTTAGGCGCAGCTCTTAAGCCTTGTGCTGTTGTGCTAAACAGCGTTTGTTTTATTCAACAGCAGCAGTAATAACGGACCACCAAACTATTGGCCGCTTAAGCTAAAACGTTCTCCACAACTTTCTATATAAGCGTCCTCACTTTGCAACTGCGCATCATCGATAAGATGGTAGTAGCAGTTGCGCGATATTCTGGCACTCAACCCCCGGTCTACCAGCAATATAGGTATAGGTTCACCCTGCGGGTTGCTACTGACTTGCAACGGGTATTGTTTTGATAAGACGTATTTGGCGCCGGTATTGAGGGTAAAAATAAACGCTGGCTGGCCCTGCTCCTGCAGTATTTGATAGTCTATAGCCTGAAAAACCTCAGCCTCAACCCGAATACGCCATTTTTCTACGGGGGTAAGCAGATAGTACTCGCCATCGTCTTCGCGCCTTAAGATAGAGGCAAACAAACGCAGCAAGGGTTGCCGCTTAATCTCGCCGCCTTCATGCCACCATGATCCATCCTCTTTAATAACGATATCAATATCGCCACTCAAAGTAGGCTGCCACTGTTCAACAGGAGGGCGCTGAGGCTGGTCTTTTAGGTAAGCCTCTATACTGGCTAATGATTTACTGGCCACCACTAAGCTCCGCAGCTACGGCCAACATAGGTTTATGCAGCAGTGTTGTGATATTTTCACCGGCAAATGACAACAACGATTTACTGGCCTTTAGGCTCACCTTATCCACCACTTTTGCCGAGTTGACATCATAAAGGGTAATTAATACATCGGCCTGTTGATAGCCGGCTTCGTAACTGCCATCCAGATTTTGAAATTGCTGTAACGAACTTAGCGTAAACACTGCCAAAAAACTGGCCCGCTGCGATTTGGCCTGCTGTAACGCTGCCGCAAATGTGTTGGTATTCACCGACACTGCTCGGGCAAAATACACCGCAAAGGCCTGCTCTGACACCTGCAATAAAGGTTGCTGTATGTTTTTATCAGCCACTAGCCCAGCAATGACGAAACTGCTTTCGCGGGCATAAACATAGCTGTGCCAGCGGCTAATATTATAGTCATTAACTATGCCCAATTGGCGAGAGTAATGCTGAGCCCCATCAATAATATAGGCGGGCTCGCAAGCTGTGAGTAGTAATGCCAACACGGCAGCCCCAGCCACTTTACAGCTATTCATAGGTTTATCCTTCACTCTATTTTTATGGCTACGGTTTTACAGCAATTTTAGGCTAAAAAAAAGCCTTCACAAGGAAGGCTGTTTTAACTTACTTTAAAACGCGGACGGTGATGACGCCTTCGACGTCTAAGATTTTTTTCAGCACCTCGTCGCTAGGCACCTGCGCCACATCAATTAAGTTGTAGGCTATATCGTCTCGACTCTTATTAATCATATCCACCACGTTAATATCCTCATCCGCCAATAGGCTGAGGATAGTACCTAGCATCTTGGGAACGTTGCGGTTGGCAATAGCCAAACGCGGGGAGTCCGCTCTTTCCATAGCAATGCTGGGAAAGTTAACGGAATTTTTAATATTACCGTTTTCGATAAAGTCTTTAATTTGATCTGCTGCCATTACCGCACAGTTATCTTCTGCTTCATCAGTCGATGCGCCTATGTGTGGCGTTAAGATCGTATTGGGCACACCAATCAAGCCGGGCTCGGGGAAGTCGGCAATATACTGGCCTAAATCACCATCGTTTAATGCACTGATAACCGCGGCTGTATCAACAATCTCAGCACGAGCAAAGTTTAATAAACGCAGGTCTTTTTTACAGCTGGCCAATAGCTCACGGTTAATTAAACCGCGAGTAGCGTCTAATACCGGTAAATGCAGGGTAATATAGTCACACTTTGAAAACAGGCTGTTGAGGTTTTCTATACGCTCAACACTGCTAGGTAAGCGCCAAGCTGACGCTACCGACAATGCAGGGTCATAACCTTTAACCCTCATGCCCAGCTCTAAAGCTGCATCAGCAACCATCGAACCTATCGCGCCTAGACCCACAACACCCAGGGTTTTACCGGCTAATTCGTTACCTTTATAATTCTTTTTCTCTTTTTCCAACAAGGCGTTCATTTCAGCCTTATCCGTCATATCCTTTAGCGTGTCTACGTACTGCACACCCTGTAAAATTCCACGAGAACCCAAGCAGAGAGCAGCAATAATTAATTCTTTAACCGCGTTAGCGTTGGCACCAGGGGTGTTGAATACAGGAATACCACGTTCAGTACAGGCGTCAACGGGAATGTTGTTAACACCGGCACCAGCTCTGGCAATGCCCAATACTGATTCAGCAATGTCTTGGGACTGAAGTTTGTGGCTGCGTAATAAAATCGCTTCAGGATGAGTGAACTCACTGGCAATTTCATAGTGCTCGCGGGGTAGTCTTTCCAAACCTACTACTGAAATTTGGTTTAGGGTTAATATTTTATGCACGATGTACTCCTAGATTACAAAAAAACGGTGCCATTACAGTATCGTAATGTCGGCGCTAGCTTTGATAGCCTGCTGGTAAGCTTCTAGGCTTTGGGTACTACTAGCGCTGTATAACTGGGCTTCAATAGCCTGCTGTTCGCCTACACTTAAATCGCTGATGTTGCCTTCAACAACTTTCGTTAAACCAGCAATCACCACATCGCCATTACGTAAACTATGAATGGCATGGGTGACCGTGGTGGCAGGTTTGGGCTTGACCATGGCAAATATTGCAGTGCTCAGCTCACGGCTGGCCTTGCTAGTAATACGGCTCACGTCCTGCTCAGCATTAACGGTATATTTATTACCAGCCTGTAAATCGGCAAAACTGCTTTCGCCGCTACGTAGCGCAACCAATAATTGTTCGGCCTCCACTTTGAGGCGTTCGGCGGCCTTGGCTTTTTTAAGATTGAGGGCAATTTGCTCGCTAACCTCGGCAAACGGCTTGGCCTCTGCGGGCTTGTGCTCCAATACCCGCACCACGATATAGTGGTCGGCGGCTAACTCAAGCACCGCACTGTTATTGCCTTCTTTTAACACTTCATCGCTAAAGGCGGCTTTAATGACGCGTGGCTTACTGAGTACACCAGCCTTATCGCTGCGCCCCAGCCAATCAGACTGCTGCACCGTAAGATCAAGATCTTTGGCCGGGCCTTTCAGATCAGCGGAGTTAAAGACTAAATCACGTAACTGCTCCACCCGGTTAACGAACTCGGATTCAGATTGTTCTAATGCTAAGCGCTGTTTAATCGCAAGCTTGCGATCATCGTAGCTGGGTTGCTCAACGGTTTTAATATCGGTAACCAGTATTAAGTGTACACCCGCCTCTGTTACCACAGGCTCAGATACTACCCCCTGCTCGGCGCTAAACAGCACCTGTTCAAAGGCTGCGGGGAATGCGCCACCACTGCTATAACCGAGGTCGCCGCCGACAAAGGCTGAACCGGTATCTTCAGAGTGTTGCTCGGCAATGCTAGCAAAGTCTTCGCCGGCTGCAATTTTAGCTTTTAGCTCAACTGCTAGAGCTTTAGTATCAGCTTCATTACGCTGCTCGTTAATCTCTAATAAGATATGCGACGCTTTGCGCTCTTCAGAACCATTAAAGTCGGCCATTTCCAACTCGTAGGCGGTTTTGATCTGCGCTTCCTCTACCGGCTGCACAAAGTCGCTTTGTTTCACTTCTACATAAGCCAACTTAAGCTTGGGTTCGCGCTGGTAACGTTGGATATTGTCTTGGTAATAGCTGTTTAATTCTTCGTCGCTAAGCTCAACGGCAGAAAGCTGCTCGCTGATAGCGAGGGTTATATAGTCAAAGCTACGCTTTTGGCCCACGATGCTAGCGGTGTAATTTAACGCTTGCTGAGTCACAAAGTCTGAGCCGGCTATGCCGCTGGACAGTTGGCGAATAATGACATCATTACGCAATAGCTGTTTAAAATAACTCATGCTATAGCCATTGCTGCGTAACACATTTTCATAGAGTTGCGGAGAGAATTTACCGTCTTGCTGAAACTGCGGCATATTGACGATTAGTTGATCTATTGCGGCAGGTGCTGCCGTGATACCCAGTTCAGCGGCTTTTTGTAGCAACAGTTTTTGTTGAATTAACTGCTCCATCGCCGACTGCTTAATAAGTTCATCGTTAAGCATGCTAGGGTCGGCATTTTCACCCATAGACTCCAATAGGCGTCTTTGTTGCACACGTACGGCCTGCTCCAGCTCTATTACGGATAGCTCTTCACCGTTGATCTCTGCTGCAGCATTACTGCCGCTATTACCCAGCAAGCTCTCTACGCCTGCCGCTGCAAAAATGACCACGATCAGGCTCACTATTATTTTGGCAACAATGCCCTGTGAGTTATCACGAATATTCTGAAGCATGTAACACTATTCCATATTAATCTGCGTTAAATAAAAAAAGCGCACCATGGTGATGCGCTTTCCATATTGTTTAACCAACAATTACTGCCATTGCTATAGCACGCATGCTTTAACGACAGGGCTGTTAATTAATTGACGGCGTCCTTAAGAGCTTTACCCGCTTTAAAGCCTGGTATTTTAGCCGCTTTAATTTGGATAGGCTCACCTGTTTGTGGATTGCGGCCCGTACGTGCAGCACGATCTTTAACAGAGAAAGTACCAAAACCTACCAGTACTACTTGGTCTTCTTCTTTCAAAGCATTAGTAATAGCTTCTACTGTTGCATCTAAGGCGCGACCTGCAGCAGCTTTAGGAAGATCAGCTGACGCTGCGATGGCTTCTATTAATTCTGATTTATTCACACTTATACCCCTTCTTAGTATTCTTTGTCTATTCCGATTATTATGTCTGAAATATCGTTGATTGCCTTAGCAAGGGGGCAATTTATACCAATTGCCTGATACCCACGTCAAGGCTACATCTCAGGTTTAATGCGCCTTTGGGCGATTTTTTTCTTTATTGCCGTTTTTTTCATCACTAGATGCATCCGCAGCAAATTTTTTGCTCATATATTGATCATCTGTTAAGGCCACCGGCGCGCGCTCTAAAGCGATATCCAAGACCTCATCTATCCATTTTACCGGCTTAATATCGAGATCCGCTTTGATATTATCAGGTATTTCCTTTAAATCACGGCTATTTTCATCGGGAATAATAACCGTTTTAATGCCGCCACGGTGAGCCGCTAACAGCTTTTCTTTTAAGCCACCGATGGGTAAAACTTGCCCGCGCAAGGTGATCTCGCCAGTCATCGCTACGGAAGACTTAACCGCTATACCGGTTATCACCGATACCAACGCCGTACACATACCTACACCTGCGCTGGGACCATCTTTAGGCGTAGCACCTTCAGGTACATGAATATGTATATCGTGGGTGTCGTGATACTCGGCGGTAATACCTAGCGATTGCGAGCGACTGCGCACTACTGTCATAGCTGCCTGTATAGACTCCTGCATCACATCACCCAGCGAGCCCGTTTTAACCTGACGGCCCTTACCTAGCACTGAAGCCGCTTCTATAGTGAGCAATTCACCGCCCACAGAAGTCCATGCCAAACCGGTAACCTGGCCTACTTGATTGGCCTCTTCGGCCTTGCCGTAGCTGAATTTGCGCACACCGCTGTATTGCTCTAGCTCGTCTGGCCCTATGGTTAATGGCGGTTTTTGCTCATTAAGTGCGTAGGCCTTAACCACCTTACGACAGAGCTTAGCGATTTCGCGCTCCAGCCCCCGCACCCCTGCTTCACGAGTGTAATAGCGCACTAAATCTCTTAATGCTGGCATGGTTATATCCAGCTCAGTATCTTTCAAACCATTATTTTTCATTTGTTTGGGCTTGAGGTAGCGCTCGGCTATATTGACCTTTTCGTCTTCGGTGTAGCCCGGTATACGTATCACTTCCATACGGTCTAACAGCGGGCCAGGGATATTCATGGAGTTAGCGGTACAGATAAACATCACATCGGAGAGATCGTAATCTACCTCTAAATAGTGATCATTAAAGCTATAATTTTGCTCGGGATCTAACACTTCGAGTAAGGCCGAGGCCGGATCGCCGCGGTTATCCATACCCATTTTGTCAATTTCATCCAATAAAAATAAAGGATTTTTAACGCCGACTTTCGCCAGCTTTTGCACGATTTTTCCCGGCAGTGAGCCTATATAGGTACGACGATGGCCGCGTATCTCAGACTCATCGCGCACGCCACCTAGGGCCATGCGCACAAACTTACGATTGGTGGACCTGGCGATAGACTCACCCAATGAGGTTTTACCCACACCTGGAGGACCCACTAAACACAGCACCGGGCCTTTAAGTTTTTTGACGCGTTTTTGCACCGCCAAATGCTCAAGTATGCGTTCTTTTACCTCTTCTAGACCGTAGTGATCCTTAGCCAATATTTTTTCAGCACGTTTTAAATCGTGCTTAACCACGGTGCGTTTCTTCCAAGGTACGCTAATCATCCAATCCAAATAACTGCGCACTACCGAGGCTTCCGCCGACATCGGCGACATCATTTTGAGTTTATTGAGCTCAGAATAGGCCTTTTCTTCGGCCTCTTTGCTCATGCCGCACTCTTTAATTTTAAGCTCTAAGTCTTCCATTTCGTTGGGGGCGTCATCCATATCCCCCAACTCTTTTTGAATGGCTTTCATTTGCTCATTCAAATAATATTCGCGCTGACTTTTTTCCATTTGTTTTTTAACGCGACCACGTATGCGTTTTTCAACCTGGAATAAATCAACTTCGGCCTCCATCAACCCCATAAGGTGATCTAAGCGCTCGCGCACATCGACAATTTCTAATATGGCTTGCTTTTGTTCGACTTCCAGTGACATATGCGCCGCCATGGTATCGGCTAAGCGACCAGGGTCATCTATGCCCGCCAAGGAGGTCAGCACTTCGGAAGGCACTTTTTTACTGAGGTTAACGTACTTATCAAACTGATCCATGGTGGTTTTAACCAACGCATTAGCTTCAGTTTCTTTGATTTTTTCCGGCAACTGCGGCTGCATACTGGCGGTAAAAAAGCCCTGCTCAGCACTGACTGTCTCGATTAGCGTGCGCTGGCCGNCCTCGACTAATACCTTGACGGTGCCATCAGGTAATTTCAGTAGCTGTAAGATAGTTGAAAGTGTACCTATGCTGTAAATATCTTCTGCTTCAGGCTCGTCTACAGAGGCGTTTTTTTGAGCGACAAGTATGATTTGTTTATCATTAGCCATTGCCTCCTCTAGCGCTTGAATAGACTTTTCGCGACCTACAAACAGCGGCACGACCATGTGTGGGTAAACAACAACGTCACGAAGGGGTAACAGGGGATAGACAGTTGCCGGCTTATCTTCACTCATTTAAATACCTTTTCGGTGCTGGCACCGCTAATTGAGGCCATTAATATAAAACATAGGGTAGCAGCTACAGAGCAACTCCCCCATGTCCTATACATATGGGGGCTATAACAATAGATTACAAGTCATAGTAAAAGAAATCAGCTTTGGGCATAAGCCCATACATAAAAAAAGGGCCTATACGGCCCTTTTAATCAACGATTAGCTGTAGATTAGTCTTCAGGCGCCGCTTTTAAGGCCTCGGTTTTGTAAACCAGCAAGGGCTTAGAGTCGCCTCTAATCACTGACTCATCAATGACCACTTTCGACACTGTATCGGCTGAAGGAATATCGTACATGCTATCTAGCAGTACCGACTCCAGAATAGAGCGTAAGCCCCTAGCACCTGTTTTACGCTCCATGCCTCTTTCGGCAACAGCGCGCAAAGCGTCGGCTCTAAAATCTATCTCTACACCTTCCATCTCAAACAAGCGGCTATATTGTTTGGTTAAGGCGTTTTTAGGCTCGGTGAGTATAGAAATCAACGCTTCTACATCCAGCTCTTCTAAGGTAGCGATAACCGGTAAACGACCGACAAACTCAGGGATTAAGCCATAGCGCACCAGATCTTCAGGCTCTAAATCGCTAAGCACCTCACCAAAGTTCTTGTTATCGTCTTTGCTCTTCACCTCAGCAGAGAAGCCTATACCGCCTTTTTCGGAGCGGTTACGTATCACTTTATCCAAGCCGGAAAAAGCGCCGCCACAGATAAATAAGATATTAGAGGTATCAACCTGCAAAAACTCTTGCTGCGGATGCTTGCGGCCACCCTGAGGGGGTACCGAGGCAACCGTGCCCTCTATCAACTTGAGCAGGGCTTGCTGCACACCTTCACCGGACACGTCGCGGGTAATGGAGGGGTTATCAGACTTGCGAGAAACCTTGTCGATTTCATCGATGTAGACTATGCCCATTTGTGCTTTATCGACGTCGTAATCACATTTCTGTAATAGCTTTTGGATGATATTTTCTACATCCTCACCCACATAACCCGCTTCGGTTAAGGTGGTGGCATCAGCAATAGTAAACGGCACATCGAGTAAACGCGCTAAGGTTTCGGCCAATAGCGTCTTACCACTACCGGTAGGACCGACTAAAAGAATATTACTCTTACCTAGCTCTACCGCTTCTTTTTTACCATCGGCATAGCGCAGGCGTTTATAGTGGTTATATACCGCTACCGACAGCACCTTTTTAGCCTGGTTTTGGCCTATTACATATTCGTCGAGTATGGCTTTAATTTCGTGGGGCGTAGGCAGCTTCTCTTGTGGCGTATCAGAGCCTGCATCCTGTACCTCCTCGCGAATAATATCGTTACAGAGGTCTACACATTCATCACATATAAATACAGAAGGACCTGCAATGAGCTTGCGAACCTCGTGCTGGCTTTTGCCACAAAAAGAGCAATAAAGCAGCTTACCGCCGTCTTCGCCGTTGTCTTTTGTATCATCACTCATTATCAAAAATACCTCTTGAGCCCCGTTGCTACCCTAAACCTAGGGTTTTAAGCATTATTTTAGCCGGTCTTGGCGACTAAGATGCGTTTTTTTAGCTCTTTTTGCAAGCGCTAAGGGCAAATCCACCTATTAGCGCTTAGCATGTAACCTTATTTGTCGGCAGGCATCTGGCGACCGCTCAATACTTCATCAACCAAGCCATAATCCCTAGATGCCTCAGCATTCATAAAGTTATCGCGCTCGGTGTCACGGGCAATTTTTTCAAACTCCTGACCGGTATGCTCCGCCATCAGGTGATTCAAGCGCTCGCGTATGATTAAAATCTCTTTAGCCTGTATATCAATATCGGTGGCTTGACCTTGCGCGCCGCCGCTGGGCTGATGAATCATAGTACGCGCATTCGGTAAGATATAGCGCTTACCCTTAGCGCCGCCGCTGAGCAGGAAAGCGCCCATACTGGCCGCTTGGCCTATGCACATGGTGCTAACGTCGGGCTTAATAAACTTCATGGTGTCGTAGATAGACAAGCCAGCAGTTACCGAACCACCTGGAGAGTTAATATAGACATGTATATCTTTATCGGGGTTTTCTGACTCTAAGAATAACAACTGAGCCACCACCAAATTAGCCATATGGTCTTCAATAGGGCCAACAATAAAAATAACGCGCTCCTTAAGCAGACGCGAATAGATATCGTAAGAGCGCTCGCCTCTGGCCGTTTGCTCAACAACCATGGGCACTAAACCCAAGTTAGTGATCTGCTGTTCATTCATCGCGTTGTGACCGTATGTGGACATAGTGTTCTCTTGTTATCGTTAAAGTTTGTTATTACTTTAAGTGGGTTTTATAAAGCCGTGCCCTAAGGTTATGGGAAAGCCTATAAAAATCAAGCGACTAACTTAAAAAGTGTAGTCGCTTGAACGATAGAGCATGATGAGGTGGACTTACTCGGCCTCGCCTTCCTCAGGCTCCGGCGGCGCTGCTGGCGCCAGCACCTCGTCATAAGTGCTTTCTTTCTCAGTCACTTTCGACTCTGACAATATGTGCTCTACCACCATATCTTCCACTACCATGGACTCTACCTGCTGCAGCTGCTGCGGATTGCCATAGTAATAATTGATAACTTCTTGTGGATCTTCGTAAGTCGATGCAAAGCCTTCAATGGTCTCTTTAACCTTGGCAGCATCGGCTTTAATTTCTTTCGATGAGATAAGCTCGTTAAGAATCAAACCTAACTTCACTCTACGCTCGGCTTGCTCTTGGAACATATCATCAGGCAGTAACGAATCTAAATCTAGATTTTCCGCACCACCGCCAAACTGTTGCACCATTTGCTTGCGCAACACTTTAATTTCTTCTTTAGCCAAAGCTTTAGGTACTTGCAACTCAGCGTGCAAGTCTAGCAAAGCATCCATTACCTGATTTTTGGTTTTAGACTTGGCCGCGTTTTCTAGCTCGCGCTCCATGTTTTCGCGTACATCGGTTAAAAACTTCTCTTCACCGCCTTCGCTTACACCAAACTTAGCAAAAAACTCGTCATTAAGCTCTGCAGGAGCTTTCTCGCTAACGCTGTTTAGCGTTACTTTAAATTCTACCGCAGCACCTTTAAGCTCCTCTGAGTGGTACTCATCAGGAAAAGCCAACGCTAATACTTTTTCTTCACCGGCTTTCATGCCAACTATGCCCGCTTCAAAACCGGGGATCATTTGGTTAGAACCCAACGTTAGATCAGCAGCTTCTGCACTACCACCCTCGAAGGCTACACCCTCTTTGGTGCCAGCATAATCAATATTCACTTTGTCGCCATCAACGGCGGCACGCTCAACAACAGCAAATTCGCCCTGCTGCTCGCGTAAAGTACTAACCATTTTTGCTACGTCAGCGTCTTCAACTTTAGCACTCAGCTTTTCAACTTCTATGCTGGCAAAGGATTTAAGCTCTATCTCAGGAAACACTTCAAAAGTAGCAACGTACTCTAAATCTTTGCCTTCTTCGGCCGTCTTGGTTTCAATCTCAGGCATGCCGGCGGGCTTTAGTTTTTCTTGCACTACCGCTTCGCTGAAGGTTTGATTCATGACTTCGCCTAGGACTTCCTGGCGTACGCCTGCACCAAAGCGCTGTTTCAATACGCGCATAGGCACTTTGCCCTTGCGAAAACCGTCGATACGCACAGTACCAGCCGCTTTTTGTAGACGGGTGTTTACTTCGCTATCTATGCGATCTGCGGGCACACCAATAGTTAAACGACGTTCTAAGCCTGAAGTCGTTTGAATCGAAACTTGCATGGGAATTCCTCTGCCGATTGAGCTGCTGCTCAGATGTGTGTCGACTGATGCTAGTGTAGCACTGACAACACATCGATAAATTTGCACATCTATATCTATGAATAATGGTGCGGACGGAGAGACTCGAACTCTCACACCTTGCGGCACTGGAACCTAAATCCAGCGTGTCTACCAATTCCACCACGTCCGCTCTAGTTGGCCTCAATAATACCAACTCGCTGCTAAACAGCTAAACCTTTAATCGACTTTAAAAAAAGTTGATAAGCGATTGAATACACTACTAAATCAACTTTTTATCGAAGTGTGCTCGATCACAGGGGCTGCGATTATGACAAAAGCCATGGCCGTGTTCAACCATAGTTATGAAGATTTTATATATTAATTGCATTACTGGCTGCTTTTTAGCCCAAACGGCTAAAAAAGCGCCTTAGGGTGGGCAATTAAAAAACACATTTCAGCCGCACTAGCATTTTCAATCAACGCCCCAGCCCAAGCCTTGGGTAAAAAGACCGCCTGCTCGGCATTCAAAATCTGTTCGTTAACCCGCACCTCGCCTTTAATCGCCATTAATAAGGCGTAATCATCAGCCGCTTGCAGTTGGATTTGCTGACCTGCCGGCAGGCTATAACGCCTCACCTCAAAATCGGCAAAGTCTACTATGCGCTCTATTTTCACCCCTACAGCCGATTCATCACTAGCCGCCAGCTGCTCAAAATCATTATTGAGATCAGCCTGCAATGACATCAACTCTATTGCCTTATCGGTATCCCAGTGATCTTGTGTCAGTACTTTTTGTGCAAAAGAGACTATTAGGCGCTCGTAGACTGGCGTTTGAAACTCCACCGTGCGCACACCGTGCTGCAAGGCGTGTGGTGTTAAACAGGGCACCTTTACCACATCACCCACCTGCAGCGGCAGAAACTCGGTAAAGTTCTCCATGGCGGCACGCAGTTCTTTTTCTTGGGTATAAAGTCCATCTGCCGTATTCAACTTTGGCTGCGCATCCAGCTGCCTACGCACCTGCTCGTAAGCTTTTACCGCCTGTGAAAACGCCTGCTTAAAACTGCTCTCATTTTTATATTCGGCCAGTTTGTCAGCGTTAAAGCCAAAACGTATGGTACCAACACCATCGGGCCAGGCCGTTTTTTCTACGGCGGTTACCACATAAACTTCGCGCTTTTCTTCATGCAACTCAAAATACAAATCACCGGTAACCGGCTGCGGTGCAGGATCTAGAATTTTCAATAAGATTAGCGGCCTAGCCTGATCACCATTAGGCTCACCACACAAATACTGTGGCAAAGCGGCCATCACCCACGGCAAAGGCGCAGCTAGTTGATTGCTCCCCTCCACGCTGGCAACCCCGCGCTGCTCTACACCGGTATACCAAATCTCCTGCCCCCAAGGCTTGGCTATGGCCACCGTTTGTAAGCACAAAGGCTGATTAGCGCTATATAACGCTAAGCCTTGCACATCGCAAAAAGTGGTAAACCCCTGCATAGCAGCTAATAACTCACCCCAAGGCTTTTCTTTATCGGTAACGGTAAAGCTAATATCGACGCCTGCAGGCTCTGCCACCAATTGATATATTGCCCACAGCGGCTTAAGCGGTTTGGCGGGCAGCCAATACTGCTCTAACTCAAAGGCCACTGCAAAACGCGTTACTGAGTTAGCACTAGAAGCAAAGGCAGCTAATTGCGCATCGACAATTTTTGTAGGATCACCAGAAAACAACATAATCGATAATAAGCTCTGTAATAAAATAGCGGACTGTTAATAACAGGTAATTTATCTCGGGCCATTAGCCTGTTAAGCATGCCGGATCGAAACGGTATGCGCCCGACAACCAAGCGCTAATATCTTGCGCAATAGGATGCGGGATTCTCTCATAATCTGCCAGCAGATGACGACTCTGTATTGGCGATATAGCCACCAAGCCCTGCTGGGAAAATAAAAGCTGATCGCGCTGCAACAACCATCGCAAATCGGCATGATCACAATGCTTGAGTAAGTCGCCGTCGTTGTCACGCAACACCGCGTCATAAGCCCGCAACGCTAGTTTGGCAATATGCGGCTGATTCATGGGGTTAACCGCCACTCCGGCACTGCTTCTTTGCAAGCTGCTATCACGTCCCTGCAAACGCATTAAGGGTAAAAAATCAGCGGTTTTTTTGCCGTCATTGGCAAACACATTATCCCAAAGCAAGGGTTTTCTATTAAGCAGCTGCTGTACCTTTGATAATGAAGCGGAGGTAATAGAGGAGCTGATTACCTTATCCCCCGTCCAAAACACATCCACTGCTGGTGGCAGACCCCGCCCTAACTGCTGCAAGTATTGACTAGGCATGGCGCCGAAAATGTCCTCCAACACCGGGTCAAAAGAATAATAACTGGGGCACACAATATAATGGGAGGCATGGCTGTAGGACATGATATCCGCAACGATAGCGAGCTGCTGCTGCGCCAAAGCGGGAAAGTCACCAGGCATATCGTCAAACAAGATGCATAAAATATCCGGCTGCAATTCATTAATGGCTGCCAGCTTAGTTTTAAGCAAAGCCTGATCAGCAGCATTGTAGTCGCGAAACAAGCCGGTAGGCGATAAACCCAAACCCCATTTAACCCCTGCCCGCTGATAACAGGCCGACAATTTTTGTAACTGCTTAAAATGCTCCAAGGGGAAAGGCTGACGCCACTGCCCACGCAAATAGGTATCCGATTTAGGCGCATAAATATACGCCGAGAAATCATTAGCCGCTAAAAATCTGGCGTAATCACAGCGCGCCTGCCAAGACCAAGACTGCCCATAAAACCCTTCTATTACCGCCTGAAAAAATCCTGCCACTGTCTTTGTCCGCATTTGTTTTATTGATTGCTTATTGACTGCTTATATATCAATGATGCCTGCATGTTACACACTAAGCGTTTTTTAATGAACTACCCAACCCGTACACGCAAGCCGTGCCGTGGCCACAAAAAACAAACCACGAGCCCATCACTTATCCATCTTTTTTTTAGTACGAGTAGTCGCCCTCGCATTGGCCGGGTCATCGGGCCAAAAATGCCGGGGGTAACGGCCGCGCATCTCTTTGGCTATTTCATGGTAGCTGCCCGCCCAAAAGCCGGCTAAATCATCGGTGAGCTGTAAGGGCCGCCGTGCTGGTGATAGCAGCTCCATCAGCACAGGCACGCCCGCCCCCAGAGTTGGCGTTTGTTGCCAGCCATAGCACTCTTGCATACGCACCGACAACAGCGGCTTAGCACCGCGCAGATAATCGATAGCATGGCGGTTACCCGTAGGCAATTGCAGGGATTCGGGGGCAAATTGCGCCAGCAATTGCTGCTGCGGCCAAGTCCAGCTGGATTGCACAATCGTCGCCAGTTTAATCTTTTTTAAATTGGCCTTGGTTTTAACACCGGCCACATAGGGCAATAACCAATCATCTATTCGCTTAAGCAGCTCCGGCTCATCAATATTGGGCAGCTGCTCAGTGCTGTGCTGATTAAGCCAGCGTACCCTAGCAGCCAAGGGCCGGTATGCCGCATCGCCCAGTACCGCTAGGCCCTCGCTGCGCACATAAGCCACTACCGCTGCGGCCAACTGCTGCGGGTCGGGGCGAATCACCCGTTCCGACAAACATATCGCACCCAAGCTATAGCGCTCTCTGGCCACAAAGGCCTGTACAGTCTCATCCCAATTGAGGCTGAGGCTTTTCTGCCCCTGCTGCTGGCTTAGCGCCTGTATATGGCTATTGGCTACCGCTATGGCGGTATGTATATAGGGCAGCTGCCCTGCCCTAGCGGCAGAGCCGTAATCTAACACTAGCAACCAAGGGCTGCCTGCCAAATGATCTTCGGCATGTAACTTCAGTTCGTGACCATTGGCCAATAAGTAGCGATCCGAGCCTTGCGCTCTTTGCTTGGCCACCCTATCGGGGTAGGCCAGCAACAATAAGCTCGCAGCACAAGCTTCAACATTGAGCGTAGCAATATTTAGCTGCGCGGATGGCTTAACCCGCTTCAACAAACGCTTGGCCTGGTGTAGCACTCGCTGGGCTGCCGGCTGCTTATGCTTACCGCCACTGACGGCGAGCACAAAGCGCTTGGCTGCGGCGACAAAATCCGCCTGCCTAAGCTGTTTGTCCAGCGGTGGCTCGGTAAGCAAGGTGGCCAGTAGCACAGCTACACCTAGGTATTCATCGGCCCGTAAACACATAGCCGCCAAGCGCGGATGCAGGCCGGTAGCGGCCATGGCCTCGCCCTGACGCGTCACTTGCCCCGCCGCATCCAGCGCCGACAATTGCTGCAGCAGCTGCCTAGCAGACTGCAAGGCAGCCTCACTGGGTTTATCCAATAGCAGCAGCTCATCTAGACTGTTTTCTCCCCAGCAGGCCAGCTCTAAGATAAAAGGCGCCAAATCTTCCCGCAATATGGCCGGACTGTCGTAATCATAAAGACTGTGATGGCTATCCTTAGACCACATACGGTAGCAAGTACCCGGGGCGGTACGCCCCGCCCGCCCCAAGCGCTGCTCGGCCGAGGCCTTGGATATACGTTGGGTTAACAAGCGCGACATACCCTTGTGATTATCGAAGCTGGCCACCTTGGCGTAGCCCGAATCTATCACCACGGTTATGCCCTCTATGGTGATACTGGTTTCCGCAACATTGGTAGCCAATACCAGTTTGCACTCGCCGACCTTAGGTGGCGCAATAGCCGCGCGCTGCTGGCTTTCGGGCAAAGCGCTATGCAAGGCATAAACCCGCAAAGCGTCGGGTAAAGCGCTGGCCAGCAACTGTGACTCCAGCGCGCGTATTTCTTGCATACCCGGCAAAAAAATCAGCATATTGGCCTGCTCGGTTTGCAGCAGCCGCAGCACCAACGCCTTGATAGATACGATAAGATCATCTCTTTGCTGCAAGGGCTGATAATGGGTGGCAACCGGATAACAGCGTCCCTCAGAGCTAAGCAGCACCGCATCAGGTAAAGCGGCACAGAGCTGATCAGCGGCCAGTGTCGCTGACATCACGATAATAGTTAGATCATCTCTATAAACTTGCTGGCTTTGTAGGCTTAGCGCCAAACCTAAATCTAGCGCTAAACTGCGCTCGTGAAACTCATCAAAAATCACGCACTTGATGCCAACCAGCTCCGGGTCGGCTTGTAACAGCCGCACAAACACCCCTTCGGTCATCACCTCTATGCGCACTTTCGGCCCAGTAACGGTTTGATAACGGGTACGCAGCCCTATGCTTTGCCCTAGGGGATCATTAAGTTGCCGCGCTAAGAAGCCTGCCACATTGGCCGCCGCTAGGCGCCGCGGCTGGATTAAATAAATCTTCGCTGCAGGCAATTCACCGCCAGACAACTCACTACCTGAGAGTAATGGCCTATCAAGCAACCACAATGGCAGCCGCGTGCTTTTGCCCGCACCTGGCGGCGCATGGACAATAATTTGTTGATGGGTAGCTATGGCCTCGCTAAAAGCGGGAAATATGGCATCTATAGGTAATTCGGGGCTGTTACGCATGACAAGGATTTTTTACCGCTAAAAGTTGCGAAAGCTTATCGCCAATTCGTTTAAGACTACGCCATATCGCACTGGCAAAATAAGAGATATTAACAATACTTAATAGGCAGCTGTTTTCTCTCCCCTATGTTTGGCAGCTGCTAGAGTGCAGAGGCTATCCTGTAAGCCCTCACTGATACACTCTCTTCAAATGGTACTTCCGGCGCTTTATTAAGCGCCGGCTTTTTTATTAAAAACAATTACTTACAGCCAAAACCCAAAACTCATATCAACTATTTCACTTTAAATAATTGCTGGAAATTGGCACTGGTGATTTCGCATAACTGCTCAAAACTCACACCCTTTAACTCCGCCACACACTGCGCCACCTCTACTACATACTGGGGCACGTTCTTCTTGCCTCGGTAGGGTATGGGCGCTAAATAAGGGGAGTCAGTCTCTACCAAAATACGCTCAAGCGGTACCCGCTTTACCACTTCTCTCAGCTCGGCGGCGTTGTTAAAGGTGACTATGCCAGAAAAGGAAATATAGTAATTGAGATCCAGCGCCTGCTCGGCCATTTCCCAGCTTTCGGTAAAGCAATGTAAAACACCGCCTACGGTACTATCGCCGTGCTCACGAATAATCTCTAGGGTATCGGCACGGGCATCGCGGGTATGGACGATAACCGGCTTTTGCACCGCCTTGGATAAGGCCAAATGCGTCTTGAAGCTCTGCTGCTGAGATTCGGCACTGTCGCTGCTGTAGTAATAATCCAACCCTGTCTCGCCCACCGCGATTACGCAGTCCTCAGCGGCCCACTGGGCCAGCTGCGCCTGATCGGCAGCACTGAGTTGCTCACCCTTCACATCCATCGGATGCACCCCTACCGCGGCATAGACACCGGGATACTGCTTAGCAATACGCATCACCTCGGCTGCATTAGCCATATCTATACCCACGCACAGCATACGCTCAACACCGCGGGCATTGGCCTCGGCTATCACTTTCGCCAAATCACCACCATAGGGTGACAGATCTAAGCGATCCAAGTGACAGTGGGAATCAACCAGCATAACAACCTCATCAATAATAAAAACACGCTCTGGAATTGAAAACGGCCCATTAATGGGCCGCTAACGTAATGCTTCATACTTATCACTACATAGTATGGGTGGGCCGATCTGACTCTAAGGAACCAGCCAAATAGGTTTCTATCTTCTTATTGGCGGTGTCGTCCTGGCCGTTAAAATGCACGCCTATACCTGCGGCCCGGTTACCCTGCGCACCGCGCGGCGTTACCCACACCACTTTGCCCGCTACAGGAATTTTTTCAGGCTCATCCATAAGGTTAAGCAACATAAACACTTCATCGCCTATGCGATAAGGTTTGTTGGTGGGAATAAATAAACCGCCGTGCAACAAAAACGGCATATAGGCCGCATAGAGCACCGCCTTGTCTTTGATGGTTAGGGAAAGGATTCCGTTTCTAGCCCCTGGGGCCGGTGCAGTACTCATCACCAATTCTCTCTATTGGGTTATTGTTATCAATGAGTGCCGTAAATCAGCCTATACCCATAAGCGCGGCACTAGGTTTGAATTTTGCAGGCCATCACCGGTAGGGTCAAGGCTTATTAAGGCTACAGGCAAAATACTCAGGCGCATTTAAGGGTGGCGCAACAGCTTAATAGCAGATCCTCTACTACCAACTGGCGATTGGGGTTAGCGCCGCGCTGCACCTTAGCCGCCAAGAGCTGTACTTCGTCCAATAGCGCAAACAGACTTACTGCCGGCGTAGCCAACCAAGGTTGCCAGGATTCAGCCAGTGCCGCCTGAGCCTGCTCGGCACGGATTAATTGCGCCAGCTTTTGCTGCAACCAGTGCAAAATATCCATCAATTCGTGGTCTTTCCACTTGTCCGCCAAGGTTAAAGGCTGCATACGCTGATTCAAGGTCTCTAGGAATTGTCGCTCCATCTCTTGAAACTTTTGCAGAGCCCCAGAATTTAAATACTCTAGAGCCATAATAGGTTTGCCGCCCGCCTCGGCTAGCAACTGCTGGGCTAGCTCTTGATTCGCCGTTGCCGACGTTAGCCAAGGCAACACCTGCTCTGGTTGCGGCACCGGGAAATACACCTGTTGGCAACGTGAGCGTATGGTTGGCATTAAAGTGCCTGGCGCATCGCTGACTAAAATCAGCAAGCTATTGTCGGTAGGTTCTTCTAAGTTTTTTAAAATAGCGTTGGCGGCATTAATATTCATCGCTTCGGCGGGGGCAATAATCGTGATTTTGTAGCCGCCGGCATGAGAGGTGTGGCTAATAAAGTCTACAACTCCGCGCACCTGATCCACTTTTATTTGGCGGGCACCGTCTTCGGGTACTATCAACTTTAAATCAGGGTGCGAGCTTTCGTTAAGATGGCAGGACTTGCAAGCACCACAGGCCGTGCCAAAGGTCGCTTGCTGACACAATAAACTATAGGCCAGCGCCTTCGCAAAGCGCAGCTTGCCTACCCCTTCGGGTCCGGCAAATAATACTGCATGGGGCAGACGCCGCTTTTGATGCAAGTCAGCAAGATGCTGCCATTGCGTGTCATGCCAGTTAAAATGCGGCTGCAGTAATTGCGGATCGTCACTCATGGTTTAGCCTGTGCCAGTAACTCTTCGATACCACTAGCAATATCTGCTTGCACCAAGTCTAAAGACTGCGCCGCATTAATCACCCGAAAGCGCTGGGGTTGCTGCTGGGCCAACTGTAAATAGGCTTGCCTTACTCGCTCAAAAAAATCCATTTGCTCTTGCTCGAACCTATCTAAAGCGCCACGCTTTTTGGCCCGCGCCATGCCTATTGCTATAGGCGCATCCAGCAACACCGTGCAATGCGGGCGCAACTCGCCCTGCACTAAGTTTTCTAAAACGGCGATAGTGTCAAAACCCATCTCCCTGCCACCACCTTGATAGGCATAAGTGGCATCGGTAAAACGATCACACAATACCCAATCACCGCGCTGCAAGGCAGGCCTGATAACTTCATTAATATGTTGCGCTCTGGCGGCAAACATCAACAGTAATTCAGCGGTTTCACTCACTGCCTCGTCACGGGGAGTCAGTAATAATTGCCGTATATCTTCAGCCAAGGGTGTGCCGCCTGGCTCGCGGGTTAATACCACATTAATATCGGCGGCACGCAGGCGCTGAGCAATAAACTCAATATTGGTGGACTTACCTACACCCTCTACACCTTCTACCGTGATTAATTTACCCTGCACTACCTACCCCAACTGTTTTAATGTTTATTCGCTGCGACTTTACATGTCCGCGCCATTATTGCACAGGCGGCGCCGAACGATAGTTTTTACTGCGCTTATGCCGCTGATATTTTTTTACCGCTTTATTATGCTGATCCAATGTGGCTGAAAAATAATGACTGCCATCGCCTTTGGCGACAAAATACAAACTATCGCCCTCAGCGGGATGCAAGGCCGCATAGATAGCCTCGCGCCCCACCATAGCAATAGGCGTAGGCGGCAAGCCGTGATGACGGTAAGTATTGTAGGGGTTGGCACTGTCTTTTAAATGCTTACTGGTGAGGTTGCCGTCAAAGCTCTCACCCAAACCGTAAATAACGCTGGGGTCGGTTTGTAGCCGCATATTCTTTTGTAGGCGACGCACAAACACGCCTGCTATCTGCTCACGCTCACTAACCACACCGGTTTCTTTTTCTATGACTGAAGCCATAATCAAGGCTTGATAAGGGCTCTCATAAGGCAAATTATCTTGCCGCTGCTGCCACTCTGCCGCCAGCACCTGCTGCATGCGTTGATAGGCGATTTTATACAGCTGGCTATCACTCATACCCATGACGTAATGATAAGTGTCAGGAAATAACAAGCCTTCTATAGAGCTATAGCCCTGCACCTGCTGCCACCAAGCATTAGTAGCTAAGTCAAAGTTGCGAGTAATTTTAGGCTGCTCAGCTAAGGCTGTTTGCAGCTCACTAAACCGCCAACCCTCAACAAAAGTGACGGCATAACTCAACACCTCACCGCGGCGCAACTGCTGACATAACTGCCACGCCGATGAGCCGGAGCTAATGAAATACTCCCCGGCTTGGACTTGCTGCGCCAACCCCGTTAACCGCGCATAAATAATTAACAATTTAGGTAAGGTTAAAACGTTCTGACGCTGTAAATCGTAAGCGAGGGTAGCAAAAGAACTACCGGGCTTTAGGTGATAGGTGTAGCCCTGAGCCTCTATATTAAGAGGCTGGCGTAGATAATGATAAAAGCCCACCGAGGCCAACACAGAAAATAATAGGCACAGCAATAAGCTGCGTTTTATCAACTTAAACATAGAGCGCATCGTGCATAGCCTGTTGCAACAAACGCGTAGTCTCGCCTATGTTTTTATTAAACGCCGCCACCGCAGTGACCGGCACTATGCCTATCACGCTATTACAAATAAATAATTCATCGGCGTTATGTATATGCTCGGGCAGCAGCCTATCAACACTGACCACCAACTGCAGCTTAGGCGCTAACTGGCTGAGTATACATTCGCGCATCACCCCAGCCACACCACAGCGATCCAAATGCGGCGTGCTGAGCATGCCGTCTTTAACTAGGAAAATATTAGACATCACTCCTTCGGTGACGAAACCTTGCGTGTCTAACATTAAGCCCTCGTAAATACACTCATCGTGCCACTCAGCTCTAGCTAACACATTTTCTAGGCGACAAAGATGCTTCATGCCCGCCAATTGCGGATTAACCGCCAAGGGCGTGGTACAAAAACGCAAACGCACACCCTGCTCTTGTAACGCGGCATAATTAGTCGTATTAGGTTTGAGTTGTAATAGGCGATTGCTAGTCCCGTCAGCATACGCATAACCACGCTGGCCAGACTGCCTAGTAATAATAATTTTTAATACATCGCAGCCTTGCGGCTGAGCAGATTTGAGTATGTCGATGATCTCTAGGTTTAAGGCCGCCCTATCGATATGGATAGCCAGCCGCAAACAGGATTGCTGTAAACGCTGCAGGTGTAAATCCAATAATTGCGCACGGCCGTTATGCACTGCAATGGTTTCAAATAAACCATCGCCATAGGCCAAGCCGCGATCCTCTATAGATAGAAGATTGCCAGCAACACCATTGATTAAGCTAGCCCCAGGCATCGCCATAACCTATTGAATTTTTGAAAATAATAAGCTGCCGTTGGTGCCGCCAAAACCAAAAGAGTTGGACAGCGCGTGCTCAATTTTCATAGCCTGCGCAGTATGAGGTACGTAGTTTAAGTTGCAACCCTCATCGGGATTATCCAAGTTAATGGTGGGTGGTGCCACTTGGTCGCGTATGGCCAGCACACTAAAGATGGCCTCTACCGCGCCCGCTGCACCCAGTAGGTGCCCTATCATGGATTTGGTAGAACTTACCGCCACGTGCTTAGCTGCAGCGCCCATCACCGCCGTTACCGCATTGCTTTCGGCGATATCGCCAGCGGAAGTTGAGGTGCCATGGGCGTTAATATAATGCAAATCCTCTACGTTAATACCGGCATCGTTAATGGCATTGCGCATAGAGGCGGCGGCACCTGCGCCATCGGGTGGCGGTGAGGTCATATGGTGAGCATCGCCGCTCATACCAAAGCCGGTTAATTCGGCATATATAGTCGCGCCGCGTTTTTTGGCGTGCTCATACTCTTCTAGCACCATGACCCCGGCACCATCGCTGAGTACAAAGCCGTCTCTATCCTTATCCCAAGGGCGGCTTGCCGCCTGCGGGTCATCATTGCGGGTAGACAGCGCGCGTGCCGCCGAAAAACCACCCAAGCCCAATGGCGTGGATGACATTTCGGCACCGCCGGCCACCATGGCATCAGCATCGCCGTAGGCTATCATTCTGGCGGCAGAGCCTATGGAATGGGTGCCTGTGGTGCAGGCAGTGGTAATGGCGATATTGGGGCCTTTAAGCCCGTATTTAATGGATAAATTGCCGGCTATCATATTAATAATGCAGCCAGGCACAAAGAAAGGGGAGATTTTACGCGGGCCACTGGCCAGCAAAGCATTGTGATTTTTCTCTATAAAGCCCACGCCACCTATGCCCGAACCTATGGCGCAGCCTATACGCCCGGCGTTTTGCTCAGTGACCTCTAAACCGGAGTCGGCCATGGCCTGTATCGCCGCAACCATACCGTATTGGATAAAGGTATCCATTTTGCGGGCATCTTTAGCCGGCATATAGGTGGTGATATCCAAGCCTTTAATCGAGCCGCCAAAGCGTGTGTTATAGGCCGAAGCATCAAAATGCGCTATCGCGGCAATACCGCTTTTACCATTAACGATATTGTCCCAGCTGCTTTTAACATCATTACCTACGGGCGTTACCATCCCTAATCCCGTTACAACCACTCTACGTTTTGGCACGTAATAACTCCTTATTTTATAGGTATTAACCGACAGGCTTGGTCATTAAGCATTAAAAATAGCGCATAAAAAAAGCCGCTCTAAACCAATAGAAACGGCTTTGTCTTGGCTTAGCAAAAGCTTAGTCCAAGTTTTTGTTTATGTAATCTATAGCTAATTGAACAGTAGTGATTTGCTCAGCTTCTTCATCAGGAATTTCAGTTTCGAACTCTTCCTCTAAAGCCATGACTAGTTCAACTGTATCCAGAGAATCAGCGCCCAAGTCCTCAACGAAAGAAGCAGATGTTTGCACTTCGTCCTCTTTAACACCTAGTTGTTCTGCGACAATTTTTTTGACTCGCTCTTCAATGCTGCTCATGGTCTGTATAGACTCCTAATTTAATGTAATTATCACTATAGGCAATTTAATCTAGAGTGCCTATAGCTATTTAATCCGTCTGTGTAATTTGGCCTGAGCCTTACTACAAGACCACTGGATAGAATTGGCGGGCATTTTACCCTGATTTTTTACCACTTGTAACCTAAGATTGGCAAAATTAACCGTTATTCGACCGAAAACGGTTAATAAACGATCAATCCTAGGCCATATACATGCCACCGTTCACGTGTATGGTTTCACCGGTAATATAAGCGGCGCCATCACCCACTAAAAAAGCCACTACCGCGGCAATCTCATCAGGGTTGCCTAAACGCCCCAAAGACACCTGAGTTAATAGGCTAGCTTTGTGATCATCACCTAAGTCTTTAGTCATATCAGTATCGATAAAACCAGGGGCCACCGCATTAACAGTAATATTGCGTGAACCTAACTCTCGGGCCAATGCGCGCGAAAAACCTTCAACACCGGCTTTAGTTGCTGCGTAGTTAGACTGACCCGCATTACCCATAGAGCCTACTACCGAACTGATATTGATGATACGGCCCCAGCGTGCCTTGCTCATACCACGTACACAAGCTTTAGAAAGGCGGAAAATTGAATTGAGGTTGGTATCTATAACATCCGACCACTCATCATCCTTCATGCGCATTAAGAGATTATCTTTGGTAATGCCCGCATTATTAACTAGCACGGCAGGCGCGCCAAACTGTTCATTGATGGCCGCGAGCACCGCACTTACTGAATCGGCATCGGTCACGTTTAAGCACATGCCTACCCCTTCTATACCGGCCTCTTTTAAATAAGCCGTGATCTTCTCGGCACCGCTATCGGTAGTGGCTGTACCCACTACAACATAGCCCAAAGCACCCACTTGCTTGGCAATCGCTTGACCTATACCACGGCTAGCACCTGTGACTAAAGCTACTTTAGCTGACATATTTATATACTCCGTTTATTAATTACAGTTCTGCCAATGCTTTATCAAAACCGGCGGTATCTTCTAAAGCGAATACCGACAGTGATTTTTGAATACGGCGATTTAAACCACCTAATACTTTACCGGGGCCACATTCTACAGTTTGCTCTATACCGGCTGCCACCATGGTCTCTACACAGCTTACCCATTTAACCGGGCTGTAAATCTGCTGCACTAATAATTCTTTGATTTTTGCGGGGTCGGATTCGGTTTGCGCATGCACATTGTGCACTACCGGAATTTGTGGGCTTAGCAACTCTAAACCGGCAATCTTTTCGGCTAGCTTAACACCGGCAGGCTGCATCAAAGAAGTATGGAAAGGTGCGCTTACCGGTAGCGGCATGGCACGCTTAGCGCCAGCCTCTTTACAGGCAACTATGGCAGCATCTACTGCTGCAACCGTACCCGCAATCACCACCTGCCCTGGGGAATTAAAATTAACCGCCTCAACTACGCCACCGGCTGATACATTTTGACATATATCCAGTATCACTTGATCATCCAAGCCCAGCACCGCGGCCATAGCGCCCTCACCCACGGGCACAGCCGTTTGCATAAACTGGCCGCGATCGCGCACCAAGGTCACGGCATCGGCAAACTGCAAGCTGCCCGCACAAACCAAGGCAGAAAACTCACCCAAGCTATGGCCGGCCATTAACGCAGGTTTAAGCGCACTTTTTTGCTGCCAGCAACGCCACAACGCCACACTAGCGGTAAGTAAGATAGGCTGGGTGCGCTCGGTAAGATTGAGCTGCCCCTGCTCGCCATTTTGCACCATATCCCAAATATCGTAACCCAAGGCTTCAGAGGCCTCGGCAAATGTTTCTTGGATCACTGGATAGACTGCCGCCATACCCGCTAACATCCCTATTTTTTGCGAACCCTGGCCGGGGAAAACAAAAGCGACTGATGAGTTAGACATATTCCAAACCTTTAACCATTGTTGTTAACTTAATGAGAGTGATAACTGCTGCTCTATGGCGGCCAGCATATTACGCTCAACCTCAAACAAGGCCTGCTCTATGGCACAGGCAAAACTTTCAACACTACTATTGCCGTGGCCTTTTACCACCACGCCTTTTAACCCTAAAAAGCTAGCGCCATTATATTGATTGGGATCCAGCTGCTTAAAAACACCCTTTAATAGTGGCTGGGCAAACATCGCCCGCAACTTACTACGCCAATTACGATTAAGCTCCGCTTTGATTAAAGCGGCGATATGTTTAGCCGTGCCTTCACAGGCTTTAAGGGCAACATTACCGACAAAACCATCGCACACCAATACATCAAAGCCACCCTCAAAAAGTGCATTAGCTTCGATAAAGCCTATGTAGTTTAAGCTCTTATCATTACCGATTAACTCGGCGGCTAATTTTACTTGCTCATTACCCTTAATGGCTTCGGCACCGATATTCAACAACGCTACCCGCGGCCGCTCAACCTGATGAACCACTCGACAGCGGGCCGTAGCCATGAGTGCAAAGCGGTGCAACTGGCTGGCACTACTATCAACATTAGCGCCCAAGTCCAACACATAGCCACAACCTTCTTTGACTGGCATGGCTTTGCAAATAGCTGGTCGCTCTATACCTGGCAAGGTGTTTAACACAAAGCAGCCCGCCGTCATTAAAGCGCCGGTATTACCCGCACTCACTACTGCATCTACAGTGTGCGCCGCTAATAAATCTATGGCTACACGCATAGAACAATCGGCTTTTTGCCTGAGTATGGCGCTGGGCTTATCGCCCATGGTTAATACTTGGCTGCTGTGTTTGATAGATAATCTGTCGTGATCACGGCCAGCTAAACTTTCACGGATGCGAGCTTCATCGCCAACGAGAACAAGTTCTAACTGCGGGTATAGGGCTAGGGTTTGGAGTGCTGCAGGGAGGGTTGTGCGGAGACCGAAGTCTCCGCCCATAGAATCAATTGCTATGCGTACTGATGACGCCATGCTGATTCTTTAAATTTATTAATCGTCGCTTTCAACATTGATGACTTTTTTACCGCGGTAAAAGCCATCAGCTGTAACGTGGTGACGACGGTGCGTTTCACCTGAAGTAGGATCTACAGATAATGTAGGACCGGTTAATGCATCGTGTGAACGACGCTGACCGCGACGTGAACGGGTTACTTTACTCTTCTGAACAGCCATGGCTATTAACTCCTGAAAACTACTTTCTGAAAATCGTCGTTACTTATCAGAGCGTAATTGCTCTAACACTTTAAACGGGTTGTCTTTAGGCTCTTCCTTTATAGGGGCTGCATCAGCCTCTCCAAAAGAGCGTGTCACTTGCTTACAACTATCTTTTTCATGATAGCTGACTATGGGCAGGCTGAGTATTAACTCCTCCTCCACGATCTCAGCAAGATCAGTTAACTCTTCACCAACTATTAACGGGTCCAGATTTTTAGGCAACTGCTTAGCCTGATCATCCGTCCAAACTATTGCTAAAGTAAACTCTGCCGCCACATCTATAGCTACAGGCTCTAAGCAACGCTGGCAAACCACATTAACATGAGCAGCTACTTTTCCATCTATGCGGCGTTTACGGCCCTCATCGATAAAAAACTGCAGCTCTGCAGTGATACTCCCCTCATCATTTGCTAATAACGACATTAATCGTGGCATGGCCGCTGGACTAAAATTACTGCTAATTTCAGCGCCTTTGACGGTCAATTTCCGGACATCAATCTGACTTGGCAAGGGGGCGTTTGACATAAGCGCGCAATCATAGGGATGTAGCGGCTAGCTGTCAAAGAAAATACACAAATAATGGGTAATTACGTAGGGAAATCAGTTACTTCTCACTATAATCATGGCCAAACCACCGGATTGAGCGCTATGAACCCACTAATACTCGCCTCCAGCTCCCCTTATCGCAAGCAATTACTGCAGCGGCTGGGACTCACTTTTAGCTGCATCAGCCCCGATATAGACGAAACGCCACTACCACAGGAAAGCGCTGCAGAATTGGTGGCTAGACTAGCTAAGCGCAAAGCCTTAGCTATTAGCGCCAGTCACCACGAGCACCTGATTATCGCCTCTGACCAAGTCGCCGCGCTTAATGGGCACATACTAGGCAAGCCAGGCAATCACGCTAACGCAGTGCAGCAGCTACAACAGTGCAGCGGCCAAGCTGTGACCTTTTATACCGCGCTGCATGTTTTGAATAGCCAAACCGGACATTCACAACACTGCGTAGAAACCTTTACCGTGTATTTCAGGCTGCTCAGCCAACAGCAAATCCAACGCTACCTCCATAAAGAACAACCCTACCACTGCGCTGGCAGCTTTAAAATGGAAGGCTTGGGCATCTGCCTCTTTGAAAAAATGCAGGGCGACGACCCCAATAGCCTGATAGGCCTACCTTTAATACAACTCATCAACATGCTGACCAAGGAAGACATACCCATTCCCTAGCACCCTAACGAAAGCCTGCTAAACCCACGCTAACAACTCAGCAAAACTATCTATGCACGCCAAGGGCTGATGCTGTAACAAAGAGCGCCTACCGTGCGCGCCATAGCTAACCGCAACACTGGCAACAGACGCATTGGCCGCCATCTTTAAATCATACTCAGTATCGCCCACCATTAATGCCTGCTGTGGCGGCACTGAAAACTCAGCCAACAATTGATTAAGCATTAAGGGGTCAGGTTTAGAACGCGCCTCGTCGGCGCAACGGCTGGCATCGAAGTAGTCCTGCCAACCCAGATTAGACAACACCTGGGTTAAGCCTTTACGACTCTTACTAGTCGCCACCGCTAAGCTATGTCCGCACTCGCGCAACTGAGCCAACACTCGCTCAACATCTGGATACAGCGCACAGGGTTGCTGATCAGCCTCTTTAAAATGGGCAACATAAGCTTGACTCAAGCGCTGCCCATCCGCCAGCGACAGCTTGGGATATAACTGCTGTATTGCTACCGGCAACGACAACCCAATAATAGCCTTAATAGTGGCATCATCCGATGCTGGCAACTGCATGTCCTTTATAGCCAATTGCATACAGCCAACAATCTTGGCCATAGAATCCATTAGCGTGCCATCCCAATCAAACACCAGTAGCATTAAGGCTGTACCTTCAAGCTCTGCAACAGGCGATCAAGGCTAGGTTCCAGCGGCGCCTCCACAGTAATACTATCCTCTGTATCAGGCAGGCAAAAAGTCAGACTGGCTGCATGCAAAAACAATCGCTTTAAGCCTTTATGCTTAAACTGGCGATTATCCTCGGGGCGACCGTATTTTTCATCACCCAATAACGGGCAGCCAGCGTGCAGCGCATGCACGCGTATTTGATGGGTTCTACCAGTAATAGGTCTAGCCTCTAGCAAGGTGGCGTCGCTATAGCGTGCCAGCACCTCAAACTGAGTGCTCGATTTTTTACCCTCAGGGGAAACATTGACCATGCGCTCACCGGACTGCAAGCTCACCTTTAATAAAGGCGCAGACACCATATTGCACCTTTTCGGCCACTGCCCCGACACCAATGCCTTATAGCGCTTAACAATCCCCTGGCGTTCACGCAGGCAGTTTTGCAAATACTTCAACATGCTGCGTTTCTTGGCCACCATGATGCAGCCCGAGGTATCCCTATCCAGCCTGTGCACCAACTCCAAGAACTTCGCCTGCGGCCTGATTACCCGCAAAGCCTCTATCAGCCCTAAGCTAATACCACTACCGCCATGCACAGCCAAGCCCGAGGGTTTGTTCACCACCAGCAGCGCCCCATCTTCATAGAGCACGGCATTTTCCAGTAAATCAGTCAGGCTGTCAGACACTGAGGTAGGCGCGGTGCGCTCAGCCACCACCACCGGTGGCACCCTCACCAGGTCATCAATGGCTAATTTATACTCAGGTTTCACCCTACCCTTGTTAACCCGCACCTCGCCCTTGCGCAAAATTCGGTAAATCCTTGATTTTGGGACGCCTTTTAACTCACGCAATAAAAAATTGTCTATGCGCTGCCCCTCATGGGCATCAGTAATTGTCACAAAACGGACTTTTGGCCTGTTCTCTGTCTGCTTCTCTGGCTTGCTCTCAACGGGACGCTCATTCATTAAACATAGAACCTAAGTGTTTGATGTAGCTAATATTTACTGCTATAGTCAGCCGGCGTTAGTTTAGAGTAGGTTTCAGACTCAGCCTCGGCAACACAAAACGGCCCTGTGTTGAGTAAGCAAGAAATACCCCTAACTAATACTTTGTTCCTGCAAATATGAAAACAGTTGATCGAATTGATCCTGATAATGCAGCGGCAAATAAAGAAAACTATTTTACGCAGTTGTCATAAAAAGGTCGCGACATATTTTATCGCAATTCACGACAGACAACTGCTTTTATTAACAACGTGGGCAAATTTGCTGCATTGTTGTAAGAGATTTGAAAACAAAAGCGCAGATAAACGCACAAGGCGAAAGCAAACGGTGGTCAAATACCTCCACCTAGCCAGCCTAATTTTTATCAGTAAGATTGCATTTTAAAAAGTGGTAAAACCGTTAACCAATAAGTTAACCGGCCACAGAAGCGGCACACAATAAACAACAATTGCATGAGGCTATTTATCCAAGCAGCCCTGCTACAGTAAAGTCCGTGAACGAGCGTTAATACACTATATAGATCAGTAACTAGATCGATAGCGCCCGAAAAATGCGATGCAAGTACCTTGCATCAGCTATAAAAAGCAATCCTGCGACGCTTTCTATCAAATTTATTCCAACCTTGTTTTGCAAATCCCGCTTTATGGATTTGTATTAATTATGAAAAGAATGTTAATCAACGCAACTCAACCCGAAGAGTTGCGCGTAGGTCTAGTTGATGGCCAACGCCTGTACGACTTAGACATAGAAAACCGCACCCGCATTCAAAAGAAAGCCAATATCTACAAGGGCACAATCACCCGCGTAGAACCCAGCTTAGAAGCCGCTTTTGTCGACTTCGGTGCTGACCGCCACGGCTTCCTACCTTTAAAAGAAATTGCCCGCGAATATTTTTACCGCTCCCCCAACGATGTTGACGGCCGCTTTAAAATTAAAGATGTGGTAAAAGAAGGCACCGAAGTTATCGTGCAAGTTGATAAAGAAGAGCGCGGCAACAAAGGCGCAGCACTCACTACCTTAATCAGCTTGGCAGGTCGATATTTAGTATTAATGCCTAACAACCCTAGGGCTGGTGGTATCTCTCGTCGCATAGAAGGTGACGATCGCAACCAATTACGCGACTCTATGGGCGAAATGGAAATGCCCAACGGCATGGGTGTTATCATTCGCACTGCCGGTGTAGGCCGCAGCAGCCAAGAGCTACAGTGGGATTTAGACTATCTAGTCAAACTATGGGCCGCGATAAAAGACGCCACCGTAGACCGCTCTGCTCCGTTTTTGGTATTGCAAGAAAGTAACGTGATTATTCGCGCCATACGCGATTATTTACGTGACGATATAGACCAAGTGCTAATAGACAGCCCTGACGCCCACAAAGAAGCCTATGACTTTGTCAGCCAGGTCATGCCGCACTACCAGCACAAGATACGTTTATACAACGATCCCGTGCCACTATTTAACCGCTACCAAATTGAAAGCCAAATCGAAACCGCCTTCCAGCGCGATGTGCAGCTACCTTCTGGCGGCTCTATAGTCATAGACCCCACCGAAGCCTTGGTATCTATAGACATCAACTCTGCTAGAGCCACCAAAGGCGGCGATATAGAAGAGACCGCACTGCAAACCAACTTAGAAGCAGCCGATGAAATCGCGCGCCAATTGCGCTTGCGTGACATGGGCGGTCTGATTGTTATCGACTTTATAGACATGAACCCGGCCCGCAATCAACGTGCGGTAGAAAATCGCATGCGCGATGCCCTAGCCATAGACAGAGCCCGCGTCCAAGTAGGCCGTATCTCTCGCTTTGGTCTATTAGAAATGTCACGCCAACGCCTGCGCCCGTCACTGGGTGAAACCAGCGCCACGGTATGCCCACGCTGTACTGGCCAAGGTACTATACGCGACACCAACTCACTGGCCCTATCGATACTGCGCTTAGTGGAAGAAGAGGCTAACAAAGAACGCAGTGCCGAAATTCGCGCACTAGTACCGGTAGAAGTCGCCTCATATCTGCTTAATGAAAAACGCGAACCTATACACGCTATAGAGCAACGCACCAACGTGCGCGTTGTCATTGTACCCATCGTGCAACTTGATACCCCACACTTTGAAGTACAGCGCTTACGTGACGACGAAGTGGGTAAAAAAGTTGAACTCAGCTATGAAATGCAAACTGAACAAAACATAGATGCCGGCCCACCGGTTAATGACGTCGCCATAGAACAGCCAGAGGCTGCCATCAAAGCCGTGTCACAACAACAGCCTGCTCCAATTGCTGCAACCGCAGCTCCTGCTAGCAAGGCGCCAGCCACGGCCAGCGCCTCAAAACCTAGCTTACTGGGCAAATTGGTCAACATCTTTTTAGGCAAAGCCAGCGAAGAAGCCAGCGTTAAACCTGCCGTAGAAAGAAAACGCCCTAGCAGCAGCGATAGCAACAATAGAAATCGCAATAACCGCAATCGCAACCGCAGCAGCAATAGCAATAGCAATAGCAACCGTAACCGCGATAACGACAGTTACAGTAGCAATACTGATGCGGCCGACAATGCCGAGCAAGATAGCAGCAAAAACGAATCTGATCGCAACAAAAACCGCGGCAGAAATCGCAACCGCAACAAAAACCGCGACAGAAACGAGCAAAGCTCAAGCAATACGGTAGACAAAGCGGTAGAAAGTGTAGAAAACGAAATCAACGTCGAAGAAAACACAGCATCAGAAAATAGTAGCAGCGATAAACCCCAGCGCCGTCCGTCTAACCGTCGCGGCAGAACCGGTCGCCGTCATCGCGGTGAACGCGTAGAAAACACCAATGCCGAAGCAACAAGCACCGAAGCAGCCGTTAGCGAAACACGCACTGCCCCCGTGACTGAACCCGAAGCAAAGGTAACAGAGGCAGCAAGCCCAGAGGCTGAACAAGCACCTACCGCAAACAAACAACAAGACGAAAAAGCTGCAACTATTGAGCAAACAGCTGCCGCAACAGTCGCCAAGCAACCCGTTAGTGTTACTGACGATAGCGCAAGCGTAGTCGAAACCGCGGTCGCTGAAGCTCCCACTAAGCAAGCAGATAAACCCACAGCAAGCACTACTGAAGCCACCGCTAAGGTAACGGCTGAAGTCGTAGCAAAGCCTGAAGCCAAAGCGAAAGAGCAAGCTGAAGTTGCTGTTGACGCTGAAGCCGCAACGGAACAAAAAGCTGAACCCGCCAAAACCGAAGTTGCCGCAGCAATCGCGCCCGTCGTAACAGCTAGCAAAGCAGCGCCTGCAGCAAACACGGTAAGCAGCAGCGCAGCCAACGCCAGCAAGGTGAATGTAGCTAGCTTGGGACGCACGTCTAATGACCCTAGAGAGGCGCCCAAGCCTGTGCTAGAAGTCAGCATAGACAGCAAAGTTATTAACATCACCACCAGTAACGCCCCTGCAGCCGCACCATCTGCAGACAAGCCGAAAGTGGAACGTAGCATCAACGACCCACGCCTTAGTCGCTAAACGTTAAAGCACTGATAAAAAACCCGGCCACCGTGCCGGGTTTTTTATTGCCGCAAACTATGGCGAATGCCCAAGCTTACTAAACATTTAGTTAATAAAAAAGCCCGTACTGCTAGCAGTTACGGGCTTCAAATAACGGCACTGCGTGGTAATGGGCTATAGGGATAACATCACCCTGCAGGCTACAAGCCCCTCTTGGCTGCGCAGCCCTACACCCTCGCCCGCCACCAACGCCCATCACCACTAAGCTTGCGGCAATAAAAAAGCCCGTACTGTTACCAGTACGGGCTTTAAAATAATGGCGGTGGGGCAGGGAGTCGAACCCTGGGAACTTGCGTTCGCCGGTTTTCAAGACCGGTACTTTAGACCACTCAGTCACCCCACCGCATGTCACTGATGGGAATGATTTTGCACCCCTAGACAGCAGGCAGAATTATACATAGGTTTTACTAGCAGACAAGCCTAAAGCTGATATTTAAGGATAAAAACACTGAACCGGCGTTGATTTGCTTATGTTTTGAGCACTGTTATTTTTTTAGTCGCGATATAAGCGAACTAGCCCGTAAAACAGCTCTTACAACACCGCTAGGTCCCAAGTTAAGATCTGAGCACGAAGCAGCTTAGCCAGCCACTGAACAAATAGCTGGCGCTTTTGCCCACAACTAGCCGGCTATTAAAATCTGCAGCAACAATAACAGATCAATACGTAATAGCGCTGAGGCGTTAAATAAACGCAAGGCTTACCAATAGAGCAGCATTAAAAATACAACAACGCATAATCAACAGGCAAAAAAAGGCCGCAAAAGCGCAAGCACTTTTGCGGCAACCCTACATTCATAAGCCCTCGCAGGCTGACAAACTACAACTAAAAAGATAACTGTATTTAGCTGATTTAAAGACTCTAACAAACTGCTGTAAACATCACATAGCGATGATGTGAAAAGTTGTAAAATTTTGCAGCTATACTCTCTCTGTTACATCCTCTCGCCAGAGTAAAACGCGCCTCCCTTAAGATAGCGGTTATAGACATTTTTTTTGTCCACAACTCAATTCATTGCTATTAATAATGATATTTTTCACACACGCCAATATCTGGCATTGAAAAAGTAAATGGAATGTAACGGCAGAGTAAACTATGCTTACAAACTAGATACCTGGAACCGCAAGATTATGCATACCCTACTGTTAAATCTTGATATATTTGGCCTATAGAATCTTAAAAAATCCATTCCTTAATAATAATGACCCTTTATGAATGATGCCGCCGCTGTACTAATCGTCGATGACGACCCCATCACCCTAGAGAGCTTAGCAAGCTATTTTGAAAAAGAAGGTTTTTCTGTATACCCCGTTAGCACGGCAGAAGAAGGCGAAGAAATACTCGCTAAAACCCCCATAGACTTGGTATTACTAGATATACGGCTACCGGGTAAAGACGGCCTCACCCTCACCCGCGAGCTAAGAGTGCGCTCCGAGGTAGGCATTATACTAGTCACCGGCCGCCAAGATGAGATAGACCGCATCGTCGGCCTAGAATGCGGCGCCGATGATTACATCACCAAGCCCTTTAATATGCGCGAAACCTTGGCACGGGCAAAAAACCTGATTCGACGGGTGCAGCACAGCAAAATCGCCACCCAAACCAGTAATGAAGAAAGCGCCATTAAACATTTTCACAACTGGACTCTAGACCTAAACCGCCGCGTACTCATCGATAGCGAGCAGGAAGAAACCTCCCTCACCCATGGTGAGTTTCAATTGCTCATCGTTTTTATCAACAACGCTGGTCGCACCCTCAGCCGCGATCAGTTGATGGATCAAATCCGTAACCGAGAATGGGTGCCCAGCGATAGAACCATCGACGTTCTAGTCGGCCGGCTACGGCGCAAAATTAAAGATGACCCCGCCAAACCCAGCATGATTACCACCATACACGGCACCGGTTATTTATTTACCCAAACCAGCGCCCCTATCCGCAAACCATGAAATTGAACACGCTTATTGGTAGCTTGCTGCTGGTTTGGTTTAGCAATCTCGGCCACGCTGAGCCAAAAAAAAGTATTAGCTACTGCGATCATGCCTCCTATCCACCACTGTCGTGGCTGAACGGTAATCAACTAGCTGGTGTCACCAAAGATATTATTCAACATGTTTTTAAAGAGCAAAACTACCAAGTCACCCTGTATGTATTAGAAAGTTGGAAACGCTGCATGCTGGAAGTGGAAAAAGGTACTATCGATGTTGCTGTGGCTTTTAAAACCCTAAAGCGTTCAAAAACATTTGCCTTTAGTCAAGAATATTTAATCGAAGAAAATATTGCTATTTTTGTTAACAAAAATAGCAGCTTTAACTTTGATAGCTGGCAAGATTTGCAAGGCAAACGCGGCGGCATGGTATTAGGCTACAGCTATGGCGATGAGCTTGATCATTTTTTGGCAAGCAACACGGTTATAGAACGCGTTTCCAGTAATTTTCAAAACATCACCAAGCTGGCGCTTAACCGCATAGATTTTATGCCCTTTGAACGCGAGAGTGGTCTATTACAAGTACAAACTCACGGCTATGAATCGGTGATAGTACCGCTGGAAAAATATGCCACCACCGACCACCTATACCTAACAACCGCCATTAATAATCAAAAAATTCTTCAACTGATGCCACAGCTAGATAAAAGTATTAAAGCCTTAAAAGACAGCAATGCCATTGCTCGTTTTACCCAGAAAAGCCGACAGCAATATTTGCTAGCCTACCCGAAAGGCACTAGCCTCAGGCCGCAAGCGCCTGCCGACTTACAACTGTAGCAACACGACTGATGATACCTGCCAGCAAAAAACATACGCTCATTAGGCGACTAATGGTTTATATTTTATTTTGTAGCCTATCATTTTCATTACTCTCCACCAGCTTACAAATATGGCTAGATTACAACCGTGCCTTGAGCGACATTGAATCACGCTTTGAATTAGTGCGCACCGGCTATTTAGCCAGCTTAGCAAAAAGCGTCTGGGATTTAGACACCAACGACTTGCAACTGCAACTGCGTAGCATCAAAGACTTCCCCGACGTCGCCTACATCAAACTCAGCAACGCGCCTCACATAGACGAAATAAGCTTAGGCCAACCGTTAATCGCAGACAGTTCACTGGCCCTCACCGAAACCTTTGATCTTATATATGACAGTGTTTTGCAGCAGCGCTTAAATCTAGGCACCTTGTCAATCACCATGGATTTAAAAGGTCCCTATCAACAGCTTTGGTATAGCGGTTTAAGAACCTTAATCATGCAAACCGGTTTGATTCTTTTAATCGCGGTAACACTGGTTGTTATCTTTCACCGCTTAGTCACTCGCCACCTGCAAAGCATGGCGGACTACACCCGTTTAATAGGTCAAGGCCATTTATCACAACCCTTAAAACTAGAGAAAAAAGAACAGACCCACGCTGATGAAATCGACCAAGTCGCCCATGCCTTAAATGATATGCGCTTGTCTATTATTTCAGACCTACGCCGCCGTGAAGAAATAAAAAACCAACTCAAATACAATCGTGACCAATTACAACTACGGGTAGAAAAGCGTACTGCCAGCCTGCAAAAAGCCAAAGAGGCTGCCGAAGCAGCCAACTTAGCTAAGTCCCGTTTTTTAGCCACCATGAGCCATGAAATAAGAACGCCACTCAATGGCATTATGGGCATGGCACAATTGCTTAACCGCTCCCACTTAGATGCTCAGGATAAGAAATACCTAAAAGCCATACACGATTCCAGCGAAGGTTTATTAAGCATACTTAACGAAGTGCTGGATTTTGCCAAACTAGAAGAAGGTGCACACACGCCAGAGCAAACACTGTTTTCCTTAGAGGATATGTTGAGCTCTATTATCCTCGCCTCTACCCCCAGCGCCCACGATAAAAATATTCACCTCTCTTATCACATAGACAATAAAGTCCACGACACGTGTTTTGGCTGCGCCCAATATATACGCCAAGCACTAATCAATTTAGTGGCCAACGCCATTAAATTTACCGATAACGGCGAAGTCACCGTGGCCATTAAAGCCCTCTCCCAAGACGATGGTCTGCAGCAGCTGTATTTTTCTGTGGACGACACCGGTATAGGTATAAACGAAGAACAGCAGCAACGTATATTCGACCGTTTTATCCAAGCCGATGACACCGTTTCGCGCCGCTACGGCGGCACCGGCCTGGGCTTGGCGGTAAGTAAAAAGATGCTGGAATCCATCAACGGCAAAATTGGTGTTATTAGCCACACTGATGAAGGCAGCCACTTTTGGTTTGAGCTGCCCTTAACCATAGCCAGCAGCCCATTAGCACTCAGCCATAGCGCAAGTACTAGCACCAAGCTTCAGCCTTTAGCGATTTTGTTAGTGGAAGATATGCAAATAAACCAAGATGTAGCACAGGGTTTGCTAGCCCGTGAAGGTCATCGCGTTACTATCGCCAGTACCGGCGCTCGCGCCATCGCCCTGTGCCAACAACAGCGCTACGATGTTATTTTAATGGATGTACACCTAGGCGGGGTTAGCGGCGTCGATGTCTGCAACCAAATACAACAAGACCCACTGTCACTGAATCAAACCAGCCCTATTATCGCCCTCACCGCTAGTGTCCACCCCGATGAGATACGCAAGTATTTAGACGCAGGCATGCACAATGTTATCGCCAAACCTATAGCCGCCAACAAGCTCATGGCGGCATTAGCAGGCCTGGCACAAAAAGACTGCAGCTTAGCCAACAATGAAGACACAACCGTTAGCGATACTAGCGCTATAGACTCACAATTATTGCGCTCACACATTAATGCCCTAGGCTTAAACAAAGTCAGCAAGCTGCTTAACGACTACCAGCAACTTAGCCGTGAGCTATGCCAGCAATTGCAAGAGGCCTTGCAACAGGGGGATTTATTCGAATCTGCAGCACTGGCCCATAAACTGGCCAGTGGCGCCGACACCCTAGGCCTGTGTTCGGTGGCGTTACAGGCCAGAACTATAGAAAAACAAGCTGAAAGCCCGCAGGGCAACAGACAATCCAACATACGGCCCCAAATAGACCCGCAGCAATACTCAAGCCTAGTCAGCGCATTGCAGCAAAGTTATGAGGCTATCAACAAGCTCTTAGCTCGTTATTAAATAAGCAATTTGCAGCATCTTATTCACATCTGCATTACATCTTTATGCAGTATTTTAAAGAGCAGCTTACATATCAAGGTGATAATCACTAACCATAGAAAGGTTAAACTGAGTTAGCTAAGTGCTAACCTAGGTTGCTTTAACCTAATAAACAGATTGGGCGTAGTAGATGAACAATAAACCCCTGAGCTTAACTGATACATTGATTATCACCTTTGCCCTGCTGATCTTATTAGGCGGTGCTATTTCGCTATTTGGCGGCGACTCGCTATCGGGCCCCACTCAAGTGGCCATGCTGCTCATAGGTTTTACCGCCGCCCTCGTCGGCCTCAAAAATGGTCTGGAATGGGAGGGTATAGAAAAGCGCATAGTCGAGTGCACCTCGCGCACCGTAGGTCCCAACCTCATCTTTTTATCCATAGGCTCATTAATAGGCGCGCTAATGCTCTCGGGGGCGGTGCCCACCCTACTCTATGCTGGTCTAAGTATCTTATCGCCCACGTTTTTCTATCCCTTAAGCTGTTTGATCTGCGCCCTTGTGGCGTTGAGCATAGGCAGCTCATGGACCACTGCCGCCACCATAGGCGTGGGGTTAATCGGCGTGTCATATGGCTTTGCACTGTCACCAGAGATTACCGCCGGGGCCATCATTTCCGGGGCTTACTTTGGTGATAAAATGTCACCACTGTCTGAAACCACCAACCTCGCCCCGGCCGTGGCCGGTAGCAGTCTATTCCCCCATATACGGCATATGATGTGGGTCTCTGTGCCCAGCTTTGTGCTATGCCTGATCATTTTTACCGGGCTGGGCCTTACCAGCACTCTGGAATCGGGTAGCCAAGAGCAAATCGCCGCCTTTCTAGCCACCTTGGATTACCATTTTTCCATAGCCTGGTACAACCTATTACCCATCATCTTATTACTGGCCATGGCGATACTAAAAGTGCCTGCCTTTTTAGCCATAGTGGGCGGCACCATCATCGCCATCGTCTTTGCCATACTGTTTCAAAGCGAGGCCATTGTTAGCTTTGCCAACATACTGCAACCCGGTGCGGCTCTAGACACCTTACACTTTTTCAAGACCCTGCTGGCAGCGCTAGTCGATGGCTTTGTGATACACACCGATAACCCGGCGGTTAACGACCTGTTATCCCGTGGCGGTATGGTCTCCATGATTAATATGGTCTGGCTGGTACTGTGCTCTATGATGATGACGGGAGTGCTGGAAAAAGTCGGCTATATACAAAAAATCATGAATCTGCTGATTGTTTTTATTAGTTCTACCGGCTCTCTAATTGCTACCACTATGGCCACCTGTATGAGCGTCAACCTACTGACTGGCGATCAATACCTGTCTTTGGTATTACCGGGTCAAATGTGGAAAGAGGAATATAAGAAGCGCAAACTGGCCGCCATTAACCTATCCCGCACCTTAGAAGACTCTGGCACCATTACTTCGCCATTAATTCCCTGGAATGCCTGTGGCGTGTTTATGGCCAGTACTTTGGGGGTAGCCACCTTTGCCTACCTACCCTTTTGCTTCTTTAACTTGATCAACCCATTGATCGCACTAAGCTACGGTTTCTTGAACATTAAAATTGCCCCCTTGGAGGAACCCAGCACTAGCAAGAGCCTAGGCGATAGTAACGAAGGATTGCCCAGCCACGCCTAATAGGCCTCCTATTACGCTGCAAAATATAAAGCTAAGCTGCTGTTATCTAAGAGTTAATACTATTTCCCCTAGCATTAACCCTTAGGCTCTTAGCTATACAATTTCACTATTCACACAGAACTCCCAGTGACTTTTATAGTCATAGTCAACACGCGCCAACAGACCCGACAGCCTAAGCACCACCAAACTGTAAAGGCCTTTAAAAATCAATGGCTTGGCGCTTATTTGTACAGCATGGCTAAGGCTTGCTTTTAACGCCTAAGGCGTTATGATGAGGGCTGTCCATGCAACTGACTTTTGATCGGAGATCGAATACATGCAAAACCAACCCATTTTTGGCTCACAAACTCAGAGCACAGAATCGGTATTAGCTACCAATAAAGTATTGCGCAATACCTATCTACTGCTTTCAGCGACGTTACTTTTCAGCGCGATGACCGCCAGTGTGGCCATGGCTATGGAAATCAGCCGCGGTACTTCCCTGATGCTTTCATTGATAGGCTTAGGGTTAATTTTTGCCGTACACAAAACCGCAGATTCTAGCAAAGGTTTGGTTATGGTCTTCGCCTTTACTGGCGTACTAGGCGCAGCTTTAGGCCCCATGCTTAACTATTACCTATCCTTGGCCAACGGCCCTAGCTTGGTGATGCAAGCGCTAGGAGGCACCGCGTTGGTGTTCTTTACCCTTTCAGGCTATGCCCTAACCACCAGAAAAGACTTTTCCTTTATGGGCGGTTTCTTAATGGTAGGTTTGGTCGTTGTGGTTATCGCTGGCTTGGCTAACTTGTTCTTTCAAGTACCGGCTCTCTCTTTAGCGATATCATCAGCCGTAGTGCTTATCATGTCAGGCTTAATCTTGTTTGATACCAGCCGCATCGTAAACGGTGGTGAAACCAACTATATACGCGCAACGGTTGCGCTATACCTTAACATCTACAACCTTTTCACCAGCCTGCTACACCTTTTAGGCATTTTCGGTGGCGATGACTAAGCGAACGCTTATAGAATACAGCCCTGCTCTTTAGCAGGGCTTTTTTTTAGCTGGTACTTTTAGCCAGTAGTTTTAGATCGTGCTTTTAAGTAGTGATAATGAATAGGCAGGGTAATGAAATTTTCTTTAGTGATATTAGCCGCACCCTACTCCGACCAATCGGTGAGCACAGCGCTGCGTTTTGCAACAGCATTGCTAGAACAAGGCCATGAGATTTTTCGAGTGTTCTTTTATCACAATGGCGTGTACGCCAGTAACGCCCTAATCACCCCACCACAGGATGAACCCAACATCCCCCAGCAGTGGCAACAGCTAGCCCAGCAACACAGTATTGATATGGTCAGCTGCATAGCCAGCGCCTTAAAGCGCGGCGTGCTGGACGAAACCGAAGCCCAACGCTATGAGCAGCCCAGCCATAATCTGCAGGCTGGCTTTGAGCTTTCTGGACTAGGGCAGTTAATCGAAGCCAGCGCGCTATCAGATCGCGTTGTGAGTTTTGGTGCATGAGCAAGAATCTCTTAATCATCTGCCGCCGGCCACCCTACGGTAACAGTCTAGCTCGCGAAGCCATCGATATCGCCCTAGCCGCTGGTGCCTTCGAACAAGATATCAGCCTATTGTTTATAGGCGACGGCCTGTGGCAATTAAACAGCCAACAGGATAGCGCAGCGCTGGCTCTTAAAAACCACGGCAAGGCCTTAACCGCCCTGCCGCTGTATGGCATAGAGAACATCTATGTGCAGGCCGAGGCCTTAGCCCCACGGCAATTGAGCGCAGAGGCGCTGCTGTTACCGGTAACAGTCCTTAGCCAAACACAGATCGCGGCATTGATAGACGCCGCCGATACCGTATTGAATTTTTAGGCCTGTCTGCCATGTCCAGCTTACACATCATCAATAAATCCCCGCTTAGCCACAGCTGCCTAGACGAATGCCTAAGCTGCTGCCAGCAGGGCGACGACATACTTTTTATAGAGGATGGCGTGGTAGCGCTGTGCAGCCTCAAGCCACAGCAGCAACAGCAGCTCGCCGCCCTGGCGATACAGCCCCATGTGCTGGCAGCCGATGTGGCCGCCCGTGGCTTAGTTGATAAATTGAGCGCAGCCTTTCAAAGCAGTGATGATACGGGCTTTGTTGCGCTATGCGTCAAACACCCCAAAAGCATCAGTTGGTTTTAATGGCAGCGGTCGACAAAGAAGGGTTTTTGCTCAATCTTAACGATTGGGATGAGAGCGTGGCCAGCGAGTTAGCCGCAGCGGAAGGCATAGTGCTTAGTGAGCAGCACTGGCAAGTGATCAAACTACTTAGACAGTTTTACCAAGAGTTTCAACTCTCACCGGCCATGCGCCCTTTGGTTAAATATGTAGGCCTGCACTTAGGGGCAGACAAGGGCAAAAGCCTGTATTTATTACAACTGTTCCCCGGCAGCCCCGCCAAGTTGGCCAGCAAAATCGCTGGCCTACCCAAGCCTGATAACTGCCTCTAATCAATATTAGCTACAAATCGCCACTACTTATTGCTACAGGTCATAGCCGTTGGGGTTTTGGCTCTGCCAGTGCCAGGTATCCCTAGTCATGGCCTCTATGCCCAACTCTGCCTGCCAGCCTAACGCTCGCAAAGCAATAGCGGGGTTGGCGTAGCAACTGGCGACATCGCCGGGGCGCCTAGCCACAACTTTATAACTAACGGTTTTACCCGAGGTTTGCTCAAAGGCGGCAATCATTTGTAGCACTGAGTAGCCCTGACCGGTACCCAAGTTATAAGCCACCGCTCCGGGTTGCTGCTTGAGTTTATCTAGCGCTTTAATATGGCCCTTAGCCAAATCTACTACATGGATATAATCACGCACACCAGTGCCATCCACCGTATTGTAATCATCACCAAACACCGACAGGCAATCCAACTTGCCTACTGCCACTTGCGAGATAAAAGGCATAAGGTTATTGGGGATACCGTTGGGGTCTTCGCCGATTAAGCCGCTTTCGTGAGCGCCTACCGGATTAAAATAGCGCAGCATAATTAGATTCCAGCGCTGGTCGGCCACATAGAGGTCGCCCAGTATCTCTTCTATCATCAGCTTAGAGCGGCCGTAGGGGTTGGTGGCAGATAAAGGGAAGCTCTCGTCTATAGGCACACTAGCAGGGTCGCCATATACGGTGGCTGAGGAGCTAAACACCAAGTTGAACACCTGATGCTCTTGCATTACCTCTAGCAGGCACAGCGTGCCGTGTACGTTATTGTGGTAATACCACAATGGCTTGGCTACCGACTCACCTACGGCCTTTAAACCGGCAAAATGGATAACGGCTGTGATCTGGTGAGCAGCAAATACCTGATTAAGTGCTTTAACATCACAGATATCCAATTGATAAAAGGTAATGCTCTTACCGGTAATTTGCTCAACTCTGCGTATAGACTCCATTTGGCTATTGCTAAAATTATCAACCACTACCACCTCGTGGCCTTCGTTTAGCAACTCTATGCAGGTGTGGCTGCCTATATAACCCGCACCACCCGTCACCAAAACACGCATACACCCTCTCTTATTATTCAAAAATCAATCTGGCTAAAAAAATAATAGCTCACTATAACGTAATCACCCGCTAGCGGTAACACTGGCCGCACAATTTCACTATAATGGCTGCTGATTTTATTACCCTGCTTTCTTACCTTGCTCTCTTACCGTGATCTGCCCATGCCTCTTAGCAATATAAATCCCGACCACTATCAACAGCAGCTGGACGCCAAAGCCCAGCGCGTCAGCCAATTATTCAGCGAATTTACTCCGCCAGCCTTAGAGGTTTACCCCTCGCCACCGCTGCACTTTAGAATGCGCGCCGAATTTAAAATTTGGCATAAAGGCGAGCATAGCCACTATGCGATGTTTAAAAAAGAAACACCCAAACAGCCGCAGTTTATTAGTGACTTCCCCATAGGCTCTAAAACCATTAACCAGCTGATGCCAGAGCTAATGGCTGCCATCAAAGCGGAGCCGCTGCTACGCAAGCGCCTATTTCAAGTTGAATTTTTAACCACCCTCAGCGGCCAATCCTTAATCACTCTGATTTACCATAAAAAGCTAGATGAAGCCTGGCAAAGCGCCGCCGAGCTTTTACAGCAGCAATTGGGCGCCGGCATTATAGGCCGCAGCAAAAAACAAAAGCTGGTATTAAAAGATGACTACGTCACTGAAACCTTAGACGTGAGCGGCCAACGCTTTCACTTTCAACAGGTGGAAAGCGGCTTTACCCAGCCCAACGCGAAAGTGAATGAAAAAATGTTGGGCTGGGCGCTGCAGCACAGCCAAAACAGCCCTGGAGACTTACTGGAGCTATACTGCGGCAACGGTAATTTTACCGCCGTGCTGGCACAAAACTTTGACAAGGTGCTGGCCACAGAAATCGCCAAAACCTCAGTGCGCTCAGCGGAGTATAATTTTAAACTCAACAACATCAGCAATATAAAAATTGCCCGCATGTCCAGCGAGGAATTTTCCAGCGCCTTAATGGGAGAGCGTGAATACCGTCGCTTAGCGGATATAGACCTGACCAGTTACAATATCAGCACCGTGTTAGTCGATCCACCTAGGGCGGGCCTGGATGACAACACCATTAAACTGATTAGCCAGTACTCGCGCATTATTTATATTTCCTGCAACCCCAACACTCTGCACGACAATATAAAACAGCTTAGCCTCACTCACGATATAGCGCAGTTCGCCATTTTTGATCAGTTCCCTTATACCGATCACATAGAAAGTGGCCTAGTCTTAGTCAAACGCTAAATAAAAACACAGGATAAAAGCCATGACCATTAGTAAACTGAGCGACGAGCAAATCTTAGAACAATTAAACGCCTATCCCAATTGGCAACTACAGGACGGCAAACTCTACCGACGTTTAACGTTTGAAGACTTCGTACACGCCATGGGATTTATCACCCAAATTGCCATACTGGCCGAAAAAGCCAATCACCACCCTGAGTGGGCCAATGTCTATCGCACCGTAGATATATTTTTAACCACCCATGAAGTGGATGGTGTGAGTGAGCGCGACTTTGCACTGCTGAAACATATAGAAAGGCTAATTGGATGACAGTCGCTAGTCGCTAGTCGCTAGTCGCTAGTCGCTAGTCGCTAGTCGCTAGTCGCTAGTCGCTAGTCGCTAGTCGCTAGTCGCTAGTCGCTAGTCGCTAGTCGCTAGTAAAAATTTTGACGCCGCATGTTTTTCTGTCAACCGTAAGCAATAAACTTTTCACAAATAAAAAAGCCAGCCCAAACCGGACTGGCTTTTTCTAGCGACTCTTCACTAGCGACTAGCGACTGCCCCCCCTACATACTTTCCATTTTCAATTCTAAATAACGCTCTTCTAATTCTATATGCTGGGTCTGTAGGTTAAGTAATTCCTGCTGAGTTTCTTGCAGCTTTATATTTAAGGATTCGACTTCAGCACCACCAGCGGAGGCAGCAGCGCCTGCGGCAACATCGACAATTTTCTGTTGCAACAAGTTGTTTTCATCTTCCAGCGCAGCGATGGTTTTTAGCATATCGCGACTGCTGTCGGTGAGCTCGGCCACTAAACTTTCCAGCTGCTGAAGATCCTCACTAGAGCCACCTTTCTCCGCAGCCGCACGTAGGCCCTGATTCTCATCCATCATACGATTGAGCTCATCTTCTAATACCTGAGCACAAGTTTCCGCCTCTTTCATAAAGCGATCTTGACGTTCTAGCTGCTCACACAAGCCATCCATAACCGCCTGCTGCTCTTCTGGGGATGAGGCACCAGCCAGCTGGCTTTGCAAGCCGGTAATAACTTTATGCTGATCAACCGCCATATTACGTAGCCGTATCATCTCCTCTTGATTGGCGATAATGGTACGATTATCACCGGTGGTGCGGGCATCAACGTCAGCAGTAGTTCTTCCGCCACCGCCCTGCTCTATCATGCTATCGATTTGGCCATAGCTGTTGGCATATTTGTTGAGCAGGCCTTCAAACTCCCCACCTGCTCCCAACTCTGTACCCATGGCCAGTAATTGCTCTTGATAGCTTTGCGCCTCTTTCTTCGCCGAGCTCCACTTAGACTCCATATCAAAAAATAATTTTTTGAAGCGCTCTAAGTTCTCTATACGTTTTTTAAGGTTGAGGACTTCTTCTTCATTGCCAGCACTAGTGTCTGCTTGCGGCGGCTGCTCAGGTTCAGCTGCCTGTTCGTAAAACTGTATAATTTGCTGGAACTTGCTTTGCAGCACCTGCCAGTCAGAGCTATCCCCCTCGCCCGAATAATCAGCCTCTTTCTCGGCGATAAGAAACGCATGACGCAAAGCTGCTGCCTGACGGTCCAGTGGCGAATCAGCACTAATATCTAGCACTATATCGCGGTCGGGGTTAAGGCTACTGTGGTGTTCGCGGGTATCTTCTATCTGCGCATCCAGATAATCCATATACGCTTTGGGTTTTATTTTTTGCGCTTCAATGAGTTTTGCGGCCAATTCGGCAGCACCTTTCTTAGCGCTAGCTACCGATTGGCGTAGGTCTTGGACCTTCTCTTCAAATTTACCTATCAGCTTTTTTAACTTGCCTACATGCACCAACAAAAAAATGGTCACTACCAGCAACAGCGCGGCTAGCTCACTGGCCATATATAAGGCTACATTCGATTCTGGCATCTAAATATCCGACTATGTTCGGGGGGGATTAAATTATTATTGATAAGAATCACGCTAACTCTATGATTGTTACCGATTTATTCTTTGCAAGAGTATGGTATAGATAGGCTTTTTTGGCTATAGCCAAACTGCCACCCTGGCCCAAGAGGGCTAAAATAATCCAATTATTAGCGTTACTGCCTAAAAAGCCGGGTATTTGCTATGGGTTTATCGGCAGTACTGCGATAAGGGTTAATATCCAAGCCGCCTCGACGTACATAGCGGGCATACACACTCAGCTCGTCCAATAGGTAGCTGGCCATCAAATCGGTAAATATACGCTCCACACACTGTTCGTGAAACTCCTGATGCTCGCGGAAGCTGACGATATAGCGCAGCAAGCCTTGGTGATTGATTTGCTGACCACGGTAGCTGATTTGCAGACTACCCCAGTCGGGCTGGCCGGTTACTGGGCACAACGAGCGCAATAAGTGGCTTTGTAGATGCTCCTCTACCTGCTCACCAGTACCCGCAATCAACAAGGATTTATCGGTATGGTAAGCACTGGTGCTAATATCCTGCTGATCGATAGTGACCCACGCAAGCGCAGGGTCAGGATAAGGGTCAGCTTGACTGAAATGCCATTGCTGGGGTGACAACAACTCCACCCTCACCTCGCCACCACAAGCTTTAGACAGGTCCTCAGCCATACAGGCTTGCACCTGCTGCAGGCTGGTAAACGTGGATTGATTAAAAGAGTTGAGGTACAGCTTAAAAGATTTTGACTCTATGATGGCAACAGAATCACAGGGAAAGTAACAAGCGGCTACCCCCACCTGTGGTAAACCTTTAGGGTTTAGCCACGAAAGCTCATAGGCATTCCATATATCTTCGCCCTTAAACGGCAGCCGATTATTATCTATACCCAAATTCTCACGGGTCTGCTGCCGTGATATGGGGAACAATAACTGGGGCGAATAGTCGCTAACATACTCAACCTCAGCACCCAGGGATAGTCCTTCTTCAAACTTCATCTTTCATCTCTAGCTATTAATTAACCACTACTGGCGCAAACGTTTACCACTATTCAGTAAATGCATGGCATAAGCATAAGCCAACACGGTAAAACCGGCGACTATCATTAAGGCCACGCTAATATTAATATCTGACGCACCTAAAACACCATGTCTAAAGGCGTTCACGATGTATAACATAGGGTTGAGCTGACTCACCCCAGCCCAAAACTCGGGCAATAATTCGGTAGAGTAAAATACCCCGCCCAAATAGATTAAAGGCGTCAATATAAACGTAGGCACTATTGAAATATCATCAAAGCTATTAGCAAAAATTGCATTGATAAATCCTGCCAATGAAAACAGTATAGCGGTCATTAACACGATAATAATCGTCAACAGCGGGCTATCCACACGTAAGTCGGTAAAAAAGGTGGCCACTAGCGTCACCACCAGCCCGACCAGCAGGCCTCGGCATACCCCGCCCATCACTACCCCCCATAGCACAATATAATTAGGCGTGGGTGATACCAACAGTTCTTCCACAAAACGTTGAAATTTAGCACCGTAAAATGACGACACCACATTAGAATAAGAGTTGGTAATCACCGCCATCATAATCAAGCCGGGCACGACAAACTCCATATAGCTATAGCCGCCCATCTCGCCTATACGGCCGCCAATTAAATTGCCGAAAATAATAAAATACAGCGTAATGGTAATCACCGGCGGCAATAAAGTTTGTAGCCAGATACGCATAAAGCGCTTAATTTCACGGCCTAATATGGTGCTAAACGCTATCCACTGCTCGGTAAAATTCATACTCTCTCTTTCTCTAATTTCGGTATTCGTCAATATTTGCGCCGCTAGGCTGCAGGTTTATTAACCAAATCAACAAACAACTCTTCTAAGCGATTGGTTTTATTACGCAAGCTCGATACTTCTATCTGCTGTTCGTTTAACTGGGCAAACAAGGCGTTCAAGGACTGTGACTGCTGTACTTCCACCTCTATACACTGGCTATCAACCAATACACAGTCAAACCCGACCAGCTTAGGCGCGTGCTGCAGCGGCGCTTTAACATCTATAACAAACACCATTTTATGTAGTGTCTGTAACAGGGTGCGCATACTGGTGTTTTCCGCAATTACCCCGTGATTGATAATAGCAATATTTTTACAGAGGCTTTCGGCCTCTTCCAAATAATGGGTGGTCAAAATAATAGTGGTGCCCTGAGCGTTAAGCTCTTGCAAAAAGGTCCACATAGAGCGGCGCATTTCTATATCAACCCCAGCGGTGGGTTCATCTAAAATAAGCAGTTTAGGCTCATGAATTAAGGCTCTGGCTATCATTAACCGACGCTTCATGCCGCCAGAAAGGGTGCGGGAAGGGGTATCACGCTTATCCCAAAGCCCTAACTTCTTAAGATAAAACTCACTGCGCTCTAGCGCCTTTTTTCGGGGAATACCGTAATAACCGGCCTGATGAATTAATATATCCAAAGGTTTATCAAAGTTATTAAAATTAAACTCCTGCGGCACTACCCCTAGTTGCTTTTTGGCCATGGGGAAATCATGATCAATGTCGTGCCCAAACACCTCAACCTGCCCTGCAGTTTTATTAACCAGTGAACAAATAATGCCTATGGTAGTCGATTTACCTGCACCATTGGGACCTAGCAATGCAAAGAAATCGCCCTGCTTTACCTCGAAATCAATTCCCTTTAAGGCCTGAAAGCCATTATTATAGGTCTTGCTTAATTGCTTGATGCTTAGCGCCAAAGTCATATCAATTTATTCACTCTTTAAAATACCAGCGCCCTGCTAAACGTGGACACTCTTTATGCCAGAAAATAGCTTAATTATAAAAAATTTATTTAGCACACTCTATAAATACTGTGCCGTACTACCGCCCTTTTGTAATGATGAGCTCAGTGAGAGCGAGCAAAACTTCATTAACAACTTAGAACAACTGGCTAACAATAGCTTAAACGACGAAGCTCTCTATGAAAAAGGCCAACGACTAATAGAGAATATTATCGCCAATTACCCCATGCTGACACCCGCACTAAACCGCGATATTTTGTGGCTATTAGGCGGCAACTGCATGCACTATCTGGGTGATGACGAGCTTAGCGACTATCAGCGTATAGATGAACTACTACATGAAGCTCACGACAATGATACACCACTGAGCTTCCAAGAAGCTAAAGCACAGGTATTAAAGCTGCACTAATGCTGTAGCTAAGAGCGCAACTAAGTAGCGCTAAAGGGATATCTGACATAGAGAAGTAAAAATGGAGCGGATGATCGGGGTCGAACCGACGACATTCTCGTTGGCAACGAGATGCTCTACCACTGAGCTACATCCGCAAAAGGTCTAGGGGTACGCAGGACTCCCCTAGGTCTGTACTTACAGCAACAGCTCTTAAAGAGGTGTTGCATGTTGTCCTGACTTCTTTGACCTGCATAATAACGCTATGCAAGATTGCCTGCAAAATCTAAAAACGCTGGTAAGCAACTAATTTTACAAGCTTAAAATGGCGTCCCCAAGGGGGTTCGAACCCCTGTTACCGCCGTGAAAGGGCGGTGTCCTAGGCCTCTAGACGATGGGGACTAAGTAAGCAATCCCAGCATTGCTGCTGAAGAGGCGCGCATATTATGGATGTTGGGGCTAAAGGTCAAGAGCAGATGAAAAAAAACCTCACATTTTGAAATTAGAGGCTTAAATAGTAAGCAAAAGGCGCTAAACTAACAATGAAGAACCAGAAGCAACATTAGTTCACCCTTGTGAGAACCTTATGTCCACCACGATTATCATTGGTCTTGTAGCGATACTGTTGGCCGTACTGGTCGCCGTCGCTATTATGATGCAGACCATAGAAAAAAATAATAAAGAAAAACGCCGCCTAGAAGCGGCGCTAAAAAGCCGGGCTCGTAACTTCCAACATATGCTAGAGGGCTTCCCCGAAGGCTTTTTAAACAAAGACCTGCGCCTACTCGTTTGCCAGTGCCTGCTAGAGGTTTATAAACAGCTCAAATCAGTGGCCCCTAAAAACACCACCTACAGCAAAAATTTGAATACGGTGGACCAGCAAGTACAGACCATTAAAAATCAGCCTGATAACAACACGGCGGTGCAATTAACTGACCCTGCACAAATCAAAGAAATACAAAAATTGCTAAAAAGCCTGCACGGCTTTATAGGTAAGCTCAACAAAAGCAAACAATTATCCAACGAACAAGCCAAGGCCTATGCCCAACAAGTACGTAACCTCATTATCCGCACCAGCTTAGATGTATTAATTAGCGGTGTGAACGATGCGGTAAGCAGGAAAAAACCCCGCTTAGCCATACATTACATACACATGATTATCGACAAGCTCACTAAAGAAAATGGCAGCGGCCAATATGTAGAACAAATAGCCGCCTACAAACAACAAATCACTGAGCTAGAGCAACAAGCCTTAACTCAAGACGAGCATATGCAAGAAGTGGCAGAAGAATGGGACAACGCCACCGAAGATGACGCCACCTGGAAGAAAAATGCGATTTATGACTGAGTCAGTCTACAGTCTACAGTCTACAGTCTACAGTCTACAAAATCGTCACACCGGTGCAGGCCCGGTGTCCAGCGCTTTTTTACTAGCGACTAGCGACTACACCCTAGCGACTCCCCCTAATAATTCACCGTCATAGCTAACAAACGACTTAGCTTACACAGCGGCCAGCCACTCTGCTGCCGCCAACTATTAAAAGCCTGCTGCACACTGCGTAAGTCTTTTTGACTAGTAGGCGTTTTATCGACTATATCTTGCGAAATCAACGCTGCAATCACATCGGCTGATAGCACAAAGGTATCTTTGCCCACCATACGTAAAAATGAAGGGGATGAATTACCGCCCAGCTGTGCACCCTGTTTTTTTAACAACAGCCACAAGCCTACAATATCGTCTACTGGCCACTGCGCCAACCAGCGGCCGAAGCCTTGGTGCTGCTCGGAAAGCTCATAAACCAGCCCGGCATTAACCCGCACCGCTTTAATTTTACCCCAGTGCCGAATAATGGCCTTATTCCCCATCAGTACATCCAGCTCTTCGTCGCTCATCATAGCGACGCGCAGGGGTGAGAAATTAAAAAAGGCCTGCTCAAACGCTGGCCATTTGGCATCCACTAGGCTGTGCTTTAAGCCCGCTCTAAAAATTCGCCTGCTCATAGTCGACAAATAAAACTTATCATCGGCAGCGATTAATTCTTGTTCGGATAAAGGCTCGATTAAAAAAGCCTGTAGCGCCTTGTCACTGCCAAAACGTTTAAGCACCTGTTGATAAATATCGTCAAAATCGCGCATTTATTCGTCCTGCGGCTCAAAACGTAAAGAAGCAGAATTAACACAATAACGCAGGCCAGTAGGTTCGGGGCCATCAGTAAAGACATGGCCTAAATGCGCCTCACAAGCTTTGCACATCACCTCTACCCGCAACATGCCATGGCTGGTATCGCGATCTTCCAAAACCTGCTCGCTAGCTACTGGCTGGTAAAAGCTGGGCCAGCCTGAACCTGAGTCATACTTGCTGGATGAGATAAACAAAGGCTCACCACAGCACTTGCAGCGGTAGATACCTTGCGCCTTGTTATCGTTATATTCGCCAGTAAAGGCACGCTCCGTGCCTTTCAGGCGGCATATTGCAAAGTCTTGCTCGCTCAACTGCTCGCGCCACTGCTGCTCACTCTTAGTTATCTTGGTCATGACCTAACCCTCCTTTTATGCTCTTTAATCAAAGCAGCCCTATTAAGACGCTATTGTATTTAGGGTAAACTATTGCCACCGCAACCAACAGCTTAGCCGCACCTCGACTAAGCACTAACGATAATTGCTATGACTGACTTACATATTGATGATTTTTACAAAGATGTCGCTAAAATTTTTATCCATCTTTATAACAGTTTCCCCAATAAAACGGTGTTGTATGTCGACGAAATTAGCGGCTCAGTAGAGCAAGATGAATTTGGCCTCTACAGCGAGCGCTATTTATCGGCCTTAAGCGCCATGCTGTGGCTGGCTGACAGCGGCTATATACTCTACAGCAGCTGTATTAAGCAAGAGGCCTTAGACCAAGCCGTGCTCAGCGAAAAAGGCTTTCTTCTATTATCCACTCGCACTAGTAGCTCAGCAATGACCATAACAGAGCAGGACGATGAACTACCCGCCTCTGTTATGAGGGAATCCCATCGCAATATTAATTTGCTACGCAAAGCCTTGGCCAGCGGCTCCTCTATTTTAATAGAGCAGCAAGTCTCCGCCCTGCTTGCCTAAGATTATTAGTTAAGGCTGGCGCTGATAACTAAAGAGCATCACTTTTAATGAGCAATTCGGGTCAGCCTCAGGGAAATCTTCCGAGGCCGCAAAGCGCTGTAGCAACGTGCAACCGGGGCACTCCTGCGCCATTAACTCCAGCAAAAAGTCAGTAGCCAAATGCGGTGCATTTAAACAAGCCAACACCTGCCCCTGCTCGCCCAATAACTGTGGAATACGCCGCAACACCTTGCCATAATCCTGTTCGGCCACAAAACTGCCACGTTGATTACTGGGCGGATCGATGACCACTAAGTCATAGGGTGCGGGCTTTTTAATACGGCCCCAAGATTTAAGTATATCCAATTTCATAAAACGACTGGCACGGCTGTCTAAGTTATTGAGCTGATGATTTTTTTGGCCGGTTTTTAGCACACCGCTACTCATATCCACATTCACCACGGCACGGGCACCACCTTTTAACGCCGCCACCGAAAAAGCGCAGGTATACGAAAATAAGTTCAGCACCGATACTCCCTGCGCATGATCACGCAACCATTGATGAATGGTTTGCATATCCAAAAAATAACCAATATTTTGATTGCCCGCGATATTCAGCGCAAAGCGCATATCATCGGTAGCCGCATAGCAATCCTCAGGCAACACGCCTTTTATTATTTCAGAGGGCGACTGGGCCAGATAGCGGCGCTGTACCACCACACACAAATCATTAGGCTCACCGACAAGATAATCCACCAGCTGCTGGTAACCCTGCTCTGCCGGCGCTTGATACAAGGTAATCAGTAGTATGCCCGGATGAAAATCGACATTAATGGCTTCCAAGCCTGGATAGCAATGGCCGCGGCCATGAAACAAACGCCGCGACTGCGGCGCTTGTTTATTAGTCTCGCTTAAACCTTGCGCGATAGCCGCTATAACTCTTTCCATTTTATTAACTTACCGCCAAAGTAAAACCGCTGGCTAATAAGCAGCGCTGTAATTGTGGGTTTAATTGCTCGCTATTGGCAATGTGATAACAGGAAAACTCTCGACGCTCGGGATAATACTTACGCAACTCATCAAAACGTTTTGCCGCTAATGACACATCGCCTGCAGCGCTACTCATAGCCTCGCGAAAGCGACCATCATCGCCGCGGACATCGTAAACCTGTTTAATAGCATGGCTCAGCCCTGCTACCGCCGATAACCGTGCAGGTATAGTAATAGGCATTAAAGCCTGACTCTGGCTTAGCGATTGCTGGGGCACGCCTAAAGCTTGGCAGCAAGCCTGATACACCATGGCCGTGCCTAAACGTTTTCCGTCTAGACTATAGCCGGCTATGTGCGGGGTTGCGATGTTAATAAAGGGCAGCAAATCCAAGTCTATCTGCGGTTCGTTTTCCCACACATCTAACACGACACGCTGCTCAGGCCGCTGCTGTAAAAAAGCGAATAACTGCTGATTGTCTATTACCGCGCCTCTGCCAGCGTTAATTAATAGCGCATCGGGCCTGAGTTGCTGTAACTCGGCCAGCCCTATCATGTGACGGCTGGGGTAAGGCCCGCTGGTGGTCAGTGGTGCATGCATGCAAATAACATCGCAGGCCAACACTTCGGCTAGTGGGTATAAGGCATCACCTGATGGATCAGATAAAAGAGGATCATAAGCTTTAGTGCTAACACCTAAGGCCGTAAGCCGCTGCTGTAAACGGCTACCGACATTGCCCAGGCCTATAATACCCACGCAACTATCAGCCAATAACTTTTGCCACAGGCCGTCAAACTGACTAAAGCAGGAAAACACATAATCAACCACGGAATGAGCATTGCACGCTGGCGCATTAGCCCAAGCTATATGCTGACTCTCTAAATACGCAGTATCTAAATGATCCAGACCTATGGTGGCGGTGCCAACAAACTTCACCGTCGAATTTTTTAGCAGCGCCTCATCAACTTGGCTTACCGAACGCACCAAGACTATATCGGCATTGGCGACCTGCTCAGCACACAGGCTGCGGCCATTCACTTTTTGGATAGTACCCAAATGAGAAAAATATTCATCCGCATAAGGGATGTTTTCATCTGCAACAATAGTTAGCACGATAGCTTTTTATAACCTATCCAAAGAAAAGTGATCAGCCGAGAGTTGATAGGCTGGATTAAAGTGCACGATTAACTGCTGTTGAAATAGCGCTGCACGTTGCGGTAGACCCTGTTCGCAATATTTTTTCACCTGGGCTAACACTGCTTGTTTAAACGGTAACGGGTCTGTGTACTCGCCATTTAAATTATCCACGCTTAGTGAAAATTTTTGCGCGCTAGCTACACTAAACATCCATTCTATAGCCTGCGGTTTAACCTCCACAGCCTCAAAGATTGTTTGCTGCTGGGCACTGCGACCATCTTCGGCATACCAGTAGCCGTAGTCTATTTGCTTGCGTCGCTGCTCACCAGCCAAACACCAGTGTGCTATTTCATGTAAGGCACTACTAAAAAAACCGTGCGCAAATATAATGCGGTGATAATCGCAACACTTATCGGCAGGGCTATACAAAGGCTCTACCCCGCCCTTCACTAAGCGCGTGTTACAGCTTTGAAAAAAGCAACGATCAAATAATTCTATTAACTCCGCTAACACCGCGCCACGCCTACCGCCACAAAAAAAGCTTATTCTATCATGTTATTAGCCATTTATTAGACATGGTCAGCCTCAGCCTAAAGGTAAATATTAGTGCTTCCGTACTGGCTAGCCGCTATGAACTAACTATACTGGGTTTAGTCTTAAGCATTAATAGCGAAAGCATCGCCTATAGTGCTGGCAACAAACGGGGGTCGCTTATGAAACCGTCTGCGCCAAGAGTCGGTAATGTGATACAGCTTTCCGATTTTCAACAGCAAGCTCAAAAGTCAGATAGCTGGGTACGTCTCGCTGCCGAAACGGACAAGCTCTCTATACTCTACTCCAACAAACACAGCCATCAACACAAGTACTACAGCATGAGAATCTTATGCTGGGCGCTGCAAGCCAATGGCGATGTCACCGCCATTATCCCTTGGATGGATAAGGTAACCTCCTGTACGGCGCTTAATGATGAGTACTACGGCCAATGGCAAGGCTATTACAACCCCTCCACGGAAGATATGTTTGATGAGCCACCCCAACACAAGGTTTTAGAACTAACTAGCGCAGCCGAGTATTTTGGCGGCCTAGACGGCAACCCCAACAGTGTTATTCAGGAAATACCCGACAATATAGGCACCCACGCCATGCTTAATAGCCACAGTGCCAATCACTTAGTCCTCACCGATGTGCTGAGCTGGCGGCTGTATGGCGACGGCCATTTAGAGGCTATGATTATTAATGAAGACTTAATTGAGGAAACACCTATATTAACCGGCGCACGCTGCCTTTACCCGGCCTCTAACAACCCCGATTTTCGCTATTTTTTTCAGCACCATATTGCCAATCAAATTAAAGCAGAAGACCCAGATGCTTTGGCTGCCATAGCGTTACTGCTAGACCCCTGACCCTATGGCATCATCGCCAATAGACCCATGGACTCATAGAGCAACGCTAAGTCGCTTGCTTGCGTATCCAGTAGATATAGCACTTATCCGACTGCTGCTGTTCCAGCAGCTCGTGGCCTAAAAAACTACAAAATTTGGGGATATCACGCTGGGTAGAGGGGTCGGTGGCTATCACCTTGATGACGCCACCCACAGCACAATCGCGCACTGCACCGTGCAACATCATTACCGGCTCTGGGCACATTAGGCCGCTGGTATCCAGCAGCTCAGCCTCATCGTACATACACTATGTCCTATTTCTCGCAACGACCCATGTTATAACTGGCAATAACAACCGCCAATCATGAATTAGCCCGAGTCATTAAGTTTTAGACAACAACGTGCAGCTCTCCAGCACAGGATCAAACACGATCACTGCCCTGCCGACCTGCAGGGCCTGATGCACTTGGGCAACCTTGCCTTCTAGGCTGTATTCCTGCGCACCGTAATCAGTGCCTTCGCGATTGATAAACTCTTCTATCAAGCCCTGTAAGGCATGCTCAGAGAGCTGCTGATAGGGAACCTCTACAACGTCAGACATACTATTGCGGCTTAATGAATTTTAAGGTCATACGATCACTCTCGCCTATAGCTAGGTAATGCGCTTGCCGCTCATCACCTAAGCGCAGCGAAGGCGGCAAGGTCCACACTCCCGCGGGGTGGCTGGTACTGTCTTTAGAGTTGGCATTAAGCTCGCTGCTAGCCACAAACACGAAGCCCGCTTGCTGCGCTAACGCCTTAACTCTGGCCTCAGTCACATAGCCTGAAGCCGCCATGTTGGCCTCGCTAGTACCCGGCTTAGCCCTGTGCTCAACCACACCTAATACGCCTCCGGGCTTTAGCGCTTGATACATAGCGACAAACACCGCCTCGGCACTGCCAGACTTCACCCAGTTATGGACATTGCGAAAAGTTAATACCGCATCGGCACTAGCCGCTGGCGCAATACTTAGCTGTTCCGGCGGCATCAAACTAGTCGTCACCACCTTGTCATAGATAGCGGGCTTGGCGCTAAGCTTGGCCTCAAAATCACGACGGCTATTGCGAAAGAAAGTAACCTCTGAATCGGCAGTAAAATGTGCGGCATACAACATACCTTGGTCGCGCAGCAACGGCGCTAAAATCTCGGTATACCAACCGCCACCGGGCCAAATTTCCACCACGGTAGAGCTAGGGCTAACACCAAAAAAGGTCAGCGTAGCCTTGGGGTGGCGATACTGATCGCGCTGCATATACGCTGGTGTGCGATGCTCGCCGGTGAGAGCCTGCTGCCACAGGACGGTATTCTCACTAGGCTGGCTATTAGCCAAGGCACTGGCCAGCAAACAACTTAACAATCCAACAACCTGAAATTTTTTCATCGTCAGCACCTTGCTTATCCTGGTTGAAAAATGAGGCATTTAAAAAAATCGGCGAATTAATATCCTAATGGCCGTCAAACCTAGGGCCGCCAAAATAACAATACCTAAGCCAAATACAGAGATCACAAAAAACTCTAGCAGTTCTTTTTTGTCTACATCAAACATAAAAATAGCAGCCCCCACAAAGGTGAGTGTTGCCAGTATGGCCAAGAACATGGTGCGCTTGTGGCCGGATTTAAAAATAGAAATCATAACAACTCATTAAATAATGATTAAAAAATCAGAGACTCTCGGCTCCACTCGCAGCGCACCGACAAGTCATCGCTATTAGGCAGATGATATTCGTCTTCTGACTCCCAAATAAAGGTATGGCGGCCATTAAGCTCAGTATCTAAGTGCACAGTGGCACTCACCCAATACATTTGTTTTAACATGGCCTCAAATTTACCTATCCACTGCTCCCACTCATGCTCTACCGCTTTATAAGAGGTGCCAAAATGCACCACATTGGTGTTACTACCCTCTAGGTCGGCTGCCAATTCAGGCATAGAAAACATTTCGCGACTCAGCAAGGGCCAGTCTTCTATACTGGGTAGCTGCTGCATTACCTGCTGGTTAGTGGTTCTGTGTAAGTGAAACTGGCCGGACTCATCCGAATAAACGGTATCTTTAATACAACCGTAAACGACTGACTCTTCCTGCATAACGCTAGACTCTACTGGCTGATAGGTATGGCTATCATAGTCAATTTTGCAGATACGTGATAGCTGTAGCGCCGACGGAGCTTGCATTTATAGGACTAGCTACAACTTAAGCCGGTTGCAGCACTACCTGCGAGAGGATATCAATATTGTTTGGGATGACAGGGGCTGGATATACCGCCTAGGGCGAGATTTCTACAAACTCACGTTACTAAGCAAAAAACCAAGAAGAAATACTGATTAAAAAGACATTAAACCTAAAGCATAAGGTTTAAATAAAAAATGGTACCCCGTGCAGGACTCGAACCTGCAACCCTCGCCTTAGAAGGGCGATGCTCTATCCAGTTGAGCTAACGAGGCATAAGCTTTTGAACGATAAGTAGAGCCTGTTATTAAGGCCTCTACCTATCGCCACAACAACTTATCCAGCTGGGCCATGATATCTAACTCGGACACCTAACTCGATAAGTCTTTAAGCAGCAGACACTGCCAGAAACGCTTTATGTATCACTGAAAAAGCGATACATAATAAAAAGGCCTGCAGTTATCTACAGGCCTTTTTAAAAATGGGGTGAGCGACGGGGATCGAACCCGCGACCACAGGAATCACAATCCTGCGCTCTACCTACTGAGCTACGCCCACCATAAACACCTACGGCCGCATGCAATAACATAAGGCAAAAAAATGGTCGGGGTAGAGAGATTCGAACTCCCGACATCCTGCTCCCAAAGCAGGCGCGCTACCAGACTGCGCTATACCCCGACATATCACCGGCAAGCTCTCTGCCAGATGAGGTGCGCATGATACTGATCAAGCCTAGCTGCGTCAATGTTAAAAACCAATTTTTATAGGCCTTTTTAACGACTGTATAAAACCCGACCAACTCCATGACGCACATACAAAAGCTTATAAATTCAGAGACTTAAGCTAGGCCTATTATTAGGCTCTGCGCCAACCGGTAACACCGCCGGTATCCTCTAAAATAACGCCCTGCTCTTTTAGCTCGTCGCGGATTTTATCTGACAGCGCATAGTCTTTACTGGCCTTAGCCTCTACCCGCTGTTGAATTTTAGCCTCTATAGCCTCTATAGCCTCGGCCGATAATTCGTCGGCACCGCCCGCTTGCAAAAATTCGTCAGGTTTGGATTGCAACAAGCCTAACAAGGCACCTAAGCTTTTGAGCTCGGTAGCAAGCTTTTGCTGTGCAAGCTCATCACCCTCTTTCACCGCAGTATTAAGCTCGCGCACCAAGTCAAACATCACCGCTAGCGCCACCGGCGTATTGAAGTCGTCCTGCATAGCCTCGTGGAAGCGCTGTATATAAGATGACGGCTCAGGTAAGGCTGCCAAATTCATAGGCTCTACGTTTTCAAAACCTTTAAGCCCTTTATAAAAACGATCCAATGCGGTTTTAGCGGTTTGTAAACTCTCTTCCGAGTAGTTAATGGCGCTGCGGTAATGGCTGGCTATCAATAAATAACGCACCACTTCGGGGTGATACTTAGCCAGTATGTCGCGTATGGTAAAAAAGTTGCCCAGTGATTTAGACATCTTCTCGCCGTTCACTCTTACCGCACCGGCATGCATCCAGTAGCGTGCATATTTTTCACCGGTCGCCGCTTCCGATTGGGCAATTTCATTTTCGTGATGAGGGAACGGTAAGTCCGGGCCACCACCGTGTATATCGAAGGTATTACCCAAGCAGCAGGTCGACATAGCAGAGCACTCTATATGCCAGCCGGGGCGACCTTTACCCCAAGGCGAATCCCAATGCACTTCATCAGCTTGCGCCGATTTCCACAAAGCAAAATCTCTGGGGTCTTGCTTGGCCTGCTCTATATCGATGCGCGCACCGGCTAATAACTCATCGGGATTTTTATTGCTGAGTTGCCCGTAAGGCCCAAACTTTGCCACTGAATAATAGACATCGCCATTATCCGCAGCATAGGCATAACCTTTTTCAATCAGGCTGCTAACCATAGTAATAATTTCAGCGATGTACGCCGTTGCTCGCGGCTCTTGATCGGGTGACTGCACACCCAATCTCGCTTCGTCCTCGTGCATTAACCTTATAAAACGCTCTGTTAAGTCGGTATAGAGCTCACCGTTTTCATTGGCGCGATTTAAAATTTTATCATCTATGTCGGTAATATTGCGGACATAGTTTACCTCGTAACCGGCATTGCGCAGGTAACGGCTAATGACATCAAAAGCCACTAACACACGGGCGTGGCCTAAGTGGCAATAGTCATAAACCGTCATGCCACAGACGTACATATTAATTTTACCGGAGTGTAAGGGGGTGAAAACCTCTTTGCTGCGAGTAAAGGTATTGTAAATTTTTAAACTCATAACGTTATCTTCAGTTTTTTCTTCAAGTCTTATTTTCAAACATTGCTTTCAAACATTATTTTCAAACACTGATTTCAAGTATTGCCAACTTAATCGTTAGACCAAGTATCACGCAAACCTATAGTCATATTAAATATCGGCTTAGCTGCGGTATGCTCGTAGCGATCGGCCACAAAATAGCCTTCACGCTCAAACTGAAAACATTGCTCATTAGCGGCATTCGCCAAGTCCGGCTCTATCCAGCAACCTTCAATAACCGTTAAAGAATTAGCGTTTACGTGTGCGAGAAAATCTTCTTCGCCTTTATCGGGTGACGCTACGGTGAAAAGCCTATCATATAAACGTATAGTCGCTTGCTTGCCGTGGCTGGCCGACACCCAATGCACTACGCCTTTAGGGTTAATTTCGTCGGCAGGGTTTTTACCCAGTGTATCGGCAATTAAGCTAGCGTTAATTTGTATCACTTCACCGGCTTCGTTTTTATCGTAGCTATCGGCTTCTATGACGTAGGCATTACGTAAACGTATACGCTTGCCTGGCGTTAATTTTTTCTTAAACTTTTTACTGTACTCTTCTTTAAAGTCATCTTGGTCTATATAAATTTCTCGGGTAAACGGCAGCGTTCTCTCGCCCATATCCAATTCGGGATGCATAGCCGTGGTTAATAATTCGACCTTCTCTTCGGGGTAATTTGTTATCACCACCTTTAAAGGTTTTAACACTGCCATAGATCTAGGTGCTGTTTTATTTAAGTCGTCGCGAATAAAAAACTCTAGCTGCGCCATATCTACCACGCCATCCGTTTTCGCCACAGCTAAACTGTCACAAAAATTACGTATCGCCGTAGCACTGTAGCCGCGCCTACGCATACCCGAAATAGTCGGCATGCGCGGGTCGTTCCAGCCGTTAACAACGCCCTCGTCTACCAACTGTTTTAATTTACGCTTACTGGTAACCGTGTAATTAATATTTAAACGACCAAACTCATATTGGCGCGGTTTACTAGGTACTGGCAAGCTGTCAATTAGCCACTCATATAAAGGGCGGTGATCGGCAAACTCCAGCGTACAGATAGAATGGGTAACCCCCTCTATGGCATCTTCTTGGCCGTGGGCAAAGTCATAGCTGGGGTAAATGCACCACTTGTCACCGGTTTGGTGATGGGTCTGCTTACGTATGCGATACAAAATGGGGTCGCGCAGATTCATATTGGGTGAGGCCATATCGATATTGGCACGCAATACACACTCGCCCTCGTCACAGTCACCGCTGCGCATTTTTTCAAACAGCGCTAAGTTCTCTTCTACGCTGCGCTCACGGTAAGGGCTAGGCTTACCCGGTTCGGTAGCCCAACCGCGATATTCTTTGGCCTGCTCTGGGCTTAGGTGGCACACATAGGCCTTGCCCGCTTTAATCAGGTGCAGCGCCCACTGGTAGAAGGTATCAAAATAGTTAGAAGCGTAGCGCACCTCACCGGCCCACTCAAAACCCAACCACTGCACGTCCTCCTTAATGGCGTCTATATACTCCTGCTCTTCCTTAGTCGGGTTAGTGTCATCAAAACGCAGGTTGCACTCACCACCCATCTCTTCTGCTATACCAAAGTTCACACAAATAGACTTGGCGTGACCTATGTGCAAGTAGCCATTGGGCTCAGGAGGAAAGCGGGTAACGATTTTGGCAACGCGACCTTCGGCTAAATCTTGTTCAGCAATGGCACGGATAAAATTGACGGGCTTGGCTTTTTCGGTGTCGCTCATTAAGGGCTTGCTCAGTTAAAGGTCTAGGGTGGTCAAAATACCAGCTCGCCGGCAAACTATAAAAGATGACCGTTTACGATGTTTCCAGCGTTTAGGCGGTTCCGCAGGCGAGGCAAAAGACGTATTATACCGGCTTTCTTCTGACGTTTTAACAATATAGGCACATCAAATGGTTATTCTTAAAACTAATTACGGTGACATCACTCTGACACTGGACTTTGACAAGGCCCCTAAAACCGCCGAAAACTTTGCCCAGTACGTTAAAGATGGCTTTTATAACGGCACTATTTTCCACCGCGTGATTAATAACTTCATGATACAAGGCGGCGGTTTTGAGCCTGACATGAGCCAAAAAGAAACCCGCGACTGCATAGAAAACGAAGCCGACAACGGCCTGAGCAATGATAACGGCACCATCGCCATGGCCCGCACCAATGAGCCTCACTCAGCCAGCTCGCAGTTTTTTATCAATATAAAAGATAACGACTTCCTCAACCACAGCGGCAAAAACGCTCAGGGCTGGGGTTACTGCGTCTTTGGTAAGGTCACTGACGGCTTAGATGTGGTTGAAAAAATCAAAGCGGTAGCCACTGGCAGCAAAGGCGGCCACCAAGACGTACCGGCTGAAGACGTCATCATCGAATCAGCTGAGTGGACTGGCGAATAAATAGGCTATGCGCAGCTATTTTATTTCCGATCTGCATTTAGATGAAACGCGCCCGGCGGTTACCCGGGCGTTTTTACACTACCTAGAGCAATGGGCAGGCCACTGCGATGCCCTGTATATCTTGGGTGACTTCTTTGAAGTGTGGGTGGGGGATGACGACGACGCCTCTCTAGCACAGACAATTATCAGCGCCCTTAAGCGCTTTAGCACTAGCGGCTCGGCCCTGTATATCATGCATGGCAACCGCGACTTTTTACTGGGCGACAGCTTTTGCCAGCAAACCGGCGCCACCCTACTGCCCGACCCCATATTAATAGACCTCTACGGCCAGCCCACCCTACTGATGCATGGCGACAGCCTTTGTACTAGGGATACAGAGTACATGACCTTTAGGCAGCAAGCCCGCTCTGCCGACTGGCAACAACAGCTACTCAGCCAACCCTTGGCCGCACGCCGCGCATTAGCCGCCCAGCTGCGCGAACAAAGCCAATCCATGAACGCCCTCAAGGCCGACGACATTATGGATGTGACCCCTGCCGAGGTGGAGCAGATCATGCGCCAGCATCAAAGCCTCAGGCTAATCCACGGCCACACTCACAGGCCGGAGCGCCACCCTATGGACATTGACGGCCAAACCGCCGAACGTATTGTACTAGGGGATTGGTGCAATAAGGCCTGGATACTAGAAGCTCAGCCACAAGGTTTAAGCCTGCAATCGTTCGCACTATAAAATGTGACCGCTAAGACTTAGTTGAAATGCAGTGATGGCGGGTAATGATTGCGCAATAAGCCAACTATAATTGGCTAAGCGTCTCTAGGGTTTGTTCTGACCAATATTCCGCCTCTAACTTTATATGCATCAATTGATCTAAGCTTATATCCTGCGCCTTTAAATACGCTTCATTGATGTCATCCCAACGCCCTTCGCCCAAGGCCTCAGCGATAGCCAACAAAATACCGTACTCGCCCTGCCTACCCATTAAAGCTTGGGTCAAACTGTGGGACAGCGATAAATTAGGCACTATTTTTTCCATGGATACATCTAAAAAAGCATCTAACAATGCAAACAAACCCAAACAAAAACCGTTTCTAGCATGTTCTTCGCCGTGAATTTTTTCCACCAAGCGCTCACACATTTTGGCATATTCTAAGGCCTTTAAAGAAAGTGCCTCAGGCTTATCGGACAAGCTAGCCAGTGCCACTAGCATCAACCAAGAACGCAAGCGCTCTAAGCCGATAATGGTAATGGCATGCCTAATGGATTCAACCCTATTACTTAAGCCCATGCTGGCCGAGTTAACCAAGCGCAGCATTTTAAAGCTCAGCACTGGGTCCAAGGTCAACGTTTGCTCAACTTCATCAACCTTAACATCGGGATTATTAAGCATACCCATTAAACGCAATAACACCTGCTTATTTTCTTTAATGCGTTTACCGTTAATCAGGTCAGGTTTGGCGAAAAAGTAACCTTGGAAATAATCAAAACCCAAATCCAGGCAGTAATTATAGGTGTCGTGATCCTCAACCTTTTCGGCCAATAGCTTCAAGTCTTTTATGTCTTTAAGCTTTTCGAAGTACTCAATCGTGACTTTTTGCCCCAAAGCCAAAACATCTAGTTTCACAATATCGGCATAGGGCAGTAACTTGATAGATTCACTATCTATCTGGAAGTCATCCAGCGCGATTTGATAACCCTTTTCCTTTAACAACTTAACGGTAGCAATTAAATCATCATTAACTTGAGTAAACTCCAATATCTCAATAACCACTCGCTTTGAAGGCAACGGTAACAACACATGCAACAGATCTGAGGAAAAGTTAATAAAGCAGAGCTTTTCGCCAACCACGTCCTGTATCTGCATTTCCGAAAAAGCATTAACAATCACATCGGCAGTAGCCTGCGCATTACTCAGAGTTTTATCGGCGGAACGGCATAACAGCTCATAGCCCAACAGCGCTTGCTTGTTGTTGAATATAGGCTGTCTAGCTAACAGCGCGCCGCCATGCTCGCGACTATGGCCACTGACATCACTGTTTGGCTGCTTGATAGACTTATCATCTTTCATATATTAATCGGCGTTAAGGTGTCTGTTGTAATGGAAATTAAAGCATATAAACCCAAATACTTAATATAGGTAATTTTACATAGCCCTTTAAGACTTGGGCTTAAAATCGGCGAAAGGGTCATCATCCTGCTCTGGCTCGGCAAGCGCCTCTAGGCTAAGCCCTCCTCCTGTAGGCGTAGTCGCCGCAGCAGCCGAATCAGCGGCGGGGTCCTCCCCTTTATCCGCCAATTTAATACGCAGCCGCAGATTGTTTTCGGAATCAGCATTTTTAAGCGCATCTTCTAGAGATACCCGACCCTCGCGATAGAGTTTAAATAAAGCCGCATCAAAGGTTTGCATGCCTAAGTTTTCAGACTTAGCCATAATCGCTTTAATACTTTCGAATTCATTACGCAAAATAAGTTCTTGTATCGTGTTAGTGCCTAATAAAATCTCTACCGCGGCGCAGCGCTTGCCCTCAATCGTGGGCACCAAACGCTGCGACACAAAAGCCCGTAAATTCATCGCCAAATCATTGAGTAATTGCGGCTTACGCTCTTCTGGGAAAAAATTAATTATACGATCCAAGGCCTGATTTGCATTATTGGCATGCAGCGTCGATATAGCTAAGTGACCTGTTTCGGCAAAGGCTAGAGCATGTTCCATAGTTTCTCTATCGCGTATCTCGCCTATTAAGATCACATCAGGCGCTTGCCTTAGGGTATTTTTTAAGGCGTTGTGCCAGTTGCGGGTATCCACCCCGACTTCGCGTTGATTGACTATGCACTTTTTATGCTTGTGCACATATTCAACGGGATCCTCAATGGTAATAATATGGCCGCCGCTGCTGCTATTGCGATGGTCTATCAACGCCGCCAGAGAGGTAGATTTACCCGAGCCAGTACCACCTACAAAAAGAATCAGACCACGCTTGGTATTAATAACGTCTTTCAGTATAGGCGGTAGCTTAAGGTCATCGAAGCTGGGGATGTCTATTTGAATGTTTCTGGCAACGATAGAGACTTCATTGCGCTGCTTGAAAATATTAATACGAAAGCGGCCCACTGCGGGTATAGATATAGCCAAGTTCATTTCTAGCTCATGTTCAAACTCTTGACGCTGTTCCTCATCCATAATCTCAGCAGCAATAGCCGCTATATCGCCGGGTTTCATCGCTACTTTATCGATAGGCTTTAACACCCCTTGAAACTTGGCACAGGGTGGCGCCCCGGTACTCAAATATAAATCCGACCCATCTTGGCTGGCCAGTATGCGCAAGTAATCATCAAAGCTCATCCATCAATTCCTAGTTAACATTCGTGAAATAGGTAAAATTAGCGACGCCTTAAGAATAGACGCCTATGCCGAAGCGACAAGTATTAAACGGGTACGCCGCTGTGAAAGCGTAATAAAGGATCGGGACCTAGTATTGCGGCCTGCTCCAGCTGTAAAAACACATCCACTCTGGCAGCAATAGGTTCGCTGCTGTATTGCTCTGCTAGGGCAAGATAATCTTGGTAATGTCTAGCCTCTGACTTTAACAACGACAAATAAAACTTGCTTAGCTCTTCATCTAAATGGGGCGCTAACTTATGAAAACGCTCACAAGAACGGGCCTCTATAATCGCGCCTATAATCAAGGTATCAACCAGCGATTCTTGTTGCCCCTTACGCGCATGCCTTACCATAGTAAGCGCATAGGGGCTGGCCTTGATGGACTGATAAGCAATTTTACGATTTTTGAGTATTTTTAACACTTGCTCAAAATGCAGCAACTCCTCCCTAGCTAGGCGTGACATCTTGTTAAGTATGTCTAGTTTATGAGGGTTTTTACTAATCAAGGTCATGGCCGATTGCGCGGCCTTCATTTCATTGGTGGCGTGATCGATTAAGATGATACGTAAATCTTTTACTGCCGCCTGCACCCAGGCATCAGGTGTTTCACAGAGTAAAAACGCCTGTATATGAGAAATATCTGTCATGGTTAAATCAAAACTATAGCGATTAAATACGGTTGGCAGGCATAAAAATGGGCTGCGACTCTGATGAAGATTCATGGGGCACCAGCCCTTCCTCGTCACCCACATACACGGGAATGCTAAACACTTGCGGCACTACTTGGCCGCCACGCTGGCTATGGGAAAAAAACTTAATATACATTTTCCCCGCCTGCAGAGGCACAAAAACTAATTCTAGGTTTAACGCACCATTATGGTCTGTGCGTAACTGCTGTTGTTTTTCTATCAACAGGTGAAACGCCGAGTTATCGGCAAACTGCAAGTCTATAAGCTGACTGGGCAGTGCCGTAAAGCGTAATGCCACACGTACTTCATTACCCACCAGCACCTCGCCCTCGGCACTATAACTCAGTTTAATACCCGCGCCTTTGTTAATTACACTTTTTTCGGCAAGCACTATACGGCCCTGCTGCTGATTTATCTGTGTATTACTGCTAGCGTTATCGCGCCTATCGGTGCTACAGCCAGTAACGGCCACTGACACTAACAGCACGCTAAGTATTGTTCTCAATCTAGTAATTAAACACATATTAATTGACTCGCAAGGTGAAACATTTGCGCACATTGGATTGCGCGTCATCCAAAATATTATCACCATCATAAATGGCAAAAACATGTTCGCCAGATGACATAGTAAGAGTAAAACTCAAAACACTGGGCGTGCTACGTTCACCGCCGCCGATATAACTGCCAGATTTATAAACCTCTATCACTGGCTTGCCATTATTTGTAGGCGATAAGCTTAAGGTGTAGCTACGCGATGAAGGCGCGTTAAATTTAACGTAGCGCGCTACCGATAATTTGTTAAACGCACCAAACTGGGTATTGGAACAAACCGACGTATTAGCCCCTACAGTCGCCGTTTTATAAACAGGCGTAACGTCGTCGTTGTTATTGGCAACCAAGCCCGTAGGTAAAGGCTGGCTAGTGCCATACTTATCATTAACAACTAGGCTTTCATTGGCAATCAGCGTATCTATAGCTGCAGCATCGCCAGCATTATCCGTTTTTAATCTGTCTATATAACTATAAATAGACACCATAGCCTTGGTGTTTTTTATGGCCACCAAACTGCTATAGAGCTGGCTAAAATTAAAATTTAGGCGATCGAAGCCAGAGCCTTCGTCGGGGTCGAACAAATCATAAATAATTTTAAAAACCGATGATTCATCAAACCAGCCATCGACATCAGTGGAGCTACTATCACTATAATTTTCGAGACTAAACTTAAAAGCCCCCTGCTGAGCAAAACCGTAGGTATCTTGATACACCTCCGTGCTAAGTAGCTGTGAAGAATCCACTCCTTTCAATACTATACCTGAAAAAGCATCCCCCCAACCCTCATCGAAAGCTACCGTCATATCCAGCTTATCTTCCAAAGAATGGCTGCCGCCAAAGGAGTCTGAACGTGATTCGGCAAAGCTTAAGTAATGGCCAAACTCATGGGTAATCACATGTTGGTCGTATTCGTCGGTATCAAAGCCATCATCACCCAGCAAAAATATTTCTATAGCCTGGTCGATAACCGTGGAGCCGCTAAGCTTATTAGTCACACTAAAATAAGCACCACCAACATCGCCATCAGAGGCATCACCATCGGCCTCGTTGTTATTTTTACTCCAGCGATAATTAAGCGTGGGCAGGCTAACACCACTATCCGCGGTCAACACATTCGCTAAGGCATGGCAGTTTGAATCTAAAATAGCAAAGGGCGCGGCGCTTCGGGTGCCGGTATAACGATTATTAGCTACGCTCCAGCCTGACCCTGCATCAAAATCACGAATAGGCGCATCAGCTACAGTTGCAGGGTTATTATCCAGCAAATAATACGGCGAATTACTCCGGCTATTATCACTAACCTGAAAGTCCCAAGAGCCACCACCCGTCAAACCCGAGCGATACATCTGCGCCCGCGCACGCACACAAACCGCTTGCGTTAGCGGCAGCAAAAAACCGTAATCACCATCACCATCACTTAAAGTAGTGGCTACAACAGTATTACTGCAACTGCCTGCAGCCACCGACACGGCCTCAACCACTACCCCCCTAGCTGGCGCACTTGTAGCCGCACCATAGCTTAAACCCACACCTAACAGAGGAACGCGCTGAAACGTCACCTTGCCTGTGAGCGTACTACCCGCAGGAGGGCCCACTAGGCTATCGCAGGAGGTAACAGAGGATTCATTATTGATGGTGGTTTGGATAGACGTAAAGCCACCACTAAAAGGATCGTGTTTATCGGTGCTGGCACTGTTGCCTACCGATGGCACAATGGGGGCGGAGCCGCCACCACCACCACCGCCACCACAGGCCTGTAATAACAACAGTGCGAACAACAGTATGGGGGCTAGGTAGCGTTTCAATATAATCATTACACCGTCACTTGTTGTGTGCTTGCCACATCAAAATAGCGCTCATAATGCGCCTGCGACAAAATGAAAAATTCGTTATCTATAGCCAGCCTTAACGCCACTAGGCTTTGCCCGCGGTATTGGGCATCTAGTTGTAAACCATAGTCGTCTACGCAGTCTATTTGGCTGGCGCCAGCTCTAAGTAACTCATAGGCCCAGGTATAAGAACCCTTATGCGCGACGTAGGGGATATTCTGGGTATCCAAGTGCCAGCGCAGCTTCTCGGCATCGACCACGGTTAGCTTACTCGCCACTATTTGCGACAAGAAATCGGTCAAGCGGCCATCAATCAACTGTTTTTGCTGCTGGTTATAACTATTCCAGTTTATCACCTCGTGGGCATAGCGCTTGCAGCCACGGCAAACCGCATCACCTATACCTGTGGAGCACACCCCTATACAGGGGGTTTTAACAGTTTTTAAAAGATTTGTAGGCACAGCGAGATCTTTAATGTTATGGGTTTAAATGGGCTTGGAACGATATGTAAAAATACTAAAGCCTTATCTTAACCTGCTACTATCCTGAACGGAATAAACTTGCTGAATTATCTCGGTGAATAGCGATCATTCCCATTGATGATAGCGGCCACCTTAACTTGGTAGCGCTTTTTAAGTATAATCGGTGCGACAATTGGGGTGCTTTTTTGAGTAAAAACACACAAAACCACCCTTAGAATCGATCGGTGGTGTGCCACCGATAGCCTTATCCGCCAGCGACCCTGGCCAGAGATGAGTAAACCATAACAATTGCCTGCTGTGAGAGTTTAGAATGAGTTTATATTCAGAATACTTGGAAGAAATCGCAATCCGTAACAAGGACCTGGGGTTAAACCCAAAGCCGATTGACAGCGCCGAGCTGTTGTCAGAGATTATCAAGCAAATCAAAGACACCGCACATGAACACCGTGAAGACTCCCTAAAGTTCTTTATCTACAACACTCTCCCAGGCACCACCCCTGCCGCAGGCGTTAAAGCACAGTACTTGAAAGACATCGTACTGGGTAACGAAACGATTGCTGAGATCAATGCTGAATTCGCTCTGGAGCAACTGTCTCACATGAAAGGCGGCCCGTCTGTTAAAGCGCTGCTGGACATCGCTCTGTCTGAAGATGCCAATGCTCAAGCAGCTGGCGAAGTGCTGAAAACACAGGTATTTCTGTACGAAGCTGATACGACTCGCCTTGAAGAAGCCCTCAAAGCAGGCAACGCCATCGCCAAAGATATCCTAGAAAGCTACGCGCAAGCCGAATTCTTCACCAAACTGGCCGACATCCCAGAGAAAATCGACGTTGTTACTTACATCGCCGGCGAAGGTGATATCTCTACTGACCTATTATCGCCAGGCAACCAAGCGCACTCTCGTTCAGACCGTGAGCTGCACGGCCAGTGCATGATCACCCCTAAAGCTCAGCAAGAAATCGTTGCTCTGGGCAAGAAGCACCCCAATGCTAAAGTGATGCTGATCGCTGAGAAAGGTACCATGGGGGTTGGTTCTTCGCGCATGTCCGGTGTCAACAACGTGGCACTGTGGGCGGGTGAAAAAGCCTCACCTTACATCCCCTTCGTCAACAAAGCGCCTGTTGTTGCCGGCACTAACGGTATTGCGCCCATCTTCCTAACCACGGTTGATGTAACCGGCGGTATTGGCCTGGACCTGAAAAACTGGGTTAAGAAAACCGACGCCAGCGGCAATGTTGTCACTGACGGCAACGGCGATGCAGTACTGGAAGAAGCCTACTCAGTAGCGACTGGCACGGTGCTGACCATCGATACCAAAGCCATGAAGCTGTACAACGGTGACAAAGAGCTGGTTGACGTATCTGCAGCCTTCACACCTCAGAAAGTTGAATTCATGAAAGCTGGCGGCTCATACGCGCTGACTTTCGGCAAGAAGCTGCAAACCTTCGCTGCTGAAGCACTGGGTATTGAAGCGCCAACCGTATTCGCACCGTCTAAAGAAATTTCTCACTCAGGCCAGGGCCTCACCGCGGTTGAAAAAATATTCAACCGCAATGCCGTAGGCGTAGCCTCTAAGACGCCACTGCACACGGGCTCTGACGTTCGCGTTAAAGTGAACATCGTAGGCTCTCAGGACACCACTGGCCTGATGACGTCGCAAGAGCTGGAGTCTATGGCGGCTACCGTTATTTCGCCTAGCGTTGACGGTGCTTACCAGTCTGGCTGTCACACGGCCTCGGTATGGGACAAGAAAGCGCAGGTAAACATTCCTCGCCTGATGAAGTTTATGAGCGATTTCGGTGTAATCACTGCCCGTGATCCTAAAGGCGCTTACCACGCGATGACTGACGTCATTCACAAGGTACTCAACGACATCACTGTCGACGACCGCGCCATCATCATCGGTGGTGACTCTCACACCCGTATGTCTAAGGGCGTCGCCTTCGGTGCTGACTCCGGTACTGTTGCTGTTGCATTGGCGACTGGCGAATGCGCTATGCCCATTCCTGAGTCTGTGAAGGTTACCTTCAAGGGCCACATGCACTCACACATGGACTTCCGTGACATCGTACACGCCACTCAGTCGCAGATGCTGAAGCAGTTCAAGGGCGAAAACGTATTCCAAGGTCGTATCATTGAAGTGCAAATCGGCACCCTGCTGGCCGATCAGGCCTTCACCTTCACTGACTGGACTGCAGAAATGAAAGCGAAAGCTTCTATCTGTATTTCTACCGACGACACCCTGATCCAATCTCTGGAGCTGGCTAAATCCCGCATCCAGATCATGATCGACAAAGGCATGGAAAACCGCGACAACATGTTGCAAGGCCTTATCGATCTAGCTGACAAGCGTATCGCTGGGATCAAATCTGGTGAAGAGCCTGCTCTAGCGCCAGATAACAACGCCAAGTACTACGCCGAAGTGGTTATTGATCTGGACGCTATCGACGAGCCCATGATCGCTGACCCAGATGTTAACAACGAAGATATCTCCAAGCGTTACACCCACGATGTGATTCGTAGCACTTCTTACTACAACGGCCGTAAGGTAGATCTGGGCTTTGTAGGTTCTTGTATGATTCACAAAGGCGATATGCAAATCATCGCTCAGATGCTGCGTAACCTAGAGAAGAAAGGCCCCATCGTCTTCAAAGCACCTCTAGTCGTTGCTCCACCCACTTACAACATCGTTGACGAGCTAAAAGCTGAAGGCGACTGGGAGCTGCTGGAGAAGTACGCGGGTTTTGTATTCGACGACAGCAATCCTAAGCAGGAAGCCCGCACCAAGTACGAAAACAAAATGTACTTGGAGCGCCCTGGCTGTAACCTGTGTATGGGTAACCAAGAAAAAGCAGAACCTGGTGACACCGTTCTAGCTACTTCTACTCGCCTGTTCCAAGGCCGTGTCGTAGAAGACAGCACCGAGAAGAAAGGTGAATCCCTGCTGGGCTCCACCCCAATGGTTGTACTGGCTACCATTCTGGGTCGCTTCCCAAGCTTGGAAGAGTACAAAGAAGCCGTTGCCGGAATTAACCTGACTTCTTTCGTGCCACCTTCACAAGATCTGAGCATTGAGCCTGAGCCTGAGCCTGTGAGAATTGTAGGCTAACTACAGATTTTTAATTAGCACATAAAAAGCCCCGCAGGCCACCGATGATAAGGTAACAGGCTGCGGGGCTTTTTTATGCACAGAATGTGCAGGCTCTATCTCGCAGGGCCAGCTTTGCGCAGGAGCGACGATGCAAAATAAACAGTCAATTTTACAAATCAGCAACTAGGAACTAGGAACTAGGAACTAAAATAATCCCCTCCCAACCACCAAACACAAGGCATAAAAAAAGCTGCAACTGCAGCCTTATTAACTCCCTCTTGAAGCTTACAACTTAAAGCTTACCGCTCATCGCCTGCGATGTTTTTATTCCGGCACCTCAAAAAAATCTACTACGCCGGTTTCTAAAGAATACTCCGCACCCACGATCATCAAATCGTCGTTGCGTATTAAATCCTCTAATATTTCAGAGCCATGGCGCAACTGCTGCACCGAAGCTTCTATATTGGCCCTTACCGCAAAATCTAAAAACTCGCGCTCATCACAGCCCTGCCTTTTGTTGAGTAGAGGCTCTACCACCGGCTTGATACGATTAACAATAGAGCGCAGGTTTTTTGAGCGTATATCTACCGGCAAATCTAATTGATCAATAGTCGCTTTCACGGCGCCACAATCAGAATGGCCTAACACTATCACTAAACGCGTACCAAACTGCTCGGCGGCAAACTCCACGCTACCGATACCAGAAGGCGCAACGATATTGCCCGCAACTCTAATCACAAATAAGTCACCCAAGCCATGATCAAAAATAATTTCGGCGGGCGCGCGCGAGTCGGAACAGCCCAATACTATCGCGAAGGGTGCCTGCCCACCCACTAACTCATTGCGACGATTAATGGTGGACATTTTGGCTCTATCATCATCACTGGTAAAACGTTGATTACCCTCTTTTAAGCGAGTTAGTGCCTCTAGTGCTGTAATCATATAAGCCTCTTAGTCATCAACATTACTACTTATCGGGATTACCCCTACATTATTGTTTGGAGCTATGCCAACAATATTGCTGGGCAGTATAAACAAAGTTAAAAAACTGCACCACTCACTAATCCGCTAAAAAAACGGCACACGTACAGCTATTACTTACCCCACTCCTTTTCCATCGCTAAGTATAAAAAGGAAGCCGTCCAAGTAATTAACACCAGGCCAGTTAAAGACTCTACCCCCGTTAAAAATCGCAGCTCAGCAGTTGGGTAAATATCACCAAAGCCCAATGTTGTATAGCTGGTAAAAGAAAAGTAAACACAATCTAAGAAACTGCCATCAACATGGCCCTGCAGGCTGCCCCACCACCCTGTTTGTATCATGGCGTAATAGGTGAAAGCAAAAAGCCATATCTCTATAGCATGAGCAACCAAGGCAACTAACACACCAGTAACAATGCGGTAGCGCGGGTTAAAAGACCACGTCAATAAATACGAGGACATGCGCGCCAAAAACTCATAATGTATTAACACCGATGTAGCTACCACAACAGTGATAATGATAGAGACTATAAACACCGTTAGCACCCCATGTTTTTTAACGCTGAAAGATCAAAGCCTAAGCGTTTTCTTTTTTATCGGGCAAGCTCATTTTTAACAAAATATATCCGACGATACCGGATAGTAAAGAACCGATTATGATACCCAAACGCTCATTAAATAATAAATTCACACCGGTCTCCTCAAAGGCCAGAGAGCTGATAAACAAACTCATAGTAAAACCTATGCCACAAATCGCCGACGTGGCATATAAACTCAACCAGTTCATTTTGTTAGGCATACGGGTAATACCCAGCTTAATCACTAATGCACACAGTAAAAATACACCTACCTGCTTACCCACAAACAAGCCCAGGGCTATACCCAAAGGTACATCATGTAACAGCTGCTCCATCCCAACTTTAGATAAGTTAATACCGGCATTGGCAAAAGCAAAAACGGGTAATACAAAAAAAGCTACTGCGCTATGCAAATCATGCTCTAGGCTTTTTAAGGGGGAATACTTCGGATCCCTCTTGGATCGTATCGGTATAAAAACAGCCAGAATGACACCTGCCAAGGTGGCATGCACGCCCGATTTAAGCATAGCTACCCACATAATAGCGCCTACTATTATATAGCTACTACGCGACTCTACGTGCTTACGGTTCATAATAAACAATACCGGCAAACAGCAAGCCACTACCACTAACGCCAAAGTAGAAATTTTTGAGGTGTAAAATATAGCGATAATAATGATGGCGCCGATATCATCAAAAATTGCCAGCGAGGTTAAAAATATTTTGACGCTCACCGGCACACGCGAACCTAATAGCGACAATACCCCTAGCGCGAAAGCAATATCTGTTGCGGCTGGTATGGCCCAACCTTGGGCGGCTATAGGATCATCGGCATTAAAGTAAAGGTAAATTAACGCTGGCACTACCATACCGCCTACAGCACCTACTGCCGGCAAAATAATATTGCGCTTATCGCTAAGCTCACCCTCTAATAATTCACGCTTAAGCTCTAAACCCACCAAAAAGAAAAATACCGCCATCAAGCCGTCATTTATCCACAGCAGTAATGGCTTAGCTATATGTAAGGCTCCTACTCGAATCTCTACCGGTGTGCCTAGTAGTAAGTTGTAATACTGGCGCAACTCTGTGTTGGCGCAAATTAGCGCCGCCACTGCTGCCAGCATTAAAATAATGCCGCCTGCAGCTTCAAATTGGAAAAAACGTTGCACAAAAGACTTGGGGTCTAACGGTTGCGGGTCTGAGCTCATATAATCGCTTTCAACTTACTTGGGGGTTTACTTAGGGCTAAGCTAAGTTGTGAGTTAACTTGAAGTCTAAACAGTAAGGTCAATAGCCACTGTTGCCAGCTGAGCTGGGCCGATAAGCTTACAAGTTTTTTGCACTGTTGAAAACAAAAGCTCAAACCGATCAAGTTACAAGCAATTCTGGCCAGCCGTGCTCATCCAGGTAGGCTTGCAAATTTTTAGGGCGATACTTGTCGTTTTTTAACCAACGCTGCTTAACCGAGTCATGAATTAATACAGCATCTTGGCCATGATCAATCTCACGCCAATAAGGCTTTTTAACCCTATAAAAACTACGCCGTGAATTATATAAGGTGGCCGAGGGGCTGGGCTTGGCATTTTGAATGATATGGGGCTCTATGGCTAAGCCCGCCTTATTAGCCTCTTGCAGCATCCACAGCAAGGGGGTGTCCGAAAGTAGGCTGCCATCTTTATCGGGCTTATAACTACCCCCTATGTTGCTGTGGGCACCGGCAAACCAAACTTGTTGTATATCCATATTAGGCTGGGGCTGCCAAATGGTCGGTTCAAAGTCGCTGCGGTTTTCGTCTATAGCCATGGCGTGTCTGGCGATGCGTATATTGCTACCTATTTTGGTATCGTAAAATTCATCCTTATCTTCAAACAAGCCTAAAAACGACACCGGTATGCCCATAGCGCCTACTGTATCCCACACCCCAACAAAGGTTATTTCCCTAGAAGGCTGAGAGTATTGCTGGCGAAACAAGATAGACTTGTCCCCTCTAGGGGCATAGGCCGCACCGCTTTTTTTATAATGGTTAAAGGCCTGCTGTATTAACGCGGCATCCGGGCGCTTAATAATGCCGCAATTGTTAATTAAGCCACAGAGCGAACGTATGGTGTAGGCACCGCGGCTAAAGCCAAATAAAAAAATCTCATCCCCCGGCGAGTAGTTTTGGACGATATAACGATAATCGTCCATGATATTTTTATGCAGGCCGCGGCCAGTAGCGCCGCCCACAAACGCATCGTGGTAAGAGCCTACCCCCCAATCGTAAAAGACCTGCTGCGGGATAAGCTGCTGCGCTTCTTTAGCCAAGGGCTGAATGGCTCTAGCGAGCTTTAACACATTGGTGGGGAAGTCCTCACTGAGGTCTTCTTCGGGTTTATTCCACGTGCCATCGGCACAGATCACAATTCTTTTTTTCATGATTGCTCTCAATATCCGTATTGCTTGTTAACACTAACGCCAGCAGCCATTGCCACACTTGGCCTAGCTGTGTCGCTTATTGCCTACGTTATAGTTATTAACACCCTCAATTTCAAGGGTAAAAATACCCCTTACTTCAGAATATAGCACGGCCAGATCTAGCGGATTCAAAGACTACGAATAGCTAGTTAGCAAACATAATCCGGCACCATTTTTATCAGAGCTATAGCCGTAACTATCTAGGGCATGGTCTAGGGCATTGTACTAGGGCGTTATTCTAGGACATTGTTCTAGAACGCTGTATTTATAGGGAACTAGCGGAGGCTTGAGAAAACAGGACAACAAACCTGAACCAACCCTGGTACAGCTTGCAATATTGACTATAGCAGCGCCTAGGCGACACCGCTGAAATTTATAACGCTTTAACCGTAAAAAGCTAGGCGATTTTTGTTAAGACAGCCGTGCTATCACGGTGCGAATATAGTGGCATTCATTAATACCCTACACCAAAACTTGCCGCGTACTAGCGATGAATTGATGCACTTGATGCTCAACCTCAGGCTCAACCATCTGTTCGGGGCGACAGCCGTTTGGGCAGGCCATTTTGGGGGTTGTACCAAACAATCGGCAAATCAGTGGCCGTTCACCGTATACCTCACAACCCTTTGGGCCTAAGTGCACACAGTTAAACTCATTTAATGCCGCCTCATGCTCCGCATCAGACTTCACCGGCAGGCGTGACATTTCTTCTGAAGAAGTCGTTACCGGCCCACAACAATCGTGACAGCCGGGAATGCATTCAAAGGTCGGGATTTCTTCGCGTAGTCGCGCGATGATGTAGCGGTCGTCGGTCACTTATGCCCACCTGTTATGCAGATTGCTGTCATTGTTGTTCCGTGTTTTAAGTATTCAAGGCTGATGATTTTTTGGGGGGGAGTATTATTTGGATAGTTTGTGATACGTGAAACCTGACACTGACACTGACACTGACACTGACACTGACACTGACATTATTTTTAGGCATTGTCTGTTAAGTGTAAAGTTTCTCAAATGCATAAACCAACACTATATTTTCTAGCAAGTATGGATTACATGTATGCTCAAATTCTTGCATTTGCTTGGCACTGTGCTTATTTGGCTCCGACAAGATGGCAGCGGTTGGGGCAAAGGCTTTTAGTAATACGCCACCGGACTCAATCGCATTTAAACCGCTAGCAAACATGGATGCGACCTCGAAATCTGAGGTCCAGCAAAAGCCAATTTTATTTTGTTCGTAAAGAAACCTACATTCGCCTCTGTATAGAATCATGCCTTCTCCCTCGTATCCCGGAAGAACTAGCGTTAAAACACTTGCTATAAGCTCATCGTTTTCAACCTTACGACGGAGATGGCCACCGTTTACTGTCCATAGAGTATGCACTCTATCTCGGTTAAAGCTTAGTGATTCGTAATTCTCTAATATGTACTTAAAAACTTTATTCCATTCAGAACCGCTCACATCTGAATCGTATACTCCCTTACAAAAACCTTCGACAATTAAATTCAAATTCTCCATGCTCGATCTCGCTTGAGAATACTAAACATCCGATTAAACAGAACAGATCCATTTATAACCATTCCTTTGTTTAAACAACTAACCACCCTCCAAGATCAACAAAGCAGAAGTTGTAATACTTACATTTCTGAAAACACCACAACCGCCTACTCCAAAACCTCATCAATCACCAACTCAACCACAGCTTCCCCAGCACTATCCACAGGCCCAACCAGCCCCTGTAAATCGCCCGCCGCAGCATTAGCTATACCCTGCGACGATATACGCGCCACAACTTCAACTTGGGCAAATTTTGACAAGCTCATGCCCGGTGCCATGGCCATGCTTTCATCCAAGCGTACGGTGGTGGGTAAATCGGCTACGGTAAGCCGGGCCACCGCTAAAGGCATTTTTGGGCCGTTGATGGCTCTGGCATAAATAAACACCGGCGCATCACTGGCTGCATGTAACGTCGCCGCTATGCTGACCTTCACCATAATGACAGGGCCACTGCTAACCGCTTGCTCAACTTGCTGCCTCTCTTGCTGCCCATCCTGCTCAGGTATCATGGCATTAGCCTGCTCTACCCCTTGCTGTATCATTTTTGCGGTTGGCGATTGCGGATCTAATAAGGTCAATAAACGCCGCCAATAATGTACGGCTTGCGGAAAATTTTGCTGCTCAAAGCTGGCCATGCCCATCATGCCTAACACGGTACCATTATTAGGCTGTAGTTCTAACGCACGCTCGGCAATACGCTGGCTCACGGCATCCAGCTGGCGACCTTGCGCCATGTATCGGGCTTGAGCATACAAGCCCATCACCACCGGCGCTTCGCCAGCAACATCTAATACAGATTTAAAACTTTGCTCAGCAGCGGCGTATTGCTGCAAACGCATTTGGGTACGCGCTAATAACATCCAGTGATGCGGCTGATCAGGATTATCAGCCAGCTGTTGCTGCAACTGACTCACCAACTGGCTGGCTTGCTGTTGTAGCTGCGCCTCGTCACTCGCCTGCTCTACCCTTTGCATCTGTTCTATTATTGCGATTTCTGCTTGGGCGCCGGTGTGCTGGTATAAAGACCAGGCCGCCAATGGTAGGGCTAATAACAAACCCAACACCCAAGGCCATAGTGGCATAGACGAGGTGTTAGCTTTGATTTGCTCAGGGACATCATCTAATAAACGATGCTGTAAATCGGCTTTTAAAGCCTCGAACTCTTCAGCACTGTAAGCCCCCTGCTCGCACTCTTGGGTGAGCTCGGCCAAGCGTTGCTCAAAGGCTAAAACATTGGCCTCGCTACGTTGTTGCTGTTGTTGCCGGGTGCGCCGGTGTACCACTAAGGGCATTAACGCAAAGGCCAGCGCCAAGGCGCACAACAAGGTTGCCACCACTACAAATTCACTCATGGTCGCGCCTCTTTAGTAACTGCTTTAATTTTTCTTGTTCTTGCGTGTTTAGCTGCTCGCTGGCTTCCGTGTTTCTCGCGGCCACTTGTTTGCGTATCACCAATACTACGACGACTACCGCCAATAATAAAAACAGTGCCGGCGCTAACCACAGCACCAAGGTCTGTTTGTTTAACGGCGGCCGGTATAACACAAATTCGCCGTAGCGCTGCACCATAAACTGGGTGATTTCTTGATCGCTATAGCCCTCGTGTAACAGGCGATGTAACTCGTTACGCAAATCTTGTGCGATAGGTGAGTTAGAGCCCGACAGGTTTTGGTTTTGACACTTGGGGCAACGCAACTCTTGGGTAAAATGCTGGTAGCGCTTACGCAGTACCTCGTTATCAAACTGGTAAGTTTCTATTACCGCAGTCGCTGTTAGCGACAACAGCAATAAACTTAATGCCAATAATAATCTCATCCGTCGCTAGGCTCCTGCTGGCTATAGTCTGCACGCTCTTGCTGTAATTGTTCGATTAAGGGTAAAAACTTTTGTGACCACACTTGGCCTGTCATAGGCCCTTGATGGCGCATGCGCACAAAACCGCGGTGATCTATCACATAGGTTTCAGGCGCACCGGTTACGCCTAAATCTAAACCCAGCTTGCCCTGGGCATCAACAATATTAAAACGGTAGGGGTTGCCCTTGTTTTTTAACCAGCGCAACGCCTCTTTATTTTCGTCTTTGTAATTAATGCCATAAATCACCACATCTAACTTGCTTGCCAGGTAATTTAAGTAGGGGTGCTCTATATGGCAGGAAGGACACCACGTAGCCCACACATTGATTAGGGCAATATCACCCAACAAATCTTCAGCTTGCACTACCTGCTGATCATTCTCTAACTTGGGCAAGGTAAATTTGGGCAGCGGTTTATTTAATAATGCCGAAGGCAACGCTTGCGGGTCGTAATCACCCTCACTAATACGGCCCATGGTGCTATAAAAAAAAGAGCCCACTAACATAAAAATAATGAGTGGGATAAATAATTTAAACCTAGTCATAGTTAACCTATAGAAAGAGTTGCAGCCGCGCTGGCCGCCGAGGTATTTTTTGCCGTAGCTTTTACACGATAGCGCTTATCTAAAACCGCCAGCACACCACCGAATGCCATAATTAAAGCGCCCAGCCACATCCAACGCACAAAGGGTTTGTAGTGCAGGCGTACCGCCCAAGCTCCACCGCCCAAGGGTTCACCCATGGCAACATAGAGGTCGCGCATAAAACCTGGGTCTATATCGGCTTCGGTCATTACCTGGCCTTGCTGGGCAAAATACCGGCGTTTTTCAGGATTAAGTGTGGCGACTAGCTCACCGTTTTGCAGCACATTAATAATGCCCTGCTCACCGTCGTAGTTAGGACCTTGAATTTTTTTCGAGCCTTTAAACTCAAACTGATAGCCTGCCATGTCGGCGATATCGCCAGGCAACATGCGCAGGTCGCGCTCAACACTGTATTGGCTGGTTAAGCATACGCCTAAGGCACACACCGCCATACCTACATGGCCTAACACCATGCCGTAGTAGGCACGGCTTAAACGCCGTAAGCCTTTACCTAGAGAGCCCGCATTGCGGGTTTTTTCGCGTATATCCACCACCATGCTCAACACCAACCACAGTGAAAAACACACCGCCAACGCGGCCGCAATGTTATAACTTTCAGCCATCAAGAAAGGGAACAACAAACCACAAACAATACTAGCCAAGGCGGCTATTAATAATTGGCCACGCAAATACAATGCGTTGGTTTTTTTCCAGCGCGCGCTGGGGCCTATACCCATAAACACAAACAGTAAAGCCATAATAGGCACAAACACCGCATTAAAATACGGCGGCCCCACTGAATATTTACCAAGGCCCATGGCATCCACAATTAAGGGGAACAAGGTGCCAAACAATACTGTTAGCATGGCTGCTAACAACAGCACATTGTTAATCAATAAAAATAATTCGCGGGATAGCCAACCAAAATGGCTGCGGCTGGCCACGGTAGGCGCGCGCAAAGCGTAGAGCGTTAAGGAGCCACCCACCACTAAAAACAAGAACATTAAAATAAACATGCCGCGCTCGGGATCTGCAGCAAAAGAATGCACCGAGGTTAATATGCCCGAGCGTACCAAGAAAGTACCCAGTAAGCTTAATGAGAAAGCGATAATGGCCAGTAACACCGTCCAACTTTTAAACACACCACGCTTTTCGGTGGCCGCTAAAGAATGAATTAACGCTGTGCCGACTATCCAAGGCATAAACGAAGCGTTTTCTACCGGGTCCCAAAACCACCAGCCGCCCCAACCTAATTCGTAATAGGCCCACCAGCTGCCCAAGGCTATGCCTACGGTTAAAAAGGCCCAAGCGATATTAGTCCACGGCCGCGACCAACGCGCCCATGCTGCATCTAAACGGCCACTGCTTAGCGCAGCAATAGCAAAGGCGAAAGCCACCGAAAATCCCACATAACCCACATACAACATAGGCGGGTGTATCACCAACCCAAAGTCTTGTAACAAAGGGTTGAGGTCGGCGCCTTCGCTGGGCACGTTAAATAATTGCCGTGTAAAAGGGTTGGAGGTAAACAACGAGAAGGATAAAAAACCTACCGAGATCATGCCCATAACCGACAACACTCTCGCCACCATATCCAGCGGCAATTGCCGGCTAAACAGCGCTACCGCCATACTCCACAGCGATAATATCCACACCCACAATAATAATGAGCCTTCGTGGTTACCCCATACCGCGCTGAATTTAAAAATATCAGGCAATAAGGTATTAGAATGGCTAGCCACCAACACCACCGAGAAATCACTTTGTAAAAATAAAACGCAGAGCACGATAAATGACAAAGTGATAAAAACAAACTGCCCCGCCGCTAATGATCTGGCAGTGGCCATTAAGGCGCGATTGCCCGTAATGGCCCCCAGTAAAGGTAAGGCCGACTGCAACAGTGCTAAAGCCAAGGCTAATATTAAGGCGAAGTGTCCGTATTCTGGCAGCATAGTAAGCTCTATTAGTAAGAAGAAGCGGCGGGGGTGTCGGCGGAGTTGTCGCCTGGCTTTTGTTTAGACGTTGATTGCTCAGAGTTTAATTGTTCAGAGTTTGATTGCTCAGAGCTTGATTGTTCAATAGTTGATTGCTTAGAAGCTAACTGCGCATCATCTAACGCCGATTGTACTTCCGGCGGCATATAATTTTCATCATGCTTGGCCAACACTTCGGTGGCAATAAATACGCCCTGCGCATTCAGCTGGCCAGAGGCAACCACGCCCTGCCCCTCACCAAATAAGTCAGGCAGTATGCCCACATAGGTCACCGGCACATTGGCGCTATAATCGGTAACAACAAAATCTACCCGTAAGCTATTGGGGTCACGTTTAACACTGCCCTCTAGCACCATGCCGCCGGCACGTATGTTTTTGCCTATAGGCACATTACCCGCCGCTATTTCGGCGGGAGGATAAAACAAATTGATATTGGCGCGCAAAGCATAAGCGGCCAAAGCCACCGCCAAAGCACTACCGGTAATAATTAACAATACAACGATTAAACGCTGCTTACGCACTGGATGCATAGTGACTTAACCCTGGTTAGATAAATCGAGTGTGCTGGGCTCAGCAGAGGCTTGAGAGCCTAGCGGCAACTGTTCGCGGCGCAATTGCATGCGCTGCTGTAATAACAAACGACGTTTACGCATTAGCGGGCTGATGATCACTAACAGCAAAACCACAGCGGTAATGCCATAGGCTGCCCACACATAGGGGCCATGGCCATCCATTGCCAGCAGTGCTGCTACATTTTCGAAATACATGTGCGTCCTGTTTATTGCTGCTATTGCCGTTGTTATAAGTGATGCTACTGTCGCGGCTAGGCCGCGGCTAAAGCTTTAACCCATTTGGTTTTGCGCTCTCTATACAAAATTTCGCTGCGGCTAAACAATAATAAAGCCACCACAAAAAAGGCATAGAAACCGCTAATCATTAATAATAAGGGGTAAAGCATTTCGGGGTGTATGGTGGACTCTTCGGTTAGTTTAATGGTGGCGGGCTGGTGCAAGCTATACCACCACTCTACAGACCAATAAATAATGGGAACGTTCACGCAACCCACCAAACTTAATACCGCACTGGCCTTAGAGGCCGACTCGCTATTTTCAAAAGCCTCGTATAAGGCCAGCACACCTAAGTATAAAAAGAACAAAATCAACACCGAGGTAATGCGTGCATCCCATACCCACCACGTACCCCAAGTAGGCTTGCCCCAGATCGAGCCGGTTAACAAAGCAATAAAGGTTAAAGCGGCGCCTATGGGCGCGCAGCTGCGCATTACCACATCGGCTAGCTTCATTTTCCAAATTAAGTGTATGGCGGCGGCAAAGGCCATCACCATATAACAGGCCATAGAGACGGCCGCAGCAGGCACATGAATAAAGATAATCCGGTAGCTATTACCCTGCCTAAAATCCGGCGGCGCAAAGGCCAAACCCCACACGGTGCCTATCAACAAACAGGCCACAGCCAATACGGATAACCACGGCAGCCACTTACCACTGATATCATAAAACCAGCGCGGCGAACCCAGCTTGTGAAAAAATGCCCACATCAGTAGAAAATCTCATTATCGTTTGGGCTGCGATTATACAAGAAACCCAGCACACAAGTAATTAACCTAACCCAGCCTTTGGCTTAAAAGTCTTTTTATATCAATTATTAACCACCGAGTGGGTGCTAGCCCGCTATATTAAGACGCTATCGCACGCTATCAAGACACCCACAACGCACGCTATCAAGACACCCACAATAACAACGTAGCCTTAACCGCTATCAAGACACCAGCATCTTAACAAGACACCCACGGCAACATGTTATTAAGACACCCACCGCAAGCACGTCTGCTAAGCCCTAGTTGAAACTCAATGTCTGCCATAAGACTGATCTATATCAAAACCCAAGGCGAACAAAAAACATACACTACGGGCAATTATTCATCAGCTTTAGCCATAAACCCACTCGCGAGGTGACAACCCATGAACGCCAACAACCTAACACCGCGGCAGCAAGATCAAGCCACCATGAACAATATCAAGCGCCTAGTGGCTGCACTTATCGCCCTATCCGCCCTGCTGATAGTCACTGTTAGCATTGTTGGCAGCTAAACCTTCAGCCTATTAATTATCCACACTAATTTTGACTCCAGCCGCTATAGCCAAAGGCGACAGGCTCAACGCCAGAGCCAACATGGCCCCCAGCACCGCCAGCAAACCGCCATAGGCAAAGCCATCTATCGCCGCCTCTACCACCGCCACACCAAAAATCAGCACTGGTACGTATAAGGGCAAGATAATCAGCGAGAGTAGCACCCCACCCTTGCGTAAACTTACGGTCAAAGCGGCACCTATGGCGCCAATTAGACTAAGCACGGCCGAGCCTATCAGCAAACTCAACATCAAGGCCGGCACCCCGGCGCTGGGTAGCTGTAATAATAAGGCTAATAACGGCGACATCAGTGCCAAAGGCAGGCCGGTGAGCATCCAGTGCGCCATACTTTTGGCCAACACCTGCAAATACAGCGATACCGGGCTGAGTATCATTTGCTCTAGGCTGCCATCATCAAAATCACCCCGAAACAGGGTGTCGCTGGATAATAAGCAGGCTAATAAGGCCACTACCCACATAATGCCCGGCGCCATTTCGGCTAGCTTCTGCGGGCTGGGGCCTATACCTAAGGGAAATAGCGAGCACACAATTAAAAAGAATATCAGCGGATTGGCGAAATCACTGCGGCGGCGATAGGCCAACAGCAAGTCACGTTGCAGGGTGGCGCGAAAGCCCGCCCAGATGGAAAGCTGCGCATTATCCACCTAGCACCACCTTATTTAAGGTCATCGGTAAATTGAGGTCATGGTGGGTGGTTAACAGCACACTCCCGCCCTGCTGGGCATGCTGCACTATCCAGCCCTCTAACTCGGCCACCCCTTTTTTGTCGATGGCAGTAAAGGGCTCATCCAATATCCACAGCGGTGTATGGCTAATAAACAAACGGGCCAGAGCGACTCTGCGCTGCTGACCTGCCGATAGCGAGTAACAAGGGGCATCCTCATAACCGTACAGGCCTACCTTAGCCAGCGCGGCATCTATGGCATCATGAGCCTGCACGCCCTTAACGGCGGCGTGCCATTGTAAATTTTCCCTGGGGCTTAATACCGATTTAATGCCCGACTGATGCCCTAAATACAGCAACTCACTCAAGTATTGATGACGCACCGCTTTAATCGCTTGGCCGCGCCAAAAAATCTCACCGCTATAACGTGAGGATAAACCACACAGCACTCGCAGCAAGGTGGTTTTGCCGCTGCCGTTGGGGCCTTCCACCTGATAGATTTCACCCTCTGCCACCGACAGATTCAGCTGCTGCACCAGCAGCCTTTCGTCGCGCTCGCAGTTTAGCGCCTGTGTTGCAATTAATACCGACAAAAAACGGCCACCTTCTAGCTTGCTAATAGGGTTACAAAAAAACAGCCAGCCAACGCTAAAGCAAAGTTACTGCTCCAGCAGCCGATATACTGGCTGTACGGAAAAATTGTCAATGATTGTGAGGCAGGCTTGGTTTAAGCTGTGGCCTACGGCCATTATTATCATTGGCGGATATTATATACATTTTCAACCAGTTAGCACCGGGTAAGGTATGTCACTGCTTAGCAATCATCTACTCAATAGCACCGTTACCCTTAAATCGGCCGCCGTTAGCAATAGCAGCCTATTTAAACCCGGCGTGATTGAGGCCATCGTCTTAAGCAATAGCCCGCTACTCAATAACGGCAAGGCACAGGTTGAACAATTTCAAGCGCGCCTGCAACCGCAAGCCAACAATAACAACGGCGAAGCCGCCAGCAAGCCCCTAGACATTATCAGCAAACTGCCGTTAACGGTGGGCAGCAAAATACAACTGCAAATCAATGCCGATAACAGCGCCACCATTATCGCAGCTAGCTCAGCCAAAAACAGTGTAATCTCGGCCAAGCCACCCGCCGCCAACACGCCAAACCATAACAGCACCGCACCGCAAACTACTGCAACAACGAGTAAAAGCGCGCAGCCCGTACAGCAGCTTATTGACACCGCGCTGCGCTTAGCCCTGCCACAGCAGCTTGCGTTAAAAAGCCTACTGCCCTTGCTACAGCATCTTAGCCTAGCACCTGAAAGCCCCCTGCCCGCAGCTATCAGCAAAAACATTAAAAGCCTGCTGGCCAACATACCCAGCCCCAGCCAAGCCCAAGACCCCAAACAATTAAAACGCGCCCTGCTTAATAGCGGCACTTTTTTTGAAAGCAAATTAAAGCGCCTAGTGATAGATAGCAGCAACCGCAGCCAACAACACAGCAAACTCAACCCCGAACAACTGGCCAAGCTACCCAGCGAGCAACACTACCAAAATCGCGATGGCGCCATTATTAATGCCGACAGCAAAGCCAAAACCCAACAACTGATACGCCAAATAGAACAACTCATCGGTAAGCCCATAAACCCCGCTAACGCAAAAAACAGCCACACTGGCACACAAGATGACAGTGCCAGCAAACTCTTATTAGAACTCAGCCAGCTAAAAAGCCCAGAGCTAAACGCCAGCAATACAGCCAAATCCAGCAACGTTAGCAGCAAAGATAATGTCGACATCATGCTGCAGCAATTAGGGCGGCAGTTGCTCGCTACCTTAGCGAAAACCCAACTCCACCAACTCGACAGCCTAAACCCGCGCAGCCAAAGCAGTAACGAAGCCAGCCCAAACAGCAGTTGGAGTTTAGAGCTGCCCATTATGCAAGGCAAACAAGTAGACAATGTCGAAATAAAAATAAATCAACAAGACAGCGACAAGGAAAAAAATAAAGGTAAGAAACAATGGCAGGTGATGTTAGATTTTGATTTGCACAAACTCGGAAAAATGAGCGTAGAGCTCATTGTTATCGACAAAAGTGTTTCGGCCACGGTATGGTCTGAATTAGAAGCCGCCCACCGCGTGGTTAAAAAAGAAATAGACCACTTAAGAACAGGGCTGGAAAAAATTGGCGTCAATGTTAAAAAAGTCGATTGTAAAATAGGCCTACCTAAAAAACAGCCGCAACATTTACAGCCCTTAGTGGATGTACGCACATGAGTGACTACCCGCAAGAAAAAAAAGCCGTCGCCCTATTTTACGATGGCAGCAACGCCCCCAACGTCACCGCCTCGGGAGCCGGCGATATCGCCGAACAAATTATTGCCTTGGCCCGCGAACACAAAGTACCCCTATTTGAAAACGCACCGCTGTTAAACCTATTAGCCGAAATAGGCGTAGGCGAAGAAATACCCGAAACACTATATTTATGCATCGCACAGGTCATTGCTTTTGCTTATAAAATACAGGGTAAAACGCCGGATTAATCCGGTCGCTAGTGAATAGTCTCTAGTTCCTAGCGGAAAGTCACTAGAGGGTAGGCACTAGTAAAAAGTCATACCGGCCTTGCGCCGGTATCCATAGATGCCGGGTCGAGGCCCGGCATGACAGAAAAAACATTATCGCTAGCGTCTTTCATCTAGCGACTAGAGACTATCAACTAGCGACTCCAAACAAGAGACTGATGCCATGCCCAAAATAACCGTCTATTACGATGGCGCCTGCCCTAGTTGTGTTAGAGATAGAACCCAGTATGAAAAAATTGCCGGTGATGGCAATAAGGATATCTGCTGGTTTGACATCACTAATAAAGACGATGAATTATTGGCGCTAGGCATTAATCCTAAAAAAGCGCTCACCGAGTTACATATACAGCACGAGCAAAAAGGTATTTTATCTGAGATGGATGCCTATATAGAACTCATGGCTAGAACCACCCTACTCAAACCCTTGGCATGGCTGCTAGCATTGCCTATTATTAAACCACTAGTTAGTCGTATTTATCATTGGCAAGTTACCCGGCGTTTACAAAAACAAGGGCGTTTATAACGACCAAACAATTATTTAAGGACGTATTATGGATGCAAACTTTTGGCATCAAAAATGGCAGAACAATGAAATAGGCTTTCACCTAGCCGAAGCCAACCCTTTACTGGTCAAACATATAGAACAATTACAGCTGGCAACGGGCAGCCGTGTTTTTTTACCCCTATGCGGAAAAACACGTGATATCGCTTGGCTGTTGGCTAACGGCCTGCACGTGGTCGGTGCCGAGTTAAGCGAGCTGGCGGTACAACAGTTGTTTGAGGATTTGGCGATTACCGCTGAGGTTACTGACCACGGCAATTTAAAACACTACCAAGGAAAAAACATCGAGCTATGGGTAGGTGATATTTTTACCTTAACAAAACAGCAGCTGGGGCCGGTAGATGCTATTTACGATAGAGCGGCACTAGTTGCCCTGCCGTTAGAAGTACGCAAACGCTATAGCGCACACTTAACAACAATCACCAATACAGCAGCGCAACTGTTAATTTGTTTTCAGTACGACCAGCAACTGGTAGCTGGCCCACCTTTTTCCATTAGCGATGAGGAGGTACAGCAACATTATGAGGAAAAATATAACGTAGCATTGCTAGAAAAGGTGGCAGTAGAAGGTGGATTAAAAGGCCTATGCCCTGCGACCGAAAGCGTTTTCTTGCTAAGCCGCAGCTAAGCGATTGGGCAAGATAATAGCGGGTGATTTATTTATCCCGCCAAACACTCTCGTTTTTACATATGAGTGACGTACACATTTTTACTGCTTGCTAAGCGCTAGCGTAAACTCCCACCATAATAAAAAACCCAGTCATTGCTGACTGGGTTTTTTATAGAGTAGCTATTATTACAGCACTTATATAACGGCGCCTTTATTACCGCGCTTGCGCCGCTGAACGCTGCTGTATCATGCTCATGAGCTGCGCCTCTGATTCAGATAAACCAAAACGCTCAGAGAGTTGCTCGGCATCCACTCCCTGCTCGGCCATGGCTTCGGCTTGGCCATAGGGTTGAAACTCAGCGCTAATTTGCAATTTTTCTTGTTCACTAACCACAGTGCTGAGCTTTTTTTCTACCTGTATCAGGTGCTGGCCTACGCCTATAGCGCCGTTATTAACCGCCTCTAACTCACGGTTAAATTGTGCCATTTTTTCACTCAAACTAGTCTCTAGTTGCTCCAACTTATTGCGGCTTTTAATCGCATAGCTAGAAACACCTACAGAGTAAGCGGCGAGTACCAATAAGGCGCCCCACATTAGCATGCTATTTTCTCGCTATATTTCTTCTACTTCTGTCCATTGCTGGTCAGTCAGTAGTTTATCCAGCTCTACTAATATGAGTAGCTGGTCATTTTTATTACACACGCCCTGGATAAATTTGGCACTTTCTTCGTTGCCGACATTGGGTGCGGTTTCTATTTCTGATTCACGCAGGTAAACCACTTCGGCAACGGCGTCTACCAATATGCCTACGACATGGCTTTCGGATTCGATAATCACGATACGGGTCTGTTCACTAACCTCGCTGGACGTTAAACCAAAACGATGACGGGTATCGATAACGGTTACTACGTTACCCCGTAAATTAATAATACCCAGCACATAGGCTGGTGCACCGGGCACGGGAGCAATTTCGGTGTAGCGTAAAACCTCTTGCACCTGCATTACGTTAATGCCGTAGGTCTCACCATCTAAACGAAAAGTGACCCACTGTAGAATGGGATCATCTGCATTTTTTGCTGTATTACTCGCCATGAATCTAAGCCCTTGCTAAACCGAACAAGCCGGTGTCAAAAAATTATCAGTTAACTGCCTAATACTATAGTGCATAGCACTAACTGTGCCAGCCCGAAGTGAAGACCTATCTCGCTTTGTTAGTGCTGCGGTTGCGATCACGCTCTATAAACATAGCAGCCAGTTGGCTGACATCTAACAAGGCACACATGTGGTCGACTACCGTGCCAGCCAGCCAAGGCCTTTTGCTGCGTTCACTGCGCCAACGCACATCCTCTGGGCTTAGGGTAATAGCGCTGGCAACGTCGTCTACCGCCAGGCCCCAATCTACACCATTTATAGAAATAACATAATTAAAATTATCCGCCATACCGTCTTGGTAACGCTCGGGCATCACCACTTTAGCAGTGTTGACGGTGCGTATATTACCCTGCTTAACCGTGAGCAAACCCATAAACCAATCGATTTGGCCGAATAAGGGCGTTAGCTCATCAGTGATGGGGATTATACTGCCCAGCTCTGCCAGCGGCACCGCCAAGGTTAAGCCCCCTACCGAAAACAATAGACATTCAAAACGCTGCTGCGCCCAGCTGGGGCGGCCATTGTCCAGCCACACGGAGCTTGGATGTGCTTGTTGCTGAGGTTCAGGCTCAACCACCACTTCGGCAATGGGCTCTGGGGCTACCACTGCGGGTGCAGGAACTACTGGCGCTGTTGTTTTAAGTATTGGTGCTGATTTAAGCTCAGCAGGTTTGGTGTCAACAACAGGGGGTGGTGCCACCTTGGGCAAAGGCAACTGTAACGCCAAGGGTTTGACGGGTTCGGCATAGGGCTTGCTGTGGCTGTCTTGGTCTATGCGGGCAGCGGCCTGTGATAAGCGTGAACGCCCTACCGGCGCTGGCGATGGCTGATAACTGGCTGGCGGCGGTTGGCTGGGAGCCACTGCGGGTGCCGGGGTACTTTCGCTACTGGGCGCTGCGCCCAGCTCGGTCGGTACCGCATTGCTAGGGTCGGCCGTAGGCGCTAACAGTAAATCCAGATAATCCTGAATTTCATTATTAGGCGGGCTAGGCGGGCTACTCTGCTCAAACTTGCTCATTAACACTACCGGTACCCCCGCAGCTATGCGGGGGTACGCCTATCCTGTTGTGACAATAGACTCTTTAACAGCGAACGGTACGCGGCCGAGCCTCTGGAATCTGGGGAGTATTGTGATAAAGGCATGCCCTCGCGACTGGCATCTCGTATACGGGTATCGACCGGAATCATAGCAGCCCAAATGGTGTGCGGGTAGGTATTGCGCAGCTCTCTTAACGCCCCCACGGAAGCTTGGGTACGGCGATCAAACATGGTGGGGATAATCGTATAGTCCATCTCTTTACGTAGTGACTGCGTCACCATGGAGATAGTACGTATCATCCGTTCCAAGCCTTTTAAGGCTAAAAACTCGGTTTGCACCGGCACCAATAAACGCTCGGAAGCCGCTAAGGCATTAATCATTAAAGCCCCTAACACCGGTGGGCTATCAATAAGCACGTAATCGAATTGATCCCACACTTTAGCCAAAGCGCGCGACACTTTTAAGCCCATGCCTTCAGCAGCGGCTCGGCGCTCTACCGTGGCCAGGGCCATGCTGCTAGGTAATAAGGTAAGCCCTTCGCAGGGGGTAGTTAATAGCAGTGATTTAATCACCTCGGCACTGGGTTCTTGCTCGGCAAAGAGATTGAAACTGCTGCTGGCCAAGGTGTCGGGGTCGTAGCCAAAATAACTGGTCATAGAGCCGTGGGGGTCTAAATCCAAGAGTAATACCCGCTGCTTACGCTCGGCCAATAAACCGCCCAACGTCACAGCCGTTGTGGTTTTACCCACCCCACCTTTTTGGTTTGCTACCGCCCAAACTCGCATTACCCAACCTCAAACCTGTGCTTGGCCCGTCAAATATTTGTTGAAATAAACTGATTATTTACCGTAATAGAGCCACTGCAATAATCTTGCCAGCTGCTTTAGCGACAGCCGATCAGGGATTTTCCGCCGGCGGATTGTCGCGGGTAAAAAGCAAGCCGCCGCCTTCCAGCTTAATAGTTTTCACCCCCTTGAGGGCGCCCTCAGGTACTGCCGCGGGTTCTGGCTCCTGCTCTGGCTGAGGCGCTTTAAAATCACGGTCACCCGCCAGCTCTGGCAACACCGGCCTAAGCTGCGCAGTTTTGGAAATCATTAGCACCACCCGGCGATTTTTGTCACGGCCTGCGGGGCTGTCATTATCGGCTATGGGCTGATACTCACCATAACCCACCGCCGCCATACGTACAGGGTCTACACCCTCTTCCGCAAACAATCTCACTACAGCGGCAGCTCTAGCAGCGGATAGCTCCCAGTTGGATTCAAAAAACTCATTGCTAATAGGCACGTTGTCGGTAAAGCCTTCCACCCGCATGGGATTGCTAGAATCTTTAAATAAACCAGCTAACTGTGCCAATAATTCCATAGAGGGCACTGTCAAACGAGCATCGCCGACTTCAAATAATAACGAAGACTTCATTTCTACCGACAACCACTCTTCATTGCCCTGCAGGTGTATCATTTTGGTATCGACTAAATCACCAAACACTTCTGCTATGTTGTCAGTGATTTTATGAAACTGCTCCGGTAGCTCGCCTTCATCATCACCGCCGCCCTCGCCTTCGGCCTCACCCTCACTGTTCTTTAAGGCCATGGCCTCTAGGTCGATTAAACTGACGTTGTTTTTTAGCGCCGGCTCGCCCATCTGTATAGGGTCTAGGCTGAGCTGAGTTTCTTTGTTGAAGGTTTTATTTAAGGTATTGGACAGCACCCTGTATTTGGTTTCATTAACTTGCGAGATGGAATACATCACCACAAAAAAGGCAAACAGTAGGGTAATAAAATCGGCATAAGAAACCAGCCAACGCTCGTGGTGAACATTATCGTCAACGACTTGTCGCCGCATAAGCGTTACCTAGTTACCGTGTAAAAAACCATCGAGTTTTAATTCTATGGCTCTGGGGTTTTCACCCTCGGCGATAGCAATAATGCCCTCAATGATTAATTCACGGTATTGCGCTTGGCTGCGGGCCAAGCCACGCAGCTTGCTGGCTATAGGCAGTAACAACAAGTTGGCAAACGCCACCCCGTAGATAGTGGCCACAAAGGCCACGGCTATGCCTGCCCCCAGCTTACTAGGGTCGGCTAAGTTACCCATCACATGTATCAAGCCCATCACTGCACCAATAATACCTATGGTGGGTGAATAGCCGCCCATGCTTTCATAAAATTTGGCGGCATCAACATCGCGCTGCTCTAGCACTAGGGTTTCTACTTCTAGGATGTTGCGTATATTTTCGGGCTCACCGCCATCTACTAATAATTGCAGACCTTTACGGGCGAACAAATCCGGTTCAGTTTCAGCAATATCTTCCAAACCTAATAAGCCGTCTTTGCGCGCCCGCGCCGACCACTTCACCACTTTTTTTACGCCCTGCTTAAAGCCAACGTTGGGGGGCGCAAACACATGTTTTAATCGTGACACGGCGAACTTTAAACCCAGCCACGGCGTTTGCAGCATGGCAGCCGCAAAGGTGCCGCCCACAACAATAAAAGCTGCCGGAAAGTTAGCCAGTGCCGACATGCTGCCACCCTCTAGGTAGTTGCCGCCGAGAATGGCAACAAAACCGAGAATAACGCCAAATATGCTGAGTAAATCCATCTGTTAGGTCGCTTGTATTAAACGTGGGCCGATTTGTTCCAGCGCTAAAACCTCATCGGTAAGCCCGGCCTTTGCTATCGCCATAGGCATACCGTATATCACCGAGGTTTTCTCGTCCTGGCCCCATACCGTGGCCCCTTTTTGTTTTAGCAATCTTGCCCCTTCACAGCCGTCGGCTCCCATACCGGTTAAGACCACTGCTAATACCTTATCGGCAAAAACATTGGCAGCTGAAGCAAAACTAATATCAACACAAGGTTTATAGTGTAAGCGCTCGTCCCCAGGTAGCACTTTTATCCTGCCACTAGCCGAAATAATCAACTGTTTACCGCCGGGCGCCAGCAAGGCAACCCCTGGCATTAAACGGTCGCCATCTACCGCCTCTTTGACGGTTATTTGGCAAAATGAATTGAGGCGCTCGGCGAAAGCGGTGGTAAAAGCGGCCGGCATATGCTGTATGAGTATTAGAGGTTTGGGGAAACTGGCTGGCAGCGACGACAGTACGCTCTGCAACGCTATAGGCCCGCCGGTGGACGTGCCTATTATAACCACGTCACAATCAACTTTATGCTTTTTGCGACTGGGCAGAATCGGATCTGGCGCTTTTACCGGCTCAAGCTCAACCGCGACTGTTGTTTTTTTACCCGATGATGCGACATCAAAAATAGCATCCGCTAAGCGTTTTTTTAATTGCACAGAACTGCTAGCGATTTCAGAAAAATTTTTCGGTAGGTAATCGATAGCACCCGCAGCTAATGAATCTAGAGTGATGCGCGCGCCTTCATAGGTCATGGATGAAAACATCAATATAGGCGTAGGGCACTCTTTCATAATGTACTGAACAGCGGTAATGCCATCCATAACCGGCATTTCATAATCCATAGTTATAACATCGGGCTTAAGCTTTTTGGTAAGCGCTATCGCCTCGACACCGTTCTCGGCACAGCCGATGACGCTTAAGCCATCGATTGTTGCAATCATGTCGCTTAAGCGCCGCCTGAAAAAGCTGGAGTCGTCAACTATTAAGACGGAAACCGTCATTTACAACCTCTGAAATATGAATGACGGGTGAGTAATATCGTTATTATCCGTCAGCAACTGTGCACTACGCAGTTTGATACCATCAACCTGCGTAGTGCTTTAGCATACTAGGCACATCGAGTATTAGCGCAATCCTGCCATCACCGGTAATGGTGGCACCGGCCATGCCGGGCGTGCCATGCAACATTTTTCCTAAGGGTTTAATGACCACCTCTTCCTGACCTATCAGTTGATCGACCACAAAACCAACCCGTAAGGTACCCACAGAGACAATGACCACATGAGCGCTATCAAGTTTTTCAATCTTTTTAGAGCCACCAATCAACCAACGCTTTAAATAGAACAAGGGTACCGCTCTATCGCGCACGATGACCACTTCATGGCCATCAACCACATTGGTTCGGGTTAAATCCATATGGAAAATTTCGTTGACACTGACCAGCGGGAAGGCAAAGGTTTGATCGCCTAACATCACCATTAAAGTAGGCATAATGGCTAAGGTTAGCGGCACTTTAATTTCTAAACGGGTGCCCTCACCGACTTTTGATTTTATAACAATGGAACCGTTAAGCTGCGTGATTTTAGTTTTCACTACGTCCATGCCCACACCGCGGCCAGAGACGTCGGAAATTTCTACTTTAGTAGAAAAGCCCGGCATAAAAATAATATCGAAACACTCTGAGTCCGATAAACGGGCAGCACTATCTTCGTCAAACAAGCCCTTTTCTACCGCTTTTTGACGCAACATATTGGGATCCATGCCCGCGCCATCATCGGTAATCGATAACAGGATTTGATCGCCTTCTTGCTCAGCGGCCAATATCACTTTGCCCATACGCGGCTTGCCTTTAGCCTCTCTATCGTCTGGCATTTCTATGCCGTGATCCACTGAGTTTCTTACCAAGTGAACCAAGGGATCGGCCAAGGCCTCCACTAAGTTTTTATCTAAGTCGGTCTCTTCACCTTGTAGCTCTAAAGTAATTTCTTTCTTCAGGTTGCGCGCCAAATCCCTAACCACACGAGGGAAACGGCCAAACACCTTTTTAATAGGCTGCATGCGGGTTTTCATTACCGCAGATTGTAAATCGGCCGTTACCACATCCAGATTGGAGACGGCCTTGGCCATGACTTCATCGCCGCTACTGGCACCCAAGCGCACTAAGCGGTTGCGCACCAACACCAGCTCGCCCACCATATTCATGATGTCATCTAAGCGCTGGGTATCAACCCGCACGGTGGTTTCAGCTTGCGAAGCCTCTTTATTGCCTGCCGCGCGTTTCGGCGCAGCTGGCACCTTGGCTTGACTATCATCGGCAGCTTTGGCGGTCGGCGTCGCTGTAGCGGATTGGGGTTTAGTGGCCGGTGTAGGTGTAGGTGCTGCTGGCGCTTTAGTTTCAGCTGCTGCTACGCCGGTAGGCCCCTGACCTTGGCCGTGCAGTTGATCTAGCAGGGCTTCAAATTCGTTATCATTAATTTCTTCACTGCTAGCTGCTGGCGCAGAGGCCGCTTTTGCTTCAGAAAAAGCCTGCGCTTTTTCGCTGCCCGGAGCACCGCCGCCATGCAGCTGGTTTAGCAGAGCTTCGAATTCATCGTCAGATATTTCATCGCTACTTGTTGATGACGCCGCAGGCTCTGGGGCCGCGCTGGGCTCAAGGGCTCCACCGTGCTGCCCTTTGCCATGTATCTGATCCAGTAAGGATTCAAATTCATCGTCGGTAATTTCATCGCTACCGCTACTGGCGGGAACTGCTGGTTCGGCTTGAGCGGGCGCTGACTCAGCAGCCGGCTCGGCGATAGCATCTAGAAACTGCTCAAACTCGGCATCGGTAATATCACCTTCGGCAGCCGCTGGCTCCAAACTAGGAGCTGATGCAGCTTCCGGGGCATCGGCTGCAGCCTCAGACACATCACGTCCTTCGACTAATGCGGTTAGGTTGGCCAATAATTGTGGGTCGGCGGGTGTCAACTCGGCGCCATTTTGCACTTCGTCAAACATGACCGTAACCACGTCTAAGACCTGTAACACTACGTCCATTAATTCGGGCGTGACCGAGCGCTGACCCGTGCGCAAGATATCAAATAAATTCTCGGTAATATGACAGCAATCAACCAATGCGTTGAGCTGTAAAAATCCTGCGCCGCCTTTTACCGTGTGAAAGCCACGAAAAATAGCATTCAGCAAGTCACGATCATCAGGGCTTTGCTCTAGGTCAACCAGCTGCTCAGATAATAATTCAATTATCTCGCCGGCTTCGACCAAAAAGTCCTGCAATATTTCGTCGTCTTCACCGAACATCCAATACTCCTAAAAGCCTAGGCTTGATAGCAGGTCATCAACATCATCTTGCCCCGACACCACATCATCACGCGTATCTGCATGAATTTGTGGCCCTTCGGCACCAGAGTCTAAGCCTTGTTTTTTTTTGTTGGGCTTAGCGGCAGGGTCTTTAACTATGCCGGTTAACTCTTCGATTTGACCTGCTACACGCATTAATTCAACTAAGCGATCTTCAACATCTTGTACCAGCGCTATCACCTTGGTGATGACCTGGCCGGTTAAATCTTGAAAATCCTGCGCCAATAAAATTTCATTGAACTTTTGGCCGAGTAAGGCATTGCCATCGATAGACTGCACTAAAAAGCCGTCTATACGTTCGGACAATAACTTAAACTCATCCACATCCATTTCGCGGCGCAATAAGCGCCCCCAGTCGGCTTGCAGCTGTTTGGCCGCTACACCTTGGGCTGTGGCGATGGGTATGCCTTCTTCAACCATGTCCATGGTCTTATCGGCAGAAGTTTGAGTAAGATTAATAACATAATCTAAACGATCTTTGGCGTTGGCCATTTGCGACTCATTATTCGCCGCATCACCGCCCGCTTTGCCGGGGTCAAGGTCAAAGTTGACTATCGCATCGTGTAAACCACGGGTTAGTTTACCCACCTCTTTGTAGAGGGTGTTATCACGCAACTCATTGAGATCTTGGATGACGTTATTGGCAGCAACATAATCGCGCTCTTCCAAGCTACTCATGAGAATGCCGGCTCGCTCTTTCAGCGACTCCCATACATCATCACTAGTGCCGGCCTTAGCCTGAGCAGAGTTATTGTTATCGTCCATGTAAAGCTATGCCTATCCCGAAGGGATCTGAGGGTGACTAACCGACGCGTTCAAAAATCTTTTCGATTTTTTCTTTTAGCACCGCTGCGGTAAAAGGCTTCACAACATAACCATTCACGCCGGCCTGTGCGGCCTCGACGATTTGGTCACGCTTAGCCTCTGCTGTCACCATCAAAATAGGCATGTCTTTTAAACGTGCATCTGCACGCACGGCCTTGAGTAGTTCTATACCGGTCATGCCAGGCATGTTCCAGTCAGTAACTAAAAAGTCAAAACTGCCATTTTGTAACATGGGCAAGGCTGTCTGACCATCATCAGCTTCTGATGTATTGGTAAAGCCCAGATCACGCAACAAGTTTTTAATGATACGCCTCATTGTTGAAAAATCGTCAACAACCAGAATCTTCATATCTTTATTCAAAGCCACCTCCAAACATATCATTACCCGCTTTGCGTTCGGTAAAATTATAATGTATCCAGTCTAGCCCCTGATTAGGGCGTAGCCAGTTTTTCTAACAAAAACAACGAATTAATCCTATTAAACCACAATACGTCAAGCTATGTATTAGCAACTGCCGTGGTTTGTTGCCTTAATAGGTATCTCGCTGCCAAGCCGACATACGGGTACGTAAACGCATCGCAGCCTGGCTGTGTATTTGGCTGACTCTGGACTCACTAACGCCCAGCACCAAACCAATTTCTTTGAGATTAAGTTCTTCATCGTAATACAATGACAGCACCATACGCTCACGCTCAGGTAACTGCGCTATACATGCCGCTAGACTTTCCCTTAGCGCTTGGCTTTCTATGCCATCTAGTGGATTTTCTGCATCACTAGGCAACTGCTCCTCGGGTTTGTCGTCACCGCTAACCAGCTCATCATAACTAAATAATTTGCTGGATGCAGAGTCTCTTGTAATTTTATAGTAATTTTCTAGGGGAATATTAAGCTCGTCGGCTACTTCTTGATCACTGGCATCTCTACCTGTGCGGTTTTCAACCGCTCGCATACCCTCGGATACCATCCTGGCATTACGATGCACTGAGCGCGGCGCCCAATCACCACGTCTAACATCATCTATCATTGAGCCACGTATACGTATGCCGGCGTAGGTTTCAAAGCTAGCACCTTTAGTGGTGTCGTAATTACGCGAGGCTTCCAGCAGGCCGACTAAACCCGCCTGAATTAAATCGTCTACCTGCACACTGGCGGGCATGCGGGCGAGCATATGGTGGGCAATACGTTTCACCAGCGGCGCGTGTCTCTCTACCACTTCATCTTGCGAAATACTTTCAACGTCGCTATACATCGATAATCTACTCGCTACAACCATTGGTTATTTCTCACCGCTACGATTCTGCCGAACCGTGTACTAGGCGCTCTACAAAAAACTCTAGGTGGCCGCGAGGGGTTGATGGCAAGGGCCATAAATCCACTTTTTCGGCCAACTGTTTAAACGCTATACCGGCTTTACTGCGAGGGGCAATATCCACTACCGCCCGCTGCCTTTGTACCGCTTTACGCACGGTTTCATCAAAGGGAATCTGACCTACATATTGCAGCGATACATCTAAAAAGCGTTCGGCCACGTGGGTAAGCTTATTAAATAAATTACGGCCCTCTTGGGCGGTGCGCGTCATATTGGCAACCACTCTAAAACGATCCACGCCATACTCACGATTTAGTAATTTAATCAGTGCGTAGGCATCGGTAATGGATGAAGGCTCGTCACAAACCACTACCAGTATTTCTTGTGAGGCGCGTACGAAGCTCACTACCGAATCAGAAATGCCGGCGGCGGTATCTATCACTAACACATCTATTTGGTGGCTAATTTCACTAAAGGCATGAATTAAGCCGGCATGTTCCATAGTGCCCAACATGGTCATTTTTTGGGTGCCGGAAGAAGCGGGAATAATACGTATACCACCCGGGCCAGTGAGCATTATATCGATTAAGGAACACTCCCCCGCCAACACATCTTCTAAGTTGCGCTTGGGGGTTAAACCCAATAGCACATCGATGTTGGCCAAACCCAAATCAGCATCCAATAGCGCAACGCGGCGCCCCATATTCGCCAAACTGACACTGAGGTTTATAGAGACATTGGATTTACCCACCCCGCCTTTACCCCCGGTTACTGCAATCACTTGTACTGGATGCGAACTACTCATGCTAGCGCTGACTCCTCGCTGCTATTATTTGAATGGCAATATTGCTTGGCATTCTACACTAACTATTCTGAATACCTAGCGATACACCGGGTATCACTAGGCTATTACGCTTATTCGGTTTAACTGATTAAGGCCTGTAACTCGACACTCATATCATCATCATCAACCTGCTGGTCTTTGGCCAACGCTATAGCCTCCCTAACAATAGTAGTCGACTCGGCAATGGCAATATCCTCGGGGATATTTTGGCCGTGGGTGCTATAGGCTACCGGTAGATTTTTTTCTACCGCCAAGCTAATACACTCCCCTAAGCTGGCGGTTTCATCCAGCTTGGTCAATATGCAGGCGGTTAAATTATCGGTTTTGTAATGATGATAAGCCGCTCGCAATACCTGCGGCTGACTGGTGGTAGGCAGCACCAGTATGGTTTTAACTTTAGCAGCCAATTCATTAATCGCCTGCGCCTGCTTAATTAAGCGTTGATCTTGATGGGTAAGCCCGGCGGTATCCACCAACACCCACTGCTTATGACGCAAGCCGTGCAGCACTCTGTCCAAGGGGTTATTTTTATCCACCACTTTTACCGGCACATTTAAAATGCGGCCCAGCGTGCGCAGCTGTTCATGGGCGGCAATACGGAAAGTGTCGGTAGTCACTAGGGCTAGGCTGTCAGCGCCATGTGCCATCACATGCCTGGCCGCTAACTTGCCTATCGTGGTGGTTTTACCGGCGCCGGTAGGCCCGACAAACACAAACACGCCCTGCTGGTTAATTAAATCTTCACCTACCACCGGTAATTGGTGGCTTAAGCGCCGCATTAATTGCATCCACACCGGTTTCTGGGCACTTAAAGCTGTAGGCCCTTCTAGTGACTGCCCATCTAGCAATTGATTAGCCACCTTAGCGGCTAGACCCATGCGCTTTAAACGTCGCCATAGGCCAGCCTTTTCAGGCTCGCTACTCGCAAACTGGCCCCAGGCCATAGAGGAGAGTTGCTGCTCTAATAACTGACGCATGGATTGTAGCTCTGAGCGCATTTGCAATACTTGCGGATCTTCGGTGTTGGCTGGCTGCTGCGACTTCGTGTACTCCTGCACCGCTGCCGCAACGGCCTCTTGTATGGCCTGTTTGTTTTGTTCAGCCTGCTGCGTTTGGCTGGCTGCAGAGATGGCTGTAGGGCTGTCTGCATTAGCAGCAGGGCTTAACTCTGGCGTAAAGCCCTGCTGCTGCATGGCTTCAACAAATTGATGCTGCTCATTCTTACCCAGTGTTGCTGCCAGTGCCGACGCCCGTTGGCGCGCCTGGTTTTGCATTCTGTCCACTTCTCTTTCTAGCTTGCTGGTCTGCTTTTTCTGTACTTTTTTGGTGGCTGCATGTGGCTGCATATCGGAGGGGTAAACACCGTTATCTTCAATTTCAGGCCGGTCTATGGCCGTCATTAATTCAACGCCTTCGGCGACCCGCTTATTCGACAGAATAACCGCATCGGGGCCCACTTCTTCCCTGACCATTTTTAAGGCCTGGCTCATGCTGGGAGCTACGAATCGTTTTAATTGCATCACGGTACCTACTTATTTAGTCAGCTTGCTGCTTATCAACCTATCGTGCCTCACCCTATGGTGCTTTCAATAGTGACCTGCTTGTCATCAGGTATCTCTGCGTAAGACAACACCTGCATATCGGCGGCGCTATAGCGTATAAACTTCGCCATCACCGCTCGCAGTGGTGCAGAAACCAGTAACACCGATGGCTTACCTGCCATTTCTTGTTGCTGCGCTGATTCCTGAAGAGCCTGTTGCAAGCGCTCCGCCAGCCCCGGCTCTAAAACAATGTCATCGCCGTTACCGGCTTGCTGGGACTGCTGTAAAGACTTAAGCAATAACTGTTCCATTGCTGGATCTAATGCAATAACAGGCAATAAACCGTCCCTACCGTAGATGGCCTGTACGATCACGCGGCGCAACGCCACCCTAGCCGAGGCGGTTAAGGCGGCAGAATCTTGACTCTGGCTACCGCTGGCCGCCAAGGCTTCGGCGATAGTGCGCAGGTCGCGGATGGGCACCTGTTCAGCTAGCAAGTTTTTCAGCACGGTAAGCAGCATATTCAAGGGCACTACACTGGGCAGTTCCTCAGCTAACTTAGGAGAGTTCTTGGCCAGCTTATCCAGCATCTGCTGCACTTCATCGTGGCCCAGTAACTCATGGGTGTGCTTTTGTAATAATTGGTTGATATGGGTGGCCACCACGGTGCTGGCATCCACCACCGTGTAGCCTAGCGTTTGCGCCTGATCTTTAGAGGCCGGGTCTATCCACACCGCCTCTAAGCCAAAAGCTGGATCGGTGGTGGGTACGCCATCTAGTTTGCCGAATACCTGGCCAGGATTAATAGCCAAGTCTCTATCGGGATAAATCTCGGCTTCACCGGCGGTAACCCCCAACAAAGTTATGCGGTAGGCATTGGGCAACAGCTCTAAATTATCCCGTATATGCACCGAGGGGATTAAGAAACCCACCTCTTGCGAGAGCTTTTTACGTATGCCTTTAATACGATTAAGTAACTCGCCGCCCTGGGATTTATCCACCAGCGGTATCAGCCTATAGCCCACTTCTAGGCCTATGGCATCGACGGGATGGACGTCATCCCAACCCAGTTCGGGTAGCTCTGCGGCCTGCTTGGCGGCCACCTCTTGCTGCTCTAACTGACCGCGTTCGACTTGCTGTGCTTGCTCTATTTTTTCGTCGCCATTTTTATTAATATACCAAGCCATACCTCCCGCCATTGCCGCCAAGGTTAAAAAGGCAAAGTGCGGCATACCGGGAATTAAACCCATAAACGCCAGAATCACCGCCGCCACACTTAAGGCCTTGGGGGATTCGAACATTTGGCTCATCACCTGCTCGCCCATATCCTTAGAGCTATTCACCCGCGTCACCATAATAGCCGCAGTAGTTGAAAGTAATAACGAGGGGATTTGCGCCACTAAGCCATCACCGATAGTGAGTAGCGAGTACACTTGCATGGCCTGACCAAACTCTAGGTCATGCTGCACCATACCTATGCCTAGGCCACCCAATATATTAATGGCGAGGATTAACATGCCCGCCACCGCATCACCGCGTACAAATTTGCTGGCACCGTCCATAGAACCGTAAAAATCAGCTTCACCGCCTACTTCTTCACGGCGGGTACGGGCTTCATCTTGGGTAATAAGGCCTGAGTTTAAATCAGCATCGATGGCCATTTGCTTACCGGGCATAGCATCCAAGGTAAAGCGCGCGCTCACCTCCGAAATACGGCCGGCACCTTTGGTTACCACCACAAAGTTAATAATCATGAGGATTAAAAACACCACTAAACCCACGGCGTAATTGCCCCCTATCACCACCTCACCAAAGGACTGAATCACCTTACCGGCGGCATCACCGCCCTTATGCCCTTCTAACAACACAACGCGAGTAGAGGCCACGTTTAAGGCTAAACGCAGCAAGGTAGCAATTAACAAAATGGTGGGGAATACCGCGAAGTCCAGCGGTCTCAGGGCGTAAGCTGCGACCAGCAACACGACGATGGCCAAGGCAATATTAAAAGAGAACAGCACGTCTAATAAAAACGGCGGCACCGGCAATATCATCATGCCCAATAAAGCCAACAACAATATCGGTGCACCTAGATTGCTTTGCAATATAACCTGCAGGGGAGTACGACGTGTTGCGGTAGTAACGGCCATAAGGGTTTTGGGCTCTTAACAATAGCGCCAGTTTTCTGGCAAAAAGTGGGTAATAAGGCTAATAGAGCAAGAAGCTTTCCAGTTTTTAGTTTTCCGGCGTATCGGGCCTAATTATTTTCCCATCCACCCCATAACTCACGTCATTAGGCACCTCTACATCCGCCATAGGTTTAGGCTTGACCCCCTCACCCTTGCGATGCGCCTTAAGCTGAAACACATAGGCCAGTACTTGCGCTACCGCCAGATATAACTGGCTGGGAATCTCTTCATCCAAATCAGTAGTGAAGTAAATGGCCCTAGCCAATGGCGGCGCGGCCATCATCATCACGTTGTGGGCAACGGCAATTTCGCGTATTTTTAACGCAATTTGGTCGGTACCCTTGGCTACCACTACCGGTGCACCGCTACCTTCTAAGTCATACCTAAGCGCTACCGAAAAGTGCTCAGGGTTGGTGATAACCACATCAGCGTTAGGCACTTCCGCCATCATACGACGCTGTGCTATCTCCCTTTGCATCTGTCTTATTCTACCCTTCACTTCCGGCTTACCCTCGGAGTCTTTCATTTCATCCTTGACTTCCTGTAGGGTCATTTTTAATTTTTTCTTATGGGAATACAGTTGATAAGGCACATCAAAGATAGCGATAAAAATCGTGGTTGCACTGATAGTCAGCACCGCATAGGACACCACCGCTATCGCATGCGGCACCGCCTCTTGTACCGAAGAAACCCCTAAGTTTAATAATTCGCCCTGAAAATAATTCAGCACCAGCATGGTAACGCTAGCCACCAATACAAACTTCGCCAAGGCCTTGGTCAGCTCCACCAGCGAGTTAGGTGAAAACAAACGCCCCAAGCCTTTAACTAGACTTAACCGGCTAAACTTCGGCATTAAAGCCTTAGCACTGAGCATCCAACCGCCCAGCAAAATATTGCCCATAAAAGCGGCTATAGCCAAGGTCACCATAAACGGTGTTAAAGCTTGTATAGCGGCGAAGGCAGTAGCCCCCAAGTGCGCAAACATCATTTGTTCATCGAAGGCCGCGGCTCTATCCAAGCTAAAGTTGTAGCGCATAATATTTTTTAAGGCTTCGGCCAAAGGCCCGCCAAAGCTAATTAAACCAATTACCCCGCCCACCAAAACAAAGGTGGTGTTTAGCTCTTTGGAACGGGCTATCTGCCCGTCCTCCATAGCCTTTTGCAGCTTTCGAGGGGTGGGTTCTTCGGTTTTTTCTTGACCGTTTTCGTTTTCTGCCACGTGGCTACTCAGTGATCGTATCTATTTAGCAGCCCGCGTCAAAAAAACACGCAGCTACGCCGTATTACAGGGTTAGAGCAAGACTTGTGCCTATATGCCTATTAATGGAGTTAGCGGTACCTCGCAGCGACCTAAACCATTAATTTGTAATAATTTGTAAAAACCGCTTTCACATAGGTCAATTACTTATATGCTTAAGCCTAATAATATATTTAAAGAGCCTAAGCTATGCCTATGTTTTCTTGTTTCAAACATTGCAGCCTCCCAACTTTACTCATACTGTGTTGCTGCCTACCTTTACAGGCTCACAGCTGCAACCTAAGTATGGGCTGGGAAGAATGGCAACCTTACGCCTACAAGAATACAAGCGGCGAAATAACCGGCCTAGATATAGAGTTAGTGAGTAGCATATTGGAAAACATGAACTGCCAATTACAGTTAAAAAATATGCCTTGGAAGCGACTGCTCAACGACACCAAAGAAGGTAGCAACGACTTAGTCTCTGGCGCCTCGATTACCGAAGAAAGAAAGCAGTGGGGTCAATTCACCCTTCCCTACAGGCAGGAAACTCGCGCCTTATTTGTGCGCAAAGGCACTAGCGAAAACTTTGCCATTAACCAACTGCAAGACATGGTAAGTGCAAAGTTTAAATTAGGCTTAACCCGTGGCGTTTATAACGGTGATGCATTTGCAAAGATGATGGGGAGCCCTGAATTTAAGAAACTCACCCAGGTAGTTAGTAAAGAATCTATCAATCCGAAAAAACTAGTGAAAAATCGTATCGATGGCTATGTGGCCGATGCTATTTCTGGCAGCCAGATACTTCGAGATATGGGCCTATCCGATAAAATAGAAATCCACCCCTATACCATCTATGCCGCTGACGTACATGTGCTGATGAGTAAAAAATCCACTAACCTAGAATTACTAGAAAAATTTAATAACAGCTTGGCGCAGCTGCAAAGCGAAGGAAAACTACAGGCCATAATTAATCGCTATCTACAGCAATAAGGTGGAGAGACCCTATTAGCGTATAGCGACCACTCCAGCCATCATATCTAAAGCCTCACGAGTAAAGTGTTCAAAGTGAGGCAAATAATTACCCATAGACGCCCAGATAATAGCCAAGCCTAGGATTACCATAAACGGAAAGCCTATGGTCATAATATTAAACTGCGGCGCTGAGCGCGTAATAACACCTAAGGCAGAGTTAACAATCATTAACGAAGTCACCGCCGGCAACGCGATTAACACGCCCGCGGCAAACATCCAACTAAACCAGCCCATGATACTCCATAATGCATTGTTACTAATAAACCCTGCACCTACAGGTAATACCACAAAACTTTCGGCCAACACTTCTATCATGGCCAAGTGACCACCCACCGCAACAAACAATAACGTCGCCAACATCAGGTGAAACTGGCTGACCACGGTAACGCTAATACCGTTACTCGGGTCTACCATAGAAGCAAAGCCCAGGCCCATTTGCATCGCTATCATTTGCCCGGCTAAAATAAAAACCTGCATTAACATTTGTAAAGCCATAGCCATGGCCACACCAATCAACACTTGCTGCACGGTAATAAAAAATGAATTTAGACTGACAGCATCAATGGCGGGCATAGCCGGTAAAATAGGTGCCAAGACTAGGGTCATTAATAGTGACAGCATTAAACGTATGCGCGCTGGCACCAGCTGGCTGCCCACTATGGGCGCCATCATAAAAAAACCGCTAATACGAAATAACGGCCACAGGTATTGCCCCACCCATCCACCTATTTGCTCAGCAGTAAGCTCTATCATAGGCTCTAACCGATTAAACTAGGTATGGACTCTAACAGGCGGATGAAAAAATCCATTACCTTATTAAGCAGCCAGGGGCCAGCAATGACCAGAGAGGTTAAAGTGACTAATAAACGGGGTAGAAAACTGAGAGTTTGTTCATTAATTTGGGTGGCGGCTTGAAACATACTCACCACCAAGCCCACCAACAAGCTAGGGATAACCATCATGGCCACCATCAGCATAATAATAAAAATAGCTTCTCTAAAAATATCTAAGGCAACTTCAGGCGTCATAACAGCACCCTAAATACCAAAGCTAGCAGCGAGGGTGCCGATAATCATCGCCCAACCATCCACCATCACAAACAGCATAATCTTAAAGGGCAACGAAATAATAACCGGTGACAACATCATCATACCCATGGCCATCAACACACTGGCCACCACCATATCGATGATGAGAAAGGGAATAAACAATAAAAAACCAATTTGAAAAGCGGTTTTTAATTCGCTGGTAACAAAGGCCGGCGCCAACACAAAAAACGGCACCTCTTCTGGGGTATTAACCGGCTCTGTTTTTGAGATACGCATAAATAAATCTAAATCTGACTCACGGGTTTGTGACATCATAAAATAATGAAACGGCCGAGACCCGGACTCTAAAGCCTGCACCGAGGTAATCTGCTCATTGAGATAAGGCTGCACCGCCACATTATTCACCTCATCAAACACCGGCATCATAATAAAAATAGTAAGGAATACCGTTAGCCCTAATAAGACTTGTGATGAAGGCGAACTTTGTAAACCCAGCGCCTGTCGCAAGATGGCAAACACAATAATAATACGAGTAAAAGAGGTCATCATAATTAAAAATGACGGCAATAAGGTCAGCACCGTCATCAGTGCCAGAATTTGCAGAGTTACTGTGTATTCCTGACTACCATCGGCATTGGTGGTGAGCTTAACGGCGGGTATGCCGCCTGAAGATTGGCTGACAGCTTGAGTTAGTGCGCCAGCAGCGGAGTTGATAGAGCTAGCCGCGCCGCTAGTTTGTGCCTGCGCAGACAGTGTAAAGCACAATAATAGGATCAGACCAAACCAGCGACAACAACAACTCATGGTTTTGGGCTCTCAGTGCTGGGCTTTTGTTGTTTATGAATAAACTGTTTTAATTTATTGGCAAAGTCATGGGGCTGTTCGGCATCAGTGATGACAACTTTTTCATCAAATACATGCAGTGCATTGATACTGCCCGGCGCCACGCCGATTAAAATTTGCTTATCACCCACCTCTATTAGCATCGCTTTTTCGCGCGTGCCCAAGGACAAAGTGGAGACCACTTTCATATGCTGATTGGCCATAAAGCCCGTTTTATTAAAATGTTTGATTAGCCAGGCTAAAAAAAATATCAAGCCCACTACCACTAACAAACCTAACAATACAGTTAAGGGGCTGGAGGTCGCTATGGCCTCGCTATGTTTAATAGTGCTGAGTGGCGACTTAATAGGCTCTGCTGCCCAGCTTGCAGCGGACATCAATAGCAGGGCTATTAGTAGCCCGTGTGTTTTTTGCAGGTATCCACACAGCATATTATTCATAAAGCTTACCGCAGTTTTTTGATGCGTTCTGAGGGGCTTATGACATCGGTCATGCGTATCCCAAATTTTTCATTCACCACTACCACTTCTCCATGGGCGATTAGCGTGCCGTTAACCAAGACATCCAGCGGCTCGCCGGCCAGCCTATCCATTTCGATAACCGAACCTTGATTAAGCTGCAATAAGTTACGTATGCTGATTTGGGTATTACCCACTTCCATAGAAATCCGCACCGGTATATCTAAAATCACATCCAAGTCGGGCGCTTCGCCACTGGCTACCGAGGTGTCGGTGAGCTCTTCCATAGGCGCAGGTTCAGCGGCAGGTGGGCTATCGTCCTGCGCGCCCGATAACAAAGCATCGATATCGTCTTGATCGGCCTCAACCCCCTGTTCGGACATCGCGGCAGCCCAATCATCGGCCATATCTTCTTGGTTGACATCTTCATCATCGCTCATAGTAACGCTCCACTACCTGTGCACCTGAGTGCGCTAAAACTTTGTTATTCAGACAAGGTTATTAAGACAAGGATTTACGATCAACCTTATCAATTATTTGTAAGGCCATATTGCCTTTGGACACACCTAGCTTGGTATTAAACACCGGTACATCATTGGCAAACAGTATCATTTTATCGGGGATGTCTACCGGTATAACATCGCCCTCTTGTAAATCTAATATATCGCGCAGCGATACCGTTTTTTTCGCAATAGTGCCATTCAGCGTAACCGCAGCACCCATCACGTCCTCGCGCAGTGAATTAACCCAGCGGTCATCGACATCATCAACGTCCGTTTGCAAACCGGCATCTAAGGTTTCACGTATAGGCTCTATCATGGAGTATGGCAGCGTAATATGCATATCACCGCCACCGCCATCCAGCTCTACGTGGAAGGTACTCACCACCACCACTTCGCTGGGGCTAACGATATTGGCCATAGACGGGTTAACTTCGGCGTTAACAAATTCAAACTGCACCGGAAAAACCGCTTTCCAAGCTTCTTGTAAGTCGACAAAAGCATCGCGCAATACCATTTCTACTACACGCAATTCGGTGGGGGTAAACTCACGGCCTTCAATCTTGGCGTGCCTACCATCGCCGCCAAAAAAATTATCCACTAATTTAAACACCAGCTTAGCGTCAAAAATAATCAGGCCGGTGCCTCTCAGCGGGCGCAGCTTAACCATGTTTAAACTGGTGGGTACATACAGGGTGTGTACGTATTCGCCAAACTTTTGTATTTGTATGCCGCCCACTGCCACATCGGCGGTGCGGCGCAATAAATTAAATAGGCTGATGCGGGTGTAACGGGCGAAACGCTCGTTAACCATTTCCAAGGTGGGCATGCGCCCACGCACGATGCGATCTTGGCTGGTTAAATCGTAGGAACGCGCCTCGTCAAAGTCGACCTCCTCTTCGGTTTCAACGTCGCCGCCATCCACACCGTGTAATAGGGCATCAATTTCTTCTTGTGACAGTAAGTCCTGCACGTTAGCCCTCTACCGCAATTAGCCAATTGTTCATTCGGTATACCTGTTATTGCATCACAAAATTAGTAAACAACACTTGTTCTACGCCGTCTTCTTTGCCTGTTTCTTCTGTGATAACCGCCTGCACACCTTGCATCGCCTGTTGTCGCATCAGTTCTTTGCCTTCATTAGTTTGTAGCTCTTGGTAAGCGCCACCACCTAAAATCATCACTAAACGGTTTTTTATTAACGGTAAATGCTTTTGTATGGTGGCAAACACTTCCGGATCACGAGTCATAATAGTGACGTCGGTTTGTAAAAATCGCTGCCTACCACGGGATTGAAAATTGACCACAAAAGGCGGCTGAATCGGAAAATACATCGCGCTAATCTTGCCCTTAGGCGCTTCTACCCCAGCCTCAGCAGCCGCTGCTGCCAGCTCTTCTTCGGTGGGTGGAGGTGGATCAAAAAAGCCCAAGAAGAACAGCGTTACCCCTACCGAGCCTGCTATTAGCACTAATACGGCAACAATAAGTACAATAATCTTGCCCTTACCGCCTTTCGCCGCCGTTGCGTCTTCCGCTACTTCACTCTCTTCTTCTGCCATGCCATTTTTCCGCCGCATTGAACGCTCTATCCTCTGGCAGCAAAAGCTATGCCAGCCTTAGAACAGTTTTTATTTTTTTAAAAAACAATTGCTTAGCGCAATATTTGGCCTAAGCCGTGAATATTGCCAACAGAGGGAAGTGTAATGCAGCTAACTAGAAATAAGGAGGGCTGTGGGCTAATTTAGTGCAAAATCATTGCCCACAGCATAATACGGTTAGATTTTACCCAGTTTCAGCGGAAACGCTTAGACATAGGCGTTAATCAAGCCTATGTCTTGTAACTGCGGCTGGGTGCCAGGCTGATCATTAGTCATCGCCTCATCACCTTGTTGCGCCAGCAAACCTGCCTGCGCGCCTTCGCCGCCATCATCGCCCTGCTCGGCCTTATCATGGCCAGGGTGCTCAGAGACATCGACATCGACCATATCCACCCCCTGCTCAGCCATAAGCTCACGCAGTTTCGGTAGGTTTTGATCTAGGGCATCACGCACCGCCGCATGCGGGCTGATAAAATTAACCGTGGTTTGCTCTTGGCTGGTATTGATTTTCACCATCAAGGAACCCAGTTCTGGCGGGTCTAACTGGATTTCGGCACTGTGAATTTGCTGGGAGCTCATCCACATCACTCTTTGCATCACAGTATCACCCCAGCCCTGCGCCATGACTGACGTAGAAACACTGGTTTGAAAGCTAGCGCTGGCAGCTTGCGCGTAACTCGCCCCCCCATCAACTTTCGGGTAGGACGTTGTCGAAGTAGCGGTAGCGGTTAACAGGCTGGCAGCTAATTTATCGGCTGCGGCACTATCTGGCTCAGCCGCTATGGACAATGCAGCGGCATTGGCCGCCAATAACGCCTCAGTGTTTTGCCCCGAGCTCTGCTGCAAGCCTTGATTTAATGCATTCAAACCGCCGCCCGGACCGGTAAGCTGGCCTTCAGCCAGCCCTAAACCCGGTATAGCTTGGCCACCGCTAAATTGCCCTAAACTGGTTTTTGACTGTGTGCTCATCGTTGTCAGCGCATCAGGGTCCAGCCATTGTTCAGCGAGAGCCTGCGGATCGGCCAACCCAGCGCCGGCACGCTGCTGTTTGAAATTATCCATAATAGTCACCATACCCTGTGCTTGGGCGCTTTGCTGTGACAATGGCGCTAACGCGTCACTACCTGCGGCTAACGTCCCCTGTACAGTGCCAGCCTGAGCATTAATTCCCGCCGGTGTTTGCCAGGCTATTTGCTGCTCTAAATCCACAGGCAACCCCTGTGAGCCAGCGGCTGCATTATTGGCCTCGCTAGCGCCTGCCTGCTGCCCCGACACACTCCAGCCAGCCATAGATTGTGGCAATAGGCCTGGCAATAACTCACCGGCAAACTGCAAGCCATTGCCGCTATCGGCCTCAGCCAGCAGCGCCTCTTGGCTAAAATCAAAGTGGGGAGTGGCGGTACCGGAGGATTTGTTGACGGCGCTAACAGCCTGAGTAGCAGGCTGGGTAGCATTGGCCATATGCTGGGCAAAAGGCTGATCAATATTGTCAGGTTGGCTGTGGCTCTGGGCTGACGAGGCATTCGCCGCCGCAGTTTTGGCACCTACACCACTATTGGCAGCGCGATCACTAGCCGCAGCAGTGGCTGCACGTGTTTGCCCTAACAGTAATTGACTAGCTGTATCCATTTTAATCCCCAGTACTAGGTAATATCACTAAGGGGAAATAATGCAGTTTAAATGCCAAGTTTTATTAGAATTTACTTCTTACCCAGTCTTTTACTGGATGTTTAAAAAGTGTTTTTACAGCGCCTGTAATCTTTCACGCACTATCGCGTACTCAGCGGTGATTTGCGCAAGCAAACTCTGACTATCGGCTAGCTCAGCCTCACCGGCCAAAGCTTCTAAGCGGCGACACAGGTCGGTTAAATTCACTGCTCCCATGTTACTGGCACTGCCTTTTAAACTGTGGGCAGCCCTACGTATAGCTTCAGCATCAGCAGCATTAACAGTCTCTTTAATACTGTTTATCCGTGTGTCACTGTCATTGATAAAGGTTTCGACTAAATGTGCAAACTCTGCGCCCATAACCTCTCGCAGCGCCGCCAACGCTTCCATATCTATATGTTCCAATACCATGTTGTACCCTTACTTTTTGTTAATCATTACTATGCCGAACTGGTGGCCGCTTCCCCCCAGGTATACACGGCTCTCACTTCATTACCCCGGCCTCTATACTCTAGCTCAGTGCAAAGCTTGGCAACCAAGTAGACTCCACGACCACTGTACACACCTTTGCCACCCAAACCTAAGCGCGAGTAATCAAAGCCCTCACCACTATCAATCACCTCTACCGTCAAAGAACCGCCCTTGCGCGTGCCCTGATAGTGTAATTCAAAACGTATGCTGCCCGCTTGTAAGTCTTGCAATAACGCTTCTCGGATTTGGTAGTAGCGGCTAAAACCTTCGGTGGAGTTTTTAACCACGGACTCTAGCTTAAGAATACCGTGATCTAAAGCATTATTAAAAAGCTCTGTTAACACAATATAAATCTGACCGCTAAAAACACGCAACATGGGCACTTGCATAATAAAGTTAAGCATTAGTGGCAGCGGATTAAACGCGCGCAGCGTTTCAGGGTTAAGCACATAACTCATAGTCCAGTTATTGGGGCCTGAGACCTCTTGCTCCAGTACCGGCGGCTGCGAGCCCTTAAAGTTCTCTGGTGTTACCTGAGTAATTTCCATCACGGAAATGTCATCTACATGCTCAGTGGCACCTATAAATTGATTTACCGCCCAGTTTACTTCGGCAAATAAATTATCAGGTATGGTGTTGGCCTTAAACACCTCGTATAAACGCTGTTCGCCAAATTGCTTGCCCTGGCTATTTTCAGCCTCCAGTATGCCGTCTGACCATAAATACAGCTTATCGCCCACTCGCACATCATAAAGCTCTGCACGGCCATTAAAATCCGCAGCAGCCAGCACCCCCAAGGGCAGATGCTGCGAGGTAAGCGCTACCAATTCACCACTCTCGGGCTTATAGATGATGCCGTCGGGCAAGCCGCCATTCCACACTTTTACAGTGCGCTCGTGAAAGTTTATTTCTGCCAATAAGCCGCAGCAAAAAACACCAACTGGCAGCACTTCATTTAATTTTTTATTAATTTCTACCAATATATCTTTGTGACTAAAACCCTTTTCCAACATGCTATAAAAAGTTTGTGCCAAGGGCATAGCCCCCAACGCAGCATTTAAACCATGGCCAGTAAAGTCACCTAGAAAAACCATCAAATTGCCCAGCGCATTAACCCCCGCTAAGGCCACGTCACCGTTAAAAACAGATACCGCTGATAGCGAGTGTTTGATATTGCTAGCATCTAAACAACCGGCGTGAGCCACTTTATCAAACACCCGTTTGGCTATTTCTTGCTCACGAATAAGCGTACGGTTATGCAGGGATATTTGGTCGCGGTTGGTCAGTAAGGTGCGGTTCATCGTCCGCATGCGGCTGAAGGCATTGATTTTTGCCTGCAGAATCACACTATTATAAGGCTTGCTGATAAAATCATCGCCGCCCGCATCTAAACAGCGCGCTAATGAGCCAGCATCTTGTAAGGAGGTAAGAAAAATAATGGGAATGAAGTCTTCACCCACCTGACTTTTGATGCGTTCGGCCACTTCGAAGCCATCCATGCCAGGCATGAGTGCATCTAATAAAATCAGGTCGGGCTGTTGTTGCTGAAATACCGTTAAGGCATCTAGGCCATTATCCGCTGACACCACAGTATGGCCCTGCTTGCGCAGAATGGTTTCTAACACCAATCTATCGGTAGGGTTGTCATCGACAACCAAAATTTTAATAACTGCCAGCGTATCCATTAATAATAAAAAGAGCGCACGGCTCTAATTAGGCGCTTATTGAATGGTAAACAGTTGATCGAAATTGGAAATAGCTAATATTTTTTGGACATCGTCATTGCAGTTGATAACCGAGATATCGGCGTCATCACCACCGGCATAGTCCTTAAGTAATAACAGCATACCCAAGGCCGAGCTGTCTAAATAAGTGGTTTCTTGCAAGTCAACGATATAGCGTGCAACTTGGCTGGGTTGGCCTTCATAGGCACGACGAAAATCCTGATGCGAACCAAAGTCAAAGCGCCCTTCAACACCGATAGTCAATTCATTTCCATCTGCTGATATAACCGATGTTATTGCCATTAATACGCCTCTCTAAGCTACATATTGAAGTTTATAAGATTATATTTATCTTAGATGACTATAGCGCAGCGAAATACGAATACCAGCTATAACTATATATTTTTTAATGCCTAGCTCTATCTTGTTTAAAGCTTAATCACCCTGCTGTAAATCTTTACTGCGGCCACGGTCATCCAATTCACGCTGTGATTTCACATCTTCCGTTTTGGTTTCTTGCTGCTGCTTTCTAAGGACTAGTTTTTCCATGTTTTTTTCGCTGGCATAGGCTTTTTGCCAATTCAGCCTATGATGTTCGTATTGGGTTTCTGACACTGCGCTGCGCTGCGCTTGGGTGTATACCGCCTCTTCTAAACTATTATAGAAACGCTGATAATTACGCATTTGCTGGCTGCTGACAGGCTGTTGTTCAAAGCTGTGAAAATGGCGATTATATTCGCCCTGGTAGGTTTGCAGTTGCTCGCCTTGGCTGCGGTTACGCTGTAATGCAGCGCTAGCCTGGGCCAGTTTATCGGCCGCTTGCTGCTGTTTAATATGGGCTAGCTTTAATACCACTTGTAAGCGCTGTGAGGGTTTTTTAGCCATAGTTAACGGCCATTAACCGCGGGTAATTGATCGGGCTGTTGCTGCACCGCCGTTGCCAGTAGTGTATTGAGTAGCTGAAAACTACTCTCCACATCAAAGGACTCGTTTAAACCTTGCTGTAAGAAGGTTTTAATAGCCGGCAATTTCTCTATGGCCAAGTCGGTTTCAGGGTCACTGCCGGCCACATAGGCGCCAACACTGATTAAGTCGCGGCTTTGCTGATAGCGCGAGTATAAAAAGCGCAGGCGCTGGGCCTGTTTCAGCTGCTTTTCGGTGACGATGTTTTGCATGGCTCGGCTAATTGAACCCTCTATATCAATGGCAGGGTAATGCCCCTCATCGGCAATGGCCCGAGACAGTACGATATGACCATCAAGTATCGCCCGGGAGGCATCGGCGACCGGATCTTGCAAATCATCACCCTCGGTTAATACCGTATAAAACGCAGTCACTGAACCGCTGCCATCGGCATTATTACCGGCCCGCTCCACCAACTTGGGCAGCATAGAAAACACCGAGGGCGGATAACCCTTAGTGGCTGGCGGCTCGCCTATAGAGAGGGCGATTTCACGCTGGGCTTGGGCATAACGGGTTAGGGAGTCCATTAGCAGTAATACATGTTTGCCTTGATCGCGGTAATACTCCGCTAAGCGCGTGGCTAAAGAGGCGGCCCGCATACGCATTAACGGCGCTTCATCGGCGGGGGCTGCCACCACTATCGCCCGGCGCATACCTTCTTCATCCAGGGTATGCTCGATAAATTCTTTAACCTCACGGCCCCGCTCCCCCACTAAGCCAACAATAACAATGTCGGCCTCGGTAAATTTGGTCATCATGCCTAGCAACACACTCTTACCCACCCCCGAGCCGGCAAACAAACCTATACGTTGACCCCTGCCCACGCTGAGCACGGCGTTGATAGCTTTAATACCCACATCCAGCGTATCACTAATGGGTTTTCTGGCTAGCGGGTTAATGGCTTCACCCTTCATGGGAATAAAGCCGCTGTTATTGAGCGGCCCTTTGCCGTCTAAAGGACGGCCTGCACCGTCGATTACCCGGCCCAATAGTTCGGGGCCTACCGGTACTCTGTCTTGATAGTCTATCGCCAGCACTCGCGCACCAGGGGTAAAGCCGGAGGATTGCTGTATAGGCATAAGGAATATTTTGTGTTCGGCAAAGCCCACCACCTCGGCCTCTACCTGGTGCTGCTCGCTGTTAATCACTACACAGCGGTGGCCTATGGGCAGTTGCAGACCCATCACTTCTAGGGTCATACCCACAACCCGCACCAAACGACCCGACACTTGCGGTTTGCTAAGTGCCGCTTTCGAGGGCTGGTATTGCTGCAAACGCTGGCTAAATAGAGGGCGAGACATAAGGCGCTTTATCCCTCATCCGGGCTAGTATCATTGGGGGCTATATCGCTGGGGATGGCATCGTTGGTAGTGGTATCGCTGGCAGCTGACTGCCTACCTAGCTCGGCATAGCGGCTATCCACTAACTGGCTTACGGTTTGCTGAAATTGCTGCTCAGTGCTGTAGTCAGCCGCGCTGTATTGATTGCTCACCCGGCAGCCTCCCACGCTTAACGTCGCGTCAGTGTGTAATTGCCATTGTGGCTCTACCTGCCCCATGGTGGTGACAAACTTATAATCTTGCGGGCTTAAGTAAATATCGACTTTCTGCGCCTTGGCATCAATGGCGGCTATCGCGTCATGTATCACAGCCTGTATATGGCTGCCATCTAGGATTAACTCACGCCGCACTATCGATTCTGCCACCCCAGTAGCCAACTCTGCCAGCACCTGCTCCACGGCGTTATCCTGCTGTTGTAGGGCGTCATTGAGCTGGCTAATCAAGGCCTGCAAGCTAGTGAGGTGTTGCTGTATTTGGTTTTGGCCTTTTTGCAGGCCCGCTTTATAGCCTTTATCCAAACCCTGCTGCAAACCCTCTTGGTAGGCCTCGTGCTTTATGTCCTGCTTGATGCGCTGGCTAATCTCTTCGATTTGGCCCACGGTCACTTTACTGTAAACCACTAGGTTTTTATCGATGCTGGGGGCTTCGCCGCGGGCGACATCGCGCCTGGTTTTTTCGGCGTGTATGATTTGCCCCTCGTTCACCTCGGGCAACTGCCAACGCTTATAGCCTAGCGATTGAATAGCGGGGATACGATCAGTGTTTTTCATCAATCAACCTAATACAGCTTAATACCATGCCCTAGCTATAAGCAGCCAGGGCAGCCTTGTGCTTACAGCATTTCTTCGCCGCTGCCACCCAGTACAATTTCGCCAGCATCGGCCATGCGACGGGCAATAACCAGGATTTCTTTTTGCGCACCTTCCACTTCGCTGAGTTTGACCGGGCCCTTGGCTTCGAGATCGTCGCGCAACAATTCGGCGGCACGCTTAGACATATTGCCAAAGATATGTTCTTGCAGCTCGTCGTCGGACCCTTTGAGCGCCAAGATAAGCACATCGGAAGACACTTCTCGCAACAATGCCTGAATACCGCGGTCGTCCACCCCTTTGAGGTTGTCGAACACAAACATAAGGTCTTGAATTTGAGTGCCCAAATCCTCGTCCACTTCGCGTATGGAGTCCATTAATTCAGACTCTATAGAGCTGTCTAGGTTGTTCATGATTTCGGCGGCGACTTTGATACCACCCATTTCTTTAGTTTGCGAACCGGCGCTGCCAGAGAATTGTTTCTCTAATATGTCGTTAAGCTCTTGCAAAGCGGTAGGCTGTACCGAATCTAAGGCGGCTACCCGCATAACGATGTCTAGGCGCACTTTATCTTGTAAGTTAGAAAGCACATCGGCGGCTTGGTCGCCATCGAGGTAAGACACGACTATGGCCTGTATCTGCGGATGTTCGTGGCGAATAATATCGGCCACGGCGCGAGCATCCATCCACTTTAAGGTATCTAGGCCGGTGGTATTACCACCTAATAAAATTCTATCGACTAGCGAGTTGGCCTTATCATCACCTAGGGCCTCTACTAGCATATTGCGTATATAGCCATCGGAGCCCACACCTAGGCCGGTTAAGGTACGCGCCTCGTGTAGGAAATTATTCATTACGGTTTCGACGTGGGATTGCGGCACGTTTTCTAAGCCCGTCATGGCGGTACCTATGCGCTGCACCTCTTTGGGCCCTAAATGCTTAAGCACTTCGGCGGCCTCTTTCTCCCCCAACGACATCAATAAAATAGCCGCTTGATTGAGCTTGGTGATGTTAATTTTATCAGCGCCGCCCGCTGCTGTATCGTTATCACTCACCGCTGTTCACCCATTGTTTAACCACTTGTGCGACTCTCCCGGGGTCTTCAGCAATTAAGCCTTTAACCGCATTAAGCTGCTGCGCATAACCCTGCCCGGGACCCGTTAGCAGCATACTATCGCCACCGGATAAAGTAACGGTTTCATCCGCTAAGTCAGCACCTAAATCGGCGGATAAGTCATTTAGTGCCTCCTGCGCCTCTAACTCGCGCATTTCCTTAGAGGTATCGGTTAGGTTGCGCATAACCGGCCGCAACACCCCGAAAATAATCACCATGACGAATATGCCGCCCAATATTTTTTTAGCCAAGTTTAGTATTTCTGGCTGCTGCCACAGGGGCACTTCCTCTATTAATTCCACTTCGGGCTCTGGCAAGGTCACAAATTCAGCATTGATAATATTGACGCTATCACCACGCGCAGCGTCAAACCCTACTGCATCGCGCACTAAGCCTGAAAGACTGTCCAGCTCCTCTTGCGGCATAGACACTGAGTTCATGGCACCGGTGGTGGGGTCTTTTTTAACTACATTATCGACCACTACCGCTACACTGAGCCTACGCACCTTACCGGTTTGATGACGGGTATAACTCACCGTGCGATCCAGCTCGTAGTTGCGGGTAGCCTGCACTCTACCGCTACTGCCACCCTCGCCACCTTGATCTTGGGCGGTGGCATTTTCGGGGGCGGCGCCATCTGCAGGGGGCTGATTGCTCAACGCCCCTGGCACACCACCGATTGAGCCTACATTGCGGCCTTCTTTTAGGGTTTGCTCACTGCGTATAGCGGGCAAGTCGGGGTTAAACTGCTCCTCGGCCTGCTCTACCTCGGTAAAATCGACATCGGCGCTCACTTCGGCTCTGAATTTACCCTCACCCAAGATACGCACCAAGATGGAGTGAATGCGGTTGATATAGCGCTGCTCCACCTCTTTGGTGTACTCCATTTGACGGTTGGCGGCGATCATTTTTTCGTCGGTTTCAAAGTTGGACAGCAAGTTACCGCGTTGATCGACCACAGTGACATCCTGTAGCGCTAACTCGGGGATACTGGATGCCACCAAGTTGGCGATGGCGCGTACCTGTGGCGAGTTAATACCCGCGCCACTGTACAAATCGATAAACACGGAGGCCGTCGGTTTGCGGGAATCGCGCACAAAGGCCGAGGTCTTGGGTATGGCCAAATGCACACGGGCGGCTCTAACCTGACGTATGCTGGTAATGGTACGGGCTAGCTCACCCTCTAAGCTGCGCTTAAAGCGGGCGTTCTCCATAAACTGGCTGGTGCCCAAGGGACGCTCTTTGTCCATAAGCTCAAAACCAAAACTACCATCGACAGAGATCCCCTCACCCGCTAGCTTTAGCCGCGCATCGTGAATTTGATTGGAGGCCACCATTAACGCGCCGTTGTTTTCATCGACCTTATAAACAATTTGGTTGCTATCTAATATAGAAAGTACCGCGCTGGGGTCCATACGATCCAAATTGGCATACAGGGGCTTATAGTCTTCACCCTGCGACCACAGCACCACCGCAAAACCTATCGCCACACTGGCGGCCAAGCCTATCATTAGGCCTAACTGCCGGATAAGATTTAAACCGCCAAAACCATCAAACACCTGGCTTTGTGGTTGTGACGAGCCTTCTGCTGCCATTTTATTATCTCTTTAAATTTCGCTATATATCTCTATAAATCGCTTTATAGACTTAATGGATAACTGCAATACACCGCTACACCGGCATATTCATCACATCTTTATAGGCTTCAACTACCTTGTTGCGCACCTGCGTCATGGCATCAAAGGCTACTGACGATTTTTGCGAAGCGATCATCACCTGCGACAAACTCACACCAGGTGCACCCTGCTCATAGGCTGCTTGCAGGCTACCAGCGGTTTTCTGGGTTTGGTTAACGCCGTCTATCGCACCCTTAAACATGGTGGAAAAACTGGGCGAGGCACTATCGGCCTTTTCTATGCGGCCATTGAGCGCTTGCTGCACACCCTGTGGCCCCTGCATATCGGCGGGGCCGCCTGCAGGCATTCCTGCTGGCATGGTAGCCGCCTTCATTTCACGCATTTGGCTGAGTAAGCTATTGATATCTGTACGACCTACATTCACCGGACTTCCCCTTTACTTAACACTCGCTATTAACTGTCAAAGAACTGACATTCAATCTAACCATTACGGTTAAGCTAGCGTATTTAGATGTAGAGGCAGGATATAAGACAGTAATTTGACTGTGATGCAGCCCGCTTCTTGTTAGCAGTAGGGGTTGCACAAAATGGGCCAATTCTCAGAGTAGGGAAAGCGATGCTGCGGCACTTAGGCTTTGAGAGACGTTTCAACACGAAGATAGCCATCGCTAAACACCGCTAATAGGGCAATAGGCATGACAGTGCCCAGCCATAAAAGCATGGCTGGGGAGGCACCTTACTTTAGCAGGTAGCTTAATAGCGGCGCTTAGCTAGCCGCTTGATCACCCAACAAACGCACTTCCCGTTGCGGGAAAGGTATAGCCACCCCATTGTTTTTTAAGGCCGCAAAAACGGCCTGATTAACCTGGTATAGCTGTTGATAATATTGCTGGGTGGGCAGCCATATACGTATGCCCAAGTTAATACTGCTATCGCCAAAGCTAGCTATACCCACCTGCGAGGGCTTGTTATTGTCTAAGCCCTCTAAAGCATTGATGGCTTGCTCTATGTAGCTTATGGCCTGCCCTGGGTCTTCGTGGTAGGCAATGCCTATGGTTACTTCCGCCAAGGTACTTAGCTGTGAGTTATGTAAGATCTCACCAATAATATGTTTATTGGGTATGCTAATGCGCACGCCATCTTCATCCACCAATAAGGTATAGGCCAAACGCACTTCTTCAACTTGGCCAGTAACACCTTGCACCCTAATGGTATCTCCCACCACAAAGGGGCGGGTAATAATAATATTAAAGCCCGCACTGTAATTAGACAGCATGCCCTGCATGGCCAAGCCCACACCTAAAGAAGCAGCGCCTAACAACGCTAAAAATGGTGTAACACTAATACCCACTTTACCTAGGGCAACCAGCGCCACCATAACGATAATTAACACCTTAACGCCAGCAGCAATAAAATGGCTAAGGGTAACGTCGAATTGTTTTTTCTCTAGTAGTGACAATACCCAATTACTGACTTTGCGGGCCAACCAAAAGCCCAGCAACATAACAATAATGGCACCCAGTATTTGAAAACTGTAATTAACAAAAAACTCAATCACCATCTTATAAATAGCGGTGGCTTGCTCTAACTCTTTGCTTAGGTTCTGTTCCATGATGGCACCCTTTTTATTGCTTTTATATTGCTATTAACTAGCGACTAAACAGCGTTATAGCCGAGTTACTGATTGTCGAATACAAACTTTTCACCACGGCCATACAACAGCTACATCCACGACTACAAATTAAGCACATCCACCATTTGCACACCATTACCCGACGACGATACTGTGGCCTCGGTAAAGGCATACTCGGCTTTATCGCTGCTTCTATCTAAGGGTAGCTGCTCAAAATCAAATAGGTTTTTATCGGCCAATTGGCTGGGGCTAATATGCTGGGTGGAGCGAAATATACTCTCTACCCTACCCGACTGCTGTTTATCCCAACCTTGTAACATGGCTTTAATGTTTTGCCTTTGCAGGTTCTCTTGCGAGCCGCATAAATTACAGGGGATGATGGGGAATTTTTTAGCGTCGGAAAACTTAATTAAGTCTTTCTCGCGGCAATAGGCCAGCGGCCGTATCACCACATTGCGCTGGTCATCGGAGCGCAGCTTGGGCGGCATAGCCTTCATGCGGCCACCGTAAAACATATTTAAAAATAAGGTTTCTACCATATCGTCCATATGGTGGCCCAGGGCAATTTTGGTAGCCCCTATGCTTTCAGCAAAGCTATACAGGGTGCCACGACGCAGCCGTGAGCACAGGCCACAGGTGGTTTTGCCCTCGGCTACTTTCTCTTTCACCACGCTGTAGGTGTCTTTATCAACAATGTAATAGGGCACCCCTATCTTTTCAAAATAGGCGGGCAGTATATGCTCGGGGAAACCTGGCTGCTTTTGATCCAAATTGACCGCTATCACCTCAAAATTAACCGGTGCGGCCTTTTGCAGGTTGATCAATATCTCCAACATCGCGAAGGAATCTTTACCGCCGCTAATACAGGCCATCACCACATCGCCCTCGGTGATCATGCTGTAATCCGCTATCGCCTCGCCCATTTGTCGGCGCAGGCGCTTTTGCAGCTTATTAAATTCCAGCGTCTGTTTTTTAAGCTTGGCCGCCTCTTCGGTTGAGGGTTGGCCCGCTAGGGGAATGTCGGTAACTAATGGAGTAGAAAGCTGTTGCACAATAAAACCACGGCCTGTTGCTGAGTCAATAAATCATAGGATAGCTAGAATGGCGCGCATTTTAATCGTTTTTAGCCAGAATTACCCCTTTATTTGTCGCCATCACAGCCTAGAAACTGGCAATTTAAGGGCCAAATCACTAGAATTAGCCCGCCTTAAAAGGCCTTTGCGTCAGAAAGACGCGGCAGCCAGAGCCACCCTCTGCCGTTGCCATACCAACGCTCATTGCAACACTTTACTTGCAACACATAGGAATCATCATAATGAAACAACCTGTTCGCGTTACCGTTACCGGTGCAGCTGGCCAAATCGGCTATGCCCTACTTTTCCGCATTGCCTCAGGCGCGATGCTAGGCAACGACCAGCCCGTTATTCTTCAGCTGCTAGACATCACCCCAGCATTAGGCGCCCTAGAAGGCGTAAAAATGGAACTAGACGACTGCGCCTTTCCATTATTAGCTGGCGTAGTATGCACAGACGATCCGAACCTAGGTTTTAAAGACAGTGATTACGCCCTATTAGTTGGCGCACGCCCACGTGGCCCAGGCATGGAGCGTAAAGACTTACTAGAAGCCAACGCTGCCATCTTCTCGGTACAAGGCAAGGCGATTAACGACAACGCCAGCAAAGACATCAAAGTATTGGTCGTGGGCAACCCCGCCAACACTAACGCGTTAATTACCCAACGCAATGCGCCTAGCATAGACCCACGCAACTTCACCGCCATGATGCGTTTGGATCACAACCGCGCCAAGTCACAGCTTGCCCAAAAAACTGGCAAAGACGTTTCTGACGTAAAAAACATGACCGTGTGGGGCAACCACTCAGCCACACAATACCCTGATCTTTCTACAGCTAAAGTTGCCGGTACCCCCGCACTAGAGTTGGTTGAGCAAGACTGGTACGAAAACGACTACATCCCCACCGTTGCCCAACGTGGTGCTGCCATCATCAAGGCACGTGGCGCATCATCTGCTGCCTCAGCTGCTAACGCCGCTATAGACCACGTACGCAGCTGGGCCCTAGGCACAGACGGCGACGATTGGGTAAGCATGGGCGTTTACTCTGACGGTTCTTACGGCATAGCCAAAGGTTTGATTTACTCATTCCCTTGTCGCTGTAAAAATGGCGATTGGGAAATTGTTGCCGGTTTAGAGGTTAGCGAATTTAGCCAAGCGCGCATGAAAGCGACTGAGCAAGAGTTAACTGAAGAGCGCGATGCAGTGAGCCACTTATTACCTTAATGGTTGATAGGTAGTTGGTTAGTTTTAGAAACCCAGCTTTTTAGCTGGGTTTTTTTATGGCTGAATCGCACCGACTTCTCTAGACACTCCTTTCAGTCGCGGGGCTCTACCGGTGCATACCGGTATCCAGAACCTACTACCCTGTCATGCCGGCGAACGCCGGTATCCAGTGCTTTTCTTAATTAATAATTTGTTATTCGAGCGAGGTTTCGCCTTGCCGGGCGATAAGGGCACCCCTACTTCATTCGGCACATCCATGTGCCTCACCTAAAGGCAGCACTTCGTGCTGTGCAAATTGGCTATCCTGCCAATTTGTCGTCGTCGGCTACGCTCCTGTTATTGACAAGTAAGCCTGCGCTACTCACAAATTTCGCCTAGGGCGGAATTTGGACGCCAGCTTTATCATGGCGCCCGAAGGGTGAAAATACGCTTTGCGTATTTGAATCACAATTTAACGGCCGCTGCGGAACTCACCTTTTGAAGATACTCAATCTTCAAAAGGCTTAAACAGTCCTCGCTACTTCGTGCCGTTAAATTCCTCCGTTGCTCGGCGACTCCCAAGGGGAATCTGGGTGCTTCGTAGAGGGTAAGTGCCAAAGTGTTAGAACCGTGAATAATTTACAAGAAAACAGATAGGCACTGGTGTTTGAACCTGTGTATATTTATGTATTGATGTACGGATATAGGCTTTGTGTATAGCTCTAGGCATAAAGTTTAAATCTGGCCATTCTCGTTAATAAAACTGTTATGTATCAACGTCGTAACTAGAGTTTTGGCACTTTCCAGAGAAATCTAATGAATTGGCAAAATTTAATTAAATATTCCAGCGTACAGTTAAGAAAACTGGATGAACAAGGCGCGCCCTGTGGTATAGGTTCAGGCTGTCTATTAGATTTTAAACAACAACGATTCTTGATTACAGTTTTTCATGTTGCAGAGAAATCATCAGATTGGTGCGCTCAAATAAAGTTCAATGAAGATATTCAACAAATAGAAGTCCTCTTTTTAAATGAATTTAGTTTTATTGGTGATTTTAGTTCCGACAAGAAATCTATCAAAGATGTTGAATTTTCTTTTCACCCTGTAAGGCCTGACTTTAAGTGTTATTTCCATAATAGAGATTGGCGAGGAGATACTTTAGAAATTACAGAAAGACCTGTTCTCAGTACAGCTGATATTGGCGAGCCTAATAAACTAACAAAATATGGTTTTTCAGGCGATATTAGGCCAGAGCTTATTCCAGACCAAAATGCATTTATAACAGATCATCACATTTATCATGGTTTAGAATACGATCGGACTGAAAATGATCTACACTATTTTAAAATGCCAGAAGATCATCCAGGGCATGACTTCTTTCAAGGGTGTAGCGGTGCTCCAATTATTGGAGAAGATGGAAAAGTTGTTAGCTTGGTAAGTGGTGGTTCACTTGAAACAAATGAAATATATGGCAACAACTTGGCTAAATGTATAAGAACATTAGATCGGTTTATAAAATAAATAATACATAACAAGCGCAGGCTGACGGAACACAGGGACGTCGCTTTGCTCCTAGAAGCTCCCTGCTTCCGCAGCTGCGAGCGTTAGGCACCCAATCGAATGACTGAGAAAATAACGAAAATTGAGGCAGCCCAACGGCAATTAATCACCGCTATTGAATTATTTCTTAGAGGGGGGGAGCCTGTGTCGGTGTATAGTTTGGCAACTAATGCTTGGGAAGTCATAGATGCCTTATGCACCAAAGAAGGCATCGATAGCCTTTCCGATGAAACCAGAGAGAATATAACCACTGGGAGTGAGTTAAAGAAAGATCTAATTAATAGCCCTTATAGAAATTTCTTCAAACACGCGGATCGTGATCCAGACTCTGTGCTTGAAGGCTTCAGCGATTTAGAAAATGACCATATAATTTTCCTTTCTGTTGAAGATTATATTCGTCTAAATAAGAAGTCACCGGTCGAGTTACAGGTCTATCAGCTATGGTACTTGTCGATAAATATCGACAAAGTAGCTCATGAGGCACTGGCTGATATTCTGGCAGCAACTGAAGTCATGTTCCCATCTATTAAAGAGCAAAATAGGGAGCGACAAAAGTCTATGGCTTTGCAAGCAATAACTGACGCATATGGAGACAGAGAGCTTAATGATAGTCCAGAAGTTGAAAAAGCATATCACCGGCTATTTGAGCCAAGCGCCTAAGGTAATTGGCGGGTAATTGGGGTCAGATGAAACTTTGCATTTCGTTCCAGCCTTCCCCAGCAAGCTGACAGCGACCTTCTAATCACGGACCAACGCACATCATGGAAATAAAAATAACCACCAACGACAGCATCACCGAACAAGAGGTTATCGACCTATACCAAGCTAACGAATGGTCATCCGCCAACAAGCCTGAAAAACTGTTACCCGCACTACGCAACTCTCACACACTGGTAACAGCTAGACTAAATGGTCGATTGATAGGCATAGGCAATGCTATATCTGATGGCCACTTGGTTGTTTACTACCCTCATATGCTGGTTCACCCTGAGTACCATGGTAAAGGCATAGGTAAAAAAATGATGGCGGCTATGCAGAGTATATACTCTGAATTTCATCAGCAAATGCTAACCGCCGATGGCGACGCCATTAATTTTTATAAGGCCTTAGGTTTTGAGCGCGCAGGTAAAACAGAACCTATGTGGATTTACGCAGGCGATGAACATTAAGTCGTAGCGGCAACCACGCTTCTAACAAAACCATCTACGAAGCACCCAGATTCCCCTTGGGAGTCGCCGAGCAACGGAGGAATTTTACGGCACGAAGTAGCGAGGACTGTCTGAGTGCAAAAACGATTGAGTATCGTTTTTGTGCGAGTTCCGCAGCGGCCGTTAAATTGTGAGTAGCACAGGGAACCCGAAGGGCGACGGACTAGGGGTGCCCTTTCTTTTGGTTCCGTTTTCTTTGGGCAAACAAAGAAAATGAACCCGCCCAGCTGGGCGGAACCCAGCAATCAACTTACTACGATAACCAAAAAAATAAATACAAAAAACCAAAAAAACTGGATACCGGCCTTCGCCGGCAGAGCCTGCCCCGCGACTGAAAGGAGTGCCTTGGGTATGACAAGACAAAGACATTATTCAATATCCCAGCACTCACTGGCATAGCCAGATGAGTGAAATCTAAATAGACCTCATCCCTCCGCCACAATCCGATTCAAAACATACCGCAACACACCACCAGCCCGGTAATACTCAACCTCAACCGCCGTATCTAACCGCAACTGCAACTGAATATCTCGCTGCTTACCATCCGCATAATGAATCACCGCACTAACCACCTGGCTAGGCTGTACCGCTTGATCTAAACCCAAAATATCAAAACGCTCATCACCGGTGAGTGCAAAAGTTTTACGCCCTTCGCCGGGCATAAACTGCAAGGGTAATACACCCATGCCCACCAGATTTGACCTATGGATGCGCTCAAAGCTTTCCACTATCACGGCCTTGGCACCTAGCAACAAGGTGCCCTTAGCGGCCCAATCGCGGCTGGAGCCGGTGCCGTATTCTTTACCGGCAACGACTACTGTGGCCACACCTTTGGCTTGGTAGTCCATGGCCGCATCGTAAATAAACATGGGCTCGGTGCTGCCGCTTAGGCGAGTATAGCCGCCTTCGATCTGCGGGGTCATTTCATTGCGTATGCGTATATTGCCGAATGTGCCGCGCATCATCACTTCGTGGTTACCGCGGCGCGAGCCATAGGAGTTGAAGTCGCTGTCGGCCACACTATTGTCACGCAAATACTGTGCGGCGGGGCTATCTAAGGGTATAGAACCGGCGGGCGAGATGTGGTCGGTGGTTATGGAGTCACCCAGCATCGCCAGCATCGGCGCTTGTAAAATATTGCTTTGGTTACCTGCATACTGCGGCTCAAAAAACGGCGGTAATTGTATATAGGTGGAATCAGGGGAGAAGTTATAGGCAGCACTGCGGCTGGTCTCTATTGCGCGCCAGCTGTCATCACCTTTAAAGACCTCTGCGTATTCCGAGGTAAACATAGAACTGCTAACGGTAAGTACCAAGTCGGCAATTTCCTGGTTAGTGGGCCAGATGTCGCGTAAGTATACCGGCTCGCCGTTAGTGTCGGTGCCTAGGGGCTCGGTGCTTAAATCTATACGGGTGGTGCCCGCTAAGGCATAGGCCACTACCAATGGCGGTGACGCCAACCAGTTGGCCTGTACCAGCGGATGTATACGGCCTTCAAAATTTCGGTTGCCCGACAATACTGATGACACCACTAGGTCGTTATTTTTGATAGTGTCGGCTACGGCGCTATCCAAGGGCCCAGAGTTGCCTATGCAGGTGGTGCAGCCATAGCCCACTAAATTAAAACCCAAATCGTTGAGTGATGTTTGCAGCCCCGCTTTTCCTAAATAATCGGTCACCACTTTTGAACCCGGTGCTAATGAAGATTTTACCCAGGGCTTTCTCTGTAAGCCTTTGGCCAAGGCTTTTTGGGCAACTAAACCTGCGCCTATCATCACTGAGGGGTTAGATGTGTTGGTGCAAGAGGTGATGGCGGCAATTACCACGTCGCCGTGATGCATGGCCTCGTCGCTACCGGCCAAAGCAAATGCGGTATCGAGTTGATCGTGCTTACCTTGCAGATCAATAAAATCATCAATCGCTTTATTTAAATTGCGTACTGCAACGCGATCTTGTGGCCGTTTGGGCCCGGCCAAGTTCGCTTCAACCGTGCTCATATCTAGCTGCAACGTGGCGGAAAAATCGGCTACTTGATAGTTTTCGTCGCGCCACATGCCCTGCGCTTTGCTATAGGCTTCGACTAAAGCAATGGTGTCTTCGTCACGGCCACTTAAGCGCAGGTAGTTAATGGTTTGTTGATCTACGGGGAAGAAACCACAGGTGGCCCCATACTCCGGAGACATATTGGCTATGGTGGCGCGATCGGCCAGTGGTAAATGGTCTAGGCCGGCACCATAAAACTCGACAAACTTACCCACCACGCCATGCGCCCGCAGCATTTCTACCACTCTTAACACCAAATCGGTAGCGGTGATGCCTTCCTGCAATTTGCCGGTTAATTCAAAACCGACCACATCGGGGATTAACATAGAGATAGGCTGGCCTAGCATCGCCGCTTCCGCCTCTATGCCGCCAACGCCCCAGCCCAACACGCCCAGTCCGTTAATCATGGTGGTGTGGCTGTCAGTGCCTACCAGTGTATCGGGGTAGGCAAACAGCTGATCGCCGTCACTGTGCGACCACACGGTTTTGGCTAAATACTCCAGGTTAACCTGATGGCATATACCGGTGCCGGGTGGCACTACCCTAAAGTTGTCAAAGGCCCCTTGGCCCCATTTTAAAAACTCATAGCGCTCGCCATTACGCTGCATCTCTATAGCAACGTTTTCGTCAAAGGCGGATGCGGTGGCAAATTTGTCTATGCTTACCGAGTGGTCTATTACTAAATCTACCGGCGATAAGGGGTTTATTTTTTGAGGATCTAGGCCCTGCTTCACCAGCGCATCGCGCATCGCCGCCAGATCAACCACGGCGGGGACGCCGGTAAAATCTTGCATTAAAACTCGTGCGGGGTGATAGGCGACCTCTTGGTCGCTACCCTTGCCGGCACTGGCAGCCAAGGCCTCAATATCATCGCGGCTGCAAACTAGGCCATCTTCGTGACGCAACAGGTTTTCCAGTAAAATCTTAGTGCTAATAGGCAGCCTGCTGACCCCGGCCTTGGCGGCTAACTCACCACCATTAATCGCATAATAAGCGTAGCTTTTACCGTTAACTTGCAACGTATTTAGGGTGTTAAAGGTATTTGATGATTGAGACATAGTTGACTTCCATAAACCTGGGGGTTAAACAATAAAACTAACCTTGCTCTCTTGAGCGTACACTATTCACAGTATTAAAGAGTCACACTAGCCCTTCTATAGTAAAAATCAACTCTCTAGTCGCCAATGTTGACTCATCGATTCAAGCACCTATGAGCTATAAACTATGGGCCATAACTCATGAATCAAACATATTTTGATTAGTAAAATGACGCAAAACACCACACACAAGGATAAACCAACCCTTTTAGGGAGCTTTCACTCCACCTTACATCACGTTACGCTATTGTAAATAAAGGTTTGTATTGGAGTATATTTATGGCTACAACCCATCAAGGATCAATAGGATCTATTTCCCCACAAAACAATAATGACAGCTCTGAACAAAGCGCTGAAGCTATTGCGGTTATCAACACCAAACCTGAAGACTTTGAGGCATTAATAGAGATGGTTTTTAATGCTTTTAAAAATGACCCTTTTTTATCTTGGGCATTTACCAACCCCGCCTCTCGCAAACAGTTTTTATCATTATTTTTACAAGGCTCGCTGCGCTACCCATGGGTTTTTCATACCGAAAATCATGAAGCGCTTGTTGCCTGGATACCACCTGGCGGCAGTGTGTTTACCCAACAACAAAAAGAGAACTTTTCTGACATGTTGCAACAACTATGTGGCGACAGAGCAGATGAAGTCGCCTCTGCTTTTGACCTGTTCGCAGAAATGCAGCCAAACCCGGCGCTTAATTATTATTATCTAGGCCTGCTGTGCACAAACACCCATTACCGAGGTAAAGATATAGGCATAAATTTATTAAAAGAAAACTTAGCCAGAGTGGATGAGCTCGATATGCCAGCCTACTTAGAATCAAGCAACATCGCTAATAACCCACGCTATGAAACGGCGGGATTTAAAAGCATTGGCTCTTTTCAAGCACCCAATAATGGACCTATCATCACTGGTATGTGGCGGGATAAAAAAGCACAAAGGCCCGACTAATTCTATAAAACATAGTACTGGCGCGAAAATTACTGGATGCCATATGCCTAGTTATAGCTAACAGCTTTTTCAACGCCATTTTGCAGGTAGTTAATAACAGCCAAAAAAAATCCCCGCACTGGCGGGGATTTTAAAGCTAGGCCTGTGCCCGCATATGCGGAAACAGTAATACATCTCGAATCGTCGGTGAGTCAGTAAACAACATCACCAAGCGATCTATACCTATGCCCTCACCCGCTGTTGGCGGTAAGCCGTATTCTAGCGCGGCTATGTAGTCAGCATCGTAATGCATGGCTTCGTCGTCACCGGCGTCTTTTTCGGCAACCTGTGCTTGAAAGCGTTCGGCTTGGTCTTCAGCGTCATTAAGCTCTGAGAAGCCATTAGCAATTTCGCGGCCACCCACGAAAAACTCAAAGCGATCAGTCACAAAAGGGTTGTCGTTGTTACGACGCGCCAACGGTGATACTTCGGTGGGGTATTCAGTAATGAAGGTCGGTTGAATTAAGTGCTGCTCTACCACTTCATCAAATATTTCCATTTGTACTTTGCCTAAGCCGTATATGTCTTTCAGCTTAATACCTAAACCTTCGGCTACTTTACGGGCGCTTGCTAGGTCGGCAATATCTTCCGCTTTTATCTCTGGGCAGTATTGCAAAATAGAATCGAATACCGAGATGCGCGCAAAGGGCTGAGCTAAATCATACTCTATGGTTTTCACCACTTCGCCTTCGGCATCGCGTACGGTATTCACTAAAGTGGTGGTGCCTAGTACCGACTGCGCCATTTTACGCAACATATCTTCGGTGAGATTCATCAAGTCTTTGTAATCGGCATAGGCTTGGTAAAACTCTACCATGGTGAACTCGGGGTTGTGACGAGTCGATAAGCCTTCGTTGCGAAAGTTGCGGTTAATTTCGTATACCCGTTCAAAACCACCTACTACTAAACGCTTGAGGTAGAGCTCGGGCGCTACCCGCAGGTACATGTCCATATCTAGGGTATTGTGGTGGGTAATAAAAGGACGCGCCGTGGCACCACCAGGTATGGTGTGCATCATGGGGGTCTCTACCTCCATAAAGTTTTCAGCGTCAAAGTAGTTGCGCATAAAGCTAATCATTTTGGAGCGCGTTTTAAACACATCCCGCGACTCGGGGCTCATGATTAAATCCACGTAGCGCTGGCGATAACGCATCTCTTGATCTTTTAGTCCGTGAAACTTATCAGGTAAGGGGCGCAGTGATTTGGTTAGCAACTCTACGCTTTCCATATACACATACAAATCGCCTTTACCGGATTTATGCACCGGGCCGGTACAGCCTATAATATCGCCTATATCCCAGGTTTTAATTTCAGGCAGCTGCGCTTCGGGCAGTTGTTTTTTATCGACATAGGCTTGAATGCTGCCACTCATATCTTGCAGCACTAAAAACGGGCCACGCTTGGCCATAATGCGGCCAGCCACTGAAGCGCGTCGGTCTAGGTCTTCTAAGGACTCTTTTTCCTTGCTGCCTAATTCGTTTTGCAAATCTTGCGCATAATCAGCGCGACGAAAGGTATTGGGGAAAGCGTTACGCTGCTCGCGTATATCGGCTAACTTAGCGCGACGCTCAGCAATCAGTTTGTTCTCTTCACCTTGCTGTTGGACGGCGTTATTTTCTGTTGGCTCTGACATACGTTCCTCTATTGTTTCTATTAAGTGTGTGCTGCTATTCCCCGTACGGGGTCTTCAAAACTCTAAATATCTTTACTTCACTCTAGCGACTAGCGACTATCAACTAGTGACTATTTTTTAAACCCCCAACTTCAACGATGCCACGATAAACTGATCGAGGTCGCCATCTAACACTGCACCACAGTTGCTGCTTTGTACGTTGGTGCGCAGGTCTTTGATCCGTTGGTCATCTAATACATAGGAGCGTATCTGGCTGCCCCAGCCTATATCTGATTTGCTGTCTTCCATGGCTTGTGCCGCTTCGTTACGCTTGGACATTTCCATTTCGTAAAGCTTGGCTTTTAACTGTTTCATGGCGTTATCGCGGTTTTGATGTTGCGAACGCTGATTTTGGCACTGCACCACTATGCCGCTGGGCTCGTGGGTAATGCGTATAGCCGAGTCCGTTTTGTTGACGTGCTGGCCACCGGCGCCACTGGCGCGGTAGGTGTCTACCCGCAAGTCAGAGGGATTGATTTCTATATCGATATTGTCGTCCACTTCCGGCGACACAAATACCGAGCAAAAGGAGGTATGGCGGCGGCTGCCGGAATCGAAAGGTGATTTGCGCACTAAGCGATGCACACCCGTTTCGGTGCGCAGCCAGCCATAAGCATACTCGCCAGTAAATTGTATGGTGGCGCTTTTGATGCCCGCCACGTCACCGTCGGAGGCTTCTAACAGCTCAGCTTTAAAACCTTTGGCCTCGCCCCAGCGTAGGTACATGCGGCATACCATTTCGGCCCAATCCTGCGCCTCGGTGCCACCTGAGCCTGACTGTATCTCTAGGAAGGCATTATTAGGGTCCATTTCCCCTGAGAACATGCGGCGAAACTCCAGCTTTTCCAGCTGGGCCTGAAGCTCTGCTAGCTCGGCCTCTACTTCGCTAAGGGTCTCGACATCGTCTTCGGCGGCGGCCATATCCAACAGGTCGCTAATATCCGCCAAGCCGGTGGTCATTGTGTCGATGGTGGCAACCACCGCCTCTAAGGATGAGCGCTCACGGCCTAACTCTTGCGCCCTATCGGGATTATCCCAGACAGTGGGTTCGCCCAGCTCTAGCTCAACTTCCGTGAGCTGCTCTTTCTTGGCATCATAGTCAAAGATACCCCCTAAGAACTTCCGTTCTAGCCGATAAGTCCTTGATATTTTGTTTAATGGGGTTCACTTCTAACATGGGTTTTAATAGCCGTTACATATTGAGTAAGCTGCCTAGCGGTACAGCAGAGCAAGGTACACACTAAGCACCCCGAAAGCGCGGCATTTTAGCCTAACTAGCCGCATAGGTAAATCAACAGAACTTGCAGCTTAAGCCCTAAGCTTGCTATATAGTAATAACAACGGCCGACACCAAGAGGCAAATGTGTTTTATATTATTGATCAAGGCCTGCGCATACAGACCCCCGTGGAAACACTAGCCAGGGACAAGACCGTGCAGGCCATAGAAAAGCCCGCAGCCACCTCGGCCATTAGCAAAGAGCAAGAGGTGCCAATCCCCAAACAACCCCCCAAACAAAACCCGGCACAGCCTAATGCCGATAAGCTAGCCCACCACTATCAAGAAAACAAACAGGCTAGCCAGCAAAGGCGCCAACCCGCTGTTTTTGCCACTCAAATCATGACCCGCCCCGCTATTGCCATGAATGATCAAGAGAGTATCTACAGCGCCAGCCTATTGCTAAAGCGCCAGCGTTTTCACCATCTACCCATTATCAATAAAAATGGCGAACTGATAGGCATAGTCACCGATAGGGATATGATGCGCTTTAGCCTAGATAACAGCCTGGCAGATTTACGCAGTATTACCGTTAGCCGAATCATGAATAAAAAGGTCATTACCGCCGCCGAAGAAACCGAGATACGCAGCATTGCTGATGTTATGTGCCGGCAAAATATCAGTGCTATGCCGATTACCGACCAGAACCGGCGATTAATAGGCATCGTCAGCAGCACAGACATCTTGCGCACACTGGTGCATCAAGCACCGCTAGAGCTATGGGCTTAAACTTATGAGCAAAGCCAAGATGCGTTTAGTACTGGTAGGTGCCGGCCACAGCCACTTAATGGTGTTGCAGTATTTTAGCCAAAAGCCTATCGCCGGCTTACAGCTTACCGTAATCAGCCTCAGCAACTATATCCCCTACTCCGGTATGATACCCGGCTTAATCGCCGGCCATTACAGCTGGCAGCAATGCCATATTCACTTGGCTAATCTCTGCCACCGGGCCCAAGCCAAGTTAATCATTGGCGATATAGATTATATCGATAGTGCCGAACACAGCGTGTCCGGGCCGGGCATACCGCCCATAGCTTATGACTGGCTATCGCTTAACACCGGCTCTAAAAATCAATTGGATACGATCGCCGGTGCTAGCGACCAAGGCTTGGCCAGCAAACCTATAGAACAGTTCTTGCCCGCCTGGCAGCAAAAAATAACCGAGATCCAGCACTGCCGTAATAGTTATAAAATTGCCGTAGTCGGCGGCGGCGCGGCCAGCGTGGAATTGCTACTGGCAATACAACAGCGCTTACAAACCCTGCCCAAACAGGTAACCGTAAGCCTGAGCTTAGTGACCGCCGCCAAAAACCCACTACCCCAATACAATCCGGCGAATAGCCAATTAATAAAAAAAGAATTACAGCGCCATACAATTAAACTGTATGTAAATAGCTGTGCCAGCAAAGCCCATCACCATGGCCTAGATTTAGCCGATGGCAGCAGCATAGCCGCTAATTGCGTTATTTGGGCTACCCAAGCAGGCGGACCGCTGTGGCTAAAAAACACCACAGTTAATTGCGACGAACAGGGGTTTGTGCATGTAAACCAATTTTTGCAAAGCAGCTCGCACCCCAATATTTTTGCCGCTGGCGACATGATACATTTTAGCGAGCAGGCTCTGCCTAAAAGTGGCGTCTATGCGGTGAGAGCCGGCCAGGCTTTGGCCAAAAACTTACACCGGGTGATACGCAACAAAGCCTTAACACCCTACCAGCCCCAGCGTTATTTTTTGAATATTCTATCGCTGGGTAATAAGCGGGCTTTAGCGCAGTGGGGAATTTTTTCTGCTGCCGGGAGCTGGGTATGGTATTGGAAAAGCTGGCTGGATCGCCGCTTCGTCAACAAGCTTAATAAAAAAGACTAAGCTAGGCTAAACGCTGCGCTATTTAGGGTAGGAGGCTAAAGAGCCTAAATTCTTTATCATCAGCTCTTGCAACCTACCACTTTGGTGCAAGCGCTCTATGCCTTCATTAAAGATTTGCAGTAACGCTTGGCCATTTTTAAACGAGTCAGTAACTTTATAATAGAAGCTTCTGCCAGATGTCTAATTACAGCTCACCTTCAGCCTTAATAAAATCATCTACCGCTAGCGACATTTTTGCCGCCTGCTTAATGGCCGCTTGCATATACGTGCCTTCCTGCCCCTCTTGCACGCTGCCATTACTGATATAAGCTGCGTAGATTCTAGAGGCTGCTGCCAATATGGCCGCCTCGGTGGAAACCAACTGCACGCTAACGCGCTTATCCTGCTCTTGACCTTCCAGCTCTAACATTATTGCTCCTTAACGCTATTAACTAGCTAGTTTATTTAATGCACCGAGGTGGGCCTTAAAAATATTTGCTGCCGGCTGAGTAACTTAACAACATCCCTAAGTGCTTGCACAAGTTCTTTTCTACCGGTAAAGCCTAATTGTTTTGCCACCCAGGGCGCTGGCCGATTTTGCAATAATACATACACCACTAAATCACGCTGCGCATCCGTCAACCACTGCCTAACTTCTAACTGCCCGGTAAAGCTACAAGCTAGTTTCCACAGCGGCACACTGCAAACTTCATACACCCTATAACCTTCGGCAAAGGCGGTGATGTCTAACCAGTCTTGATCATCCAATAGGATAAGGTCGGCCATCTCGCCACCAAACATTAAACCGGCTGCCAACTCCGGCTCTAAGCCCGCAAACAAAGTGAGTAATTGATGAGGGAAATGCTCTAAAAAACGATAGCGTACTAAATCTATCACCAACTCCCCCGAGAGATTAAACGACTGCAGCACTATGGCCGAGTGCGTGCCACTACAGGCATCGCGCGACACGCCTAAACGCACTGGGGTAAAACCGGCACGCTGCCAAAAATGTAACACGTCGGCAGTCACCCCAAAACTAGAACCCAAAATGTCTACATCGGATTTTTCGGCCTGTTCGCTAATCGCCGCTAGCATCGCTTGCCCGAAGCCTTGCTGTTGCAGCTCAGGCTGCACCGCAATGCGCATAATACGCTGGTAGCGCAGCTTAGGTGCCACCTCTACCCCGGAATGCGCCGCTAAGGTTTGTGGCAATAAATGGCCACGCAAACGACGTTCGCCCTTCCATACCGCCGTGGCTAACTCTCTACTAAAGTCGCCTTCGTCAGTAACCAAGGCGGTGGCCAACACCTGATCTTCATATAAAGCCACCCATACGCGAATATTGGGACCATCTAATAAATTGCGTAAATCTGCCGGCGTGGTTTGATAATGAGCCAGCACCAATAAGGAAAATATTTGCCTGAGTAAAGCTTCATTGTTCACTAAATCGCGGCGTTCGAGCTCAACAAATTTACAATCGCGGGGTTTTATTTTTTTCGCCAAGGACAGGCTGTAATCGGCGTTAAGTAATAGCGCTTCAAACAACCACTGCTCTACCGGGTCATTAGCCTGCCAGCGTATGGGCTGCTCCAGTGTCAGGCTTTTCCACTGTGGCGTTTGTTCATCTAATATTTGCTGAAAGCGTATGCCGAAGCCTCGCCCCGCGCCCTCGTAACCATGCACCGTGGAGGCAAACACCACGCGGCTATATTGCTGCAATAGCGTCGCTAAAATAGTGAGCGGTATGGCTGCGGCTTCATCCACCAATAACACATCAGCTTTAGGAGCCGGCCTGAGTAATTGATCGGGCGGCATAAAGATCAACTGCTGATTATCCAGACTTAAACGGCCTTTATCACTATGCGTGCCGCCCCCTAACAATTGTTTGGCATGTTCGAATACAGCCTGCACTGCCGCTAATGTTGGCGCGGTAATGATAATTTTTTGCACACCGCTTTTCATTAGCTCTGCGGCCGCTATACCCAGTGCAGAACTCTTACCTCTGCCTCTATCGGAGGTAAGCACCAAGGGCCTGCGCCTGTGGCCTTTAACCACCTTAACAATAGCCGCCACTGCCGCGCGCTGATCAGCCGTACGGCAGTAATCGGCTTGCGTGGCACTGCTAATAGCAGGCGCGGCAATTGCTGTGGCGCCGGATTGGGCTAGTGATGTGGGTGTGGGTGTAGGTATCGTTAAGCCATTTTTTTCTGAACAAATCAGTGCGCTATCCAGCTGTTCGATAGTACTGGCAAAGCGGCGTATAAATAAATGTTCTAGCTGTTCCGGCTTATTGGGATGCACCAGTAAACGGTGATAATCGGGGTCTAAAAAATTATGCCAGTCGTCTAATTCTGGAGTGAGCATAATCAACAAGCCGCCGCCCACTATCGCACCGCCCAGCACACCGATAGCATCGGGGTCTAAACCGCTATAGGCATCGTATACCAAACAGCTAATATCCGTGCCCAGCATTTGCTGTGACTTTTTACGGCTAAGGGTAGTGATAGTAGGATCTTCAGCCCCCAATAGTTCTTCACTAATATGGTGCTGCTGTTCAAAAAACTGTGACAACATTAATTGCTGTAGCTGCTTGCGCCCCCAAGCTTGCTCGCCAGCAATAATAACTAAGCGGCGTTGTTGCGATTGTTGAGCATCGGCAAGCAATTGCTTAAAGGCTTTGTTTACTGCACTGACTGCCACGGTGGTTCTCGCTCTGAAATAGCTTAGGCGCTATAAAATTGGTTAAACTGCTCAATAAAATCAGGTAGTTGCGCAGCAGGTAATTCATTAATACCCGCTGCCGCTGCCCTACCACCACCACTAGTAAAGCGACGGCAAAGTTCATCGGCACCGGTTTTGTTATTTAATGGCGCTCTCACACTAACCAAATAATTGCCGTTAGGTTTTTCGGTAACCACGGCATGGCCGCGACTGGAAAATTGATTGGCCAGGTCATTGCCATAAACACCACTGACACGACGCGCCCAAGGCTCATCGGGGAAAACAAAAACCGCGACATTGTCGTTACTGAATTCGGGGGCTATATGGGTAGCTGAATACATATCTTCTTCATAGCCCTGCTCTAAATGCTGAAAGGTATCTTTAGCGTCTACCATAAACTCCAGCGGCGTTTTATAGGTAATCATAGAACGGTACAGCTGATCAGGCGCGAAGTGTAAGTCTTCAACGCTAGAGCCATAGCCGTTGTAGTTCATGTATATGCCCAAATTTTCTAAGCGCTCTAACTCATCGCCAGTTAAGCTCATGGTTTTAGCTAAGGCCTGCGCACTGTTTTTTAAATTATCGCCAAAGGCGCCTACTAAAGCCCACTGAGAAAACTGGCCTTTTAAATGGCCATTAATTAATAGGCTGGTGCATACGTCAGCCGCTATGTTGATAATGGTTGTAAGATTGGGATGAACCGGGATCTCACCGGCATGGTGGTGATCCACATAAAACACCGTCGCACCTGCCGCCAATGCAGCTTCTACACCCTGGCGGTTTTTATCAAAAGAGATGTCGAAAACATTGACCGTATCGCCTGCTACGGCCTGCACTTTATCCAACAACTTTATATCGCGCTTAACCCCGGTAATTAATTGGCTATCGGCAGGTTGCGCATTGCGCAGTTGCAACAAGGCGCAGATACCATCGGCATCGCCATTAAAAACATCATAAATTGCCACAGACCACGTTCCTTTATGTAAAAACTCTATAGAGGGATAAACCCTTCATATAAAAAGGCGCAGCTTAACACAAATAAGGGCTGCATAGAGGCTTTAGCTCAGGCATAAGCTAGAGGGTAGCTAGGCAGAAACGGGGATGACAGATGTAAAAAAACCGACCCAGCGGCCGGTTTACTTACGAGCAAAGCTAATCGTAGATACCGCGTTAAAGCGTAATCCTATCGCGATTATCCTGTACTAACTTAACCCCTATACCCTTAATTTCGGTAAGCTCTTCAGGGGATTTAAAGCTGCCATTTAGCTCTCTGTATTCAATAATAGCCTTGGCTTTATTGGCACCTACACCTTTTAAGCCCTTTGCCAATTGCGCAGCATCAGCGGTATTAATATTAACCTCAGTGATAGCGGCTGACTGATCGGCCCAGGCAACGCTGGTAGGTAGCAGTAACAAGGTACAGAGAATGGCGGTAATGAGTTGTTTCATGAGTAAGTCCTTTTAGTTTTTCACGGTTATTATTGCTGTTAACAGCCGGTTAATAGACTCGTAAATCCTATTAACAAGCCATTAATGAAAAACTAATACAGCCTTACGCTTTAGGCAACTGCGCCACAGCTAGATTGGTAATATTTACGTTATTAGTCGCTTAATTGCTGATTAATGGCCTGTAAAGCCGCTAAAGGATCGCTACTTTGGGTAATAGGTCTACCGATCACCAAGTAGTGGCTGCCCGCAACCATCGCCGCCTTAGGGGTGGCAATGCGGCGCTGATCGCCCTGTTCACTATCGACTGGGCGTATGCCGGGGGTCACTAATTGAAACTCTGCACCCAAGGCGTCACGCAACAGGCTGGACTCTTGCGCCGAGCACACCACGCCATCTAGGCCCGATTGCTGGGTTAGCCTGGCCAAACGCTGCACCTGCTCGGCGGGCGTGCAGCTGATGCCCACCCCAGCCAAGTCGGCCTGCTCCATGCTGGTAAGCACGGTGACGGCAATTAAGGACGGGCGCTGCTGGTGATTGGCAATGGCCTCCCTGGCCGCTGCCATCATGCGCTGGCCACCGCTGGCATGCACATTCACCATCCATACCCCCATATCAGCGGCAGCTTTGACAGCGCCGGCTACGGTATTGGGGATGTCGTGAAATTTTAAATCGAGAAAAACCTCAAAGCCTTTGCTATGCAGCAGCGAGAGTACCGCCGGGCCGCAGTAGGTAAATAATTCCTTGCCCACTTTCAAGCGGCAATCGGCAGGGTTTAGTTGCTCAGCCAAGGCTTCAACCTGCTGTAGGTTATTGTAATCCAAGGCGACAATAACGGGGGATGTGGTAGTCATAATATCTCTATATGTCTTAATCTATTACTGATAAATGTAAACGCTTAATCGCCTTCGGCGCCGCGTATGGGGGCAACCTCACCCCACTGTTTGCAACTGGGGCACAACCAATGCAATTTTTTGCCAGAAAAGCCGCAATGCTGGCAGCGGTAGTGCGGCTTGCTGGCCATTAGTTTATGTATTAATGCCTGTAAAATAACCAAGTTGTCACGGGCCGTGCCCTGACTATTGGCCACATGCAGGGCTACCAATTTATCTAAGCCGCGTAGCGAGGGCCGGCGCTTTAACTCGCCACCCATAAATTTAGCGGCGGCTTCATCGCCCTCTAAGCGCTGTATATCTTCAGCCAACGCCAGCACTACGCTAACTGAGGGGTATAAATCCAAACACATTTTAAGATAGCGCTGGAAAGATTGCGGGTCATTTAACTTTTCGCAGCACAATTTTAACAAGTTTATAGATTCAGAAACATAGCTTAAATTTTGATGGCGGATTTTATGCAGGCTTTTAACCGCGTTTTCGTAATGGCCGGTTTCATATTCGGCCCTGGCTAACAACAGCGAGGCACGCACGCAGTCTTTATCGTGCATCAGCGATTGTTTCAGATCTTTTCTGGCCGCGTGATAATCATGCTTATCTAGCGCTTGCTCAGCCAGCTCGCAATAATAATGCGACAAGGCCCGCACTATCATCGGGTCGCCAGCGGCGGCTTTTAATAGCGTTTTTTTGGGCAGTAACTGCTGCGCCTTGACTACTGCTTGCCGCCACTCTTTTTCATCTTGCAAAATCTCTAGCAGTAACAGCGTGGCGGTTTTGTGTAATTCGGGGGCATCGACAATTAAATCTTCTAATAGTAGCTCGGCTCGGTCTAATAAACCTGCGCTGATGAAATCTTTTGCCAATTCTAGGTGAGCTTGGTGTAGCTGCTCGCGGGGTAACGTCGGCCGGGATAATAAGTTTTGGTGTATGCGTATAGCGCGCTCCACCTCGCCCTTACGGCGCATTAAATTACCTACCGCTATATGGGTCTCTAAGGTTTCGCTGTTAACATCCAGTGCTTCGATAAAAGCATCCAGCGCGCCATCGGGTTGATCATTAAGTAGGTAATTAAGGCCTTTATAATATTGCTGCTGCAACGCCGTCTGCGCATGCTGCTGTGACATCACAGAGGATGAGCGCTGCCCCAGATACCAACCTATACCTATGGCAGTCACCAATAATAACAACAGCCAGCTATCTACCATGTCATGCCTTAGCTGTTACAGCTTTGCCAGCGTTACCGGCACGCAGTTTTTCCAACTCTTTATTAGCCGCCTGCAGCTGACGATTTAAGGTATAACGTTCGCGTTTTACCCGCCACAAACTCAGCAGCCCTGCCAACAAACCAAACACGCCACCCAAGGCAAAAGCCAGTAACATCCAAAGCGCTAACCATTGCGCATCCAGTTGCACAAATAACAGATCCAAAGGCACCGCTGTATCATTTTGTAGGGTAAACAACACCCCTACCGTAAATACCGCAATCAACACTACCAGTAATACTAGGCGCAGTAATAAGCGCACGGTCACCTCCTTCCCTTACAGATAATTAACAACATATCTAGCATAGCCTTTATCCACAAAAAAAGCGGCGTGACCAATGATCACGCCGCCTGTATAGAGTACCGGTAAACCGGGCTAGCACGCAATAACAGAACCCAGTATCCGCTGACCTATTTAGCCTATCTGGCTTTTTGTCAGCGGTTCTATCGGACTTTAAGCAAGCTTTCGTTTACCCGCTCGCGCATCTCCTTACCGGGTTTAAAATGGGGCACATATTTGCCCGCCAATTGTACCGTTTCACCAGTTTTAGGGTTACGGCCTAAGCGCGGCTCGCGATAGTGCAAAGAGAAGCTGCCGAAGCCGCGTATCTCTATGCGCTCACCCATAGCTAATGTCTGTGACATTTGCTCAATAATAGTTTTAATAGCCAGCTCTACATCTTTAACCGACAACTGTTGTTGACGAGAAGCGATACGCTCAATCAACTCCGACTTGGTCATAATGGTTTCCTGTTATCTCTCTTATGCACTGCTTGCTAGGCACATCTTGCTAATGTCTGGCTATTCTCTAACTACTGCCTAACCATCGTTTAACTATGGCCACTTTTAACCACTAGTTACTGTCAGCCTTAACATCAGCCCTAAGCATTTGTTTCTAAACAGATTTTAGATAAGTGAAGATTAGCACAGAAAAACCATAGTGCTAGCCCGTTTGTGCAATTTGCGGCCTAAATCAACAAAAAAAGCCTTAAAAATCAAGTTTTAAGGCAAATGTAGTGGATATTTAACCAGTCTTAGAACAGCAGGCATAAAAAAAGCGCCTAGGTTTGGGCCTAGGCGCTTTTTAATGGCTCTAAGAGCTATGCAAAATTAGTCTTTTTGCATTTGCGCTTTGATCAAGTCACCAATAGTGGTCGGTGCAGTACTTGCCGCTGTAGTATCTTTGTGCGATTTAACAGCTTCTTTCTCGTCAGCAATGTCTTTCGCTTTGATAGACAACGTAATCGCGCGATTTTTGCGGTCAGCAGAAATGATCTTCACTTCAACTTCTTCGCCTTCTTTCAACGAGTTACGTGCATCTTCAACTTTTTCACGGCTGATTTCAGAGGCTTTTAAAGTACCTTCTATGCCTTCAGCAAGCGTAATCACTGCAGACTTAGCTTCTACTTCTTTAACAATACCTTTGACGATGGCGCCTTTATCGTTCTCGGCCAAGTATTCAGAGAATGGATCATCCTCTAATTGCTTGATGCCTAAAGAGATACGCTCGCGTTCTGGATCGACAGAAAGGATAACAGTTTCAATTTCGTCACCTTTCTTGTACTTGCGTACCGCGTCTTCGCCAGTCTCATCCCAAGAGATGTCAGACAAGTGAACTAGACCGTCGATAGCGCCGTCCAAGCCAATGAAGATACCGAAGTCAGTAATAGACTTGATAGCACCAGAGATTTTGTCGCCTTTGGTGAATTCACGACCGAACACATCCCATGGGTTTTCTTGACACTGCTTGATACCCAAAGAGATACGACGACGTTCTTCGTCTATATCCAATACCATGACTTCAACTTCATCACCTAAGTTAACAACCTTAGACGGGTGAATGTTTTTGTTAGTCCAATCCATTTCTGAAACGTGAACCAAACCTTCAACACCCTCTTCGATTTCGGCGAAACAACCGTAATCCGTTAAGTTAGTGATTTTAGCCTTAACTTTGGCACCCTCTGGGTAACGACCAGTAATCGCCAACCATGGATCTTCACCCAATTGCTTAAGACCTAGAGATACGCGGTTACGCTCGCGATCAAACTTAAGGATTTTAACGTCGATTTCGTCACCAACGTTAACGATTTCACTTGGGTGCTTAATGCGCTTCCAAGCCATATCGGTAATGTGTAATAGGCCGTCAACACCACCTAAGTCTACGAAAGCACCGTAGTCAGTTAGGTTTTTAACGATACCTTTAACCGCTTGGCCTTCTTGTAAAGTAGCAAGCAATGCATCACGGTCAGCAGAGTTGGCTTCTTCAAGAACAGCGCGGCGAGAAACAACAACGTTGTTGCGCTTCTGGTCTAATTTAATTACGCGGAAATCTAATTCTTTACCTTCAAGGTGAGTAGTTTCGCGAACGGGGCGAACGTCAACCAATGAACCAGGTAAGAATGCACGGATAGAGTTAACGTCAACGGTGAAACCGCCTTTAACTTTACCGTTGATAACGCCTTTAACAACCTCTTCAGCAGTGAAAGCAGCTTCAAGTACTTTCCACGCTTCAGCGCGTTTGGCTTTTTCGCGAGACAGTTTAGTGGCACCAAAGCCATCTTCTACTGCTTCAAGAGCAACTTGAACTTCATCGCCTATTTCTAGAGATAGTTCACCGCTCTCGCTTAGGAATTCACTACGGGGGATAACGCCTTCAGACTTTAAACCAGCGTGGACGGTAACCCAGTCGCTGTCGATGTCGATAACTACGCCGGTCACAATAGAACCAGGCTTCATGTTTAAAGTGATTAAACTTTCTTCAAATAACTCAGCAAAATTTTCCATTAATAATACTCTTTACTTAGCAAACACAGTGATTATCAGCCACTAGGGGCTTGAGTAATTTGCGTTCTCCATATGATCAGTACACATGGGCCATTTTAATAAAACCTACGTAGCGGCAATAACTGATATTGAGCCATGAACGTAGAGGTTAAAAATCTTTTGATACTCAGCCACTTAAAGAGATTTATTAATCTCAATCATCACCTGATTGTAAACATCTTTAATACCCATTACAGAGCTATCAATAACGACAGCATCAACTGCAGGCTTTAGCGGCGCGACTTCACGATTCATATCGCGATCGTCACGGGCGTGGATGTCTTCCAAAAGCGCGGCGAGAGTAACACTTTGGCCCGCTTCTTTCAACTGTTTATAGCGCCTACTGGCGCGCTCTTCGGCGCTGGCAGTGAGGTAAATTTTAGTGGGCGCATGGGGGAACACCACCGTACCCATATCGCGGCCATCGGCCACCAAGCCCGGCGCTTTCGCAAAGCTCTGCTGCAAGGCTAATAAGGCATCGCGCACACCATTATAAACCGCCACTTTTGAAGCCAGCGCACCGGTGGTTTCGGCACGCACCTGCCGGCTAATATCTTGGCCATCCAGCAATACCGCAGCGGGCTCACCCGGCGGGCCAGGCTTAAACTCTACATTTAAATGAGCCGCCAGTTGCGTCAGCGCCACCTCATCGTCAAAGCTCACGCCCTGCTGTTGCGCCGCTAAACCGACTATGCGGTATAGCGCGCCACTATCTAATAAATGCCAACCCAGCTCTTTCGCCAACAACTGGCACAGGCTACCCTTGCCGGAGCCACTGGGGCCGTCGACGGTAACAATCTGCTTAAATTCACCTTGCTCTGCCATAGGGCTAATCAACCTGCTCAAGTTTAAAACCGGCCTTTTGCGCCAAGGCGACAAAATTAGGGAAGGACGTGGCCACGTTATCGCAGCCATTAATGGTAATAGTCTCGCTAGCCCGCAAGGCCGCTACCGCAAAAGACATGGCAATACGGTGATCGTGATGGCTTTCTATCTCGCCACCGCCAAACACCACCTCTTCAGCACCCCTGCCCTGTATCACTATGCCATCAGCCGTAGGCTGGGCATCAACACCTAAAATGTGCAGGCCGTCGGCCATAGCTTGAATGCGGTCACTCTCTTTAACCCGCAGCTCTTCGGCGCCGGTTAAAGTGGTAGTGCCCTGCGCGCAGGCGGCCGCCACAAACAATACTGGGAATTCATCTATCGCCAGCGGTACTTGATCTGCTGGTATATCTATACCTATCAACTCAGATGAGCGCACCCGTATATCGGCCACGGGCTCGCCACCCACTACTCGCTCATTAAATAGGGTGATATCAGCGCCCATTAAACGCAGTACATTAATGACGCCCTCGCGGGTGGGGTTAATGCCTACATGTTGCAACATAATCACCGAGCCGGGAGTAATGCTGGCCGCCACCATAAAAAACGCCGCCGAAGAAATGTCGGCGGGGACATCGATAGCCATAGCTGTTAACTGGCCGCCGCCCTGCAGGCTGGCAGTCGCACCATCCACCGTTACCGGATAACCAAAACCATTGAGCATGCGCTCGGTGTGATCGCGGGTGGGGGCAGGCTCGGTGGTTGAGGTTTGCCCCTCAGCGTATAGCCCCGCTAATAACACACAGGATTTAACTTGGGCACTGGCCATGGGTAAATCATAGTGTATGGGCCGTAAGCTACCCTTACCTTTAATCACCAAGGGCGGCCTACCGCCTTCCTGGGTTTCAACCTCTACCCCCATTAGCCGCAAAGGTGTGGCAACACGCTCCATGGGGCGCTTAGATAAAGATACATCACCAGTCATAGTCACAGTAAAGTTTTGGCCAGCCGCAATACCGGCCAACAAGCGCATAGAGGTACCCGAGTTGCCTACATACAAATCACCGGCTGGCGCGGTTAAGCCGTGCAAGCCCACGCCATGTATGGTGACCTTGCCCTCCACCGGGCCGTCAATTTGCACACCCATGGCGCGAAAGGCATTTAAGGTTGCCAGCGCATCATCGCCCTCCAAAAAGCCTGTCACCTCGGTGACGCCTTCGGCCAAAGAGCCCAACATAATAGAACGATGAGAGATGGATTTATCACCGGCTACACGAATGTCGCCAAACAGTTGCTGCCCACCGGGGCTGGCTATAAATTTCACGGGCTGAGTTACCTTTTAGTAAGCGATGCTTTGTAGTAGTGATCTCTTGCGCGGTTTAACGCAACATTTCACACGCTATTCATACAATAGTAGCTGCGACATTTGGCACAGCAGAGAATCAAGGCGCAAATTGTACTGAATTTGCTAGAGGAACGCACTCAGCAACTGTTAGGCAAATAGTGGCGCTCAATAATTGCACAATACAGCCCCGCAAATGCGCGCTTGATAATCAGCAGCAAAAAGCGATAATGCTCCCCCAGAAAAAACGCAGACATGTACAAAAAGCAACCAAGCGCAACACCCTCCCCGGTTGTTTGCCCGCTTCTTTTTGAATTAACTCAACAACCCTCAACCCATTGGCTTACATTAGCTGGTACGGCAGTAATTCTGTTTTATGACTAAACCCGCACTAAACGCTACCCGCAATGGTTCTAGGCTCAGCCACCATTTAGCTGAGCTGGGCTTTAACAGCCAAGCCCCCAGCCATAAAAACTTTGCCGAACGCGTAGGCCAACTGATAGGCCTGCCCGGCTCCTTAGTCTTGTCAGCCCTGCCGCTTAAACCCGTCATTAATAGTAGCAACCCTAGCAGCGAGAAAGCACAGGCCATACAAGCAGATTTTTTGCAGCAGCATAACGAGCTGATTCAATTTATAGGCAAGTGCTTCGATAACAGCGAAACCCGTAGACGCTTTCGTCTGCCCGAGGTTGATGCCGACAGTTTTCTCGATAGCAAAAGCACCCAGGTACTGTATCAGCGTTTTTATATCGCCATGCAAACAGAGCTGGCCAGTAAAGCCTACAGCTTACACAGCTTAGTAAGAGATGCAGCCACCGACTGCTCGCCCGCACTTAAACAACTTTGTACTTTAGACAAGGCCATGCAGGAAATCCTCAGCGGCCAATTACGCAAAGCCTATAGCCAAATACCAGCAGTCGTAGCTCAGCGCTACCAACACTGGCAGCAACAATTTTCAGCAGCTGATAGTAGCGAGCAACACGATGCAATTGCAGACGATGCCATATCAGCAGCTATAGAACAGTTTTGCCAAGAGTTACGGCAATTACTACTCACCGAATTAGATGCACGATTACAAACCACTTATGGCCTAATCGAAGCACTTAACCAACAGGTAACTCCAGCAACTACAGGTAACAACAAACCATGACTAGAGTATTATTTTACAGCGCGTTGCTGCTGGGCGGCCTCGCCATTGTCTGGATGGGCGCCAGTTTTATAGGCACAAATAGCTTAGCCTTAATCGTCACGCTGTTAATTGGCCTCGCCTATTTAATCGGTGCATTTGAACTGTTTCATTATAGAAAGCAAACCGCTAGCTTAAGCCATGCACTTAAACAAATTAACGGCGCGGTAGATAACCTAGACCTATGGTTAAGCCAATTACACCCCGCCTTAAAAAATGCCGTACGCGCTCGCATTAGCGGCGAAAGCGTAGGCTTACCTGCCCCTGTTGTTAGCCCGTATTTAATTGGCCTGTTAGTGATGCTGGGTTTATTGGGTACGTTTTTAGGTATGGTAGCCACCTTACAAGGTGCAGTTAGCGCCCTAGAAGGCACTAGCGAACTACAAGCCATACGCGCTGGTTTAGCCGCGCCTATACAGGGCTTGGGTTTAGCCTTTGGTACGTCGGTAGCGGGTGTTGCCGCCTCGGCCATGCTGGGTTTAATGTCTACTTTAAGCCGCAGCGAAAGAATCCAAGCTACCGAAACTTTAGATAGTAATATCCATAACGAGCTGCGCGAATTCTCTTTAAACCACAGCAAGCAACAAACCTATAGCGCCCTACAACAACAAGCCGCTGCCCTGCCCGATGTCGCCGACAAGCTCAACACTCTGGCCGACAAACTCATCACCATGAGTGAAAAGATAGAGCAAAGTTTAACAGCACAGCAGCAGGCATTTCACAGCTCAGTTGCCGCCAATTATTCTGAGCTTGCGCTTTCTATAGACAAATCGTTACAACAAACCTTGGCCGATAGCGGCAAGCTAGCAGGCGAAAACATCAAACCCATTATTGAAACTATGATGGCAGAGATTAGCAGCAATACTAGCAACACCCATAAAACCCTAACCGACACAGTGCAAGAGCAGCTATCAACATTGCGCAGCGATTGGCAGCAGCAACAGCTAGCCCACGACGAAGCCAAACTAGCGCAATGGGCGCAAACCTTTGAACAGCTAAACCAAAAAACCCATCAACAATTTGATAACGCTGGCCAGCAATTAGTCGCGCAACTGCAACAGGCCTCAGACGCACAGCAAACCTCGGTGCAAACCATTGTTAGCGAATTTTCACAAGCTACCGCTGGCTTAAATGAGCAATGGCAACAAGCCAACCAACAAAGCCGCGAGCAGCAACAAGCTATTAGCGCCAGCCTTAGCAGTAGCAGCGAATCACTGACCACACAGCTAAGTGCCAGCACAGAAAAATCGTTAAGTGCCATCAGCAAGCTGATCGCCAGCTCGGAAGAACTCGTTAAAACCCGAGCCGAGGCAGAGCAGCACTGGCTCAACCATTATGAGCAACGCGCCACACAACTTAATGAAAAGCTGGCTGAGCAATTAGGTAGCAACACTCAACAAAACATCACCGAAATCAGTAAGCTGCTAACCAGCACAGAAGAGCTAGTCAAAACCCGTACCGATGCGGAACAGCATTGGCTACAACATTACGAGCAGCGCGCCACGCAGCTTAATGAAAAACTGGCCGAGCAATTAGGCAGTAATACCGAAAAGAACATAGCAGAAATCAGCAAGCTATTAGCCAGCGCAGATCAGCTAATCCAATCCAGAACTGAGTCAGAACAAGCATGGCTAAATCAAAACGAGCAACGTGCTACACAGTTTAACGAAACCCTGCAAAGCACCCTAAACCAGCTGCGTGACGATGAACAACAACGCGGCCTAGCGGCCCTAGAGCGATTGGGGCAGTTAGAAGGCAAACTCAGCGAGCACCTATGCGCCTTAGGCCAAGGTTTAGAAGCGCCTATGGCTCGCCTGATAGAAACCGCCTCAGAAACACCCAAGGCTGCCGCGCAAGTGATAGAACAACTGCGCAACGAAATTTCTAAAAATCTGGTTAAAGATAACGCCCTATTAGAAGAACGCAGTGGCATTATGACCGAGCTAGATAAACTTTCTGCCTCACTGGCACAAACCGCTACCGATCAGCGTCAGTCTATAGAAACGCTAATCACCGCCTCCGAGCAAATGCTAAGCAAGGCCAGCGAACAGTTTGGCGTAGAGGTAGAGCAACAAGTAGCGCAGCTAGCTGAAGTGAATACCGAATTCAGCGGCAACTCTATAGAAATGGCCAGCCTAGGCGAAGCCTTTACCCTAGCCGTGCAACATTTTGATGAGTCCAATAACAATCTCATCGCCAGCCTCAGCCGCATAGAAACCAGTTTGCAACAAAGCGGCGCACGCAGCGATGAACAACTGGGCTATTACGTGGCGCAAGCCCGTGACTTAATAGACCACAGTATTGTTTCGCAAAAAGCCATGTTTGATGAACTGCGAGAAATTAAAACGCAGCAAATTAGCCTCGCCCTAGAGGATACCTAATGGCACAGCTTAACGATCAGGATTCACAATCACCACCGGTGTGGGCCATCTTTGGCGACCTTATGTCCGGGTTGGTGGGCGTTTTTGTTTTGCTATTAATTTGGGTATTGGGCTTTCAATTAGAATTATCCAAAACCTTGGAAGAAGAAGTCGCCAAACGACAAGCCTCCGAGCAACGACGCCTAGCCTTAGAAACCGCACTGGCCGACCCATTAGCCAGCGGCCGCGTAACCCTTAACAATGGCCGCATAGGCATTAGCGGCAGCGTATTGTTTTCACTCAACTCAGCAGAGCTACAAGCACAGGGGCGAGAGCTACTACACACCTTAGTTACGCCACTGCAGGTTTACCTCAGCGAGCGCAACGAAATACTAATGGTTAGCGGCTTCACCGATGACCTCCCCATACAGCAAGGTAACAATCGCTTTGATGACAACTGGGAACTGTCGGCACAACGCGCCCTCACCGTTACCCGCGCCCTAATAGAACAAGGCATGCCTGCCAACATGGTATTCGCCGCCGCCTTTGGTGCGCAGCAACCGGTAGCCAGTAATAGCGACAAAGACGGCCGTTCCAAAAACCGCCGCGTAGAAATCGCGCCCGTGCCCAAAAACAGCGAACACGTAGCCGCACAATGAGCCTAAACGCCGACAGCAAAAACAATAGCGACTCAAACGCTAATGAAGAAAACTGCGACAGCTTGGCAGCGACTCTGCAAGAAGCACTGCAACAACTGCAAGAAGCCCAGCAACACCTACACTACCCCAGCCGTTTTTTTCACTTACAGGCACTGCTTAAACGCGCGCAACAAAGCCAGCCGCTATTAAGTCAGTTACTAACAAGTAAAGTGCAACAAGGACTAGAAGATTACCAAACACTACTCGCCAATAAAAAAGCGCCCAGTGAAAGCAGCGAAAACCACTCAGCCGCCAGAACCGAGCTAGCGCAACTCAGCCAATACTTAAACGGAAAAAACCTAAGCACCAGCACCGCCCTGCCCGCCAGCAGCTTTGACGGCATGCTACAACAGCAAGAACAAAAAGCATTACAATTCGGCTATACCGAACAACCGCAACAAACCATAGTCGAGCAATACCGCGACGCCATCACCCAACTCAACACCGAAAAATTTATTAGTCAGGTAATTAACGAAGTGCCTAAAGATGCGGGGCCGCTTAATGCTCATAGGCTGGTAATTAAAACACTCACCGCTATGCAGACGATATCGCCGGATTATTTACGGCGCATGGTGAATCAAATAGATACGATGTTTTATTTGAATGCGGGGGGAAAGTAGTAAAGTAGGGTCAGATAAGACTTTCTCCTATTTGCGGCCTCCCCATTCTTGCCGGCCGTAACCTTCTTCCACATAAAGCTTCAATATCAGACTTGAATTTTTCATTTCCAAGTGCCAAGCCTTTGTTCAAAGCTTCTCGAATATCTACCATCAAGTTTTTATCAACATGGTCTTTAAATAATTGTCGGTAGCGATTCTGCCTAGTTTCCACATCTTTCGCCAACTTTAAATATTCTTCATGCGGAGTATGTAATTTAATTGTTTTTCCTAGAGCATGAGATTGGTAACTGGACCACGTATATTCAGCCGGATCATCGACCATTAATGCCCTCACTGGATTCATCTCAATATAACGCTGACACTGCAGTAGATAGGTTTCACTTTGAACCAAGCTGGATTTAAACCGCCCCTCCCACAATGTCCCAGTACGATCGTACTCACTATTAAAGTATCTTACATAACGTCGCCCTAAAGCCTGCATCATTTTTGAGACAGCATTAGGCATAGTTGGCGTAACTAATAAATGCACGTGATTAGTCATAAATACCCAGGCATGTATCTGCGCACCAAATTCGGCAGCGTAATCGTCCAGCCAATTCGCATACAACGCTAAGTCCTGCTCTTGAGCAAAACAAAACTGTCGATTATTACCACGCTGAATCACATGCTGAGGAATACCCAAAGGGCATATTCTAGGAAGTCTAGCCATGGTTGCATCCTTGTAACCAGTGTAATGTTGAATCTAACTATTCTAACGGTCGTTAAGCCTTAGGAAAAGACCAGATAAGTTTTATCTGACCCCACTAAACATTAGAGATATTTTATTTTTCATTCATAAAGTCCTTTTTAATCTACATTGAAATAATCTTATTTTTCAGATAACAAGAAAATCAATAGAGAGATAATACTTAAATATTATGCAACATTTTTATCACAGGCTCACTAAGCCCTACTCGTCCGTAATCGTCCCCAACTGCTGCTTAGACAAAACATCCGAAAAATGATCCCGCGCTGCCTTGGCCCGGGTAAAGCACTCAGTAATAGATTCACTATCTGCAGTAGCTATAGCATCACGTAAGCTATTCAACTGCGCCGAAAACAAATCAATCATTTTAAGCAAGGCTTTGTCATTAGCCAAAGCTATGTCATGCCACATTTTGGGATCGCTAGACGCTATGCGGGTAAAATCCCTAAAGCCACCCGCGGCGAAGTTAAAGATATTTTGTTGTTCTTTTTGCCCTGCTAAAGCATCGACTAGGGCGTAGGCTAATACATGGGGTAAGTGGCTGGTGGCGGCCAACACTTCATCGTGCTCATCCACCGGCATAGTCACTACATCGGCACCGGTGACTTGCCACATGTCGGTAACGGTAGAGATAGCGGCTATGCTGGTTTCTTCGGAGGGGGTTAGGATAACGCGGTGGTTAATAAATAGTTTTTCGTTAACGGCTTCTACGCCGCTTTTTTCTGAGCCCGCTATAGGGTGGCCCAACACTAAGTTCGGCGGCACTTTGCCAAAAAATTCTTTAGCAGCAATTAATAAATTGCCTTTAACACTGGCCACATCGGTAATAATCGTGCTTTCTGGCACTAAGGTGGCCAGTTGCTGCAGCATGTCTACGGCAATTAAGGTGGGCGTTGCGATTACAACGATGTCGCTGCCAGCTACGGCTTTGGCTAAGTCTAGCTGGTAGCTATCGATTACGCCTAACTCTATGGCGCGCTGTAAGGTTTGTTCGTTGCGGCCCCAACCGACGATCTCATGGGCAAAACCTTTGGCACGCAGGGCTTTTGCCAAGGAGCCACCAATTAAACCTACCGCTAATACCGTTATACGATTGACGTTGGCCATGGGCTAAACCTTATTGCAAAAATAATTACAGTACCGCGGCCGGGTATGAACCCAGCACTTTTAACATCACCGACTGCTCGATGAGGTTGTCCAGCACCGCTTTAACTTTTGGATCTTGCTGATGACCTTCAAACTCTACAAAGAATAAATAGGCCCAGTTTTGGGTGCGCGAGGGGCGTGTATCGATACGGGTTAAACTGATACCAGCCTCCTCGAAGGGGGTAAGCAAATGCAATAAAGCACCAGGCTTGTTATGGGCAGAGATAATCAGTGAGGTTTTGTCGTTACCACCAGCGGGTACATCTTCGCGGCCTATAATTAAAAAGCGCGTGGTGTTATTGGCTAGGTCTTCTATGCTGGAAGCCAGCTTCATTAAGCCGTATTTTTCGGCGGCGATATCACCAGCTACGGCGGCAATAGTGGGGTCATCTTTGGCCATGCGCGCCGCTACAGCGTTGCTGCTAACGGGCAGGCGTTCTATGCCAGGCCAATTATTATCTAACCACTGCCGGCACTGCGCCAAAGCTTGGCGGTGGGCGCAGATGGTTTTAACGGTTTTAGCGGTAGCCGATTCATTCACCAATAAATGCAGCTGTATACGCAAGGCCACTTCGCCACAAATTTTTAAAGGGGAATCAATAAAGTTGTCTAGGGTATGATTAACCATACCTTCGGTAGAGTTTTCTACCGGCACCACGCCATAGTTGCACTGCCCCGATTCAACCTGGGCAAACACATTAGCAATTTCTGGCTGCGATACGGCAATCACGCCGTGGCCAAAATGTTTCATGGCCGCAGCTTGGGTAAAAGTACCCTCTGGCCCTAAGTACGCCACTTCCATGGGCTTTTCTAAGGCCAAACAGGCCGACATAATTTCGCGAAACAAATGCGCTACCGTTTTATCCGGTAGCGGCCCTTCATTTCTGTCCATGACTTTTTGTAACACCTGCGCTTCACGCTCAGGCCGATAAAACATGACCTTTGATAAATCAGCTTCGCCGGTTTCGGCTGTTAGCTCGGCGAGCTTAACTTCTGCTACTCGCTCGGCCAGCCTAGCACGGTGATTTAATAAGCCCTGGATTTTGCAATCCACTTGATCAATCGCTTTACGCAATTGATCTAGGCTATGTAAACTGGCTATTTCATCTAGCTGATCTTTATCACTCATTTTTTATTGGTTTATCCGTTACGTTGAGCAAAGTCTTTCATAAAGTTAATTAAGGTATCTACCGCCTCTTCAGGTACGGCGTTGTAGATGCTGGCACGCATGCCGCCTACGCTGCGGTGACCTTTAAGGTTTAGCAAACCAATTTCATCGGCCTCAGCCAAGAAGGCTTTATCGAAATCGGCACTGGCTAAGGTAAAGGGTATGTTCATTGATGAACGGCTGCTAATTTCAACAGGGTTGGCGTAAAAGCCGCTATTATCGATATAACCGTACAGCTTTTCAGCTTTACGACGGTTTAATTGCTCCATAGCAGCCAAACCACCCTGCTCTTTTAACCAAGCAAACACTAAACCGGCCAAGTACAAGCTATAGGTTGGCGGAGTGTTATACATAGAGTCGTTATCGGCAGCGGTTTTATAGTCCAACATGGTTGGACAGTAATTGCTGGCGTTACCCATTAAGTCTTTACGCACTATCACCATGGTTAAACCGGCAGGGCCGATATTTTTTTGTGCACCGGCGTAAATCACACCAAATTTATTGACGTCTATAGGGCGCGATAAAATGGTTGAAGACATATCAGCCACTAGCGGCACATCTACCTTAGGCACGTCAAAAAACTCTACTCCACCTATGGTTTCATTAGGGGTGTAGTGCAAATAAGCCGCATCTTTATTTAACTGCCATGAATCTAGCGCAGGGATAGTGGTGAAGTTGGTATCTTCTGAGCTGGCCACTACATTAACATCGCAAAAACGCTGCGCTTCTTTAATGGCTTTTTTAGACCACTGGCCGGTATTGACATAGTCAGCACCGGTTTTGTCGCCTAATAAGTTTAACGGCACAGCCGAAAACTGGGTGCTGGCGCCGCCCTGTAAAAACAGCACGGCATAATCGTCAGAGATATTGAGCAGATCACGAAAATCTTGCTCGGCCTTATTGGCTATACCTACTAATTCAGAAGAACGGTGGCTCATTTCCATAATAGAAAGGCCAGCGCCCTGCCAATCGACTAACTCTTGCTGCGCCTGTAGTAAAACGGACTCAGGTAATGCCGCAGGGCCTGCACAAAAATTAAAACGTCGTGTCATATCAATTACTACCTATAAGATTAATAAACTTTTTAAGCGCGGGCTTGGCTTACTCTTCGCCAAGCTCGCTTGCATCTACGCTTTCGCCGTCCACATCACCTACCGCAGGCTCTGGGTTTATCGCGGGGGCAGGTTCGCCTTCTTCGATAATTGCAATAATCTCGTCGGGCTCTTCTATGCGCTCTATACCCACCACATGCTCGCCTTCTTTCAGACGTATCACGCGTACACCTTGGGTATTACGGCCTAAGATGGATATCTCATCGGTGCGGGTACGAACCATAGTGCCCTGATCAGAAATCATCATTAATTCGTCGCCCTCAAATACCTGAACGGCTCCCACCATAGCGCCATTGCGCTCGCTGGTTTGCATAAAGATCATGCCTTTATTACCACGGCCTTTAGTGGCGTATTCAGTCACTTCGGTGCGCTTACCGTAGCCGTTTTCGCTAACGGATAAGATGCGGCCACCCTCTTTCGGCACGATTAAGGAAATCAGCCTTTGGCCTTCATCCATGCGTATGCCGCGCACACCTTTGGCGGTACGGCCCATGGCGCGGACATCGTTTTCATTAAAGCGTACCGCTTTACCGGCTGTACTAAACAACATGACATCGCAATCGCCATCGGTAATCGCTGTGCCTATTAACACATCACCTTCTTCTAATTCTAAGGCGCGTAAACCGACGCTACGCTGTCTGGCAAAATCAGTTAGCGAGGTTTTCTTAACCGTGCCAAAAGATGTAGCCATAAAGATGTAATAGCCTTCGGTGTAATCACGTACCGGTAAGATAGAGGTAATTCGTTCACCCTCACCCAACGGCAGCAAGTTAACCATGGGCCTACCACGCGAGTTACGGCCCGCTAATGGAATTTGATACACTTTTAACCAGTACACTTTGCCGACGTTAGAGAAACATAAAATGGTATCGTGGGTGCTGGTCACCAATAAGTGCTCAACAAAATCTTCGTCTTTCACTGCCGTTGCCGACTTACCCATGCCGCCACGGCGCTGGGCTTGGTAATCACTAAGCGACTGGGTTTTGGCATAGCCACCGTGTGAAATAGTTACCACGCGATCTTCTTCGGCAATTAAATCTTCGGTGGTTAAATCACGTAGCGACTCAATAATTTCCGAGCGACGCTCATCGCCGTACTCAGCCAATATCGCCTCTAGCTCTTCACGTATCACTGCCATTAACACCAGCGTATCATCTAATATACCGATGTATTCGGCTATTTCGTCCAACTTCTCTTGGTATTCTTTCAGAAGTTTTTCGTGCTCTAGGCCAGTCAGTTTTTGCAAACGCAAATCAAGAATGGCCTGTACCTGCGCCGGTGACAAACGGTATTTACCATCGCGGAAACCAAAGTGCGCCGGCAAATCGTCAGGCCTACAAGCCTCTTCGCCAGCACGCTCTAACATTCCCAATACATCGCCTGGTTCCCACACAGCTGCCGATAGCTTTTCTTTGGCTTCGGCTGTTGTATCAGAGGCTTTAATCATTGCGATTACGGGATCAATATTCGAGATAGCAACGGCCAAGCCTTCTAAAATATGGCCGCGCTCACGCGCCTTACGCAATAAATAAATGGTACGGCGCGTCACCACTTCACGGCGGTGACGAATAAAATGCTCTAATAATTCTTTCAGGTTTAACTGTTTGGGCTGGCCATCAACTAGCGCCACGATGTTAATACCAAACACGTTTTCTAGCTGGGTTTGTTGATAGAGATTGTTTAACACTACCTCGCCGCTTTCGCCGCGTTTCATCTCTATCACTATGCGCATACCGTCTTTATCAGACTCATCACGCAGTTCAGCTATGCCTTCAATTTTCTTCTCTTTAACCAGCTCGGCGATTTTTTCGATTAAACGCGCCTTGTTAACCTGGTAGGGAATTTCATGGACAATAATAATATCTTTATTGCGCTTATCATCATGTATCACTTCGGCTCTGGCGCGTATATAAATACGGCCACGGCCGGTACGATACGCCTGCAGAATCCCGGCGCGGCCATTAATAATAGCGGCGGTTGGGAAATCGGGGCCGGGGATATATTCCATCAGCTCATCGATACTGAGGTGCTCGTTATCGACTAAGGCCAAACAAGCGGTAACCACTTCTTTTAAGTTGTGGGGAGGAATGTTGGTCGCCATACCCACAGCAATACCGGAGGAGCCATTAATTAATAAGTTAGGCACCTTAGTAGGCATTACCGCTGGCATCATTTCAGAGCCATCGTAGTTGGGTACCCAATCGACGGTTTCTTTTTCCAGATCAGCTAGTAACTCATGGGAGAGTTTGCGCATACGAATTTCGGTATAACGCATCGCCGCCGCAGAATCGCCATCCACGGAACCAAAGTTACCCTGGCCATCGACCAACATATACCGCAGCGAGAAAGGCTGTGCCATACGAACAATGGTGTCATAAACCGCCGAGTCGCCATGCGGATGATATTTACCAATAACATCACCCACCACACGGGCAGACTTCTTATAAGCTTTATTGTAATCGTTGTTAAGCTCGCTCATGGCGAATAGCACACGGCGGTGAACAGGCTTTAAACCATCGCGCACATCGGGCAAGGCTCGCCCAACAATAACGCTCATCGCATAGTCTAAATAGGATTGTTTCAGCTCATCTTCGATGTTAACTGGCAGGATTTCGTTGTTTATATCACCCATAAAACTCGGCGTTCCTTATTATAAATTGAACGACCACAGATTAACTGCAACCGCTGCTTTACCCACCCCTGATACACACCGGTATCAGGGCCGGTATAGACTAATCAATAAGTTAATCAATAGACCAATAAAATAGACAAACAAAAACAGGGCTAGGCCCCCTTACACAAAGGCGAAATCATACCATAAAACCCCAGTAAACCCACAGCTCTTAATCGCTTTTGTCTAAGCCCTAAACCGCTACCAGCATTAGAGTTTTAGCCCCAGCAGTACACCTTTAGCTTTAAATACCGTTATACTCGCGAGCATTCGTTTGCAGGGCGACCGGCCGCTGCAAAATCGCTCACTGGTAACCCAACAGAAATCGCTTATTTAATGAACAGCAACAGCCCGCAAACCGTCGACAGCTTAATACACGCGGAGTGGATTATCCCCATACGCCCCGCCAACACCCAGCTAAAACATCACAGCATCGCAATAAAAGATGGCGTTATTGTCGACCTATTACCCACCAAACTAGCCAAGCAACAATATTGCAGCGCCAACACCCATGAGCTAGCACAACAACTACTCATGCCCGGCCTAGTGAACGCCCACGGCCACGCCGCCATGAGCCTGTTTCGCGGCATGGCCGACGATCAAGACTTGCACAACTGGCTACAAAACCACATCTGGCCTGCCGAAGCGCAATGGGTAGATGCTGAATTTGTTAAAGATGGCTCACTATTGGCCATAGCCGAAATGCTGCGCTCGGGCACCACCTGCTACAGCGACATGTATTTCTTCCCCGATGCCGCCGCCGAAGCGGTGCAAGACAGCGGCATACGCGCCCAGTTTTGCTTTCCCGTATTGGACTTTGCCAGCACCTGGGGCAGCGATGCCGATGACTACATCAGTAAAGGCCTAGCTGCCCGCGAGAAATGGCAGCACCAGCCACTACTGAATTTCGCCTTTGGCCCCCACGCCCCCTATACCGTGAGCGACCAGCCTATGTCGCGCATAGCCGCCTTGGCAGCCGAGCTAGATATAGGCATACAAATACATTGCCACGAAACCCAGCAGGAAGTGACCGACGCCATCAACAAGGATGGCGAACGCCCGCTGGCTAGGCTTAACCGCCTAGGCCTGCTAGGCCCTAGCACCCAGCTGGTACACATGACGGTTTTAAACGACGCCGACATAGAGTTAGTGCGCCTAAGCGGCGCCCACGTGGTGCACTGCCCCGCCTCCAACTTAAAGCTGGCCAGCGGCTTTTGCCCCACCCAGCAATTATTGGAACTAGATATTAATGTCGCCTTGGGCACTGATGGCGCCGCCAGTAATAACAACTTAGATTTGTTCAGCGAAATGCACATCGCCGCGTTATTAGCCAAAGCTACCAGCGGCAATGCTGCCGCACTGGGCGATTGGCAGGCACTGGAAATGGCCACCTTGGCTGGTGCCAAAGCACTGGGGCTAGACCATAAAATTGGCAGCTTAGAAATAGGTAAACAAGCCGACCTTATCGCCATAGACATGAGTAATATAGAGCAGCAGCCTATCTACCAACCCATCTCGCAGCTGGTTTACACCCATAGCGCCGGCAATGTTAAACACAGCTGGATAGCGGGCACCCAGGTATTGCATAATCGCCAGCCCACCCAGATAAACCTCACCCAACTGGCACAAAAAGCCCAGCAGTGGCGTGATAAAATTCAACCCGCATAGCACTAAACTGCAGCGGCACAACGAATAAGAGAGCACAGCGTGAGCAACGTAGACCCACAGGAAATTGCCAAATTTGAAGCCTTAGCCAGCCGCTGGTGGGATAGAAACAGCGAGTTCAAGCCACTGCACGAAATCAACCCGCTGCGCGCCAACTATATAGATGAGCGTTCACCGGTAGCCCAGCGCACCCTTATAGATGTCGGTTGCGGCGGCGGCATCTTAAGCGAAGCCATGGCCCAACGCGGCGCCATAGTGACCGGCATCGATATGGGCGCAGCCCCGCTAGCGGTAGCCAAGCTGCACGCCTTAGAAAGCCAAGTGACTATTGACTACCAACAATGCACTGCCGAAGAAATGGCCGAACAACACCCCGCCAGCTTTGATGTCGTCACCTGCCTAGAAATGCTGGAGCACGTACCCGATCCCAGCTCGGTCATCAAAGCCTGCGCCCAACTATGCAAGCCCGGCGGCCATATCTATTTCTCTACTCTCAACCGCAACCCCAAGTCATATTTGTTTAGCATTATCGGTGCCGAGTATCTGCTTAAACTGCTACCTAAAGGCACTCACGATTACGCCAAATTTATTAAACCCTCAGAGCTGGCCAGCGCCATACGCGAGGCGGGTTTACACTTAGAGCATATGACAGGCATGGTCTACAACCCCATCACTAAGCAGTATCGCTTAAAAGACGGCGACGTAGATGTTAACTACTTAGTACACACCCGCAAGCCCTTAGCAGAATGATACAACTACAAGCCGTACTGTTTGACCTAGATGGCACCTTACTAGACACCGCCCCGGATTTTTTTGTGGTGGTTAATCAGCTGTGCCAGCGCCATGGCTGGCCGCAACAGGATTACGCCAGTGTGCGCAACACGGTATCCCACGGCTCGCGTGCGCTAATCACCTTGATCTCGGGGGTAGAGCCCGATGCACCGCATTTTGAAAGCCTACGCAACGAGCTGCTGGCGCTATACATAGATCATATCGCGGTAAAAACCACCTTCTTTGACGGCATGGAAAACGTACTCAACTGGCTGGAAAGCGAAAACATACATTGGGGTATAGTCACCAACAAACCCCGGTTATACACCGAGCTATTATTAGCCCAGCTGCAACTAGCGCAACGCTGCGGCACCGTGGTTTGCCCCGACGATGTTAGCGCCACCAAACCCGACCCCGAGCCCTTATTTTTAGCCTGCCAGCAACTCAATATAACCCCCGCCAGCAGCCTTTATGTGGGCGACCACCGCCGCGACATAGAAGCAGGCCAGCGCGCAGGCATGCAAACCGTGGCCGCCAACTACGGCTATATAGACCACAGCGACCCTGCCCACAGCTGGGGTGCCAATTACTTAGTCGAACACGCCAGCGAACTGCTGCCACTGCTGCAAAACAAACAACTGTTCTCACTATAAAACCGCCAGACTACAAGAGACCCTCATGAACACCGCCCAACACTACCAAGCCCCCGCACAACTACTTAAAGATCGCATAATCCTAGTCACCGGTGCTGGTGCCGGCATAGGCCGCAGCGCTGCCCTCAGTTTTGCCCACCACGGTGCCACGGTAATTTTATTAGGTAAAACCATCGCCAAGCTGGAGGCGGTATACGATGAGATAGAGCAAGCAGGCTACCCGCAGCCGGCGATTTATCCGCTGGACCTCAAAGGTGCAACTATGAGCGACTACCAAGACATGCACGATAGCCTAGCGCAAAACTTCGGCCGCTTAGATGGCCTACTGCACAACGCTAGCGTATTAGGCGATCGCAAGCCCATAGCACAGAGCAATGTTGATATCTGGCAGGAGGTGATGCAGGTTAATGTCAACGCTGAGTTCATGCTTACCAAAGCCCTGCTACCACTGCTAGAAGCCAGCGATAGCGCCTCGCTTATTTTCACCTCATCGGGTGTGGGGCAACAAGGCCGCGCCTATTGGGGTCCTTATGCGGTATCGAAATTTGCCACCATGGGTTTGATGCAAGTGCTGGCCGACGAGCTGGCTAACACCAGTAATATCCGGGTAAACGCCATCAACCCCGGCGCCACCAACACCGATATGCGCCGCAGCGCCTACCCCGCCGAGCAGCCCACCAACAACCCCGAGCCCGAAGCCATTATGCCTAGCTACCTGTATTTAATGGGTGCCGACAGCGCCGAACTTAACGGCCAGATTATCAACGCCCAAGGTTAGTCCTAAACAGCCCGGCAACATTGCCTAGCTGGGCCCCTTCCTATTTTCGGACCTGACCCCTCACCTTGCCCGCCTCCTCGCATTGCCCTTAGCACTCAAACTCCCAGCCCTCAGCCCAGCGGCAAACTCTAGCGGCAGCAAATTGGCTAACGGCAGGGATGGCATTGCCGCATTGACCGCCAAAATACCGTCATCGCACTAAGCCCTCGCTCAACAACTCAAACAATTTCAATAAGTTACGATAATAGAGAGCAATTGGCATGGTTTTCGCTTATTCAACACAAAGCCTATAAAAGCGGAATGGAAGCGCTGCAGGCAGATGCAATGAATCAAAGGCGCTAACCCCATGGCAAACACCCTACAACGCCAGCCTGGCAAACTCATAACAGAGAACTTTATCTTTGAGGGCGCTGTTGGCTCACTGCATGAGCCACAGCACCCCGGCCGCGACGTTTTGTCTAGCCAAGACCTGCAACTGCACATCAGCCAGTTACTACAAACCAGCCTAGAGCTGGAAAAAATACTGCACCTATTCCACAGCGAAGTGCAGCAACACTTAGCCGTGGACAGCTTAGGTTATCGCAATGAGGACAGCTGTATCGTGTTAGATTACGGCAGCAGCCGCCAACACAGTTGCCATTACAGCCTGCAAATTAATAGCAGCCGCCTAGGGGATTTAATCTTAACCCGCAGCAAACCATTCAATAGCCACGAACTCACCTTTATAGAAGCACTGATCAGCAGCCTAGTGTGCCCCATACGCAACGCCCTGCTCTATAAAGAAGCTGTCTCAGCAGCACTGAAAGATTCGCTAACCCAAATAGGCAATCGCGCCGCCTTAGAAACGGCACTGGAAAGAGAAGTAAGCTTAGCCAAAAGACACCAGCACCCTTTCTCACTATTAGTACTGGATATTGATTTCTTTAAACAGATTAATGATAAATACGGCCACTCTGCTGGTGATGTAGTCATAGCAGGCCTAGCCCACACGCTTAGCGAGTGCTGCCGCGAAACAGACACTTGCTATCGTTATGGCGGCGAAGAATTTGTATTACTGTTAAACCAAACCAACAGCCATGGTTGCCTGCAGATAGCCGAACGCATACGCAGCAGCGTTGCCGAAACTATTTTTGCGCATGAAGAGCTGACAATGAAAGTCACCGTCAGCATAGGCGCGGCCACCCTACAAAGCCAAGACAAAACCTTCGAGCTATTCAATCGCGCCGACAAAGCAATGTATAAAGCCAAACAACAAGGCCGTAATATCGTGGTATCCGTTGATAGTTAGTAGGGTTAATCTTTAGCCCTACTAACTCGTACAACTACATCTGCAACTACAACGAAACCATCACAGCGCAAGCGGGCAACAGCAACTTATGCCTGCAAGCTTTTCGATACCACTTCGTAGACATCTTTGGATAGTTTTTCCTCTCCCATAATGCGCTGCAAAGCGTCACGCATTAGCGCTGCACTGTCATTTTTATACTGTTTCCACTTAGTGAGCGGCCCCAATAAGCGCGCGGCAATTTGTGGATTTAAGGTATTGAGGATAATGATTTGATCCGCCAAAAACTGGTAACCACTGCCATCCGTTTGATGGAAATTGACTGCGTTAGCGGTAAAGGCCCCTATCACTGAACGTACTTTATTGGGGTTTTTAATATCAAAGGCCTGGTGCGCCATTAAGGCCTGCACCCTATCCAGTGTACCTGCCAAGTAACAACCTGCTTGCACCGATAACCATTGGTTAACCACCAAGGCCTCAGCCTGCCAGCGCTGGTAGAAATCGGCTAAAGCGTTTTGTTTTTGTTGTTCAAATGAGCTGTTCACCAAGGCGGCTAAAGCGGCCATGCTGTCTGTCATATTTTGTGCTTGCTGGTATTGTGTCAAACATAAATTTAACACCTGTTCATTTTCCAACAGCATTAAATAATGTAAGGCCGTATTTTTAAGACTACGCGCGGCAATTTGTTGCTCATCAGCTTGGTAAGCCACGGTTAGCACATTAGCGTTATAACTATCCCACAGTAGCTCTTGCAACTGCTCGGCAATTTCAACTCTGGCAGTCATGCGGGCCACGTGTATAGCTTGCACGTCGGCCTTTTCCATAATGCTAGCCATATAAGCCTCAGAGGGCAGGCTTAACATTAGCGCCACCATCGATTTATCTAACGACTCATCAGTGAGCAAGTGCTCATAGGCGGTAATCAAGCGGTGGTCTAATTGCATATCTTCACCAGCCTGATGGGCGGCAATCATATCTTTTAGCGCTAACACCCCCAACTGCTGGCAGGCATCCCAGCGACAAAAACCATCGCTATCGTTGCTCACTAAAAACATTAACTCATCGCGGCTGTAGGCAAACTGCAGCTGCACCGGTGCGGAAAAACCACGCAGCAAACTAGGCACCGGTTGCTCGGGTATGTTTTCAAATACAAACTGTTGCTCAGCCTCGGTCACATCCAACACCAGCTCGGTGTTGTCAGCGGTATCGGGGTTAGGTGCAGCACCCTGTAACTGCAAACGCAAAGCGCCCGCTTCGCCCAGCAATGCCATGGCCAGCGGTATATGAACCGGTTGATTGTGTTGCTGCGCCGCTTTGTAATACTGTTTAACGGTTAAGGTGTAGCGGCTATGTTCTGCTGAATACTCGCCCGTAACATGTAACTGCGGCGTGCCCGCTTGCGAATACCAACACCTAAACTGACTTAAATCTTTGCCGCTGGCATCTTCCATGGCCTTAACAAAATCTTCACAGGTGACTGCTTGGCCATCGTGGCGATCAAAATATAAATCACTGCCTTTTCTAAACAGCGCATCACCCAATAGGTGAGCAATCATGCGGACAATTTCAGCGCCTTTTTCATACACGGTAACGGTATAAAAATTAGAAATTTCCATAAAAGATTCAGGGCGTATGGGATGCGCCATGGGGCCGCCATCTTCGGCAAACTGTACGGTGCGTAAAAAATTAACATCCTCTACCCGCTTGACGGTGCGTGAACCCATCTCGGAGGAAAACTCGGCATCTCTATAAACAGTGAAGCCTTCTTTTAAACTCAGCTGAAACCAATCTCTACAGGTAACCCGGTTGCCGCTCCAATTGTGAAAATATTCGTGGGCGACTATCGCCTCTACCCGCTGAAAGGTGGCATCGGTAGTGGTTTCGGGTTTAGCTAACACACAGGAGGTATTAAAAATATTGAGGCTTTTGTTTTCCATGGCCCCCATATTAAAGTCATCTACCGCAACGATATTGAAAATAGATAAATCGTATTCGCGACCAAAAGTTTCTTCGTCCCACAACATAGAGCGTTTTAACGACTGCATGGCGTGATCGCATTTATCCAGATCTTTGGCTTCAACAAAAATGCGCAGCGTCACGTCTTTACCGCTACAGGTGGTGAAGCTATCTTCTATAAATGCTAAGTCACCAGCTACCAGCGCAAATAAATAGGCGGGTTTTTTAAAGGGATCTTCCCAGGTTACCCAATGGCTGCCATCGCTGTTTTCACCCGAGGCCACATTATTACCGTTAGATAACAACACCGGGTAGCTAGTTTTATCCGCCACTATGGTGGTGGTAAACAAGGACATGACATCAGGTCTGTCTAGGTAGTAAGTAATTTTGCGAAAACCTTCAGCCTCACACTGGGTGCAATACATTTTGGATGAGCGGTACAGGCCTTCTAAAGAGGTATTCTGCTGTGGTTTGATTTCGGTAACACATTCCAACGTAAATTTATCGGGAACGGTAAATAGCGTTAGCGTCTCTTCATCGACCTTATAAGCCTCTGGCGCTAACGCTAGCCCATCAACAGACACCGACTGCAAGCGCATATCCTGGCCGTGTAGCACTAAGCTAGCATCCTGCACAGTGGATTCGGCATTGCGGCGCATACTTAGCCGCGAGCGTACCGTAGTCTCCTCGGCAGCTAAAGTAAAATGCAAGTCACTGTGGTCAATTAAAAACTCGGGGACTTGATAATCTTTTAAAAAAATAGTTTTGGGTTGTGAATCACGCATACTAGGCTCCACGATGTAAGCTAAGCTGGCCAGCTTAGCTTAAGCAAACAATTGAATTTGATAGGCAGTAAATTTTCGTATATTAATCACGCCGCTATCTAATATTAAATATTGGCCTTTAATACCTTGTAACACGCCCTCTACGGTAGCGGTTTTATCTAAATTCAAGGAAGTGATTTTTGTTGGGTAGGTTTGTACAGGGTAGTCTATGTCTACCAGCTCGGCATCGCTAAGCATCTGTATCGCTTGCACCCCGTGTTGCTGTTGCAGTTCATTGATTTGCCCTTGGCATTCAGCAAAGAGCTGATCGCGCTTGGCGATTAAATCTAGCGGCTCTACCTCGCCTTTGAGCATTTTGCGCCAATTGGTTTTATCAGCCACATGATCTTTAAACACCACCTCTACCAGCCCCGATTGCAGGCGATTAGACACTCTGAATATGGGTAAGGCCTGTATCGCACCTTGATCCATCCAGCGGGTGGGGATTTGATTGCCACGGGTAATGCCCACTTTCACGCCAGTAGAGTTGGCTAAGTACACATAGTGATCCTGCATACAATGGGCCTCACCCCACTCTGGCTCGCGACAGGTGCCGGCAAAGTAATGGCATTTTTCGGGGCTCATAATGCAGGTGTCACATTGCGCTAGCTTTTTAAAACAGGGATAGCAAAAGCCTTGGCTAAAACTCTTATTAGATTTACGACCACAGTGCTGGCAAAAAATACCGCCCTCGTACTGTAGGCTGATGTGCTTACCCACCAGCGCATTCATGTCTATAGCGTGATCACCTATGGCTAGGGTATAGGCCACCATAGGTTGACCATCGACTTGCTGTAATGAGGTTTGCATTTTGCGCAAAGCGCCCTCGGCTATGAGTTCTGGCAACCGACTTCTCCTGAGTGATGTTATTCGTTATTGATGACTACGGACTTACTTCTACGGGCATACTGCTACAAGTTTACTGTCACTTACTTTGCTGCCACTTACTTCACTGCCATTTACTTTATTGCCACTTACTTTATTGCCACTTAAGAGGCTCAATGGCTAGCGGGTCGGGCTGGTCGTCACACTGCTCGCCCTCAGCTTTGCTGCCTCGGTCTATGTAACCTACGCGCTGCTCTGCGCTGACATGCTTTTGCTCATAGGCAATAACCGCCGCCATGCAGTGGGTTTTTTGCTCGGCACTGACAAGCTGGCCATCAGGCCATTTGCCTATTTCTATGGCACGTTTAAAATTTTGATAAACATCGGGAGTGAGTTGGGCGACAAGCTCATCGTAGCCCATGGTTTGCTTCGTCATTGGAATTACCACATTGCATCTATAACAGCGCGGGATTATACCACCCTATCAGCGGCTATGGCTTGCTACTGTTACTGCGACGATCTATAAATGCCGCGGCACCTGCTATCAACAAGCCCATTAACAAGCCTCCCACATGGGCGGCATTGGCCACTTCGCCCAAGCCCAACAAACGAGTGAAGCCCATGAGGCATAGCACTAGCCATACCAACATAAAGACTACAATGGCGTTGGGAATATGCATACTCTTGTGCGGCACTAGTACACTCCACAGCCAGCCGTAGCCTAGTAGGCCGTAAATCACCCCCGACATACCACCAAAAATAGCTGCCCCGGCAACCATGGCCTGCGCTAGGTTTGAGCCCAGCGCCACCAATAATATCAAGCCCAATAACTTGGTGCTGCCCTGTATATATTCAACCCTACGCCCTAAATCCCACAGCCACAGCGTATTAAAAACCACGTGTAGCAGGGAAAAATGCAGAAAAATCGGGGTTAATACCCGCCATAACTCCTGCTTAGACAAGATCAGGTTGTAGCTTGCGCCTTCGCGGACCACAGTAAAAAAGGTTAACTCTGCCGCCAGCCCCAACTGCGCATCAAAGCGCACCAGTAAATAACCCAGCACACTGAGCACAATAAAAATTAAGGTGACGGGTAAACGCAAAAAACAACGCCAGGGAGAAGGTGCAGGCTTGCTGCTGGAAAGCGGCTTTGACTCCGGCCATTGCAACGGCCCCTCTTGCAGGGATTTATACGCTAGTGCCACCTGCTGGGCATCCTGTTCACTAGCCACTAGCAGAAGTTGCTTATCCTCTTGCACCACGATGCGGTGCCGCAGTTTTTGCTGCCACAGCAGACGACTGAACTCAGCCAAGTCTTCACTGAGCTCCACCGCTATTACTACATACTCCGCCATAACAACTCCCAACCACCACTAAGGCTAATCGCCCAAGCGTGTACTCCAGCCTAATTTGCCCCGACAAGAAGCATAAAAGCTATGGCCCGGCGGATGAATAAGAATCAGCTTATGCGACTTTTTACGTATATGAACACAGTCGCCGGGGCTGGCGGTTATGGTCACTTGACCATCGCAGGTGACCGGCGGATGTATTTGATTGCTGCCATGTATGGTGATTTTAATTTCACTATTGCCATCCACCACTATAGGGCGGCTGCTTAAGGTATGGGGGAACATAGGCACTATGCCTATAGCGTCTAAGCTGGGGTGCATGATAGGCCCGCCTCCAGACAGAGAATAGGCGGTGGATCCGGTAGGCGTGCAGACAATTAAGCCGTCTGAACGCTGGTTGTAAACAAAGTCATTCTCTATAGCCAAGTCAAACTCTATCATCCGCGCCGAAGTGCCCGAGTTGACCACCACATCATTGAGCGCATCACCTTGGCCTATCACTTTACCGTTACGCATAACCACCACGTCCAGTAAAAAACGCTTTTCTACGCTGTAGTTGCCTTTTAGCACTTCAGTAACCGAGGCTTCGATTTCGTCAGGCTTAATATCAGTTAAAAAACCTAGGCGACCACGGTTTACACCCAACACCGGCACACCGTATTTGGCCAACATTCTGGCGGCACCGAGCAAACTGCCATCACCGCCCACCACAATAATTAAATCGCAGCTCTCGCCCAACTCTTCATTACTGCTGATTTGTAAATTTTTATTGGGGAACAAGCCTGCGATTTGCCTAGAAAGTATCACGGTTAACTGATTGGCTACTAAAAAATCAGTGAGCACCTTTAAAGACTCAGGTACACCTTCGCCATCCCTGCCGGTAATGCCTATATTTTGAAAATGATGCATAACACTGATAACGCCAATAAGATAATAGGCGGGCATTGTATAAAAACAATGCCCGTAGCACCATCTTACCACTAGGGGGCACAGAATGTATTTTCACGCGCTAACTAGCGGCGTGTTCGAAGCCGCCACTTAACGACAGTACCTCAATACCTTCATCCATTAAAAAATGTGCTGCCGCATCACTGCGCCTACCACTATTACAGTAGACAATATGCAATGTCTCTTTATCGAGCATACGGGACTTTAACTTGAGTATATTGAGCGGCATATTTAACGCACCTTCTATATGGCCGTTTTCGTATTCATCCTGAGTACGCACATCCACCCATACCGCCTGCTCTTCTAACTTAGCCTGACTAAAACTGACTCGCTGCACCTGCGGCATTTTCAGCAAGATGTGAAAATCTTTTTTATCTAGGCGCATCAGTACGCCATTGCTAGCCATAATAATGGAGGCATTTCTCACCGCATCATTGACCAGTGCATCCTCACCAAAGCACAGACCCTCGCCTAACTCATTAACCTGTACCGGAGCTTGCCGACCATCGGCGGACTGTAGCACCTTAACCACACCCTCCTTAATAACGTAGCAACAATCACCCACTTCACCTTGGCGTATCACCGTATCGCCTGCCGAAAAATAACAGGGCTCAAATTTGTTGAGGATTTGCCCGATGTTCATGGGCGGCACTTTATAAAATAAATTGGATTTTAATAGTGTGGTCATCCACTGCGCGTCTTCATCTAAGCCGCGGTCAGAGGAGACGCTAAGGGTAATATAATGACAGGCTTGATCCCAGGCAATCATGCCATCTAAGCGGTCGTTATTAAAACGTATCAGGTGGCAATCTTGCTCAGCCAGCACTGTTTCGCGGCGAGGCTGATAATGCAACAGCGGAAAACGGCACTCGGGCTCATCGGCAGCTAGGCTGCGCAGCTTTTCTTTGCCCGCCCAAATAGAAACCGAACCGCTTAATAAATACACATGGTTATTATCGTAATCACCCTCGGCAAAAAGCGCCTGCCCTTTGCATATCACCTCTATAGAGCACTCACGCAACAGGGTATCTAGGTGATCCAGGGTTAAGGCATTAACCGGCACTAGGGTGTTTAGATGACGCTTATCAAAATGTTCAATATTGTTCATAGCTTATTATTGTCTCTTTTATACGCTAGGGAGCGACTACTGCACACTCTTACAGCGTAGCAAACTGTGGCAAAGCTGCCTGTTAGAAGCTGCTCCTAGTAAGAAGGCCACCTATAGGTATTTTTCCATTAGCGGCTGCATACCTCGCAAGCCCTGCATACCACCCGTGTGTATAGCAACCATACGGCTGCCCGGGGCAATATCCCCTGAACGAATCATAGCATCCAAGGCAAAAAAAAGTTTGCCGCTATAGACCGGCTCCAGCGCCAGCGGAAAACCCTCAATAAACTGCGCCAAGGCACGATCACACTTGGCATAGCCGCCACAGTGATAATCGTGTAACAACTGCCACTGGCCATGAGGCGTAGTGGCCGCTGCAGCTAGATGCGCCTGCACTTCCGCCTCTAAATAGCCCTCGCCCTTCAACACCGCCACCCCCAACACCTGCTTACTGGGCGGCAAACCTAACACCACACCGGCCAGTGTTGCGCCGGTGCCACAGGGCAGCATAACGGTATCGTAGCCGTCGCCTAAGCCCTGCTGTATATGTTCCGCTATTTCGACACAGCCCTGTACCCCTAAGGCATTGCTGCCACCTTCGGGAATAATCCACGCATCGGGGTATTGCTGCCGTAAGCCCTGTAGATAATCCTCATCCACGCGACGCTTATAATCACTACGACTCACAAACTGTAACGCCATACCCCAAGTTTGCGCATCCGTTAAGGTAGGGTTATTGGCTGCACTCTCCTCACCACGAACAACCCCCAGCGCCTCCATACCACACTCTTTGGCCGCATAGGCTAGGGCATGAATATGGTTAGAGTAGGCACCACCAAAACTCAGTACCCGGCTATAACCCTGCGCCTGGGCATAGGCAAGATTATGCTTGAGCTTAAAATATTTATTCCCCGATAGCTGTGGGAAGAATTGATCTAGCCGCAATACCGATACCGCCACCTGGCTATCCTGCCAAGGCGGGTAAGCTATGGGTTCAACCGCCGCGTAGGCTTGCGCAGGACTTAACATAAAAACTAAGCCTGTTCTTTTTTGTCGGCATGCAAGGCAGCAAAGTCATGCTGCGAACAGCGGTCACTGTCATTGGGAATAAAATCTGCAGGGCGTTCAACTTTAGTAATGGGCTCACCGCACACCGAGTCATCCACCTTATGGCGACAAACCGGCAACTGATAATGGGCTAGCCACTGCTCGTATAAGGACTGATCCACCCCGTAGCGCTCCGCGACATAGCCGGAGGGGGATTCTAAGTAAGCAAATAAATCTAACTGCGGCACTGACAGGTGATCCAGCCCCGGCTGATAAGCCACAAAGGTAATACCTGCCTGCGCTAATCGGGATAATAATTTATCGCCACCATCACTAAGCAGAGCCTGCCTTTCGGTGCGTAATTGGCTAATTTCCTCACGCAGGCTACCCAGCTGCTCTTCGCGATAAAATAATTCCACTTCGCGCATTTCCAGCATTTCTTTGAGCTCGGCGGTAGCCGTGTCGACAGTGGCGCGCAACTCCTCGGCAAATTTTTGCTCCAGTGCTACCACCTGCTGGGTCTCTATATTTTTGGCTGCCGTCACATTCTGCTGAAACTGTTCGCGCTCGTCATGCAGGTTCTGGGCTTGAGCTTCTAGGGTTTCTTTATAACGGCGACTAACACTTTTTTCGTTTGCCAGCGCCTGTAAGGCCTCGCTATTTTTCAGCGTTAATGCCGCCGCCTCGGAACGGTAGTGTCTATGCAGCTTTTCTACATGCTCCCTAGCTTCAGACTTAAGCGTGGCTATACGCAGTTTTTGTTCGTCTAACAGAGTCGCTTGGCGCTGCTTAAAATCATCTTGTAACTGCTTACGCACAGCGTCATTGGCAGGCGCAGCTTGGCCGGCGGAGAACTGCTCGGATAAAACGGGGATGTTTTGCGGTGCCTGCACAACAGGCTCCGGCTCGATTACGGTTAAACCCAAACGATTGCGCTTTAATAAGGCAGCAATTTTTTCAAAAGTAGTGGGCTTGCTATCAGTCACCGGGTCCCACAGCTCACGCTGATGCCAGGAAACCGCACACTGGCTGCGGCAGGAAAGCTTTATCGCGCCGGCACCTAAATCTGGCCCTCTGGCACCTTTATCGGCCAAATGCTGTAAAGGAATATTCCAACTGTTATCGGCATTACCTTTGCTATCAAAGCCCAGCCTAAAAAAAACTGCTGCAGTGACATTCAGCTGGGTATCTATACGCAGGTATACCGCCGGCACTTGCTGGCCAGCAAACTCGGATATGCCCACCACCCTATCGAGTACCGCCTCAAACTCAGGATATAACATCTCCTTAGTCACATGATTATCTGCCAAGAAAATAATCGCTTCTGTAGTCATACCCGCTCTCGCCCACTCATCCGTAATAGCAGTCTTATTATTAAGCAGCAATAATAACGGCATAACACGCCGCCCGACCAGCCATTTCCGCCTAGTTTAATGCGCACAGCAGCATTTACTGTGACTTATTGAGCAGATTGCTAAATGAAGATGGCAGTAGCAAATCATTAGTAATAAAGATTCACCGCAAAAAAAGACTCTATAGACAAATGACAGACATAAAAAAACCACCTCGTGGGTGGCTTTTTTGCGACTTTCTTGGTTGCTACGCTATAGCGAATGGTGGGTGATGACGGGATCGAACCGCCGACCCTCGCCTTGTAAGGGCGATGCTCTCCCAGCTGAGCTAATCACCCCGCTTCAAGCGTCTGTCGCATACACCTAATAAAGGTAAACCCTTCATTTCGGTTACTTTTCCTAGACATAAAAAAACCACCTCTCAGGTGGCTTTCTTCTATTGCATTGGCGGACCGGACGGGACTCGAACCCGCGACCTCCGGCGTGACAGGCCGGCATTCTAACCAGCTGAACTACCGGTCCTTGCAATACTTTACATTCGAATGGTGGGTGATGACGGGATCGAACCGCCGACCCTCGCCTTGTAAGGGCGATGCTCTCCCAGCTGAGCTAATCACCCTCTGCTTCGAACGTGGGGCGCATTCTACAGTAAACACTTTGCTTGTCAAACGGGTATTAGGATTTTTTATATTTTTTCGTGAATTAAAGCTAATTGCTTGTTTTGCATACAAAAACTGATGGATAAAACGGCACATTGCACGGCAATTAGCCAGCCAATAAGCTGCCCTACTGTATGGATTTTAAAATTCGATATACAGTCTCTTTCTAGGCCTTTATTATGGCGCCGCATTCACACTTAGATAGTTTTATACCTATGGAAATCTACAAAGAATTTACTTTTGAAGCAGCTCACCTACTCCCTCATGTTGAAGTAGGCCACAAATGTGGGCGCTTGCACGGCCACTCTTTTATCGTGCGTATATATGTGGAAGATGACATAAACCCACACACCGGCTGGGTGATGGACTTTTCTGAACTCAAACAACACTTCAAACCTTTGTATGAGCAATTGGACCACAACTACCTCAATGACATAGAAGGTTTAGAAAATCCCACCAGTGAAATACTGGCCCAGTGGATATGGCATAAGCTCAAGCCCACACTGCCCATTTTAAGCCAGGTATACATCAAAGAAACCTGCACCAGCGGTTGCATATACCGAGGCCAATAAAGCCTCTGCGCAGCAATTAGCCGAAAACAAGCCGGGAATTTTACTCACAAAGGAAAAGACGCCGCGCAGGCTGGGGATAAAAGCAGCCAAATAATAATGATGCGCTTTAACTAAAAGCACTAACTCATTGATTAATATAGAAAAACATGTGAAAGAGCAAAAAAACAGCAATGCTTAACATGCTAGGCCCTATAGGCCCGCCAGCATTAAGCAAACAAGTTGTGCACAGTTTTATCCACAGATACTGTGGATAAAACTACGGTAAATCAAAGCCCGCCGACAATAAAGTAACGTACTCCCCCATTTCCTCCATACGGTCATAGGGGCGACGCTTTAATATCTCCCACTCATTTTGCTCTTCGGGTGCTGCTAAATACACTGACATAACATGATGCTGGGTAATAATAATGCCGTGCGAGCCCGCACCTGGCGCATAATCTGCCGCCACTATCATGTCGAACTCGGGTAGGTTTTTACGATGTGCAACCTTGCGAAACTCCATGGAGCGGTTCTCAGAACGGCTGTTATACACCCGCCCTAGCCTGTCGGCGAAACCCTCCAAGGTTAATTGTTCTAATATCGCCATTTGCCGGCCGGCCTTGGCATCACCGCTCTCGGCAACGAGCTCTTCAGCCTCCAAGCTAGCGCTTGCGTCACCTGCCTGTAAGCGGCCTAATAAACTATGTAGCTTTTTAACTTCAGCACTGTCGTGGGCAATGATTTTGCGATAATCGAGCTGCCTAGTCACATTCAACAGAGCGGAAGCTTGTTCGATCAGGATGTCAAAAGGTGGTTTTTTCATAGAAAGCAGGTCTTATTTTTATAAGTATAACGCTGTCGCGCATAGCCAAACTACGCTGTATTCTACGTCTTAGCCCCTCACAATGAAAGACTAGCCCTCTTGCAGCTACCGGTATTAAATCGCTAGATTATTTACTAATTACACTATAATTCCAGCCACTGTCATATTCTTGCAACATTACAGTCACAAAATGCACAGCATTACAGAGCAAACGGTTTTTTATAAAAGCAGCCGCGCCCTGTTACTAGTGATCTATATTACAACGACAAAGATATATCTGGAGAGACGAATGAAAATAAGCAACCTAGCTGTAACCATTGCCGCATTAAGTGGCGTAGCCATTGCAAGCCCTGCATTAGCTGAAAACGATATGACAATATACGGTAAAGCCAACCTCAGCCTTAACCAAGTGGATTTGGAAACCGGCGATGAAGACCAATGGAATCTCACCAGCAATGCCTCACGCATAGGCATTAAAGGCAGTGTTGCAATCAATGACGACCTGAAAGCTATTTATAAAATGGAATACGAAGTCGCCATTGATGATGGTGATGCTGATGGTGACGAATTCAAACAACGCAACATCTACGTAGGCTTACAAGGCTCTTGGGGTACTATCATTGGTGGTAAGCATGACACCCCAACTAAACTAATAGGCAAGCCGGTAGACCGCTTTAATGATTTACAACTAGGTGATATCAAAACTTTATTAGAAGGCGAAAACCGCGAGTCTAATATTGTAATTTACAGCTCACCTACATTCGCTGAAAACTTTACCGCTTCTGCGGCCTTTATTCCCGGCGAAGATTCTGATAACTCAGATAATGAAACCAATGACGGTTTAGCCGATGCCACCTCTATTGCCTTAAGCTATAAAAGCGACTTGCTATACGCAGCTATCGCTAACGATAGCGAAGTCGATGGCTGGGACTTAACTCGCCTAGCGGCTGACTTTACCCTCAGCGACGTCGCTAAAGCTGGTATTATTTTTCAAGATGGTGAAGAGTCAGACGGCGATATTGAGCAAACAGGTTTTATCGTTAGTGGCGAATACGGCATTAAAAAAATCGTATTAAAAGCCCAATACGGCATGAGCACCTATGACTTTGGCAGCTTTGATACGGACCTTACTCAAATCACCTTTGGTGCTGACTACAAGCTGAATAAGCAGGTTAAAGTGTATAGCTACTACTCAATGATAGAGACCGATGTAGAAACCGACACCACTTATGACGACACGGTTTTATCGGCGGGTATAGAAGTTAAATTCTAGACCTATACCGCACGATGATATAGGGGCGTTTATCGCCCCTTTTTTATACCCTCACATTAACCATGGAGCCACCCATGTTCATACGCATATTATTAATCAGTTTAATGGCCGCCACATCTACAGCGGTTTATGCTGAATTTGATGTTGATGATGCCGACTCTTTAGACTTTTCTTCTTTTCACAGCAGTAAAAAAGTCGCCAAGCCGCCAGCGAAAAACAAGCCTAAAACAGCAGCCGCTATAGCATTACAGGCAGAGGGTTTGGTCGTATCCACGCACTACAATCCTGAACACAGCGAGCAAACACTGCATGCGATCGCAGCCCTACATAAGCAATTGGCGCAACGCTGCCCGCAGGGCTGGTTAAAAGAAAAAGAATGGAGTCAATATATAGCAGCCAGCGATTACCAACTGCACTATCAGTTTAGTTGCCTAACCAATTAAGTGCGCGCTCAGGTTAACTCAGGACGTATGCCCTGATAACCGGCATAAAACACTTTGATAGCGGCCATGTCCTGCTCCACATCACCACTGGGGGTAAATAACTTACCCAGCCCCACCGTTTTATTGGCACCATCGACATAAGCCAACACTATAGGTACGCCAGCACCGTGGGCGATATGATAAAAACCGGTCTTCCATGTGGTTACCTTACTACGGGTACCTTCGGGGGTCATAATGACAGCCAAATCATCATGCGCTTGGTAGTGCGCCACCATTTGCTCTACCGTATTACTGGCTAGTCTGCGGTTTACCGCTATCCCGCCCAACCAACGCATAAAACCGGCAAAGGGCTTGGGGAACAAGGAGTCTTTGCCCATCCAGTGTAAATCTGCGCGCACCGAAAAAAGCACTAGCAACATTAGGATAAAGTCCCAATTGCTAGTATGTGGCGCGGCCACTAACACAAATTTAGGTGTGGCCGGCAACTGCCCTGCTATGCGCCAACCTATCAAGCGCAAGATCACTTTAGATAAAACAGTCAATACACTATTAAGTAGCGGCGTACTAAAGATGGTTGAGCGCTTCATTATGCAAACCTATTAATTAACGCCACAGCGCTTAGCCCATTATGGCCACTGCTGCACGTAGTCTTCTAGCGCCAATACCGGCAGTGGCTTATAAGCCCTCGCTGGCGTGCCTATATACAAAAACCCCACGATCACTTCGTCACTGGCCAGGCCTAGGTGACGCATCACGGTGCCATCAAAAGCATTATCACCGGTGCGCCAAACGCCACCGTAACCCATAGCCTGAGCCGCCAATAAAATACTGTGGGCAGCGCAGCCCGCCGATAATAACTGCTCAACAGCGGGTACTTTAGGGTCTTCAAGCTGCTTGGCCACTACCACCACTAGCAAGGGGGCTCTAAATGGGCTAGTGCGGGCTTTATCTTGCTCGGCCTCGGTACTTGCAGGGTTGCGCTGCAGCAAAGCCTCAACAAAGACCTCTGCTAACTTACTGCGGGCCTCACCACTAATCGTCAAAAATCGCCAAGGCCGTAATCTGCCATGATCGGGCGCACGCACTGCTGCCTGAAACAGCGTATCTAATTCTTCAGCGCTAGGGGCGGGCTCACAAACTCTAGGCGCCGAATTGCGCCCCAACAATAAATCTATCGCATTCATAAAAAAATCTCTGTCAACATCTGGACGCATAGTAGAGAGATGCTTGCTTTGTATCAAGTTACTCCACATAACTTTACACAAGAGTTTGGTACAAATCACAAATAGTCTCTATAATTCAGTCAGCGTAATTTTAGCTAGCTTAACAATAAAAATAGGGAGTAGCCTCGGGCGCACGTGAAAAAAACCATCAGCAAACCTGGCCGTACGGTTAGTAGCAATGTTAAACGCCCCATTCCTGTTGCCGGCTTAAAGATAGGCATGTACGTGGCTGAGCTGGACAGGCCCTGGTTGGAAACGCCTTTTTTATTACAGGGCTTTCGCATAGAGTCACTAGAAGATATCGATACACTGGCAGGCTATTGTGACTATGTGTATGTAGAAGAGCCTGAACAGCAGTGGCTAAAAGGCGAACAGCGCACCCTTTTAGAACAACCCACCGCCAGAAAAATTTACCCACAAAACGCCCTCAACAAGCAATCGTTTGCGGTTGCTGGTGCCACCCATAAAAACGCGAGACAACTGACGCGCTCCTTTATGGATGATGTACGCCTAGGCCGCGGCATTAATATTCAAGATGTCAAAACCACCGTATCTGAATGCGTAAAAAGCATTATGCACAATCCCGATGCGTTACTGTGGATGGGCAAGATTCGCCAAAAAGATGAATATACCGCCGAGCACTCCTTAAATGTAGGCTTTTTAGCCATGACCTTTGGCAGACACTTAGGCGCCAGCGAAGAAGAGCTTAACGTCTTAGGCCTGTGCGGCATTCTTCACGACGTAGGCAAAATGAAAACGCCTTTAGAGGTCTTAAATAAAGAGGGCCGACTGACTGCGGAAGAATTTCAGATTATGAAAAGCCACCCAGTCGATGGCCGCGATATTTTATTGAATCATAAAGATGTGCATCACAGTGCTGTCGATGTTTGCTATAGCCACCATGAAGCCTTGGATGGCAGCGGCTACCCGCGCGGCTTACAATCCAGCAACATTTCTGAAATTACTCGTATAGTCACTATATGCGATGTCTACGATGCCATTACCAGTGAGCGCGTGTATAAAACTGGCCAGTCCTCATTGGAAGCTTTAAAAGTACTGTATCAAAACCGTGAAACCAAATTTGATAACCGCTTAGTCACCGAATTCATTGAGTGCATAGGCCTGTATCCACCAGGCAGTATCGTAGAGCTTAAAAATGGCGAAGTCGGTATAGTGATTAGCACCAACTATCGCCATCGCCATCTACCCAAAGCATTGCTAGTGCGCGACAGTAATAAAATGCCCACCAAAGAAACCGTCGTTAATTTAGAGAAAAAAGCGGGTTCTGAAAATAATCTCTATGTTATTAATACGGTATTGGCCAACGGCTCGCACGGCATACGTATAGAAAAGTACATTAAACGAGGCTTAACCATAGAGTAGGCCTTAGCCTCAGTTTAGGCTTGGGTTTGAGCTTGGGCTTTCACCCAAAAAATCAGCAGCGTATTTTTGTATCCACTCCGCTGCGGCCTCATTACCATCCAGCAACCTACCCTCGCGTTCGTAAATCATATTTTTGTACACGTCTATTTGGCACACCTGCTGCACCATACGTGAGCGAAATGATTCCTGCTGATTCAAAAAACACACACCCACTTCGTAGCCACTACTTTGAGGCTTACACCACACCACCTTACCTAAACCGTGGTACTGCGGCGACACGGTGGTGATATCAACGCAAACCTGACAACCTACAGCTAGGTAATGACCAATGTCACAGGCTATACCGCCCTGGCTGACATCGACCATTTCACCGCTAACACAGGCTGTCGTTGGCATACCGCTAACGTCAAAGTCTACTGAGATTTGGATGGGTACATCTGCAGGGTGGCGCATATATTTACGCATACTACCTCCAACAGCTAATAACAGAAGGGCTGTTGCTATAAGTGTAGTGCGCTTATCCATAGGGTAAAGAAAATGCCGCTAATAGCGAGGCTATGCGGCATTTTGGCTGTTGACGATGCGGCTATCAGGCTGACCTTAGAGCATATCCTTATAAGGAGAATCTATATCCAAGTTTACCTGAGCACCAAAACCCGGCACGCCTATGCCGTGGCTATCCATGCTCAAGTCCTTACCACCTAATACATTGTTATCAAACTTATATATCAGCTCAGCGCCACCACTAGTAGCCAGCGCATCATAGGCCGCCGATTGTGCTTTAACCGCCTCGTTGCTGCTTAAATATTGTTGATAAATCTTATCACCGTATTTTTTAGCTAGCATTTTGTGGGCGATGTGCGGCGCCAATATCGGTGCGGAAGCATTGTTGCCACCAAAGCCTTTAGAGTTAAGCACCGCCACATCCATACCCTCAACGCCCACCTCTCGGTGCTGGGTACTAAACGCCAGGTTGCTACAGTGTACGTCCTCGGCAATAGTGTCGATGGTGTTAATACCGGGAATGATACCCTTATTCCACACGCCCAAGCTATTAACCAGCTGATCACCTGAAGACACACCTAAAGAGTGCCCTATATAGGACTTAATCGCCGCGACTGGCCACTGGTTAATGCCAAATTGCTTGGCCACTTCATTCAAAATATGGGATTCAGTAACCCGGTTTTGCGGCGTGCTGCTGCCATGGGCATGTATATACGAGCGCTGCTGTACCGCCTGCTCACCCAAGATAGCCTTGGCCACCGCCATAGACTTCGCCACCGTGAGATAATTGCCTACACCCGGCGATGAGATAGATTTTTTATAGCCATCGGCATTGATAAATACATCGGTGACTGCGCCATACACGGTAGCGCCCAACTCCATCGCCAAGGCATCATCAAATAACACTACAAACTGGGCGGATTCGGCGATAGTAAAGCCGCAGTTATGGCCAAAGGGCCTGACTGCCCGGCGGTTATCGGGAGTATCGCTGCCATCCAGCGCCATCAGTTCAGCATCTGTGGCCAAGGCCCCCATAGCAGCATAACCCGCCACCACATCAGGGTTAATCGGTGCTTCGCTACCGCCTACTATCACCACTCGTGAGCGGCCCTCACGTATTTCATTCACGCCCTGACGCAGGTTATATAAAAAGCTGGCGCAAGCGCCTAGAGTGGCACCGGTAGTACCCGTACTCCCTATCACATAGGCATTAATAAAATCGGCAGGCATTTCGGCAAAGCCCAAGGCACAGTTTTTAGAGGTGACGCGGCGGCCATCAAAACGTGAACCTATCATACCGCCAAGGCCATCTGCATCGGATTGCCCCATAGAGCTACCGGCAAACACACTAATTTGATCGGCAGCCACATGATCACGCACTAGATCCCAATCGATACCCAGATTACCCAAGGCATCAGAAGCACCAAATACTGTCATTTGCAGGCCGCGGGGGTGGCTGCGCGAAGGGTATAGCTTACCCGGTTCAAAACCACTGGGTAACTGCCCCGCCGAGCTCACTGCCGTCGCTCTAGGGTCGGGCACTAACATTTCAGTGGCTTGGTGTATCTCTACCTTAACCGTAGCACCGGCTAAATCAGTCACGACCCAGCCTGCAGGCAGGGTATCGGGTAGGTTGCGTCTTTTAGTTTCAAACGTCAGTGGCGTTGCGGCATCAACATCCATAGCCATGCGCTTGTTAAACACTACCGCGTCGGGGTTAAACCAGGCATCTTCTATACGCCTAACTAAGCTATGATCCAGTATGTGCTGACGTTGAGCCTCACTTAGATCCTCACCTGATGAGCTTATATTCATCAACGCAGCGAGGTTTTGGTAGGTATGCTGCGCCTCAGCTTGGGATAGGCTATCGATAATCATACGGCGATAACCATGATGGCCCGAGCTGCGCCCGGCAGAATTAACGCCACCAAAGCCCACAATAAGAGGAATGCTTGTCATAATACCTACGCCTAATTGTCCAAATATCGATAAATCACAGAAAACGTGACCAATCGTCATAATTAACGGCCATTGTAGACCCAGCACCGACTTTAAAACATAAGTAAAAAGACATAAAATAGTTCTTTTTTGCCAAATGTCATCGTGAGACCTGCATGTACACCGTCAGCTTTATTGCTCTGCCCCAATGCCTAGCCTCTAGCATTAGCCTGCCTTTAGAAATGCTGCATGCTGCTGACCACTTTCACCGTAGTCACAACCGCAGCCGCCAATCCCTGCAAATCAATATCGTCAGCACCGGAGCCGACAGCATAGCCACCGCAGGTGGCCTACAACTACTGGCCACCTGTAAGCTAAAAGATGTTAAGCACAGCGATTTAATTATTCTGCCCTCACTGTGGCGTAACCCTCTAAAAATTCTGCGTAAGCAGCCGCAACTGCTTAGCTGGCTGCAACAAATGGCAGCCCAGGATGCCACCATCTGCGCCGTGGGCACTAGCAGCTGCCTACTGGCTGAGGCCGGTCTGCTGGATGGCAAGCCCGCCACCACCCACTGGTACTTCTGCGAGCAGTTTCAACGGCAATACCCCAAGGTTGATTTAAAGCGGCGCTATTTAATCACCCAAGCTGACAACCTTTATTGCGCGGGCAGTGTTAACTCGGTAGCGGATTTAATTGTGCATCTAATAGAGCGACACTTCGGCCCCGAGATTGCGCATTTAGTAGAAGGACAGTTTTCGCCGGAAATACGCCGATCCTTTTCCAGCCACGCCTATGATGAATACGCCAGTAACCTGCACCAGGACGAGCTCATTATTCAAGCGCAAGAGTGGCTGCAACATCACGCCTTAGAAGACATTAGCATTAGCGATCTCGCCGCCTCCCTAGGGCTGGGCATGCGCACGTTTAATCGCCGCTTTAAACAAGCAACTGCCGCCACCGCTTCGGACTACCTGCAAAGCCTTAGAGTGAATACCGCCAAAGAGCTATTACGCACCAGCAATTTAAGTATTGCCGAAGTTGCCGAGCAATCGGGCTATCACGATAGCAGCTACTTTTGCTCGCGCTTTAAAAAGCTCACGGGGCAAACGCCATTGGCCTATAGGAAAAGTGTTAGAGGTAAGCTGTTTAAAGTTAGCGTCTAAACTCCGTGCTTTATAAACTTCGTTTACTGACTATACTTAGCCAGCACTACAATGGTATTTGCCTATGCAAACAACTAATAAAAAAGCGGTCTTTTAAATGACTAACGTTTTCTTGCTTCGCTGCTTGATGCTCTTACTCTTATCAACTGGGCCCACATTTTCCCAAGACACTACACCTGCCCCCTCAACTGACATCAACATAGCCTTTGACTTATGGCCAGGGTACTACCCTCTGATAATTGCTGAGCAACAAGGCTACTTCAAAAAATATCAGCTCAATGTTAAATCCACTTACTTTGACCGGGTCAGTAAGCTACAAACTCGCTTTGTCGACAAACAATTTGATGCGGTATGCATAGCACTGGGTGATATATTTTCTTTACTAGAACAATTACCCAACGCTCGTATTATTTTAATTGCCGATTTATCCGCTGGCGGTGATGCCTTACTATCGCTGTCACCACTGCCAAAAAACCTTAACAACTTACGCATAGGCATTAACGTCAATGGTTTTGGTGAGCTGTTTATTACTGAGTTCCTTAAGGATTACGATCACAATATAGAAGATGTAACCCTAGTTAATATAGATGCATCGGAAACAACCCAGCTACTGCTAAGCCGGCAGGTAGATATAGTACATAGCTGGGAACCCTTTGTTACCGAGGCCATCAGCGCTGGCGCAAAAATCTTATACACCAGCCGCCAGGCCCCCGGCTTATTACCTGACGTCGTGGCCTTTCACGGAGACTTTTTAGCGCTACATCCTCAGGCTGCCAAAAACTTTACTAAGGCTTGGTTTGAAGCTGTAGAGTGGTGGCTTAACAACCCTGCAGCCGGCAATAAGATTATTGAAAAAACGCTAACACTCAACAAACCTGTAGACTTAAAAGGCATCAAACTGATGTCTTATGAAGACAATCTAGATTCCTTTAACAATCCTCGTTCAGCCCGTTCACTAGACAGAGTATTAAACCGCTATATCGAGTTTTTTTCTCATAAAAATATCATTAGCAAAGAATTGAACGCCACAGAAATCATTAACGCTAATTTCTTAAGCGCCCCCTCTAAGTAAATAAAAAACCACCGATAGGTCTCACCCATAAAAAAGCCGCGCCATGATTACTCATGGCGCGGCAACGTGAGACCTAACACATCACATTAAAATTTGTAGCTAGCCTCTACACCATAAAACCTAGGCATATTCGGCATACGGGCCACACCTGCCGCGCCATAAAAATCTTCAGTAGCTACCCGTTCGTCAGTGGCATTCTCAACAAACAGAGTTACACCATAGTTTTCTGTTTGTATGCCGGCACGAATATTCATAAAATCAGAGGTGTCTGAAGTAATAACATTATCCAATTCCCAAGCCAGCGGGCCTTTGCGAATTAAATCTACACGTACCACCGCGTCCATCATATCGCTTACAGCCGTAGTATATTCTACGCCAGCATTGATATTGTATTTATGTACGCCGGGAACTTTGTTACCGTCTATATCACCGTAATCTTCCGTGGCGGTAAATTTATCAATTTTTGAATCCGCATAACCATAACCTAGGTTAAAGCGTAAACCCTCCATAGGCTGAATAACCGCTTCCAGCTCAACACCTTGTGAGGTGCTTTCGTCTATACCTAAGTTTTCCAAAGTGAAGGTATCTAAATTAAGTCGGGTAAACTGGGTGTTTTCTATGTCTATATGGAACACAGCACCACTTAAGGTCATTGCGCCGCCCCACAATACCGATTTAAAACCTAGCTCCACATTTTCTGATACTTCTTTATCGAAGGTTCTAATAATAGTGGGATCGTATTCGTTAAAACCACCACTACGAAAACCTTTAGACGCGGAGAAATAGGTCATCATATCTTCGCTCCAGTTATAGGTAATCTGTAACTTAGGCTGTGTTTCGCTAAAGGTTTCTGAGGCCTTAGATACGTCCTTTTGACGCTCATCAAAAGATTCACGCTTATCTTCGTCGTAACGTAAGGCGAAAGCGATAGATAACTCATCATTGACATCATAATCAGCCTGACCAAAGACCGCCCATGAATCACTGGTGTTTTCATCCACTACGGAGTAAGCGTATTCAGTACCAAAGTCAGCATCAAAATCAAAAGCACTAACCGCCATATCATATTCAGCTCTAGGTATAGTAAAGCTGCTTCTGTCTCTTTCAACGGTGCCTACCCAATCTGAAAACCAAGTAAACTCAGAGTTAATTTTACGGTGTTGGTAATACGCGCCCACCTGCCACTCTAGTACCTCACTATCACCGGTAATGCGGAATTCAGCGGAACAACCTAATAGCGCCGTCAGTAACATTCACCACTATAAATCGACGCTATAGCGCCGCGGTGCATAAGCAACGATTATAGGGCGGTTTTTCAACGAAAGATTCGGTAACGCGCCAGCATTTCAACTACCTATTTCCCTTTTATTGCCTACCATTAACTAAGATTCCAACACTTAACACAGGTATACTCATGACTACCGGCCTAACTTTTAGCAAATCAATACAACGCCTATCACAACGCAGCTCCAATGTATGGGATATACATGATAAAGCCTGTGCTCGATTAGATGCCGGCGAAGACATACACCTGCTATCGGTGGGCGACCCAGATCTAGCCACTCTAGACAGCACCATTAATCACACCATAGAGAGCCTCAAAAAAGGCCGCACCCACTACTCACCCGGTGCCGGTGAAGCCGAGCTGCTCAAGACCATAGCCGACATAGAGGCCCGTGCCTCACAAAAGCCCTGCAGCCCCGATGAGGTACTAATCTACCCCGGCGCTACCCATGCTATTTACTCGGTGATGGCCTGTTTATTAGACGATGGTGATGAGATAGTCGTACCCGAGCCTATGTACATAGGCTACCACGGTATTTTTGATGCCATAGGTGCGAAAGTGGTTAGCGTACCGCTAGAAGTACACGATAACTTCAACCTCGATGCCGACGCGGTAAAAGCTGCCATTAGCGACAACACCAAAGTGCTGTTTTTAAACACCCCAGGTAACCCCGCAGGTAATATGATCGCCCCCGAAGTGCTGGCTGATTTAGCCCAGTACTGCCTAGAGCGTAATATCTGGCTGGTATGCGATGAAGTGTACTCCATGATTACCTACGATAAGCGCCACACCTCTATACGTCGCGCTGCCGCCTCGCTGGATAACATCATTGTTATTGATGGCCTTTCCAAGTCCCATGCCATGACTGGCTGGCGCCTAGGCTGGAGTGTTGCCCCCGCCGCCGTCACCGAAAAGCTATTGCAATTTAGCTCATCGATTGTTTTTGGTTGCTGCCAATTTATTCAAGACGCCGCCACCTTCGCGCTGAAAAACGACGAAGAGTATATGAACAGCATGCGCGAAGAATACAAAACCCGCCGCGACTACGCCTATAAGCGCTTAAAAACCATGCCCGGTCTTAAATGCCAAGCGCCACAGGGCGGTATGTTTTTAATGGTCGATATCACCGATATCGCCGCCGACGGTTTTGCCTTTGCCAGCGACCTGCTAGACAAGCAAGGGGTATCAGTGTTGCCCGGTGAAGGCTTTGGCCCGTCTACCAAAGGCTTTGTCAGAATCTCGCTCACCCTAGGGATCGGTGAGCTGGAAAAAGCGCTGGATAAAGTGCAGCGATACACGCAATCGCTTAGTGCATAACACCCTAGCGGTCGAACATTTTTGACTGATCAGATATTTTTGTGCCCAGCAAGACCTTTTAATCTTGCTGAGCACAAAGAAATTAATCAGCCATCATTTGATGCGCTATAAAACTTTACGTTTGACCCGTCGGTCTCAACCCGCCCATGCAAATGAAAGTAACACGCCCAGCAAGGCGGAAAGGCAGAAGCCGCCATATTTAAAAAACAATTAAGAAAATTAAAACACCGAGTACCGGGTTAATCCCAGCGCGACCCAAATTAGCTGTGGAGCTATCCCTCCTAAGCCTTTTACCAAATACCCACTAAACGAATTGCTATGGCTAGTCGATAACGACTAGCCATTTAGTTTCAGGCTTTAATCCCAATAGCTCAGGCATAGCCATCGACAAACTGCGCCTGTGGCAATTCTATTAGCGTAGGTTTGTTACGCTGGTTGGCAGCCACTAGCTCTTCATGTAACTCGGCATGGCTATTAACTTGGCGAGTTTCACAACCAAAAGCCTTACCTATACCAATAAAGTCTGGGGTATAGATATTAACGCCTATTTGCTCAATATTGCCGTCTTCCATAAAGCGTTTTATTTCGCCGTAGCCGTTGTTATTCCAGATTAAAAAGATCACCGGCACTTCGGCCTCTACCGCACTGGCTAATTCACCTATAGTAAACTGAGAAGCACCATCACCAATTAATGCCACTACCGGTAACTCAGGCTTAGCCAACTTTGCGCCTATAGCTGCAGGTATGCCGTAACCTAAAGTGCCGAAGCCACTGGCTGAATGAAAGTAACGCCTAGCGTGTTCAGTTTCATAACTCACCCAAGCATAATACGTAGGCTGGGTAGAGTCGCCGGCTATCACCACCTCGGGTAAGGCATCGCGTACGGTGTCAAAAAAGGCTGCATACTGCTCGTTGCGCACGCTAAACACGGCTTCTTTTAACGCTGCCGCCCTAGCTACACCTGCCGCTTTATCGGCAGCTACCTCTAGCAATTGGCTATTGATGGCCTCTACCGCAAATTTGGCATCACTTAAAATTGCCACCTGGGCTTTAACATTGCGGGTTAATTGGCTGGCATCGATATCCACCCGTATTAAGGCGCCGCCTATGGTGATGTCACCCAAAAAGAAAAAGTCATAATCGGTTTCGCCAAACTCTGTGCCCACCGCCAATACCACATCGGCTTCGCTAAACTCTTTGCGTATGGCCTCCCAAGAGCCAGAGCCGCCCACCGCTAGCGGGTGGCTATAAGGCACTATGCCTTTGGCATTCACGGTATTCACCACTGGCGCACCTAATTTCTCTGCTAAGGCGATAATCTCTGGCCCGGCATTAGCCGCACCACCACCCAAGGCAATTAAGGGGCGCTGGGCTTTCGCTAATAACGCTACTGCGCGAGCAACCGAGCGTGGCGCAGGTGCAGGCGGCTCGGGTAAATCAAATAGGGTTTGATCAATATGATCGGCAGGCGAGGTGATGACATCAATGGGAATTTCTATGTGTACCGGGCCGGGGCGTTCGCTGTTAAACACGGTGAAAGCTCTGGCCAATACTTTCGGTAATTCATCGGCGCGCAATAAGGTGTGGCTAAATACCGAGACGCCGCTCATTACATTGCGTTGGTTGGGCATTTCATGCAAACGGCCCTCGCCCATACCTAGCTCATAGGTGCGGTTAACCGAGGAAATCACCAACATAGGTATAGAGTCGGCTAGCGCCTGGCCCATGGCAGTAGCTATATTAGTCATACCGGGACCGGTGATAATCAAACACACACCGGGCTTGCCGCTAACACGGGCATAACCGTCAGCCATAAAACCTGCACCCTGCTCGTGGCGCGGGGTGATGTGTTTAATATGGGTGTCGGGCAGGCCGCGGTATAACTCCACAGTATGCACACCGGGAATACCAAAGACGGTATCCACACCGTAGTTTTCTAAAATTTTAACCAGTACTTCACCGCAGGTTGCCATAATTGTCTCCGCCACATAAACACACAATAAAACAGGATATACGCTATCAAAACACGCTGTTGTTACACATGTTGCTACACATTAGCCCCTGAGGGAGAAGTGTACAACGCCAGCCGCTTTTGATAACGCTTTGATAGTTTTAAAGTTTACCGTTTTGTAGACAAATTATTCGCTGATTACAGCGGTTTTTATGGCATACAATGCATTCTTAGCGCATAAAAACCGTGTTTTCAGTACTGCGGCTTTATGACTGGCTAGTCTGCAACTGTTTAACAGCCGCTATATGGCCATCCCTAATTAACAACTTAGGCTTGGCTATAGCATTAAACTCTGATGCCATTACCGTGGTATACGCCCCCAGACAAGGCCCCACCACATCATCGACAGCCAGTTTAGGCAATATAACGTTTTCATAAATAACGTCCACGCTATCACAGGTAGGCCCCGCCAATACCGTATTGCACTGCGGCGCCGCATCGCCAAACACCTGTAGCGGATAGCGATTACCCGAATAAAACGCACCGCTAAACGAACCATAGACGCCGTCATCCAAAAAATACCATTGCGCTTTTTCCGCAGCTGCCGCACCCATAATCGTCGCTACCGAATAAAAACACGGCGCCGATAAGCAGCGACCCGGCTCGGCAATAACTCAACCTTATCCGCATAGGCGGCAAACTTATCCAGTTCCTCAACACAATCCACCACAAAGGTGTTGCAATCAAAGTCTAAGGCGCACGCATGTCGGCATCTTTTTTAAAGGGATGGGTATGGATCAATTGCTTGGGACGATGTTCTAGCTGCTGCAAAATATCAATTTCACCATTGGTTGCGATATCTATACCCGCCCCCTCTGCAATTAACACCTCTAAAAAAGCGGGCTCACACTGCGACTTCATCGCATAGTACAGCTCAACACTAGGCAGGGCCTCGCATAGCTCCCTATAACGTGAACGCACCTTATCTCTATCTAAGAGTAATAGCGGCGAGCCATGCGCTTTAGTCATAGCCTGATAATACTCACCTAGCTGCGCGGGCAGAATCTCTATAATCGACACGGGCTTATACTTTCAATAAAACGTAGTAAAAACAGCAAACAAAGACATTTTTGGCTTGCTAAAGTCATGCATATTCCTTTAACGTAAACCACGATAAACGCCTAACACAGCGCTAATAATACGAGCCTTTAGCGCCACAAACTGTCGGCAATCACCGTGAAAACGTCGCCATTAGCCTGCGTTTTACTTTAACAAAAAAATGAAAACTAAAGTTAATAACTTAACATTGAAAATTGAAAATCGAGAGCGCTCGTGGATAAATTTGATCAACTTATTTGTTGTCGCCCTGCGCAAAGATACCAGGCAATCGGTATCAGATATTGCCGACAGCATTAGTCATTCCCGCTCGGCGGTATCAGAAAAAATAAAAAGGCTGAAACTAGCGGCGTTATACGCGGCTATCAAGCCATACTGGGGAAGCTGCAGTGAGATTATCGATATCTTTAAACGCATACCCGAAGTGCAATCCTGCCACGGTATCTCAGGGGATATAGATTTATTGGTATATCTATGTGCCGAACCCATGGATAGCTTGCAGCACATTAGAGAGCACATCGCTAGCCAAGAAAGCATTGTCAAAGTCAAAACCCATATAGTACTAAGCGAATGGGTTAACCACCTAGCCTAGCGGCTAGGCTTATCATTATGTGGTCATTATCCAGGCGACATGCGGGAACGGTGCGACCATCTTTTTTAAACACCATTAGCAATACGTTAATAAGCATCGCCGATAAAAAAGAATCACCGGCAGGGATAGTGGTAAGGCGTATTGCACCGTCACTTGATGCAAAGGCGACTAATATACCTAATAGCCAGGATGATATTGCCGGCCATGAGAGAGCGGGAACTGAGTCACAGTAATGCTGGTGATTATGTCGCTCTTTAGCCACTAAAAAACGCATAATCTAGCCTATTAGCAACAAGCCTCACAGCCCGGATAATAATCTGATTATTAAAGCCAGCAAGGCTTTAGTGGTGTAATAACTGCTTTTTAGTGCCGCTAATTCTTGCTGCAGCAACTCTAGATCGAAATACTGCTCTATAATTAAACCGGGACCGTCACGTTTATACCCACAAAGCCAAACCAGTGGAGAGTAACTACCCTAATGCCCTTGCATAGACTGCTAAAAGTATTACTGATAGGGCTATTACCCAGTATCAGCTATGCAGCACACAGTAACGGCGAAAATCATCACCAAACCCTCTATGTTGTTGCTAAGGAGTGGCTAGGCTACACCGAAAAAAATGGCCATGGCTTATACTTCAATCTAATCAAACGTATTTACGAAACCGAAGGTTATACGGTAAAAACCCAAATCATGCCTTTTAAGCGTGCCATCGGTTACATTAATTTAGCTAAGGCCGACATATTGTTAGCAGACGATGATTTGCAATATCTCGCCAAATTAAACACCTATCAAATAGAAAAAATCCTACAACCTTTATACCCGCTCAATAACGCACTAATAACCGCGGTCTACCCTAAAGCTACAGGCCTTAACTGGCCAAGCATACGCAGCAATAGTAAGCTTGCACTGGCCTGGATCAACGGTTACGGGTACGGCCAAACACTAGCACTGCCCCACCAAAAGGTTTCTTTCCTCAATAGCACACAACAAGGCTTAAAATTATTACATTCCGGCAGAATAGACTGCCTTATTGATGACCTTACAGACTTAGAAATAAGTACTAAACGCATGAATCTAAATATGGATGGCTATCGCTTTGATGTTATCAGCCACAGACATCTATACCCTATTTTTAGCAATACACCGCGCGGTATAAAACTCATGCAAGTTTACGAAAAGACTATGGAAACCATGATAGAAAGTGGTGAAATTTTTGAACTCTACAAAACCTATAGGCTCAACTACCACAACATTTTAAGCACTAGTTCTGCTGGCCATGAACATTAAAGGTTAGAGATGCTATCTAAGCTGGTCCACGCCTAACAAAGCCTTATCGACTAAAATTAACTAAAAAACAGCTCAAAATAAGTAAAACAAAGCCACCACAGCTAATAGCCGCACAAAGTGACAGGCATAAAAAAAACCCAACTTAAAAAAGCTGGGTTTTTCTATTTGGCTCCGACGGTTGGGATCGAACCAACGACCAATTGATTAACAGTCAACTGCTCTACCGCTGAGCTACGTCGGAATAAACTGTGCCACCTTGATAACATTGATTAACTCTGCAACAGAGTTAAGGGGCAAGCGACATCTCATGTCGTCAATGTGGCGCGAATATTAAAGCCCAACTCCGCAGTCGTCAACCTCTTTACCGAGAGTTTTTGGCTATTTCGCTAATAAAACGCATTTTCGTTTAATCATTAATCAAGTTTCAGGGTTTTACCTTTAGTATGCGGGCTAAGCTGGTGTAAAATCACGCATTTATTCGCGGTAATTGTGTATGTCCAAAGCTTTTCAAGTAGTGTCTAAATACCAACCAGCGGGCGACCAACCCACCGCTATCAAAAGTTTGGTAAACGGCATTAACGCGGGACTGCACAGCCAAACCCTACTGGGGGTAACCGGCTCGGGCAAAACATTCACCATTGCCAAAGTTATTGAACAAATACAGCGCCCCACCATTATTATGGCCCCCAACAAAACCCTGGCGGCCCAGCTATATGGCGAGTTTAAGGAGTTTTTTCCCAATAATGCGGTGGAATACTTTGTTTCCTACTATGACTACTATCAACCCGAGGCCTATGTCCCCTCCTCTGATACCTTTATAGATAAAGACTCCTCGATTAACGAGCATATAGAGCAAATGCGCTTATCGGCCACCAAGGCCCTGATTGAACGCAAAGATACGATAGTAGTATCCACCGTCTCGGCCATCTACGGCTTGGGCGACCCCGAGCAATACTTCAAGATGGTGATGCACCTAGACCGCGGCGACCAAATAGACCAACGCGCCGTGCTCAGGCGCCTAGCCGAGCTGCAATACACCCGCAACGATATAGACTTTACTCGCGGCACCTATCGAGTGAGGGGCGACGTGATAGACGTGTTCCCCGCCGATGAGGAGGCCCAAGCCGTGCGCCTAGACCTGTTTGACGATGAACTAGACAATATCTCCATTTTTGACCCGCTCACCGGCGAAGTTTTCCAAAAAGTCCCGCGCATCACGATTTACCCCAAAAGCCACTATGTGACCGAGCGCAGCACCCTGATCAACGCCTTGGACGCCATAGAGCTAGAACTTAAAGAGCGGCTGCTACAACTACGCAACAATAACAAGTTAGTTGAGGCCCAGCGCTTAGAACAGCGCACCCGCTACGACTTGGAGATGATACGCGAGCTGGGCTACTGCAACGGCATAGAAAACTATTCCCGCTACCTCTCTGGCCGTAAATCCGGGGAAGCGCCCCCGACCCTGTTTGACTACCTGCCCGATGACGCATTAGTCGTGGTGGACGAATCCCATGTTGGCGTGCCGCAACTAGGCGGCATGTACAAGGGCGACCGCTCGCGCAAGGAAACCCTAGTGGAATACGGCTTTAGGCTACCCTCGGCGCTGGACAACCGCCCCATGCGCTTTGACGAGTGGGAACGGAAAGTACCGCAGCTAGTCTTTGTCTCCGCCACACCCGGTAAATACGAAGCCGAACACGCCGACAATATCGCCGAGCAAGTCGTGAGGCCCACCGGCCTGCTAGACCCCGTTATAGAAGTACGCCCCGCCGGCACGCAGGTAGATGACGTATTGTCAGAGATACACAAGCGCGTAGCCGTGCAAGAACGGGTATTAATCACCACCCTCACCAAGCGTATGTCAGAGGACCTTACCGACTACCTCAGCGACCATGGTGTTAAAGTGCGCTACCTGCACTCCGATATAGACACCATCGAACGGGTAGAAATTATTCGCGACCTGCGCTTAGGTGTATTTGATGTACTGGTAGGTATCAACTTATTGCGCGAAGGCTTGGATATGCCGGAAGTGTCACTGGTGGCCATACTCGACGCCGACAAAGAAGGCTTCCTGCGCTCCGACCGCTCACTGATACAAACCATAGGCCGCGCCGCCCGTAACCTCAACGGCAGGGCCATACTCTACGGCGACAAAATCACCGGCTCCATGGAGCGCGCCATAGGTGAAACCGAACGCCGTCGCGAAAAACAAATCGCCCACAACCTAGCCAACAACATCACCCCGCAGGGCCTCAACAAAGACGTCAAAGACATCATGGAAGGCGCCCACCATGTGCCCGGCAAAAAAACCAACCGCAAAGCTGGCAAAGTGGCCGAACCTAGCGCCGCCTATATGAGCATGAGCCCCAGCCAACTGGCCAAAGAGCTCAAGCGCCTAGAAAACAAAATGCACGAACACGCCAAAAACCTAGAGTTTGAAGCCGCCGCAGCCACCCGCGACCAACTGGCCGAAGTGAAACAGCACAGTTTTATACAATAGGTGATAGTCTCTAGAAATTAGTCGCTAGTCGCTAGTAAAAGCACTTGTGCATGATAGAGCAGCTCATTATAATGCGGGCCTTGTTGAGCAAAGCTAAGTGCTTGCTAAACAAACAGTTTATAAGGTTTATACGACCGTAGCTCAGTTGGTTAGAGCACCACCTTGACATGGTGGGGGTCGGTGGTTCAAATCCACTCGGTCGTACCAAAAAACGCTGACAAGTCAGCTACTTAAAGCCTCGCAGTCGCGGGGCTTTTTTGTGCCTGCAAACTTTACCCAGTATTTACCCACCTAAAATATTTAATTTTGCTCCCAAAGCAAACGCCATATATTATTTGCCACAAACAATAAAACATTCCCATGGGAAAGCTAAGGTGCAGCCTAAGCAACCCATAAAATCATCAATTCAAATAGCTAGAGCAATGCCAGAAAAGACCTGACTGATAGTCAACAACTTAAACTCAAGGAAGACGATTAATGAGGCACAAAGGCTACAAAGATGTTAGAAGTTTAACTAGATCAACAATGTTTTGGGTTTGGCTTGTCTGCCCAGTAGTAACTGGATTAGTTCTAATGTGGTCCGCTGGCGCAGACATGGTTTGGGATTGGTCGCCAGACGGCTTCAACTATTGGGCAAAATCATTCGCAGTTCCCTTAACAATAATGGGACTATCTGGGCCGCTCACAGCTATCTATGTTGCGCACCATAGGTCAACCCATCAAGAAACACTTTATAGAGTGCAGACCGAAGAAAATAGACGCTCGAACTATTATGACACCTTTAAAGAGTTTGAATCACTCTATAAAGAGTTCAAGAGCGACCTAACCACCAATAATTCTGAGTTTGAAAGCGCATTGCCAACAGCGAGATTCCTATTTTCTCAAGTTTGGGACCGCAGCATGGGATATGAACTAAGCTTGTCATCAAAAGTTATCAACTTAAAAAACGAGGCTCTTTCAATAGCTCGCTATACCTCAGGATTATCCCCCGACAAGATTTATGATGATGCAAGCCCGTTTAAAAAAATCGCACTCGAAAACATTAAAAACTATATTTCATGCTTTTGCCATATTGGAGTCCCTATACATTCAATTAATCAAGACATAAGCGTTTATGGAGCACTGATAGCAAGTACCGAAATCAATAGATTTTTATCAGACCATATTACTTTTGTTACAGGCATTCCATTTCCAAAAGGCCCTGAAGTCTTTGGCCCTAGCGTAGCAAGGATATGCGTCAGCTTTGAGTTAACGTCTGTTCCTCTCTCAAGATTAAAAATGTAAAGTATTGCCCGCCGCGCCAGCTAGAGACTAAACCAGTAACAACTGGTACAAACACTGACCGCGGGCTGAAATAGCCCCCATCTATTCCAGTCAATCCCCCCTAACAACAAACTCACACCCTCGATAGAGTGAACCTTGTTGTGTGGTACATACCAGCGCGTGACGCTGACCGCCTGGTTCGAAAATTTGTGCTTACGATCCGCACAGCGACGAATCCCGCAGGGCCAAAACAGCCTCAAGCTATTTCAGTCAATCCACTCCCCCCACAACAAGCTCACACTCTTAACAGAGCCGGCCTTTTCATTTCAACAACCCCCTTCCCTTGAAAATATTGACAAACCCCCACACTACGCGTAAATTTCGCGCCTCTACAGAGCTAGCAAGCTCTGAGCTATCTGCCCAGATGGTGAAATTGGTAGACACGCTAGCTTCAGGTGCTAGTGCTCGCAAGGGCGTGGAGGTTCAAGTCCTCTTCTGGGCACCATATATAAATTGTTGTTTTTAACAGTAGAGCAACAAGTATAATCGCCAGAATTTCTGTTGTAGTTTTGGCGATTTATATACGCGCCCAACCCCAGTTAGCCTCGAGCCGTTCCAGCCGCGCCTTCCAGAATCCGCTAACTTTCAGCAGACAGCTACCTGCGTAATTACCTATAAATTACCCATACTGTAGCGAGGCAAAAGTATTAACCTTTATCTACCAGTTTAAGTTGCTGTATAGCCCGCCACAAATTTATATATAACCGCCGTATAAAAAGCACATAACATCTTTAAGCAACAACAGAAATTACCAATTTACTAGCAACGAGCTTCACTTTCGCGCTTAGAGCCGGATGTTGTTTTTGACGATGATAAAAAAACAGCGACTTGTAATAAAGCTACGTGGATTCAAATCTGAAGTGCATCATCTAACTAGGTAGAAGAAAGGGCCAGCTGAAGGTAAGCTCCTACCCTTTTTCTCCGGCAAGAGATGAAGTGATGACGAGAACCTACCAACAACTGACTTATGAACAACGATGCCAGATTTCAGTA